>ONMZ01000015.1 GCA_900319075.1 uncultured Eubacteriales bacterium
CTGGCTGATGTAGAGCTGTGCGCTGAGGCACTCTGTAAGTGTGGTGCAGCCTGCGATGTATGTCTGCATAAGTGCGTCGCAAAGAGGCTTTGCCTTGTCGATAGCCTCGCCGCTGAACATCGACTGTGAGCAGAAGTGTTTGTATGTTACATCGAATATGTTGCCGTCCTGTGTGAAGGAAGGCTTCTTGATAAGCTCGTTGAGCTGACCGAGTACGTTTTCAAACTTGATATCCCACTCGCTGTATGTGCCTGCAAGGGAGCCGATCTTTGCGATCTTGTCAAGCTTGGTGAGAGAATTGTCTTTAGAGATCTCATTGATCTTTCTTCTCATGCTCTGTACCTGGCTCTTGAAGCTTACGAATGTATCGTAAAAGCTCTGGATACCGAGCTGGTTGCCCAAAGAGTTCGCAAGCTCGTCCTGAAGCTTGTCGATGCGCTCAAACAGCTTGTCGATCTTGTCGTTTATCTGATCCAGCTTTTCCTGTGTAGGATCCGGCTTACCGCCGATGAACAGATCAAGAATTCCGCTGAGAGCCGGTGTAAAGAACTTGCCGTACTCGGTGAATTCCTCAAAAACCTTGAAAAGTGTTGCTGATGTAACGTCCTTGACCTTGAGCAGATCGTTGTCAAGCTCAACTACTGCGAAAGAATTTCCCGAGGCTGCCATTGCGGAGCTTGTGTTCATATTTACAACTGCCTGTGTGTCAGCTGCCGATGCAGCGAATGTTGCCGCAGTGGACATCATCATTACAGCCGCAAGTATTGCTGTGAAGGTTCTCTTTATTTTTCCGTTTGTTTTTTTCCGTTTGTTTTCTTGGTAGTGTTAGTTGTGTTTGTCATAGTGATTCCTCTTTAGATGTCCTTTTGTGGTTGTGGTTTTTGCTTTTCTCTGTCTATATAATAGCCCCATTTTGCACAGAATTCAATAGATAATATATCCCCATTTTGTAGTAAATGCTGCACGCAAACGTTTGCAAAGTAAGTTAAACTACAAAACCGGGTGAAATTGTAGTAAAAAAACCTGCCGTTTTGTAATGGCTTTGTCAAGATGGACCGTAAATTTGTTATATACTATATATGATGTCAAAGGGATATGAGCCTTGCGCCACGCTGTCCTGTGCGGAGTTTTGATGAGAAATAAAAAAGCACCCTTTCGGATGCTGATATTTGGGTGATGAACGGCACTTGCAAATCCACCGTATTTATGTTACAATAAATCCGATTTATGGGAGGAAGTGACAAGATGCTGCCGATGATATATATGTCATTGGTCGATGATGACGATCTGCCCCGGTTTGAGGAGATATATACAAAATACAGACAAATGCTTTATGGCATTGCGTACAGAATTCTGAATAATGAACATGATGCGGAAGAAGCCGTAATTACCACATACGAAAGGATCGCAGAAAAGTTTAAAGATATTTCACAAATTCCTTGTAATGAATTGCCCTCCTGCATTGTTATTATATGTAGAAACGCTGCAATAAATATATACAGGAATAATAAAAAAATAGCTGAGCGTACAACGGAGCTGTGTGAAATAATATCTGCTGAGGATGTGTTTCGCAGCTTTGATGACAAAGATGAACTGATAAATGCTCTTAAACAATTACCTGATGATTACAAGGATATCCTGTTTCTTTACGACCTGCAGGGTCTATCGGCAAATAAGATAGCAAAGATGACAGGGATGAAAGAAAACACAGTTCGTGTCAAGGCGTTCAGAGCAAGAAAAATGATAAAAGATATCCTGAACGGAGGTGTGGTAAATGACTGAAAAAGAGTATAAACGGTGTATATCACAAGCGCTGTGTCCGGAGTATGATGCGATGCTTTTCCCCATAGAGCCTGAGCACAGCTTTTCTGTGACATTTGAAACAAAGATGCAAAAGCTTATTAAACAAAGGAACAAGCCATACTACTCAATGATAAATACCGTCGGGAAACGGGTGGCAGTGATAATACTTGCGCTTTTTGTCATGTCCTTCACCACCGTTATGAGCGTTGAAGCTTTGCGAAAGCCTTTTCTCAGCTTTATCACCAATATATTCTCATCTCACTCCCAGATCAGGAGTGAAACGGACAGCAGCAGGGTATATCCCGCTGCTATTGAGAATAAGTATGACATTTCCGCAGGCACTCAGAATTATGAAAGAACGATCTTGTATGAAAGAAAAGACTGCATAAGCATCCATTACAGTAAAGGAAACAAGGTCATAGATCTTGAACAGCATACAGTTGATAGTTTTGACGGCAATTATAATACGGAAAAAACAACGACCGAGCATGTTGACATTAACGGCAATGATGCCGTTGGCTGGCTGGATAACCATGATTATTACACCCTGATCTGGAACAATGGGGAATATGTGATCGAGATCAACTCAAACCTGGATAAAACCCAATTGATCGAGATAGCAAGATCTGTTCAGAAAGCACAATAGAGCAAAACTATGTATCCGCAGCAGCCATTGCAATTGCAGGTGTGAAGTATTATTTTCAGAATAATGGAAAGGGAGACCATCTGTTGATACAGAGGTCTCCCTTTTTTTATTGCCATATTGCTTTTTGTCCGTTAAGATGATTCCTGCTGCTCATCATTTTCTGTATCCTTATCCGTTCCCATTCGCCGAAATACCCCTGCAAGCACAGCCCCCGAGATGTTGTGCCATACGGAAAATATTGCTCCCGGAACAGTTGCCATGGAAAGATCCGGAAAAGCGCTTCCGGCAAGGGTGGTAGCAAGTCCGGAGTTTTGCATACCTATCTCGATAGCGACAGCCTTCTTTCTGGAAATATCCATTTTAAACAGCACACCCACAAGATAACCGCAGACGTAGCCTAAAAGGTTATGGAGGATAACGACCGCAAAGATAACCGCACCTGTGGAGAGGATCTTTTCGCTGTTGTGTGAAACCACAGCCGCAATTATCAGGCATATAGCTGTTACGGAAATGCAGGGAAGTATATCTTTGATCTTTTCGCACACTTTCGGCATCAGCTTGTTTATGAGTATTCCAAGCCCTATGGGCACAGCAACTACCTGGATAATAGAAAAAATCATCGCTTTTACATCAACATGTACCGAGGTCCTGAGGAAAAGATATGTAAGCGCCGGGGTCAGCAGGGGCGAAAGCAAAGTATTTACGCTGGTCATGCCTACCGAAAGGGAGACATCGCCCTTTGAAAGGTATGTTATCACGTTGCTTGCAGTACCGCCCGGGCAGGTGCCCACAAGCATCACGCCCACCAGCAGCGAACGTTCAAGACCAAATGTCTTTCCCAACGCAAAAGCCAGCAGCGGCATGATAATGAACTGAGCGGAACAGCCGATAATAATATCCTTCGGGCGTGAGAAGACAACGCCAAAGTCCGACAGTTTCATTGTAAGACCCATACCAAACATAACTACCATAAGAAGGTAATTTACCCAGCTTGTCTGTATCCACATACTGCTTTTTGGCACAAACAGAGCAAGAGCAGCAACTGCCAGTACGATAATAGCCATATATTTGCCTAAAAATCCGCTTACTTTTTTCATCTTTGCCATCTCTCCATCAAAAGAACCTTAGCGTATATGCTGTAAACTGCGCCTATAAGATTATAGCACATTTAAAAATACAATGCAAGAGAACGCTTTGGGAAAAAATAGAATAAGCGCACTCGGCGGGATATAATCACCCCTGTAAAGTGCGCCCGGTGCAGAGCTGGCAATAGGAAACAATGCAACAATGGTCATCAAAAAGGGCGGCTCAATGATAATCGACGAGACCTGCACAAACGAGGTCGAGTATGATGCAGCGACCGCTGTGGACCCCGCTCAGGCAGATACTACCATAATGAACGGCTCAGACCATGCCGGTATCCGGCGTATGGGATACCAACTGCTCTTCTCACAGCGAGTGGAAGCCATAATGACAGGTTCGGTAAGCAAGCCGGATGTAAAATAATTAAACTCAAAACTTCACAAAAAAAGAGGCTCATCAAAGCAAATTGTTTTGCTGCGATAAGCCTTTCGTTGTATGTAAGTTTGTCTTTTATTATTCTGCTGATAACCTGTATTTTTTCTCGTATGCAGTATATGCGCTGATGAACTGGGGCGTTCTTTCCGCTTTTAATGTGTCAAGATAAAAGTGGCTGTTAAGGTCTGTCTTGTCAAGGCGGATTATGGACACCGCTATATTTGAGCAATGGTCTGAAACCCTCTCGCAGTTTATAAGCAGATCGGAAAGGTATACACCCAGCTCCGGGCTGCATTCTCCCCTGCGAAGTCTTGCTATATGCTTGTCCCTGATCTTTATGGTGATTTCATCAATGACCTCTTCCAGCGGCTCGACCTTGAGCGCATCGGAAATATCATTTTTTACAAATGCGCCAACTGTCAGCTCGGAGATCTCTGTCAAGGCTGCAAACAATGTGGTGAAATCTGTCCGGGCATTATCGGAAAAGCGCTGATCGTTATTATTCATCTGCTGTCCGATCTGGATAATATTGATAGCGTGGTCGCCGATGCGTTCAAAATCACCGATACTGTGGAGAAGCTCGGTAACGATAAGGCTGTCTGAGTCTGTAAGACTTACCGGTGACAGCTCAAGAAGAAAAGCGGAGAGATTATCTTCCATTTTATCAAGAGTCTGTTCCTTTTCTTCTACGCTCTTTGCAGTTTTTTCATCACACTCGAACAGGGAATATAGCGCTTCGTGTAAAGCGGCTTTGGCGGTCTGAGCCATTTCATCGGTACGCTCCTTGCACTGTGATACGGCAAGAGGGGGCGCTGAGATAAGACGCTTGTCCAGCAAAACTGAGCTTTCTTCCCCTTTTGCATCGGGAACGACCTTTTTTGCAAGTTTGACAAGCTGATTTGTAAAAGGCAGCAGCAAAAGCGTGGTCACAATATTGAAGATCGAATGGACTGCGGCGATCTCCACAACGCCGATAGGCTTTTCAACAAAGCTGAAATTAAATACTGCGTTAAGACCGTAAAATACTGTCAGACAGGCGATAGTTCCTATAATATTGAAAGACATATGCACCACCGTTACACGCTTGGCGTTCTTGTTTACGCCAATAGAGGACAAAAGTGCCGTTACGCAGGTGCCGATATTTTGTCCCATAATGATAGGTATTGCCATTGAATAAGAGATAGCGCCTGTCATGGAAAGCGCCTGCAATATGCCCACAGATGCAGCTGATGACTGAATAACCCCGGTAAATAATGCGCCGAACAGCACGCTGAGTATGGGGTTTTTAAAAGCTGTCATCAGGTTTGAAAAGCCTTCCATCTCTGCAAGAGGTGAAACTGCGTTTTTCATCAGCTCCATTCCGAACATCAGCACAGCAAAACCCACCATGATCGTACCGATATCCTGACGCTTTTTCTTTTTGCTCATCATTATCATAACCACACCGATAAGGGCGATCACCGGAGCGAAGTTTTCAGGCTTGAGCATAGATAAGAAAATATTGCCGCTTTTAATGCCTGTGGTGCTGAGCAGCCATGCTGTCAGGGTCGTGCCGATGTTGGAGCCCATTATAACGCCCACGGTCTGTTCAAGCTGCATTATCCCCGAATTGACAAGTCCCACCAGCATTACCGTCATAGCCGATGAGGACTGAACAGCGATAGTAATGCCTGCGCCAAGAGCAAGGCTCTTGAAGGGGTTGGAGGTCATCTTTTTCAAAGTGGTTTCCAGTTTGCCTCCTGCGATCTTCTCCAGGCTTTGTGACATAACGTGCATACCGAATAAAAAGAATGCAAGACCTCCGCATAAGGTGCATATGGAAAAAATGTTCATAATAATTCCCCCCCGAAGCTAACGCAGCACAGCAAATACAACATCAGCAGCGTAGATCAGTACCATTATTCCACCTTCAGTCCTGCCGATATTTTTTGTTCTTGCAAAGATCATCGTTATAAAACTTACGGCAACAAGTACCGCAAGATCAGTTACAGATGCGAAATTTACGGCGATAGGGTGGATCGTCCCTGATACTCCGAGAATAAAAAGGAGATTAAAGATGTTTGACCCTACCACATTTCCCACAGCAAGTCCGTTTTCACCTTTGCGTGACGCAACCACCGAAGTTACCAGTTCCGGAAGAGATGTACCTATCGCTACGATTGTCAGTCCGATCAGGGTCTCTGACATTCCGAAGGCGGATGCAATGGCTTTTGCGCTGTTTACAACAAACTGCCCTCCGGCGATGATACAAACAAGTCCGATAAGTATCAGCACAGCGCATTTCCACAAAGGGGTGATCTCACCGGATTCTTCCGGCTGAGGCGATCTTCTCGCCGAGCGTATCAGCAATGCGATGTAGGTTATAAAGATCACCATAAGGATAATGCTGAATATCCTGCTGATCTGCCCCACATTATCGCTCATGGCAGCAGAGGTGATTTTCCCATTCAATAACGACGGCAGTCCAACTGCCCCCAGGGTCAGCAGAGAGATCACGATAGACAGCGGGAAATCACGTTTCATAATGACCGGTTCAATGGGCAGGGGGCGTATCATAGCGCATATGCCCAGCACTCCCAGGAGATTGAAAATATTTGACCCTGTAACATTGCTCAGTGCGATCTCGTTAGCTCCTTTGATAGCTGCCGAAGTGCTGACAGCAAGCTCAGGTGCGCTTGTTCCCATTGCAACGATGGTCAGTCCGATAACGACACCGGGGACCTTGAAATTCTTTGCAAGTGCAGAGCTTCCGTCTACAAAAAAGTCTGCACCTTTGATAAGTGCGAGAAAGCCTGCCCCAAGCAGCAGTATATTCAAAAAAAGATCCATTTTTTACGACTTCCATTTCATTATGTTCACTTGAACGTGACGGTTATGCTTGTTCCCACGCCCACGGTGCTTTCCACATTTATTTGTGCACCGTGATGCTGTGCTATATGCTGTACGATAGAAAGTCCGAGACCTGTGCCGCCCTTTGCACGGCTGCGGCTCTTGTCGATACGATAGAACCGCTCGAATATCCGTGGGATACTTTCCCCGGGTATGCCGATACCGGTGTCTTTTACCGTAAGCGTTTTACCTTTTATCTCTATATCTATGTTGCCGTTTTCACGGTTGTATTTTATGGCATTGTCCACAAGGTTGTAGACCAGCTCGCAAAGCTCTGACCTGCTTGCGGTGATGACTGTATTATCTCCGCTGACAGTTATCATGATACCACGGCTTTGTGCCTGCTGTGACAGTCTTTCTTTGCATTCCTCGGCGATCGCTTTAAGATCTGCCTGTTCATCAAGTGGTGCGTCCCCGATGCTGTCAAGCTCGGACAGGCGCAATATATCCCCGATAAGCGTAAGCATACGGGCAGACTCTTTTTTGATCTTGCCTGCAAATTCCACGCTGTCAGCGCCTTGTGCCATTCCCGATTCGATAAGCTCTGCATAGCCTGAAATTGACGTAAGAGGCGTTTTCAGCTCGTGAGATACGTTCGCAGTAAACTCCTGGCGCATTTCACTTTGTGCGTTTCTTGCGTTGCGTATTTCCTCCACAAGGGGTATTACCTCTGGGTAGATGCCGCTTTCCTCAGGGGGCGAGTTTGTCCTGATAAGCTGTGGTATCCTGCGAAAGGGCGCAATAAGATTGTTTGTCAGTTTCACAGACACAAGCATCGAAACGACAACGATACCCAGTATTATAATAAGTATAAGTACCAGGGAACGTTCAAAAAGCGCAAATATAGAATGGGCCTGAATAGACACCCTAAGGATATTTCCGTCCTCCAGCCGCAGAGCGTAGTAATAGTCCTCGATACCGATGGTATCAGAAAGCCTTGTATCCGTTCCGCTTCCGTTTTCTATTGCGGATATGATCTCGGGACGGTCAAGGTGGTTGGTCATGTTTTCGGCATCGGCGTCGCTTTCATAAAGCACCTTTCCCCCCTTGTCGATAAGGGTGATGCGAAGATCCTTTCCCGAGAATCTTGACAGCTTATCAGGTGAAGAAATATCCCGGTAGCTTTCCGCTACAAGCTGACATTCGTGAGCAAGGGTCTGTCTGGTCTCAGAGCGGAAAAAGTGATAATAGATCACCGTTGTGATAAGTATCCCGACGATGGCCGTAACAACACCCATGTAAAACAGATGCAGATTTATTTTCCTTTCCATACTTACTCATCCTTGTCCAGTTTATAGCCTACATTGCGAACTGTAATAATATATCTGCCCCGGTCCCCGAGTTTGTTTCTGAGGGTACGGATATGGACATCAAGGGTTCGCCCGGTACTGTCGTGTCCCAATATATTATTAAGGATATCATCACGGCGAAGTACGATCCGTGGGTTTGAAAGAAACATTTTCAACAGCTCATACTCCTTGTATGTCAGCTCCGCCGCAGCACCGTTCACACTCACGGTCCTTGTATCCTGTGACATTACTATCCCTTCAAAGCTCAGTGTTTCGCTGTCTGCGCCGGGGACGTTTCTCAGACGTGCCCTGACACGGCTCACCATTTCCATAACGCTGAACGGTTTGCACATATAGTCATCTGCACCAAGATCAAGCCCTTTTACCCTGTCGATCTCAGTGGTTTTTGCAGAGATGATAATAACAGGTAAATGCCGGTATCTGAGATCGCTGCGAAGCTTTTTCAAAACCTCAAGTCCGTCCTGGCGGGGGAGCATTATGTCAAGCAATATCAGATCGGGGCACTGCTTTTCAAGGGCAATGTAAAAATCATTGGCATTTTCAAAGGAGGCAACTTCATAGCCGTTCTTTTCAAGTGCGTAGCCCTCAAGCTCTCTGATATTATCCTCATCCTCCACTATGTATATCAGCATTTTATCACGCTCCAAACGAGAAAAGTATAACACGGTAATGTAAAAATGAAAAGTACAGTAATGTTAAATCAAGGTTAAGTTATTTCACAAAGGCCCCTGTATTTTTTACTGCGTGCCAATAAAAAAAGGGGAAAGGCTGCCGTACTTTTTGGTAAGTGCAGCAGCCTTCCTTAACTATCGTATATACCGGACAAAGAGGGGTCATACCTGCTTTTCCGCCTTGCATAAGGGCGGATCGGTATTCTTTTTCATGCCCGAAAAATTCATTTCCCTTCTGCACAGCACCACCGACATCACCATTGCCACAGTCCAGCCTATTGGCCACGCTGCCCATATGCCTGTTGTACCCCAAAATGACGAAAGCACCTTGGCAAGCACAACACGCAGTATCAGATCGGTGAACGTGGCAGACATAAACTGTTTCATAAGCTGTGCGCCTCGTAAAACTCCGTCGGATATAAGCTTTAAAGATGCGATGAAATAAAAGGGGGAAACTATCTGCAAAAACCTGACTCCCACTGTCATGGCGGTATCGGTGGGCTTGTCAAGGAAAAGATATACAAGATGTCTGCCTGCGAAAAGATAAAGCGCAACTATCGGTATACAGATCACCCAGACCAGTTTTATACCTGCCTTAAAGCCTTCGTAAACTCTATGAGGCTTGCCTGCACCGATGTTTTGTGCGGTGAAATTAGATACACCGTTTCCAAGGGTGGTGAAGGAGGTTATTACAAGATTATTGAGCTTGACAGATGCTGCATAGCCTGCGGTAACGCCGGAGCCAAAGCTGTTTATGATACCTTGGATGATGATATTACCCACAGAGATAAAACTCTGCTGGAGTATGCTTGGAACGGCAACAGCGGCTATCTTTCCAAGGAGCTTGCGTGAAAAAACAGCAGCTTTTTCATCCGTTTTGATCTTTGAAAATCTTTTGAAAACCACCGTCACAGCAAGCACACAGCTTACTCCCTGACAAATAAGCGTTGCCCATGCAACTCCTGCAACCCCCATGTTAAACGCTGTTACGAACAGAATGTCCACAGCTATGTTTGAAACTGAGGACACCGCAAGAAAAATAAAGGGCGTGCGTGAATCTCCGAGAGCGGAGAAGATTCCCGTTGCAATGTTGTAAAAAAATACAAACGGCAGGCTCCATATGTAAATTATGAGATACTGCTCGGACGGCACCATAATGTTATCCGGAGTGTTTATTATTTCAAGCAGGTCCCGGGAAAAAATAAGCCCTGCGATCATAAGCGCAAGACAAAGCACACCTCCTGCAATAAGGGTGGTGTAAACTGCGGTCTTCATGTCCTTCAGACGCTTTTCACCGAAAAGCTGTGATACGATCACCGAACAGCCAATGTTGCAGCCGAATGCAAACGCAATGAACACAAGGGTTATCTCGTAGCTGTTGCCTACCGCAGCAAGAGCCTCCTCTCCGATAAACTTACCTGCAACAAAACTGTCGGCAATATTATAAAGCTGCTGAAAAATTATGCTTCCCAAAAGCGGCAGACAAAATTTCCACAAAACCCTGTCTGAGCGTCCCACCGTCAGGTCTTTGGTCATTATAGATTCTCCCTTTCCATTCACACTGTTGACTTTGATCCCGAAGTATAGTATAATTGATTTTCAGGGATATGTAAAATATATATTTAACATATCTGATATATAATTTTTATATGGAGAATTTGTATGAATATCAGCTACGATCATTATAAGATATTTTACTATGTTGTCAGATACGGCAGCTTTACAAGGGCGGCAAACGCCCTTACAAGCAATCAGCCTAACATTACCAGAGCGGTGAGTATACTTGAATCCCAGCTTGGCTGTACGCTGTTTATACGCACAAACCGAGGTGTAAAGCTCACATCGGAAGGACAGAAATTGTATGAGCACATAAAACCGGCTGTGGAACAGATAAATAAAGGCGAGGAGGAGCTTGCCCTGCACAAGACGCTGCGATCGGGCATTATATCCATAGGAGCCAGCGAAATAGCGCTGCGATGTTTTTTGCTGCCTGTTCTTGCAGAGTTTCACAAAAAATACAGCGGTGTCAAGCTGAAAATATCAAACTTTTCAACTCCTCAGGCAATTTCAGCTTTGCACAAAAGTCTTGTGGACATTGCATTTGTCACAACTCCCACAAGTGATATGAAGGGACTGAAAGGGGTAAATATACGAAAGATCCGTGAGATACCCGTGTGCTCGCCGGAACTTGAACATCTTGCTAAAAAAGCTCTGGGGTATAACGATATAGCGAACTATCCCCTTATCACTTTGAGTGAGGGAACAAAGAGCTATGATATGTACCGTGACCTGTTTGTACAAAACGGTGTAGCATTTGACCCGGATATTGAGGTGGCTACTGCCGATATGATCCTGCCTATGGTCAGAAGCGGACTTGGGATCGGTTTTGTCCCGGAACCGTTCCTTAACGGCGTACAGGGTGTCATCAGACTCAAATTGAAAGATAAGCTGCCCCAAAGGCAGATATGTTGTATCAAAGCCGCACAGCACTCCCTCAGCAGCGCCGCAGGAGAGCTTGAGAGGATGGTAACGGTAAAAATCAAAGGGACAACCTCTGAGCAGCCTGTATGATCTTTGCCCAAAAGGGCTTGTGAGAGTGTTTTTCATGGAGGATGCGCTGCGGTCTTGCTTGACATAAGTGCAGGGTTATGATATAATAATTTATCAGCATAAAACAAGGATAGTCAGCAAAATGAAGAAAACGGAGGGTAATGCAAATGGCATATATAATGCAGACGCAGAACCTGACAAAGACCTATGGGAAAAAGGACGCCGCCAAGGATATCAATATCAATATCCGTGAGGGCGAGATCTACGGTCTTATCGGGCGAAACGGCGCAGGAAAAACCACAATAATGAGAATGATAAGCGGTCTGTCGAACCCAACGAGCGGAACTTATTCGCTGTTCGGCAAAACAGGCGCTGAAATGAGAAAAATGATGAATAAGGTCGGCGTTCTGATCGAGCACCCGGGTCTTTACCCCAAGCGCAGTGCAAGGGAGAATCTGAAGATCAAGTGTCTGGCAATGGGCGTTGACTATAAAAAGGATAACTACCTTGACAACCTGCTGAAAATCGTCGGACTTGAAAACGTATCCGATAAAAAAGGCGCAGGGGAGTATTCTCTGGGTATGCGCCAGAGACTCGGCATCGCACTTGCACTTGTTGGTGAGCCTTCAATGATAATCCTTGACGAGCCTATCAACGGACTTGACCCGCAGGGAATCGTTGAGGTAAGACATACCCTCGCACAGCTGCGTGACGAAAAGGGCATCACCATAATGATATCCAGCCATATCCTCGAGGAGCTTGCAAAGCTCGCAGATTCCTACGGCATAATCCACGAGGGAAAGCTGATAGAGCAGTTTACAAATGACGAGCTTATGTCACGCTGCGGCCAGTTCGTGGCAATAAAAACGCCCGATAACGACGGTGCAATAAAAGCGCTCTCGGGCATCGGCATCACACAGACCTCTATCGACGAGGACGGAGTGCTGCGTGTCGGTGAAAGACTCGAAGACAGTGACAAAATGGCAGCGGCTATCGTAAAAGCTGATGTTCCCCTCAAGGAGCTCTATGTCAACAGCGTATCTCTTGAGGACTACTATCTCAGTCTTACAGGAGGTGAGCATAATGGGTAACGTTATCAGAATGGACCTTTACAGACTCGTTAAATCAATGTCGTTCAAGGTCTGCCTCATTATCGTGTTCTTTATGAATCTGATCGAAGGACCGCTCGGAAAGATAATGTTCAACCTCGGCAAAAAGCTTGCAGAGCAGAATGAAGATCCCGAAAAGGCTCTTGCACAGCTTGGTGAATGGGACAACACCTTCCACTTCGGCAATGTCCTCGCAGACCAGCTCGGAACTGTCTGTACGGCAGTGTTCCTGCTTTGCATCGTGTGGTTCTGCTATGCTGATATCCAGCACGGCTACATCAAGAATATCGCAGGTCAGCTTCCCAGCAGAGGTCACACCATAATCTCCAAATTCGTAGTGATCCAGTTCACAACGCTGCTGTTCTATGCAGTTACTGTTATCGGCAACACCATAGGTCAGCTGCTGGTCGGCAGACATATAGTGTTCAATATGAGTGTCGCAGGAGATTTTGATGAGGAGACTCTGACCAGGGCCGAGGAAAAGATATTCGGCATGGGGTCTGTGCTCGCTGAATTTGCGATAAAATGGATACTGCTCACGGGACTTTGCGCATTGGTGCTGCTGCTTACCACAGCGATCGGCTCAAATGTCGCAGGTACGATAGTTGCGATCCTGTGCGGCGCAGGCTTTACAGGACTTGCTTATACGGGCATCTCCGCAGGTATTAACAAGCTGTTTAAGTTCAAAAAGGATTTCGAGCTTTCAGATTATATGCCAGACAGCCTCTACCGTACGAACCTCAACGACGAGGGCTGTATGCTGCGAGCGCTGATAGTCGGCATAATCACAGTAGTTGTTCTGCTGTATTTCACAACAAAGCTGTATAACAAAAAAGATATAAAGTAATACTTCTAAAAAAGAGAGGGGAAGATCTCCCCTCTTTTTTTATGGGCAAAAGCTTGATGCGATATAACCGGCAAGCATGGCTGAATATTTGATATAAGTATTTGTAATCGTAGCAAAGCTGTGGTATTATATAGATGTACCAAAACAGCAAATCGTGCAGATAAGACATGATCTGCGGCACAACGACAAAAGGAGAATCAACATGAAGATCAAAAAGATGTTTTTTACAATAATAGCAGCTTCAATGCTGATGCTTACCGCCTGCGGCTCATCAAGCAGCTCTGCGGAAAGCTCAGAAACAGCAGCGTCGGAAGCCGCCGGCACTCAGTCATCTCAAAAGGCTGAAACGGGATCAAAAGCTACCGAAAGCTCTACGGCGGAAACCTCCGGGGCTGAAAGCTCAAAAGCGCAGGAGAGTATAAAAGACAAAAGCGGCTCAGGCAAGGATACCCTTGTGGTCTATTTCTCCGCAACAGGCACCACTAAGGGAGTTGCCGAGAAGATCGCCCAGGTAACAGACGCAGATATTTATGAGATAGTTCCTCAGGAAAAATATACCTCACAAGATCTTAACTGGCACGACGACAAGAGCCGCACGACCATTGAGATGAACGATGCAAATGCAAGGCCCAAGATCGCCGGAGATCTTCCGGATATAAGCGGATACAAAAAAGTGTATATCGGCTATCCGATCTGGTGGGGTGATGCACCGAGAATAATGAGTACATTTGTTGAGAGCGTTAAGCTTGACGGAAAAACAGTCATACCTTTTTGCACCTCCGGCGGCAGCTCAATAGGCAGCAGCGGAAAAAATCTGGAGAAACAGTCGGGTCAGGGCAACTGGCTTTCCGGCGGAAGACTTGACGGAGGCATCTCAAAGGAAAAGATAAGCCAGTGGATCGACGGACTTGAATAATGTATAGTACGGAGGGACAGTTTATGCATACGAAAACAAATCTTATAAAAAGGATAGTTGACGTTGTGCTGACTGTCCTTGTGCTTTTGATAATGGCGTACCAGGTTACCGGTGACTGGCTTCACGAATGGCTGGGTATAGCCATGACGGTAATAGTAATATGTCATCATATACTTAATTACAAATGGTACAGATCTCTTTTCAAGGGCAAATATACCCCATACAGAATAATACTGACCGCAGGCGATGTGCTGCTGCTTGGAGCGTTTGCAGTTACTGCGCTAAGCGGAATGTCCATGAGCGGCCATGCCGTTCCCTTTTTGTACGGTACAATAAACGTTATGAGCGCACGGAAGCTCCATCTCGCACTCTCTTATTGGACATTCACCCTTATGGGCGTCCACGTGGGATTGCACCTGCGCTCTATGACAGTAAAATTCAAGTTTTCCAACAAAGTAAAGTCCCCGGTGCTTTCCCTTTTCGCCGCAGCTGCTGCATGGGGCGGATATCTTTTTTTCAAAGGCGAAATAATCAACTATATGCTTTTTAAGACCCACTTTGCTTTTCTTGATTATGAAAAAGCAAAATGGCTTGTGGTTGTTGAAAATCTTGCGATGCTGCTTTTCTGGGCGTTTGTGGGACATACTCTCGCAAAGTTCTGCCAAAAGCATAATAGCAAGGCGGATATACTTAAACCCATAGCCTGGCTTGCGGCAGTGATACTGGCGGCAGCTGTGATGATATTTGCTCTGAAGAATAAAGGCACACAGGAAACGCCGGGATCGTGGCAGGACGCACCCTTGCCGCAGACAGCGACTCAAAGTGTCCAAAGCGCACCAAGGGATGAAATAAGCCGGGATAAGCCGGATAAAGACGGCTTTGTCCTTATAAATGCAGGCAGCTATAAAATGGGGAGCCCGGAAAGTGAGAACTGGCGAATAAACGATGAAAAGCAGCATGAGGTGAGCGTAAGTGCTTTTTACATAGATCCCTTTGAAACCACTCAGTGGGATTATGAAAGCATAATGGGCAGCAATCCAAGTACCTTTAAGGGGAAAAAGCTCCCTGTGGATAATATATCATGGCTCGATGCCGTGAACTATGCCAACGCAAGGAGCAAAGCCTCCGGCCTTACACCTGCCTATACCGTTACAGACGAACAGGTCAGATGGGATAGATCAGCCAATGGGTACAGGCTTCCCACCGAAGCTGAGTGGGAATATGCCTGCCGGGCAGGGAGTGAGACCCCGTTTAACACTCAGCATTCACTCAGCGCTCAGGATGCTAATTTCTACGGACATTATCCATACGAGATAGAGGAAAACTATTTTGATAATTCTCCCCTTGAGGCTAAGCCGGGAGAGTATCGTAACACCACCGTGGACGTGGGATCGTTTAAGGCGAATGCCTGGGATCTTTTTGACTGCCACGGAAATGTGAACGAGTGGTGCTGGGACTACTATGGAGAATATGATGTCTCTCAAAAACAAGATCCCACAGGCGTACAGTCAGGCACAAGACACGTGTACCGAGGCGGCGGATGGAACGACTTTGCCAAGAATATGCGAAGCGCATACAGAGCCGCAGGGCAGTCCGATATGAAAAGCTATAACCTTGGAGTGCGCCTGGTGAGAAACGCCGCAGCCGTAAGCGGAGTTGTTGCAGCAAAAGAACAAGGCGCAAAGCAAAGCAGCTCTGAAAAAGTGCTCATCGTTTATTATTCCTGGAGCGGAAACACCCGTGGCATAGCAAACGAGATACAAAAACAAACAGGTGCCGATGTCTTTGAGATAACCCTGCAAACGCCCTATTCCACCGATTACAATACGGTGCTTATGCAGGCGCAGGAGGATCAGCATAAACAGGCAAGACCAAAGATAAACGGAAGCGTTGATGTGAGCGGATATGATACGGTGCTGCTGGGCTATCCTAACTGGTGGGCATCTATCCCTATGCCGATAGCAACGTTCCTTGAGAGATATGATCTGTCCGGCAAGAGGATAATCCCGTTTTGTTCACATGGCGGCGGACGCTTCGGACAAAGTCTTACAGCCATAGCAAAAATGGCGCCGGATTCGGTGATGGGAGAGGGGCTGTCGGTACACTATTCGGGTGGGGAAAGTATGCCCCAGGATGTGTCCCAATGGCTTAAAGATAATAACGTTAAAACAAAGTGAGGCAGCTATGAAAATAATAGTTCTTATGGGTAGCCCCAATAAAAACGGTTCCACAAGCATACTGGTGGAAAACTTCAAAAAGGGCGCTGAACAAAGCGGACACAGCGTTGAGGTGATAGATGTGTGCCACAAGGATATCCACCCCTGCATAGGCTGTGTAAAGTGCGGGTATGAAGGCCCCTGCGTCCAGAAGGACGATGTGGAAATTATAAGACAAAAACTGTTGGCTTCGGATATGGTGGTGTTTGCAACTGCGCTGTATTACTACGGTATGACAGCACAGCTCAAAGCAGTCGTAGATCGGTTCTGTGCCTATAACAGCAGCCTTAACCGCAGGCATCTGAAGTCTGCGCTGCTTGCGGTGGCGTGGAATTCCCAAAGCTGGACCTTTGATGCGCTTCAGGCACATTATAAGACCCTGGTTCGCTATATCAATTTCCAAGACATGGGAATGGTCCTGGGTCACGGCTGCGGGAGCCCGTCGATGACAAGAAACAGTAAATATCCCGATGATGCCTATGAACTGGGCAGATCTTTGTGATATGACAGGAGGAATAAAAATGAGTGAAAAAATAGTACAGACAGCAGGCAGAAATGCACTTGGTGAGTTTGCCCCCGAATTTGCACACTTTAACGACGATGTGCTTTTTGGAGAGAACTGGAACAATACCGATATCGACCTGAAAACAAGGTCGATCATCACCGTTGTTGCGCTTATGTCCCAGGGCGTAACGGATAACTCTATCCGTTACCACATACAAAATGCAAAAGACCACGGCGTTTCACAGGCTGAAATGGCAGCGGTGATAACCCATACTGCTTTTTATGCCGGTTGGCCCCACGCCTGGGCGGTGTTCAATATCGCCAAGGAGGTATACTCACAGCAGGAGCCTGCCCTTACCGAAAAGGACAGGTATCAAAATACCCTGCTTTTCCCCATAGGGGAGGCAAATCCTTACGGAGAATACTTTGTGGGACAAAGCTACCTTGCCCCCATTTCCTCCGAGCAGGTACCTGTGTTCAACGTGACCTTTGAGCCTGCCTGCCGCAATAACTGGCATATCCATAACGCCGAAAGCGGCGGTGGACAAATGCTTATCTGCGTGGGAGGGCGTGGATATTACCAGCAGTGGGTAAGCCCTGCAAGAGAGCTTAGACCCGGAGATGTTGTAAATATCCCTCCCCGGGTAAAGCATTGGCATGGTGCCGCACCTGACAGCTGGTTTTCACACCTTGCCATTGAGGTGCAGGGAGAGAAAACAAGCACCAAGTGGTGCGAGGCTGTATCGGATGAGGATTACGCAAAGCTGAAATGATCTCATACGCCCGGAATGTATTTTCCGGGCGTGCTTTGTATATTAAGCAATGGCACAAAACACCGGATATTGCTGCGCCCGGATTGACTTTCCCCAGTGAATATGGTATACTCTTGCTTAATAAAAAAGGAGAGAAAGGCTATGGAAAATTATACACTTTTAAACGGAGTCAGCATTCCGGTGATCGGCTTTGGCACCTGGCAGACTCCGGGAGACAAAACCGGGACAGAAGCTGTTTTAACAGCCTTGCAAGCAGGCTACCGCCATATTGATACCGCCCAGGGCTACAGAAACGAACAAGCGGTGGGAGAGGCTGTGAAAAAAAGCGGCATACCCCGTGAAGAGGTGTTCATAACCTCAAAGTTGGACAATCCTATGCATGGATACGACAATACAATCTCGTCGTTTGAAAAGACCCTGGAAAAACTGGGGACCGATTATGTGGATCTGTTTTTGATACATTGGCCCAACCCCCTTGAGTACCGCAGCAGCTGGCAAAAGACAAACGCTGAAACGTGGAAAGCTTTTGAAGAGCTTTATGAGGCAGGAAAAATAAGAGCCATCGGCATAAGCAATTTCCGTCAGCACCATATCGACGAGCTTATGAAAAGCGCAAAGATACCGCCTATGGTGAACCAGATACGCCTGTGTCCCGGCGAGACCCAAAGCGAGCTTGTTGAGTATTGCAAAAACAGGGGTATGCTCCTTGAAGCGTACAGCCCCCTTGGAACAGGAAAAATATTCAGCGTTGAGCAGATGAAAGCTCTTGCACAAAAGTATAACAGATCCGTCGCACAGATCTGTATCCGCTGGAGCCTGCAAAACGGGTGGCTGCCTCTGCCTAAATCGGTGAGTGCCGAAAGGATAAAAGAAAATCTTGATGTTTTTGATTTTGAGCTGACAAAGGAAGATGTCCTGATGATATCCGGCCTGACAGGCTGCGTCGGACTTTCGATGGATCCGGACAAAACCAACTGGTAAGAAGCGAAATGGAGTTAATGATGGATATAAAGAAAATGGAGTGGACAAGACAGCCCCTTGAGTTTTACGCAGATGACCACAAGGTGGAAATAACCACCGGACCATTTACCGACCTTTGGCAAAGAACATACTATCATTTCCGCAACGATAATGCTCCGGTGCTTCAGATGAAAACAGAGGAAAAATATTTTTCCTTTATTGTAAAGACCGACTTTACCCGAAGCAGCCGCCGCTTTGATCAGTGTGGGATAGTTATGTATCTTGACTCTGAAAACTGGTTAAAAGCATCAGTGGAATATGAAAATGACCGTTTCGAGCACCTTGGTTCCGTGGTCACCAATCATGGCTATTCAGACTGGGCGACCACTGCCATACCTGCGGATGTGAAAACAATGTGGTACCGCCTCAGCCGCAGAGAGGACGATTATTGCATCGAGTGTTCTCAGGACGGCAAAAACTTTTCTCAGATGCGTGTTTGTCATATGCTTGAGGGAGCAGGGGAGATAAGCTTTGGTATCTACGCCTGCAGCCCCGAGGATTCCAGCTTCAAAGCGGTGTTTACCGATATGCAGATAACACCCTGCGCCTGGAAAGCACACGACGGACAGCAGCCGGATGAAGATATAATATGATCGTAAAAAATCCCGTGAACGAGTTTTTCGCTCACGGGATTTTTGATATTTTCATGTATTGCTTTTTTCCAGCACGCTTTTGAATTTTTCAAGGAAAGTGCTTGCAGCTTTTGTAAAGACCGGATAGCGCTTCCAGATAAAATGACATACCGCTTCCATTGGCGGGTCAAAGGGTACAAAGCATAGCTCGCTGTCTCCGCTTACATTTATCAGCTTGTCAAGAGTAATGGCGCAGCCCATACCCTCACGGACCATGACCGAGGCGTTGTAGATAAGATTGTACTCTGCGGCTATGTGAGATGAAGGAGCATGCTGCGATATCAGGTCTGAAAGCATGGTGCTGTGGTTGGGCTGACGGGGGATAAGCAGCGACTGCCCCGAAATATCTTTAAGAGCCACGGACCGTTTGTGTGCAAGGGGTCCGTCCCGGCGCATAAGTACGCCCCATATGTCATGCAGGGGGATCTCGATGGATTCGTATTTTGTCCTGTCCGCCTGCTGAAACACAAGCCCGAAATCAAGCAGTCCCTTGTCCAGCCTTTCAAGCACGCTTGTGCCGTCTGCGCTGAAAAAGCTGTACTGGATCTGAGGGTAGTCGGTCTTTAGCTCTCGTGCGGTATCTGCAATAAGTTTCACAGCGTAAGTCTCACCGGCACCTATGTATACGGTCCCGGATATGTTATCGCTGCTTTGCTTTATCTCCTGCTCGGTCTTTTCAACAAGCTCTACTATCTCCTCGGCACGCTTGCGAAGCATCATTCCCTCATCGGTCAGAGTAACACCCTTGTTTGAACGGATAAACAGCGGCTTTCCAAGCTCGGACTCAAGCTCGCTGAGCTGCCTTGAAAGAGTAGGCTGGGAAAGGAAAAGCCTTTGTGCAGCAACCGAGAAGCTTTGCTCCCGAGCCACAGCAAGAAAATATTTCAGCACACGAATATCCATACAAACGCCCCCTTTTTACATAGATTATAACACAGCCTGAATATTACTGTCAAGCATAAGCGTATATTTGATATAGGTATTTGTAATTTTGCACCGGGTGTGTTATACTGAAAAAAACGATGAAACAGAGGTGTTATAATTGGACGACAGCATCAGACAAAACCTTATCGACGCAGGGTGCGACGATAAATTTATAAAGGAGTTTGACTGTTGTATGTGCGACAAAAAACAGTGTGAAAAGATGCTTGCACAGCACCGCAGAGAACTTCTTGATGAGGTACACGCAAAAGAACACAGCATCAGCTGCCTTGATTATCTGGTGCATAAGATGAAACGGGATGAAGTGAAATGAAAAAGATAGTTTTTTTATAACAGCCCTGGCGGCAGGTGTGCTTCTGAGCGGCTGTAATTCTCAGTCAGAGGGAAAAAACAAAGAAGTGATCGAAAGACAGCATGAGCTTATGAGCAGCAGTTACAGCAGCTCCGCTGAAAGCGCTGCGGATCCGGAAAAAACCGACCCAAGCTCAGCAGCACCGGAAATGATAGAAAGTGAGACTGTTATGGAATTATCCGCCGGAAATAAGACCTTTCAGGTGAGTCTTGAAGAAAATGAAACCGTTTCGGCATTGAAAAAGCTTCTTCCTGCACAGCTTGAAATGAGTGAACTTAACGGAAATGAAAAGTATCATTATCTTGACAGCTCGCTCCCCAGTATACCTGTTAAGGTGGGCAACATCAACAAGGGAGATGTGATGCTTTATCAGGATAACTGTTTAGTGATATTCTATAAGAGCTTTTCCTCCTCATACAGTTATACCAAGATCGGCCATATAAAAGATACCTCAGAGCTTGAACAGGCTCTTGGAGAGGGCAGCGTCAAGGTGGGGTTTTCCTTGAAAACCGTAAAGGTGCAAAGTGCAAATAATAAGTTTGACTTTGCCAAAAAGACCGTTACACTTAACAGCGGATATGAAATGCCCCTGCTTGGACTTGGAACGTGGACACTGGACGATGCCACTGCCGAGAACTCGGTCTATACCGCCATCAAAGACGGATACCGCCTTATTGACACAGCCCAGTATTACGGCAACGAAAAAGGTGTTGGCAGCGGTCTGAAAAAGGCGATCTTCGAGGGGATCGTAAAGCGTGAAGATGTTTTTATAACCACAAAAGTAATGCCCTCAAACTATGACAGAGCATATAAGTCCATAGATGAGTCCCTTGAAAAGCTGGGTGTGGAGTATATAGATCTTATGCTTATACATCAGTCCGGAAAGGGCGATGAGGAGGTCTATAAGGCGCTATGCAAGGGAGTCAAGGACGGAAAGCTCCGCTCCATAGGCATCTCAAACTACTACACACCCAAGGAGTTTGACAGGGTAGTTTCCGCAGGGGATATAATGCCTGCGGTGGTGCAGAATGAAAACCACCCCTTTTATCAGAACGCCGAGCTGCGAGAATATGCAGCCCGGTATGGGACCGTGGTTGAGTCCTGGTACCCCTTCGGTGGCAGGGGCCATACACAGGATCTTTTTGGCGATCAGACGATAAAGGATATCGCCAAGGCTCATAACAAAACTCCGGCACAGGTTATCCTGCGCTGGCATCTGCAAGCAGGATATGTGACTATCCCCGGCTCAAAGGATCCGGATCATATACTTGAAAACTACAATATATTCGACTTTGAGCTGAGCGGAGAAGAAATGAAAAAAATGCTGGAGCTGAATACCGGCAAACGATATGAAAACTGGTAAAGGAGAGATCGTATGAAGGTACTTATTATCAACGCAAGTCCAAGAGTCAACGGCAATACCTCCATCGCCGTGAAGGAGCTTGTAAAAACTTTTGAAGACCAGGACGTTCAGACCGAGGTGGTGCAGATAGGTGCAAATGCCATAAGAGGCTGCATAGCCTGCGGTAAGTGTTCCCGGCTGGGAAAGTGCGTCTTTGACGATGCGGTAAACCTGATCGCCCCCAAGTTCAAAGAAGCTGACGGATTAGTGGTGGCAACGCCTGTGTATTACGCCTCGGCAAATGCAACGCTTATTGCCTGCCTGGACAGACTGTTTTACAGCACCTCGTTTGATAAAACCATGAAAGTCGGAGCAAGTATCGCAGTAGCACGCAGAGGCGGCTGTTCAGCGACTTTTGACGAGCTTAATAAGTATTTTACCATAAGCTCCATGCCCGTTGTATCCAGCTCCTATTGGAACAGCGTACATGGCAGAGAGATGGGCGAGGCGGCGTATGACGCCGAGGGACTTCTCACAATGCGTACCCTTGCAAGAAATATGACATTTATGATGAGATCAATAGCCCTTGGCAAGGAAAAGTTCGGACTGCCCGAAAAAGAAGCATGGCAGCCTACACACTTTATCAGAGCGGATCTGTCCGGAGAATAAAAAACGGAGGTAGAAATATGAACGAGCAAACACTAAAATTAACACAGGACTGGGACAAAACTTTTCCAAAGTCGGAAAAAGTGGATCATAAGAAAGTGACCTTCCGTAACCGCTACGGAATAACTCTTGCTGCGGATATGTATACTCCCCAAAATGCCGTGGGCAAGCTTGCTGCCGTAGCAGTCTGCGGACCTTTCGGCGCAGTCAAGGAACAGTGCAGCGGCCTTTATGCACAAACGCTGGCAGAGCTTGGCTTTGTCACAATTGCATTTGACCCTTCCTTTACAGGGGAAAGCGGCGGTCAGCCCAGATATATGGCATCGCCCGATATAAATACCGAGGATTTTCAGGCAGCGGTGGATTTTCTCAGCGTACAGGACGTTGTTGATGCCCAAAGGATCGGTATCTGCGGAATATGCGGCTGGGGCGGATTGTCTATAAACGCAGCGGCGATAGATACACGTGTAAAAGCCACCGTTGCAGTTACAATGTATGATATGGCAAGGGTAAATGCCAACGGCTATTTTGACTCTGAAAACAGCGAAGAGCAAAGATATGAAAAGAAAGCGGCGCTTAATGCTCAGCGCACCAAGGATTTTTCAAGCGGAGAGTATACCCTTGGCGGAGGAGTAGTTGACCCCCTCCCTGACGATGCACCGTTTTTTGTAAAGGACTATTATGATTACTATAAGACCCAAAGAGGCTATCACCCTCGTTCGCTCAATTCCAACGGGGGCTGGAATGTTGTGGGCTGTATGTCCTTTATGAACCAGCCTATAAATACGTACAGCAATGAGATAAGAAGCGCAGTGCTTGTGATCCACGGCGAAAAGGCACATTCCTGCTATTTCAGCAAGGATGCTTATGCCGCAATGACAAAAGACAGCAAATACACGGATAATAAACAGCTTCTTATAATCCCGGATGCCGTTCATACAGACCTGTATGACGGGGGCGAAAAAAAGGTGATCCCATTTGACAAGATCCGGGAGTTCTACGAAAAGTATCTGAAATAAAACTGCTGCCGCAGCAGGTGAGCACTCGCCGATTTGACAAACTTTTTGTGCAGGTTTATAATACTGTTATGTAATTTTATTCGACCCGGGAGGAGATCGTATGTCGGAAAGATCTGAGGATATAGCTGTCCTTGCTGCGGACAGAGAAAAAATAATCGTAAGAACAAGTGCGGTGGGAATAGCGGCAAATGTGCTGCTTGCAGCGTTCAAAGCGTTTGTGGGTTTTGTGTCCAATTCCATAGCAGTCATACTTGATGCAGTCAACAATCTGTCCGATGCCCTGTCCTCGGTAATAACCATTATCGGCGCAAAGCTGGGTGCGAAAAAGCCGGATAAAAAGCACCCCCTCGGATACGGCAGGGTGGAGTATATAAGCTCAATGCTGGTTGCCGCCATAGTTATATATGCAGGTATCACATCCCTGGTCGAGTCGGTAAAAAAGATAATACACCCGGAAACTGCGGATTATTCAGCAGTTTCCCTGATAATAATCAGCGTTGCCATAGCTGTAAAGCTGGTGCTGGGAGGATACGTAAAAAAACAGGGCAAAAAAGTCAATTCCGGCGCACTTACAGCCTCCGGATCGGATGCTTTGTTTGATGCTGTGTTGTCCTCGTCGGTCCTTGCCACAGCGGTCATCTATCTTGTGAGCGGCGTATCTCTTGAGGCATATATCGGTGTGGTCATTGCAGGCTTTATTATAAAAGCAGGCATAGAGATGATGCTGGAAACACTTGATGATATAATTGGACAGCGCAGCGATTCGGAAATGGTCAAAAAGCTGAAACATATTATTTGTGAAGAAGATGCCGTAAGGGGAGCGTACGATGTTACCCTGTTCAATTACGGACCTAACAGAAACTATGGCTCGGTGCATATCGAACTGCCTGACAATATGACCGTAGATGAGGTGGACCGTATAACCCGCAGGATCCAGCTGAACGTTTTTCAGAAAACAGGGGTCATACTCACCGGAGTAGGCGTGTACTCCTTTAATACGTCAGACGATGAGGCGGCGCAGATACGCAACAGGATACAAAAGGCGGTCCTTTCCCATGAATGGGCGCTGCAGATGCACGGGTTCTATACTGACACCAAGGCGAAAACCATACATTTTGACGTGGTCATAAGCTTTGATGTGGACAGCAAAGAGGCGCTGGAAACACTTACAAAGCAAACCAAGGAAATGTATCCGGATTATTCGGTAATGATAGTCCCCGATTCGGATATTTCAGATTGATATAATATAAAAGCCTGAGAACAATTGCTTGCTCTCAGGCTTTTGTTTTTTGTTTAAGCTTTTTTCTCTTTTTTTAATGCGCCGGCGGTAATGTACGCCGTAATAGGTATAACAATGATACAGCCTATTGCGCTGAACAGTATCCTGATTATCTCTGCTGCGAAGGTCTTTGCGTTGACTATCTCTAAAAAAGAATAATTACAGGTATAAAACCAGATCATCAGCGTCATGAAATCTCCGAGGAATGCAAACATAAGCGTGTTTGTGGTGGTGCAAAGAATATCCTTGCCAATGTTCATGGCGGATGCAAAAAGCTCTTTTTTTGAAAGCTCTCTGTTGTTTTCGTGCACCTCGTAAAGCGCAGATGAGATGGCTATTGAGGAATCTACAGTTGCTCCAATAAGACTGATAAGTATCATTGATATTGCAATGTCGGTAAAATCAAGCTTCACATCATAAGAGAACATATTTATCTCCTCGTAGGATTCGTATCCGAAGCCTGCGATCCTTGAAATATAGGTCATAAAGAATATGAGCACCGACAGTATCACAAGAACGACAGCTATGGATTTTATGCTGGAAATGGTCTTTATGCTTTCTCCGTTTACAAAAAACAGCATCACGCAGCTTACCGTAAAGCACCCGATAAGGGAACAGATAATAGGATTAAGACCCAGTGCGATCAGATAGAATATGACCATGAGGATAACAAAGTTCAGTATAAGCGAAACAAAAAGCTTTAATCCACGCTTTTTGTCAACATACATCATCAGCGCAAGAAGAATAAGTGAAAGCACTATTATCATTGTTTTACACCTCGTTTCATTATCCTGATGGAAACAAAAGCGCTTATGGGAATAGTGATCACTATTCCGATGCTTCCTGCAAGAAATCTTGCCAGTTCAAGAGAAAAGTTGCTGGCGATGTAGTTTTTGAACATAAATCCGTTGCGTATTGCAAGAACAAAAACAGGCAGCCCCGCACAAATATACGTGAAAAACAATACGTTGCTCATGGTGCCCATAATGTCTTTGCCTATCTCTTTGGCGGACTTGTTAAGCTCTTTTTCGGTTATTTCCTTATTTTTACCGATAAGCTCGGAAACCGAGGACGAAATGGTTATCGCAACGTCCATGACCGCACCGATAGAGCCGATAAGAAGTTCCGGAAGGATTATATCCTCAGCAGGGACCGTAAGGAAGGAGACCTCGTTGAAATTCACGCCGCTGTAAGATGTGGTCTTTACCACAATAAGCAAAAGTGCCAGCATGACAAATGTGGAAATCGCCACCGAGATAACTGCGGATAAGGTTTTCTTGTTCACACCGCTTGCAAATATAAGTGACAGCACCGAAAAGATCAACATTTCCGTTACGCATAAAAACAGCAGGTCGACCCCTTTGATATAAAGATGAAGTCCTATATAGAAAATAACAGAGTTGATGATAACGCTTGCAACGGACAAAAGACCCTTGAAAGATCCCACGATGTATATGAGTATCACAAATGCACAGCTCATAAGCGCCAGGTAAAAATCACGCTTGAGCTGAAGCTCTGTGCCGTCGATGATGACCTTATCGCCTGTCCTGAATCGGTCTGTGACCACAGAGGAATAAGTCTGCTCATACTGCATCTCTTTTACCGAGCCTTTGTCTTTGCCGTTTTGTATAACACCTGTGACTTTGCGGGTGTAATGCTCCTCGCTCAGCCCCATGGAGTTGCGTGAGATCTCCTCACGGACCGTTTCTATCTTTGTTATCTTCATTATCTGCTTTGAATACAGAAAATCGTCGTTATAGACAAATATCAAAACGGCAGCGGAAACAAGCAGAATAATTATAAGAACTATCTTTTTCATAAGCACCACCGGAAACTACAAAATACAAATAATACCTTCTCTTTGAATTATACATTCTTTTATCTCTGATTGCAATAGGCAGAGGCAATTTTTCGTAATTCAAAAGGGCTTGCAGTGTTTTTTTCATTGACAACCTACGACTCGTGATGTATAATTAAAACGGGTATACTGCGGCGTTTGTGCAGCAGTGACCAAAGCCTTATCAATAGCGGGGATAAATCGTAAAAAGAAAGGAAAAACGTTATGGATCAGAGCATTGTTTTAAAAATCGCACAAAACATAAAGGAAGATCCTCAGTTCGTAATTCTGGTCGATCAGGGGAAAAATAACTATTTCACATATAAAACCTTTGACGAGTGTGCACGGCGTATTGCCGGCAAGCTGTCACGCCTGAATGTGGGATATAGAGATTTTGTTACCATAGAGATGCCAAGGAATAAAGAGTATGTGGCAGCGATGTATGCCGTTTGGCTGGTAGGTGCGGCTTTTGCACCCCTTTCGCCTGCGTATCCGCCGGAGCGTCTTGAGTATATACGCAGCGACTGCGGCGCAAAGCTGGTCATAGACGAAAAGTTCCTCAGAGATATAGAAAAAGAACAGCCCTATGAAGCCACAAATGCTCCCAAGCCGGAAGATCCGTCTTTGCTTGTCTATACCTCCGGTTCAACAGGTAAGCCTAAAGGCGTTTTGCACTCTCATGCAAGTATAAGCAGCTCTGTTATCAGATATTGTGAGTATACCCAGGCTCCGGAGGGATTCCGTGCAGCTCTTGGTGCTCCGTTTACATTTGTCGCCTCGGTACAGGGCGTATTTGTTCCCCTTTACTGCAAGACGGCCTCATACCTCATGCCCTATGAGACGATGCGTGATCCTGTGCTGCTGGCAGATTATATCTACGACAATAAGATAAACCGTGTGTTTATAAGCCCTAAAATGCTCAGAGTGTTCAAGCAAAAGGGCAATTATCTGAAAACCGTTGTGACAGGCACCGAGCGTGTGAGCAATATCTATACCGATGAGTTTGAGCTGATCGTTATGTACGGTCAGACCGAATCTGCATCGGGAGCGCTGGCGTTCAGGATAGATAAAAAGTACGACAATACCCCTATCGGCAAGCCGCTTGGAGGCGTAAAGATCCATATTCTCGATGAAAACGGGAACGAAGCCGAGGAGGGCGAGCTTTGCCTTGCCGGTTATTTTGCCGACGGATATCTGAACCTTCCCGAGCAGACCGCAAAGACCTTTACCCCCAACCCCTTCAAGCAGCAGGACGGCTTTGATAAACTGCTGCATACCGGAGATATCGTTAAAATGGACGAACAAGGCAACGTTATCTTCCTTAACCGTAAGGACTGGATGGTGAAGATAAACGGACAGCGTGTTGAGCCGGGAGAGATAGAGGCGATAATCAAAAATACACATGGTATTGCCGACGCAGCTATAAAGGATTTTAAAAACCAGTACGGACAGGTTTATCTTGTTGCCTATTATGTTGAAAATGAGCCTGTGGATCCGCAGGATATCAAAAATGCAATAGGAAAGAAACTGCCGCCATATATGATACCGGCATTTTTTGTAAAACTGGATAAGCTCCCTGTGAACGCCAACGGAAAGCTTGACAGGAAAGCGCTTAATGCGCCGGAGGCAGGAAGCTTCAAAAGCGAATATGCTGCACCTGAAACGGATATGCAAAAGGCTTTGTGCTCCGCTTTTGAAAAGATCCTTGGCATTGAGAACGTGGGCGCAGATGATGACTTCTTTGCAATGGGCGGAGACTCTATAAAATGTGCAATGGTCTCGGCTGAATGTGACATCTACAAAATATCCACCGCAGATATCTTTGAGGGAAAAACTCCCCGAATGATAGAAAGACTGCTTATTAAAAAAGCACAGAAAAAGAAAATCGCCCCCAAAGCACAAAAGGCGAAAATATATCCCCTTACCCCCTCGGAAAGAGGAATGTATTTAGAGCAAAAGCTCAACGAAAACTCTACCGTCTATAATCTTAATATTGCAGTCATTATCAAAGGCAGCGATATGAATAAAGCGGAAAATGCCCTGAACCAGGTGTTTAAAGCGCATGAGGCTTTTCATTCCTATTATGGCGAGCAAAACGGTCTGCCTGTGCGTATAGTTTCTGATAAGCTGCCCAATATCGAGAAAAAGACAGCCTCTTGCCGTGAAGAGGTAATTAAGATCGTGGACGAAAGTGCCGTTGTGCCCTTTGACCTTAATAAAGGCATACCTGTGCGTGCGGCATTGTACCGGATCGACAACGGCGGCATTGTCCTGCACCTTGAAATACATCATATCGCCTTTGACGGAGGCTCGGCAAAAACCTTTGTGGCAGAGCTTATCGACGGGCTTAACGGGTTGAGCGTAAGCCCTGCGGAGATAGACCTTTCGGATATCTATGATCTTGATATGGGCGAAAAGTACGAAAAGGGCATGGCTTATTATAAGAAGATGTTTGAAGACTCGGTGCCTGTAAACGAAATGCCTGTTAAGGGCAGCCGTCCGAAGGTACACCCCTTGTCCGACAGACAGATAAACTTTGATTACGATAAGGACCAGATCAAAGCCATAGATAACATTGCCCGGCTTTACAGTGTGACAGAGTTTGAGCTTTTGTTCTCTGCTGTGGCAATGACCCTTGGCAAGTATACCGTATCTGAGGATGTGGTGCTTGGCATACCTACAAATATGCGTCCCGACGGCGGCGATAATATAATCGGAATGTTTGTAAATACCGCCCCTGTAAGAATAAGACCTGTAAGAAATATGGAGCTTGCAGACTATTTTGCATCGGTCAGCAATTCTGTAAGAAACGCTACCTATGGAGCATATCTGCCTTTTGAAGACGTGGTCGCACAGTTTGTAAAGCAGCGTGACGAAAGCCGCAATCCTATGTTTGATGTAAGCGTCAACTATATGTGGAATCCTCCTGCATACAGCAAGGACGGTCTGACTGTTGAGCTTTATTCGCCGCTTCAGAAAATGGGACGTGATATAGGCTTTGTGTTCCGTAAGGGAGAAAACGGTCTGCATTGTATGGTGCAGTACTCATCACAGTTGTTTGAAGATACAGTGGTAGAAAACTTTACCGCTCAGCTCAGACATACCCTTGAGCTGCTTAAAAACAGCAGTCTGAAAACTGTAAGGGATGTGCTTGACCTTCCGCAGGATCAGCGCCAAAAGATCGAAAGCTTTTCCAGCGAGGCAGAAGCTGACGTGCCGGTGAAGCTTTTGCATAAAATGTTTGAAAAGTGTGCTGCTGAAAACCCGGATAGGATAGCACTTATTGCAAAGGATAGAACGCTGAGCTATAAAGAGCTGAACGAAAGTGCAAATATCGTTGCCAACGAGCTGATAAACAAAGGCGTTAAGGTCGGCGACAGCATCGTGCTGCTGCTTCCGAGAGAAAGCTGCTATTTCAGCTGTTTGTTCGGCGTTAATAAAGCGGGCGCAGCCTTTATCCCCTGTGATCCGCAGTACCCGGCTGATCGTATCAACAGCATTATTGAGGACAGCGATGCTGTGTTCATCATAACCACCAAGGATAAGCTTGACCAGTATAAGGATCATAATGCCATAGACGTTGAGGAAATACTCAAAGGCAGCCTGACAAATGATCCGGGCGTTGAGATGACGGGTGAAGAGCTGAGCTATATGATCTACACCTCAGGCTCAACAGGTAAGCCAAAAGGCGTAATGCTGCGCCATAAGGGCATTTGTAACTACCTTATGCCGCACCCTGCAAATATCCATATGCACTGCTTGAAAAACAATGCTGAAAACTATCTTTCCGTAACCACCGTATCTTTTGATATGTCCTTCAAGGAGCATACCGCTGCCCTCTGCAACGGCAAAACGCTAATATTTGCCGCCGAGGACGAGATGAATGATCCAAGAGCCCTTGCAGAGCTTATGGAAAAATACAATGTGGACTGCATCAATGCCACCCCGTCAAGACTTCAGCAGTATATGCAGTATGAGCCATTCAGAAAAGGACTTTCAAAGTGCAAAATGGTGATGTCCGGCGGCGAGGGCTATCCGATATCGCTGCTCGGCGAGCTTAAAAAATGCTCAGGCGATATAAAGATCTTCAACACCTACGGGCCTACCGAGATAACCGTATCCTGCAACGCCGCAGACCTTACCGATGCACAGCACATCACCGTAGGCAGACCGCTGCTCAACTATAAGGAATATATCGTTGACAAATTCGGCGATATAGCGCCCTACGGCGTTGTGGGTGAGCTTTATGTGGGCGGTATCGGCGTGGCAAAGGGCTATAAGAACCTTCCCGAAAGGACAGCCGAGGCTTTTGTTGAGTTTGCAGGGCAAAGAATGTACCGTACAGGTGACCACGCAAAATTTGATAAGGACGGCAACGTTATAATACTTGGCAGACTTGACGACCAGGTCAAGCTGAGAGGTCTGCGTATCGAGCTTGGAGAGATACAGGGGCTTATAGCTGCACAGCCGCATATCAAAGAAGTTGCTGTGGTAATAAAGAAGCTGAGCGGACAGGATAACCTGTGTGCTTATTTCACAGCAGATACAGAGATAGATATAACCGCATTGCGTGATGAGCTTAAAAAGAGCCTTACCCACTATATGGTCCCAACTGCCTATCTCCAGCTTAACGAGATGCCTATAACACCAAACGGAAAGACAGATATAAGGCGCCTGCCGGAGCCTGTTTCCCTTTCCGGTACAGAGTATTGCGAACCTGCCAACGATACGGAAAAATTCTTCTGTGAGGCATTTGCAGCTGCTCTTAATCTTGAGCGTGTGGGAGCGCTTGACGATTTCTTTGAAATAGGCGGAACCTCCCTTATCGTAACCTCTGTGGTGCTGGCAGCTACGGAAAAGGGCTTTGAGATAACCTACGGAGATGTGTTCAAGCGAACTACTCCAAGGGCTCTTGCAGAGCTGTTCAAGGACGGAGAGGTAAACGATACACAACAGTTGTTTGATTTTGACAACTACGATTATACCAAGATAAATAAGCTTTTACAGGGCAATACTGTGGAAGCGTTCCGAAACGGCGAGCTGCGTGACGTGGGCAACGTTCTCATTACCGGTGCAACCGGTTATATGGGCGCCCACCTGCTTGCAGAGTACCTTCGCAGCGAAAAAGGTACCGCATACTGTATGATAAGAAAAGGCAGATTCGATACCGCAAAGGAACGTCTTGAAAATATGATGTTCTACTACTTTGGCTCTGACCTTGAGGACGAGGTAAACAACCGTGTACAGGTCTTTGACGGAGACGTTGTGAACTATGCAAGCTTTGAGCGGTTTGAAAAAATGCCTGTGGATACCGTTTTCAACTGTGCGGCAAACGTAAAGCATTTTTCCAGCGGTACGGACATTGAGGATATCAACGTGGGCGGAGCTGTGAACTGTATCAAGCTTTGTAAAAAAATTGGGGCAAGACTTATTCATTTCTCCACCGTTTCCGTTTCCGGAACCACAGACGATGTTTCAAAGCTCGGCAGACAGGACCTTGACGAACAGTCCCTGTACTTCGGACAGACCCTTGACAATAAGTATACCTCATCCAAGCTTATGGGTGAGCGTATGGTTCTTGAGGCTGTCGCAGAAGGCCTTGATGCAAAGGTAATAAGGGTGGGAACTCTTGCCGCAAGAGAATCTGACGGTGAGTTCCAGATAAACTTCCTTACCAATAACTTCATGGGCAGACTTCGTTCTTATGCACTGCTTGGCTGTTTCCCATATGGTATGATAGAAAATCAGGTGTGCATGGGACCTATCGACCGTTCCTGCGAGGCATTTTTGAAACTTGCCCGTTCGCCACGTGAGTGCTGCGTCTTTAATGCAGTCAATAACCATACTTTGCCCCTTGGCGATATAATTAGACAGATGAACGAAAACGGTATGGAAGTTAAGTTCGTTGAATATGATGAGTTTGCAAAGGCGCTTAATGAAGCTCAGCAGGACCCTGAAAAGGCAGCCATCCTTTCCAGTATGACAGCATATATGAATACTGCCCACGGAAAGAAAGTAACTGCCCTGCCATGCAAAGCACATTACACCACTCAGATCCTTGCACGAATGGGCTTTTTCTGGAATCAGAGCAATGAAAAATACGTAAACGACTTTATAAATGTCCTGCGTGGATTCAGATTTTTCAATAAGAATAATCTCAAACGATAAGGAGGCTGCAAATGGAACGCAGCGGAATACTTTTAAACCGTAAATACCGTGCACTTCTTGTGTCAACGCTTGCAATGACCGCCTCCATCTACCTGTCAGGCATATTCGACAGCATAATGGTGGGACGGATCCTTGGCACAGCAGAGGTTTATGCCATAAACCTTACCTCACTTATAGTATTTTTAAGAGCCATACCTGTGTCGATCTCTACTTTTGGTGGAAATACCCTTAGCGTTATCTATAAAAGCAAGCGTGACGGTAAGTCATCTGACATAGTTTTTACCCTGTCTTTTCTGTTCGGGTTTATAATATCTACTCTGATGGCGGTGGCTGGCATAATATTTGCCGGTCCCACCGCAAATCTTCTTTCCCAGAACAAAGCAGAGGTAAGCTCTCTGGTACTGCAATACCTGTATCCGCTGTGGGCAGTCACACCTCTGGTAGCCCTTGTGAACCAGACGGCTGCCTATGCCCGTACCGACGGTATGCGTAAGCTTGCCGTAAGTCTGCCCATCGTGTCAAATGTAGTTAACCTCATATGCGACTATGTGTATATGAAGATATTTGGCTGGGGGCTTGCAGGCGCAGGCTGGGCAACGGTTACAGGTTATGCGGTCGGCACAATTATGACCTTGATGTATTTCAGATCCAAAAAAAGAACGGTGCACTTTGTAAAGTCTGCTCTCAGACAGCTGAAATATCTTGGCGGCGTAATAAGCATTGGACTGCCGTCTGCACTTATATATGTGTGCAATTTCCTGCGGCTTTTCTTTGTCAACGCCATTATCCTTTCCTCAACAGGAGTTGTCGGCGGAAAGATAGCCTCGGTGTCCTTCTCGCTCAACAGTATCGCATTCATATTTGTGGAGGGCGCATCAATGACCCTCCTGCCCATACTGGGAGCGCTGTATGGTGAAAAGGACACAAAGGGTCAGCGCATCACCCTGCGCTACGGAATGATAGTTACCGTAGTCCTGTCCCTTATCGTTACTGTGGTATCGGTTCTGTTCCCGCAACAGCTTGCATCGCTCTACGGCTTTACCGACCCGGAGGCGATAAAGGTGTTCAACACCACCTTCAGACTGCTGTCTATAAACGTGCCCATACTTGCAGTCATCTATGTAATGCGCTCTTTCTTTCAGGCAACAAAGCAGAAAGGACTTGCAAATCTCCTTGTTGTCCTTGACGGATTTTTAACTATCGTACCCCTTATGTACTGGTTCTCAAAGTACAATATCTATTGGCTGTGGGCAGCGTTCCCGATCTCTAAGGTCCTTACTCTGGCAATAGTAGCGGCAGTAATGCTTGCAACCAAAAAAGCCCGCAACAAAAAAGGCATACTTGGACTTGATGAACCCCAGGGCATCGCTTATGACTTTTCCATAAAAAATGAGATCGACCAGGCTATCAAAGCCTCTGAGGAAGCAATGTCCTTTTGCGAAAAAAACAACGTGCCGGAGAATGTGGCAAACCTTGTGGGCGTTACTGTTGAGGAGCTTTGCCACAATATCGCCACATACGCAAGCTCCGCAGCTGCCGATACAGTTGATGTGTGCGTGCGTATCCTTGAAAATGAGGTCAATATCCGGCTCCGTGACAGCGGCAGTGAATTTGACCCTACGGATTATATAGATAACAGCGGAAGACAGATAACAGGCCTTGAGCTCGTTCGCAAACTAAGCTCCGGGATCAACTATAACCGAATACTTGGCTTTAATGTGACAAACGTGACTGTTTCATATTAACGGAGATAACAATGAAAGGATCAAATAATAAATTATCGGATGAGTCAATAAGATTGCTGGACAATAACGAGCACCGGATGAACCTTATTGTAACGCTAATACTTGCCATCGTAGATGCGTTAATGATTATACAGGTTTTTTTAAGCCCCCATAAAGCATATATAATAGTTTTCTGCGGTGTGCCGGCTTTATTGCTGTCATTGGTGATAGTGTTGAATCTGGTGTTCAGCAGGCATCTGCATCACTGGGTGAAAAATGTGAATATGATAGTGATGCTGATATCGTTCATGTTGGTGGGAGAGATAAACCATAGTGAGTTTTTCATGCTTTTTATCCTGCCGTCGTTTCTCAGCAGTTTCTATTACTACCCTAAGTATACCGTGATCAGTTCCGCAGCATCTTTGGTGACCCTGTGGGTGGTGATGTTCAACAGAGTGGACTTCAGCCATGGCACACAGATGGAAGATTTTGATCTGCAAAACCTGTTCTCAATTTTGTCCAAAGCCTTTGACTTTTCCACGGTCAGTGAGCTGGCAAGTGTGGGTCGGATCTGTATGTTCGTCTTTGCAGCAGCGATGATGAGCATAGCGATTTATATGTCTTTCAGCGGAAGGATCTTTTACTATCGCCAGGCAATGCTTTTAAACGATAACGCCGCCTCAAAGGCAGAGCTCATAATGGCAAGGGCTATCCAGGACGGTGCCATATCACATGATTTTCCCGACAACGAGTTTTATTCCGTCTACGGAGATATGGTCACAGCATCTAAAGTCGGAGGCGACTTTTACGATCAGTTTATGGTGGACGATACTCATCTTGCCCTGGTCGTAGGAGATGTCTCCGGTCATGGAATGGCTGCGGCAATGTTTATGATGCTGTCCATGACCCTTATCAAAGTCAATGTACAAAGCGGATATTCGTGCGATAAGGCAATATCCAGAACTAATAAATACCTTGTTTCAGCAAACCCCCAGAAGTTTTTTGTGACCTGTTGGCTGGGAATAATAGACCTGACAACAGGAGAGCTTTGCTATACCAATGCAGGACATAACTATCCTGTTTTGCTGCGGAAGGGACAAAGGGCTGAGTTCCTTAAATCAAAGACTGACTTTGTCCTTGGCAGAAGACGGCTTGCACCTTATAGTGAAAAGCATATTAAGCTGAATGAGGGAGACAGACTTGTACTTTATACCGATGGCGTTACCGAGGCAGTATCACGTCAGGATGAATTTTTCGGCGACGAAAGACTGCTGGAAGCATTAAGTGCCTGCGGCTCTGAAAGCGCACAGCGGCTTGTTTACCTGATATGGAAAGCGGTAGATACGTTCAGCAAAGACCGGGTGCCAAGCGATGATATTACCATCGAAGCATTTGATCTTAAAAAGCTAATGTCCCAACCGCAGTATGAGACCAAAAACTTTTTTCTCACCATGGAGAGCTTTGACAGCGTCCAGGAATATATCTCCGGGCGGTGTAAAGAATACGGCTGCAGCACGGACGTTGTGTATAATATACTGGCTGCGTCCTCCGAAATACTTGCCAATATTGAATCCTATGCCTACGAAGACGGGGGAGAGATAGAGATAATGATCATTTCCCGTGGCCGCAGAGTCTGCATAGTGTTCAAGGACAGCGGGGAACCTTTCGACCCGCTGCTGGCAAAAAAACCTGATGTTACCCTGCCGCTTGAGCAAAGGAGCCCCGGCGGATTGGGTATCCATATCGTTTGCAAGCTTATGGACAGCGTAAGCTACCGTTATGAAAACGGGCAGAACGTGCTGACCATAGAAAAAGACTTTTAGGAGGAATTTAAATGAGCAAGCCTACCCGCATCATTATCGCAGGTGACCTTTTCCCCATGCCATGTAATTACAGCTTGTTTGAAAAGGGCGATATACAAACGCTCTTTGGCAGCAGGGTTTGTGAAATGTTTGCCTCGGCGGATATAAGGATATGCAACCTTGAGGGCAGCTTTACCGACAGAGAAACACCTGTTGAAAAAGCAGGTCCCAATATCAAAGCTCCCACAGCGGCAGTAAAGGCAGTGAAGGAACTGGGAATAAACTATGCCACCCTTGGCAATACACATTCCATGGATTTCGGCGCACAAGGCTATGCCGATACCTGTAAAACTTTAAGTGAAGCAGGCATTAAGTATTTCGGCTGGGGCGACGACATTGACCATATTATTGCCCACCGCACCTTGACCCATGAGGGCAGAAGAATAAGTCTGTATAACGTTACCGAGCAGTTTGAAAATGCCCCCGGAACGGATTGCCCGGGTGTGAATCTTTATGACGAGTACCGTGTGTGCGCCCGGCTGAAGGAGCTTAAACAGCAAAGTGATGTGCTGATAGTTTTCTATCACGGCGGTATCGAGGGCTCACATTATAACAGCGAAATAATGCGTCGCCGATTTCACCGCATGGCAGATAACGGTGCCGACGTTGTCATCTCTCAGCATACCCATGCCATAGGCGAGCAGGAAACCTATAATGGTTCATATCTGCTCTATGGACAGGGAAATTTCTGCTTCCATTTCAGAGACAATGTGACACCCCAGCTTGCCGAAGGGCTGGTGCTGGAGCTTGAAATATCCGAAAGCGGCGTTACGCCCAAGCCCCACCGTGTGCTGCGTACCGAGTTTGGCTGTGTGTATGATGATAAGCAGCAGCTGGAGGAGTTTTACCGCCGCAGCAGTGTCCATGACAAGCTTTTAAGCGGGGATTCCGAAGCGTTGAAAGAGTTTGATGAGGCTTTCGGAAAGGATTGTAAAAACTGGGCAGGTACGCTGCTGTGGGCTATGCGAGGGCAGAACCCGGAGGATGACCAAAAGCGAAAAGAGCTTTCTGCAAAGGATATGAGCGAGTATCTGGCATCACAGTATTCAAGACAGCAGCTGCTTGTGATCCAGATGTTCCTGCGAAATGAGGAGTTTAACGAACTTGGCAGAAGAATAATCAGCGATATGCTGAATGAAACAAAATAAAGAGGAGGATCAATAATGCAGATCAATATTTATGAGGAAAACGGAGCAAGCGTTATCGCTCCAAACGGGAAGATAGACCATGTCACCGTGGGGGAGTTTGATGAAAAGATCAATGAACTGGGAAATCAAAACGATAAGTTGGTTCTTGACATGAAAGATGTAGAGTATGTAAGCTCGGCTGCGCTCAGGGCAATACTCAACATAAACGACCTGATGGCTGATAAGGGCGGCAGCTTTACCCTTAAAAACGTCAATAAAAAAGTCATGGAGATATTTAATATCACAGGCTTTGCTGATTATCTGAACATTGTCTGAAACAAAGAAAAGCGGAGAGCTTCTGTGAGAAGTCCTCCGCTTTTTTGTGAAAAAAAGATCCTGAATCGTCCGGGATCAGCCGCCCTTTGCCAGCTTTTCACCGAGCGCTTTGCACTTAGCCAGCGCATCTTCATCAGGTGTGTTGTTGGCAATAAGCCCTTCGCCGCCAACTATATTTGCTCCCGCAGTCTTTACCCTGTCTGCCCAGAGCCTAATCCATTCACCGTCACCCCAGTCATACGAACCAAACAAAGCCACATTTTTGCCTGCAAGCTTTGACTCGTTTGCAGAGTAAAACGGCTCAAACTCGCTGTCTTCCAGTTCCTCTGCGCCCATGGCAGGACAGCCCAGAGCTACCGCTTCGTAGTCTGAAAGATCACCGCTGAATGAGCTTACAGGAGTAGCCTCCACCCCTGCACCTTCCGCAACAGCCTTTGCCATAGCCTCGGTGTTTCCTGTTCCGCTCCAGAATATAACTGCTGTTTTCATAAAATTTCCTCCTTATGAGATCCTGAGTATCTGATAAAGATCCAGTCCCTCACCTAATTTATTGCACAGATATCTTCTGCACTTATCGTATTTTTTAAACGTGCTCCTTGCTTGCTTCTCGTCACCGTAGACCTTCCAGTAACCGCATAGCTTGAAGCCGCAGCCTTTGTGAAGAATAAACCCTTTTACGTCCTCCACGGGATAGCCCAGAAATACCCCGATCTCATGGGGAAATCCCCCTGTTCCGCTGCATCGCTTTGCCAGCGTGTCAAGACATTGTTCAGTGTCCATATCCCTGCCGTATCCCCATTTTTCAAGCAGCTGTCTGCGTGATGCGTCCTGTAAAAGCCGCTGCAAAAGCTGTTTGTTGTAAAGCATAAGAAGACATCTTTGTCCGCACTCGCAAAGGATCTTTATTTTCAAACCCTTGGCGTATGCCTTTTTGTTGAAGCTCTCCACTGAGGAGTAAACATCAAACTCGTTTTTGTCAAAACTCATAAGACTTGCCGCCTTTATTCCCAGAAGGGAAGGGGCAGAGTTTATTGCAAGCTTGTGTTCAAAGCAGATGCAATTACCACGATCCGTAATTCTTCACCTCGTTTGACTGTTATTGTTTGCATTTTGAGATCATTTATCCATATGGCATAACAATTAGTTAGTTATAACTAACCCATGCGTACGGCTTATATATCCTGAGTATCCAACTTCTGCAATACCGCACTGCATTTCAGGACAGCGCCACATCCAAAGTCATCATAAGTGTAAAGCCTGCGGAAAACATAAGCACACCCACATTTGAGTGTTCTCCCTGGGACATTTCCGGTATCAGCTCCTCCACTACCACATACATCATGGCTCCTGCGGCAAAGCTCATAAAATAAGGCATTGCCGGTAAAAACAATCCTGCAAAAAGTATAGTCAGCACCGCACCTATTGGCTCGACTGCACCGGATAGTACACCTCCTGCAAAAGCCTTAGCTTTACTTTTCCCGTTGGAGTAAAGGGGCATTGAAATGATCGCACCCTCCGGGAAGTTCTGTATTGCGATCCCAAGCGCCAGAGCAAAAGCTCCTCCGGTTGTTACCTCTGCCGAGTCTGAAAGAAATCCGGCGTATACTATTCCCACAGCCATTCCCTCAGGTATATTGTGCAGCGTTACCGCAAGTACCATCATCGTGGTGCGCGTAAGCTTTGAGGGCAGCCCCTCCGCTTTGTCAGCGTCCATATGCAGATGGGGGATAAGGCAGTCCAGCAAAAGAAGAAAGAGTATCCCGCACCAAAAACCGATCACAGCAGGCAAAAAAGAAAGCTTGCCCTTGCTGCTTGACTGTTCTATTGAAGGGATTATCAAGCTCCAGATCGAGGCTGCGACCATAACGCCGGAGGCAAAACCTGTAAGCGCACGCTGTACGAGCTTGCCCGGCTGCCGTTTCATGAAAAGAACACAGCCCGAACCGAGCGCAGTCCCTAAAAAAGGGAGCAGCAGACCTGTCAACAATTCATGTCTCATATGCTCACTTCCTTTGCGGATCTTAAATTTAAAATCGCACCGTGATCTTTGCCTCGCAGACCCCTTATTGAAAGTAATACGAAGCAGATATGTTCTGCTTCGTATCACTCAGCTATGGAGAGGTCGTCATAAATGAAAACCCGTTGTGTTAGCAAATATCTTTATTGACCGCCACAGTCCTGTAAATCGTCCCGCAGGTGGCTTTTCAGCTTCTTAAAGCTGTCCACGCACAAAGCGTGCTCCATTTTACAAGCTTCGTCCTCAGCAGTCTTTTCGTCCACACCCGCTTGTATAAGGATGCTCTTAAAAAATACGTTTTTCTCGTAAATATCCTTTGCCTCGGAAAGTCCCTTTGGGGTAAGAAGCACACGCTTGTTCGGCGTAAGACTGATCTTACCGTCAAAAAGCAGATTTCGTACAGCCCTGCTCACACTTGCCTTGGTGTAATTCATAGACCGTGCAATATCGGTCACTCTCACAGGCTGAGTGTTGTCCTGGGAAAGAATGTATATTGTTTTTAAATAATCGTCCGCTGACTCGCTTGCCTTGTCGTAGCTATCCATAGTTCTTTGTCCTGACAGCAGTTACCTGCCGAACAATCCTTTCTTGTGGTATGTCTCGGTATTTATATCTCCAAGCTCGTACCCTGTTTGTGCAATTATCTGAATAAGCTGATCCCGGGGTATTTGCTGTTGAGATATTATCTCTGTTATGCCTTTTTTGTGTGAAGAGCTTACTTTTTTGACCTCAAAATTCTTTCTAATTGCGTCGTTTATATGAGCCTCACACATTGAGCACATCATTCCGTTTATTTTCAAAGTGGTCTTATACATAGCTTTTCTCCATTCAAACCGCCCGACGTGGAAGTAAGACCTTCTGTCCGGCTTTGAGTTAGTTGTGCCTAACTATATAACAATAATACTCCCGCCAAGCAGATTTGTCAAGCTTATTCACCGCCTTGAAGATGAAAATTGTAGGGGTACACAATAAGTTAGGCAAAACTAACCTGAAGGTTTGTGCAGTTCTACTCTGTAAGCAAGAAACAAGAAATAGTTTTTTTCAACAAATTAAGGGCATCCCATAAGTATGGTACTCATACAGAAGTATTATAAACGCTTTTTGGGGAAAACCCTTTTGCAAAATGGGTTCCGCTAACGGCTTTGCCGTTAGCTACGGAGACTTGACCTTTTGGTCAAGTCTCTGCCCAAACCGAGAATATCCTATGGATATTCTCGTGCGCCGGCTACGCCGGTGCGCCCTTCTCCTAAAACTCTTAATGATTTTTACCCCCCGATGGTTTTATCCATCGGGGGGTAAAAATAGTTATGGTCAAGAAATGCAGTTAGGAAACAGTCCTTCGCAATAAAAGATGTTCCGCAAAACGTTTTATAAATCTTCTATA
>ONMZ01000006.1 GCA_900319075.1 uncultured Eubacteriales bacterium
AAACAAGTCCCCAAATAGTAAAAATGACTGAGAGCTTAGAAGAGAGAACGGAAAACAATACTTTCCAGAAGAACTTTCTCCGACTGCTATGCAAGGATAATGCGCCAAATTGTGCATATTAAAAAGGTTTGGGGTCAAGCCCCTTCCTAAAAGAGGGATACACTATCCTGCGGATAGCGTGCGGTCGAGGGCGGCGCCCTCGTCGCTCTCCGCAGAGAGCGAAATCCCCCTACATCGTGCGCTCCGCAAGGGGTGAATTTCAAACAGTCCTGTGGACTGTTTGAAAGAGGGGACGCCCTGCAAGAGAGGGCGTGCCCCTTTGGAAAGCGCAAAACTCTTTTCCCTCAAGCCGCCTGTAAAAAAGGCGGCTTGAATCTCATATAATGAGCACCTATGACCCTTTCGGGTGCACAACTATTATTTTGATAATAATATAAATTCGGATTTACCACACTATCCTTGCATAGCAGTTGGAGATATTCTCTTGGGAAAAGTTTTTCCTCAAACTCTCCTCTTGAACTTCTACATATTTTCGGTGATCGGGAGGCATGGCTCCCGATTGCCGAAAATCTATAAAAGGTTTAGGAGAAGGGCGCACCGGCGTAGCCGGCGCACGAGAATATCCATAGGATATTCTCGGTTGGGGCAGAGAATTGACCAAAAGGTCAATTCTCCGTCTGTATCCTGCCTGTCATGGCAACGAGCAGCTTTCTTGGAACGAGATGTGCGCCCGCAGCCGCAAGTTTGAGCGTTGCAGACGGCACGATTATGGTCTTTCCGCCGAACATACCCTTCACAGCGTCCCTGGCGCACTGCTCAGCGCTGATCGCCTTAACGCCGAATTTTGTCCCTGCAACATCATTGAACTCGGTGTCCACCGGTCCGGGACATAAAGCGCAGACCTTGACTTTGCTTCCGGCCTCCTCCAGCTCTCTTGCAACAGCGCTGGTAAGATCGGCAACATAAGCCTTTGAAGCGTAGTATGTGCTCATGTACGGACCGCCGCTCATAAGACCTGCCGAGGAGGCGATGTTCATAATGTATCCCCTGTCCTTTTGTGCAAAATCCTTCACAAAAAGTTTTGTGAGAATGTGTACAGCCGTGATGTTGGTGTCTATCATCTCCAGCTCACGCCCAAGCTCACTTTGGGTGAACTTACCGAAAAGCCCGAATCCTGCACCGTTTATAAGTACACCCACGTTTTCGTCCTTGACCTGCTCGTAAAGTGAAAAACATTCCTCCCTCTTGGAAAGATCGCAAACCACAACCCTGGTGTTCTCCCCCAGCTCCTGTGCAAGCTCTTTGAGCCTGTCCTCTCTGCGAGCACAAAGAATACACCTAAAACCCTTTGCGTAAAGGATCCTTGCGATCTCCCTTCCGATACCGGAGCTTGCCCCGGTGATAACTGCCGTCCTTGCCATGAGTAATACCTCCTTGTTGTTTTTTTCTCCCTTTGATTTTAACATAACCCCCCAAGCTTTGTCAATCAGCCCCTGCCCCATTCCCACGATTATTATTTGCTTAACATTCTATTGACAAATTCGTTACTATGTGAGATAATATATCTGTAAAACCGACGCAAATACATTGCTTGGAGGAACAATAAAAATGAATGCAACTCTCGTTATACTCGCCGCAGGGCTTGGAAGCCGCTTTGCAGGCGGAATAAAACAGCTGGAACCCCTTGGACCCGGCGGAGAAATAATAATGGACTATTCCATCTATGATGCCATCGAAGCCGGATTTGATAAGGTTGTTTTCATTATCCGTAAGGATATTAAGGACGCCTTTGATAAAATGATAGGCGAGCGTATTAAAAAGATAGTTAAAACCGACTACGTCTTTCAGGAGCTTGACTGCCTCCCCCAAGGCTTTAAATGCCCCGGAGAGCGTGTAAAACCCTGGGGACACGGCCATGCGGTGTATTGCTGTAAAGACGTGGTCAACGAACCCTTTGTGGTCATAAATGCCGACGACTATTACGGCAAACAAGCCTTCGTACAGCTGTATGAACAGCTGAAACAAATGCAGACCGTCCCCGGAAAACCAATACCCATCGCCCTTGCAGGGTTTGAGCTGAAAAATACTCTCAGCGACTTCGGAAGCGTCAACCGTGGGGTTTGTAAAGTTAAAGACGGACAGCTTCAAAGCATAAAAGAAACCTATAATATCCGCCGTGAAGCCGACGGAAATATCCATTGTGGAAAAGAAACCGACGAGATAATCCCCGGCGATAACCCCGTTTCTATGAATATGTGGGCTTGTCCCCCCGAGTTTATAACAAAGCTGGGAGAGTACTTTGAAAGCTTCCTTGAGGAAAATGCGGATAATATCACCGCCGAGTTCCTCCTTCCCTGGGGAATAGAGAAAATGATCGAAAACGGCGATCTTACCTGCAAAGTTACCCAAAGCAGCGATAAGTGGTTCGGCATAACCTATGCCGAGGATACCCCGGTGGCTAAAGCCTGCTTTAAAGCTCTGGTGGATAAAGGTGTCTATCCCGGAAAACTCTGGGGCTGAGCCTGAGTAATGGGCGAAAGCTTTGCAAAATAAAATGCCCGGAGAAGATCCCATTTTAAAAAGATCCTCCCCGGTCAGATCAAAGATACCGCCCCTTTTTATCCCATGATCTGGGCGATCCCCTCGGCGACCTCGCCTATGGCGTGCATAGCACGGCTGGTGCGCCTTTTGAGCATACGCTTTTCCGAACCGGTAGAGTTGGCAACTGCGTAAAGTGCCGTGCCTACCGCAGCGCATACGGAAACACCTGCTATAATGGTCTTTACCTTCATACTCTTTCACCCCCCGGGAATTTTTTGTCTTACAAAAATCTTTTTTCCTTTTGTATGTCTTTATTTTTTCCCACGGGACTTGAAAATATAGCTGTGGATTATTTCCGTTTTTTTGGCTGAAAATGTCTTGAAAAATTTTGACCTAAATCGTTTTAGACAAATATTATTCATAGTTTGTTATAAATTGTTCTTTACATTTTACCGCCTGCTATGTTATAATGTTAAGTGGCAAATAATGATTGATTATAATAAAATGTTATCTCCTGCCCTCTGTGCAGGGAAAAGGCGCAGATCCTGCCGCCAAATATACGTTAAAAGGGGCTTATTTATCATGGCAATGACAATGACACAAAAAATACTTGCAGCGCACGCAGGACTTGACAGCGTGAAAGCAGGACAGCTTATAATGGCTGACCTTGACCTTGTGCTTGGCAATGATGTCACCTCGCCCGTTGCTATAAATGAGTTCAATAAAGCAGGCTTCAGCGGCATTTTTGATAAAAATAAGGTAACAATGGTCATGGACCACTTTGCACCGAATAAGGATATCAAAGCCGCTACACAGTGTAAACAGTGCAGAGATTTCTGCGGAAAATATGAGATCAAAAACTTCTTTGACGTGGGCGATATGGGTATCGAGCATGCCCTGCTTCCCGAAAAAGGACTTGTGGCACCGGGCGAATGTGTGATCGGCGCAGATTCTCATACCTGTACCTACGGCGCTCTTGGTGCGTTCTCCACAGGTATCGGCTCTACCGATATGTGTGCCGGTATGGCAAAAGGCAAGACCTGGTTCAAAGTTCCAAGTGCCATAAAGTTCAATATTATCGGCAAGCTCCCTAAGTATAGCGCCGCAAAGGACGTTATCCTGCATATTATAGGTATGATCGGCGTGGACGGCGCCTTGTATAAGTCTATGGAGTTTTCCGGGGAGGGACTTGTAAACCTTTCTATGGAAGATAGACTGTGTATGGCGAATATGGCAATAGAAGCCGGAGCAAAAAACGGTATCTTCGCCGTTGACAGCGTGACCCTTGACTATATTAAAGATAAGGTCACCAGAGATTATAAGATCTACGAAGCAGACCCTGATGCCGAGTACGAGGCTGAGTATACCATAGACCTTAGTCAGATAAAGCCAACTGTCGCATTCCCCCACCTTCCCGAAAATACAAAGACCTTTGACGAGATAGGCGATGTTGCTATCGACCAGGTGGTCATCGGCTCGTGTACCAACGGAAGGATCGAGGATCTCAGATGTGCCGGGGAGATCTTAAAAGACAGACATATCGCAAAAAATGTCAGATGTATCGTGATCCCGGCCACCCAGAAGGTATATATGCAGGCTATGAAAGAAGGCCTGCTTGAGATATTCATAAATGCCGGCTGTGCAGTTTCCACACCTACCTGCGGACCCTGCCTGGGCGGACATATGGGTATCCTTGCCAAGGGCGAAAGAGCCGTGGCTACAACAAACCGTAACTTTGTGGGCAGAATGGGACATCCCGAGTCTGAGGTATATCTTGCCTCACCCTATGTGGCAGCCGCAAGTGCCGTGGCAGGAAAGATCGCCCAGCCCTCACAGCTTTAAATAAAACCTATGAAAATAGAAGTAAAAGAATAAAGAAGGAGGTAACAAAAAGCTATGAAGAATTTTCTTAAAGAGGTATTTAACGACCTTGTGCTCAGCCTTGTTACCAAAAAATACGGCAACCAGCTCAACGACGATCAGCGTGAGGAGAAAGCCGACGAGATAATAAGGATACTGCACGATACAAACTCGTATACCGTCGAAATGGCACAGGCGCTTATTGATAAGAAAGGCTTTAATACCTTTTATAATACCCAGATAGACGGACAGCCTGTTATCGGGCTGGTAAAAGAGGGTATGTTCCATAAGCCAAAGACCTGCTATTTTATAACAAGAAACAAAGAAAAGCTTGATACAGCGTATCTGGATCAGATCTATGATGAGCTGCGAAGACAAGCCCAGGGGGATAACGTTTTCAATTCTCCCGACTATAAACCTTAAAGAAAACATAACCACCGAAGGGAGAGCTTAAAGATGATAGCTCGAGGCAAAGTACATAAATACGGAGATAACGTTGATACCGACGTAATTATCCCGGCAAGATACCTTACAACTTCCGATATGCAGGAGCTTGCAAAGCACTGTATGGAGGATATCGACATTGATTTTGCGAAAAACGTCCAAAAAGGAGATATAATGGTAGGCGAAGCTAATTTCGGCTGCGGCTCCTCAAGAGAACACGCACCTGCCGCTATAAAAGCCAGCGGTATATCCTGCGTTATCGCAAAGACCTTTGCAAGGATCTTTTACAGAAATGCCATAAATATCGGACTTCCTATAATCGAGTGTCCGGAGGCTGCCGAAAAGATAAATGCAGGGGACGATGTTGAGATAAACTTTGAAACAGGCGTTATCACCAACCATACAAAAGGCGAAACCTATCAGGGTCAGTCCTTCCCGGAGTTCCTTATAAATATAATCGACTCAAACGGACTGCTCAATTCGCTGAAATAAGCAGCCTTTAATAAAAATGCTATTGTCCTGCGACTTTAGCATTTTTTGTGTTTTATACATTCAATCAAAATTATTTAAGACGAAAGGACAGTTGTTATGGAAAAAAATATCACAGTAATAAAAGGTGACGGCATCGGTCCCGAAATAGTTACCCAGGCTCAGAAAGTGCTGGATAAAGTCGCTGAAAAGTTCGGACATAAGTTCAATTATACACATATCCTTATGGGCGGCTGCTCGATAGATGCCTGCGGCGAGCCCCTTACCGATGAGGCTGTTGCCACCGCAAAAGCCGCAGATGCAGTGCTTCTGGGAGCGATCGGCGGAAATACCTCCACATCGCCCTGGTATAAGCTGCCCCCCAACCTCCGCCCGGAAGCAGGTCTGCTTAAAATAAGAAAAGAGCTTGGACTCTTCGCAAACCTGCGTCCCGCCGTGCTCTTTGACCAGCTCCGCTCCGCCTGCCCCCTCAACGACGAGATAATCGGCGACGGCTTTGACATGATGATAATGAGAGAGCTTACCGGCGGTCTCTACTTCGGCGCAAGAAAAACCGAGACCGTGAACGGAGTGGAAACTGCTACCGATACCCTTACCTATTCCGAAAAAGAGATCGAGCGTATCGCAAAGCGTGGCTTTGATATAGCTATGAAACGCCGTAAAAAGGTAACTTCTGTGGATAAAGCCAACGTCCTTGACTCCTCAAGACTTTGGCGTAAGGTGGTAAATAAGGTCGCTGAAAACTACCCTGAGGTGGAGCTTGAACATATGCTTGTGGATAACTGCGCTATGCAGCTTGTCAAAGACCCCGGCCAGTTCGACGTTATCCTTACGGAAAATATGTTCGGAGATATCCTCTCCGACGAGGCTGCTATGGTCACCGGCTCCATAGGTATGCTCGCCTCGGCTTCCCTTAACGATACTAAATTTGGTCTTTACGAGCCAAGCCACGGCTCTGCTCCCGATATCGCCGGTACGGATAAAGCTAACCCTATCGCTACTATCCTCTCCGCCGCTATGATGCTTCGCTATTCCTTTGATATGGATAAAGAGGCAGATGCCGTTGAAAACGCCGTAAAAACTGTGCTTTCCGAAGGTTTCACGACCGTGGATATAATGTCCGAGGGCAAAACGATGGTAGGCTGCGAGAAAATGGGCGATCTGATCTGCGAGAGAATATAACTTTTTAAGATATACTATTATTATATATAACAGATTCGCTTTATTGCAGCAAAAATTACAAAATGGGAAGATCTTTTATACCGGATCTTCCCTTCTTTATCATCAAAAAAATACTTCCCCCCGGCAGTTCAAACGTTCCTTTTACCCAATTTTACAGCAGCTTTCAGCTGTCCATAAAATCGTACTTTTCCCCGAAAAAGCGTGTTTTGCCCTAAGAAAACGTGCAAAGATTAAATAATTTAGCATAGTTTCATTTTGTGGTCAAGGCTCATTTATTTAATAACCGAAAATTCATAATTTGTGCACTTTACCAAATATCACAAAATTGGTGCAGTATGATTTCCCTGCGTATATGCGCTATTTTAGAATTTTTCAAAAATGTTCATAATTGCATAACAGTTTAAACCAATACGGTTTTTAATTTTAAAATCCTTATATTTTTCTGTTCTTGATTTGTAACTTTTGTTCCGAAAACGATTAAGTTGCAAAATTGCGATTGATTTTCTGTGTTTTGCATCTCAGGACTGAAAAAACTTTAGCTTTTCCATTTTTATGTTAATATTGCACATTAAAAAATACTTTTATTTGTTCATCATATACTGAATTTCACAAAAAACAGCTCAAAAATCAGCCTAAATGGAAAAAATAACCTGCTTGAAAGTTACAAAACGGTTACAACTGTGATAATTGTGTGGTGATTTTGCATAAACCACGAGTTTAATTTTTGTTAAAACCGACATATTTTATTACAAGGCGCAAAAAAATAAAAGAAAAGACTTGAAATCGAATAAGGAATATTGTATATTCTTATTAGCGGAAACGCTGAAATGTTATGCATCTTGATGAAAATGCGAAAACGTTTTTATCGAGTGAAAGGCGGAAAAACCATTGGTTTCTTTAAAAGACATTTCCGTCCGCTGCGGTGTTTCAGTCGCTACGGTCAGCAAAGCACTGAACGGGCATAAAGATGTATCTGCCGCTACGAGAGAAAGGCTGCTCAAGGCCGCAAAGGAAATGGGTTACTTCCCCAATTCCCAGGCAAGGGCACTCAAGACAAACAGAACACATAATTTAGGTGTTATGTTTCTCGACGAAGCCGGGAGCGGACTGACTCACGAGTTTTTTGCAAAGCTGCTCAACAGCTTTAAGACTGAGGCGGAGTCTTTAGGTTATGATATCACCTTTATAAGCGGCTCGATGGGCAAGAACAGGATGTCCACCTACGAGCACTGCAAGTACAGGAATGTGGACGGTGTTATCATAGCGTGCACGGATTTCACTACTCAGGATGTTTACGAGGTCGTCAATGGAGATATCCCCATTGTTACCATAGATCATATCTTTGATTGCAGGACAGCGGTAATGTCCAACAATGAAAAGGGTATAGAAAAGCTTATAGAATATGTCACAAACAAAGGACATACGAAGCTTGCTTACATTCAGGGGAACAAATCATCCGTTGCCGACAAACGACTGGCGGGCTTTTGTAAGGCCTGCATAAGCAGAGGGATCAACGTTAATAACGACTGGCTGGTCCAGGGGGATTATCACAATCCGGATAAGACTTATGAGCTTACAAAGAAGCTGCTTTCGGACAAGGACAGACCAACTTGTATATTTATGCCGGACGATTATTCGGCAATAGGCGGTTACAACGCCATCAAGGATCTTGGGCTGTCGATACCGGAGGACATCTCGGTGGTAGGATACGACGGGATCAATTATTCACAGCTGATCTCACCGAGGCTGACCACTTATTCGCAGGATACCACGAAGATCGGAAAGATCGCTGCAAGGCAGCTGATATCTCTGATCGAGGATCCTCAGACCACCTTTACGGAGGTCATAACTGTGGAGGGGTCGCTTGTTGAAGGCGATTCGGTAGCACAGATTTAATTCACGGCATTAATATTTTACGGCAATTCCGCCGTAAGACAATTCAATATAATGCAAATTTAAGGAGGAAATTATTATGGCAAATCTTAAGAGAGTACTTGCAGGCGCACTTAGCCTCTGCATGGTAGGATCAATGCTCACCGCTTGCGGCGACAGCTCTTCTTCGAGCGACAGCTCAAGCAAGTCCGGCAGCTCTTCCGCTTCCGGCAGCTCTTCCGCTGCTGATTCTTCTACAGCTGAGTCCAAGGCTGACAGACAGAACACAGCTGAGCTCCACGGTAAGGCTTCTTCTGAGGAGTCCAAGAAGACCCTTAGAATCGAGTGCTGGAACACTGAGTTCAGAGAGAGACTCGAGAAGTACTATCCAAAGGGCACAAAGATGGAGATCAAGACCAACGAGTACGAGAAGAAGAACGATGACGGTACAACCACAAAGATGACCGGTATCGAGTCTATCAACGGCGTTAAGATCGAGTGGATCCAGACAGCTAACGAAGGTAACGCTTACCAGACAAAGCTGGACGAGGATCTGAAGAAGCAGAAGGATTCCGACAATAAGGTAGATATGTTCCTTATCGAGGCTGACTACGCTCTGAAGTACATCAACGGTGACGTTGCACTTTCCGTACAGGATATCGGCATCACAGAGGATGATCTGAAGGAGCAGTACAAGTACACAAAGGACGTTGCTACAGATACAAAGACCAACGAGCTCAAGGGTGTTTCCTGGCAGGCTACTCCTGGTCTTCTGATGTACAACACCAAGTATGCTAAGGACGTTCTCGGAACAGACGAGCCTGACAAGGTTCAGGAGTTCGTTAAGGACTGGGATACATTCAAGGATACTGCTAAGAAGATGAAGGATAAGGGTATCGCAATGGTTTCCGGCTATGACGATACATACAGACTCTTCTCCAACAACGTAAAGGCACCTTGGGTTACAGACAACAAGCTGACTATTGACGATCAGTACAAGGCTTGGGCTGAGATGACCAAGGAGTTCACTGACAACGGCTGGAACAACAAGACATCCCTGTGGGATACTGCTTGGGCAGCTGGTCAGAAGCCAGACGGTAAGACATTTGCATACTTCTTCTCCACATGGGGCATTGCATTCACACTCGAAGGCAACGCTGGTGGAGCAGGCGCAGATCAGATCGGCACATGGGCAGCTTGCCCAGGTCCTCAGTCTTATTTCTGGGGCGGCACATGGATCTGCGGAGCTATCGACTCCGATAACACAGATATCGTTGCTGATATCATGAGAGTTATGACATGTAACAAGGATGTCATGAAGCAGATCACCGAGGGTGAGCAGGATTACACCAACAACAAGGCTGCAATCAAGGAGCTCATCGACGGCGGATACAAGTCCAGACTCCACAATGGTCAGAACCACCTCGTTCTCCTTTCTGAGAACGCTGACAAGATCGACCTTACTAATAAGCTCTCCGCTTATGACCAGGGTTGTAACGAGAAGTTCCAGGCTGCTATGGCTGACTGGTACAAGGGCAACACCAAGTCTTATGATGATGCAGTTGCAGCATTCAAGACTGAGATCAAGAAGCTCTACGCTAACCTCGAGGTTTAATTACCCGCTTAGCGCATAAGCAAAATTTCATCTAAAAAATAATAGGGGGTGGGAGGATCCCTCCCCCTAATTATTTTATCTTAATCTTAACTCTCTCGGAAAGGAATGTAATTGATCACTTTTTCAATTACTAAAGGGTAATCGTGTATGAAAAGAAAAAGTGTAAGCTATGCAAAATGGGGTTACATTTTCATGATCCCGTTTTTCGTTGTTTATATTATCTTCTCATTGTATCCTTTGATCCAGACTTTCTATAACAGCTTCCTTGATTACGTAATCGACCGTGGTTCTATCGGCGGAGGTTGGGGTGCTCAAACCACTGCTACCGAAACCATTAAGTTCTGCGGACTTGACAACTATGTGAACATCTTTGCTAAGGAAGAGACCCTTCTCCAGAGCTTCTGGAACACAGTTATCATGTGGATAATCGGTTTCATTCCTCAGATCGCAGTTTCACTTCTCCTTGCTACCTGGTTTACAGACCTTCGTCTGAAGATCAAGGCTCAAGGCTTCTTCAAGACTGTTATTTATCTTCCTAACGTTATCATGGCTTCTGCCGTTGCGTTCATGTTTACCTCGCTTCTTGAACGTGGAGGTTCATTGTTCAACGCCACAAGCTGGATGACCGGCGAAGACTTAAGTATACTTGATACTGTCTGGGGTACCAGAGGTACAATCGGATTTATCAACTTCCTGTTATGGTACGGTAATACCACTATCCTTCTCATGGCTGCTATCATGGGTATCGACCCGACACTTTATGAATCAGCTCAGATCGACGGTGCTACGCCAAGAGATACCTTCTGGAAGATCACTATCCCGCTTATCAGACCTATCCTTTCATTCGTTCTCGTAACGTCTATGATCGGTGGTCTTCAGATGTACGACGTTCCTGCTTTGTTGACTAAGGACCAGGGTAATCCTAAGGGTAAAGCTCTTACGATCATCATGGAGGTTCAGCTGCGTAAGGATTCCGGTGTGGGTAAGGCTTCCGCCGTCTGCATTGCTATCTTTATCGTTTCCGCTATCCTCGGTATCATCCTTATGTTCGGTATGAACGACGACAAACCTAAAAAGAAAAAGAAGAAAAGGAGGGCGGCATAAATGACTGGTTCACTCGAGGTTGTTGGTCAGAAGACCAGTAATACCACCCTTACGATAAGAAGAATCGTCGCATATGTTGTGCTCGGCATTCTTGTTTTCATTTCCCTTTTCCCATTCTTCCTGCTGCTTATAAATGCTACTCGTGAAAGACGTCAGGTAGGTATTCAGTTCTACCCGGGCAGCGAGCTTATCAACAACATTAAAAAGCTCTTTGCTCCTGCTACTGCTGTTGCTTACGGAAGTGTTTACAGAGCTCTGCTTAACTCGCTGATCATTTCGGCAAGTGCTTCTCTGCTCAGCGTTTACTTCTCCGCTATCACAGCTTATGCTACTCACGTTTATCGTTTTAAGCTCAGAAAATTTGCTGATACCTTCATCCTTTTGATAATGATGGTTCCGACTCAGGCTTCGGCTATCGGTTTCTACAGAATCATGAAGAACTGGGGTCTCACAGACTCTTACATTCCACTTATCGTTCCTGCTATTGCAGCTCCGGCTACATATTACTTCATGAAGCAGTACATGGCTTCGTCTCTCCCTCTGGAGATCATCGAGGCTGCTCGTATTGACGGATGCGGTGAGTTCAGGATATTTAACAGCATTGTTACTCCTATCCTGAAACCTGCTTATGCAGTTCAGATCATCTTTACATTCGTTTCTAACTGGAACAACTTCTTCATGCCAAGACTTATCATCGATTCTAAGGACAAGTATACTGTTCCTCTCGTATTGAGTCAGATGCGTGTTGCTGGTCCGCAGGAAAAGGACAACGGTGTATTCTATCTTTACATGGTAATCGCTATTTTGCCTGTTGTTTTAGTTTACCTGTTCTTGTCCAAGTTCATTATTCGTGGAATTGCTCTTGGTAGCGTTAAGGGCTAATGCCCATTTTACAGATCGGAACACTTTATGTGTTCCGATCTTTTTTTTGCCATTTTTTCTTACTTTTGTCCAAGGTCGTCATTATAACAGCTGATCCTCGTTCTTATGCCTTTACTGTCCGCTGTGAGAAAAACGGCGTTTATGTATTTATTATCGCATTGTGTAGCGGTGTTTGATACACGGTCAAACAGCTGTTCATCGGCAAAGGAGGGATACTCAAAGAATGAGTAGTTCCGCTTTTGGTTGGACAGGGCTGTTTTGTACACAAGGCCTTTATTTATATCATAAAGCCATTGGCGGTCCATTTCATAATAACGGGAACGCTTTATGGAATACTTCACGGACTGTGGATTGTTATAGTTATAATCGTAGGTTCCATCTCCGATACGCATATGCACATCAGAGAGCATATTCATTGTATTTACTCCTGTTCCTTGGGAAATGAGTTTTACGCCCGTATAGTCCACCCGGCGGCTAAGGCTTAGGGTGGACATTATTTTATTGGTGCCGTGGATATATGGCAGTCGGTCACGGGCTTTGAGATTATAGGCGATTATTGCGCTCCACAGAGTTGAAGTGGGCTTAACATAGATATAATTCACCACAGGTGTGCCCGTCTCTATGGTGATATCAGGGTGGGTCAGGCAGCCTGTCACAAGACTATTCAGGTCAACGTCGCTTTTTATACCCGGCTCGGGTTCGTTATTTGCTGTGAGGGAGGTATAGCTGCGGGCTGAAAGGGTGATAAGGTCCATACCTGAGGAGGTGGTCACGGCGGCTTTATCGGGTATGCCGTGAAACACAGTTTGTTCTCCCCAAAGCAGCTTTATGCTGCATATACGGGAGGCGTTAAGGGGGGATCCGCTTACAAATTCAACATTCAGGGCTGTAAAGGGGGTATACAGTTCACGCTGCATTGTAAGGCGTATCCCCTTTTCAAAGGTCAGGGGAGTATTATTTTCGTCAAGGATAACAAGTTTAAGAGGTCTGTACATTTTCCACGCTCCTTATTTTCAGGACAAATGTATCTATACGGCTGTCACAGCGCTGGGTAACGCTTGTTTGCACAAGGCAGCAGCCGGTGAAGGTCATTGAGTCAACGCTTACCGATGCGGGGGCGCTTTCAAGCCGGGATACAAAGTCAGTCAGGTCACAAAGGCGGCTATGGGGCAGCTTTCCTTCAAGAGTCAGCTCTTTAAACCGCAGTCCGCAGGGTTTTGAGATAAAGCCCTCCTGCACAAGGGGAAGCTGGGTAAGGGCGTAGACACGGCGGACATCATAGCTGTCAAGGGGGATAGTACAGCCGCCGCAGGAGGCTGTACACAGGGTAGTTTTATCTATCATCGGGCACCTCCTTGGAAACATTTATCCTCAGCAACAGGTCAATATCCCTTTCAAGGCGTTTAAGGGGCATGGACTGGATAGTTTTTGATGCTTTCATTTTACAGATAAGAAGATCACGGCTTGCGGCAAGGGCATAAAACAGCTCTTCACAGGCAGCGCTGAAGGTATCATAGTCCACAAAGTCGCCGCTTTTACCATAAAGCCGCAGCTTGATCTGTACATCGGTCTGGGCGTAGAGCTGCATATTTGAAATATCGTAGGCGCAACCGGTCACACAGGTCCCTTCAGGGCAGATCACAGCCAGCATATCATCGGGGCGGGCAAGGCTGTCAACGGCTGAAAACTCGGTCATGGGGAAAAAGCCTGCGGCGGTGAGAAGGTTTTGAAGGGGTACCATAAAGGGTCTTGTATCAGTATTCATTTTATCCCTCCATAGCTTTAAACAGAAAATCGGTGCCGAGAGTTACCGGGCGGATAGCTTCAAGGGCGGACTCTTTCAGGCTTTGGGCGCTGCGGACACGGCTTTCATACGCCACGTCAGCAGAGGCTTTGCCGGTCAGGGTGCAGATCACCTTATTGCGGGCATTCTCTTTGCAGACATAGTCATAAAAGGCACAGGCTGCGGCGGCATACTCTGCCGAGGAAATATCAGCCGAGGTACACTTTCTGTCGTCAAGAAGGCGGCTGAGCATATGGTAGGAGTTTTCGATAAGACCCAGGTTTTCCGTGGTCTGCTCGGGGGTACAGCCGCTGAGGCGGTTAAAGTGGGCGATGACATTTTCTAAGGATAGTTTTATCATTTTTTCTCTCCTTTTGTTTTATTTTCCCCCGCAAGGGGGGCTTCCCTGCTCTTTATAAAGAGGGGGAAGCAAATTTGCCCCACATAACATCAGGAGGCTGAACTAAGAGCCTTGACTGCGCCGCTTGAAAGCTTTGAGAAGCCCACGGTCACAGAGCAGGCTATCTCAGAGCACTGGGTGGAGATAAGCTTATCAAAGTCCACCACAACGTCGGTGCCGAAAACTGCTTCAAGGGCACAGTTCTTATCAATACCCACGGCGATGTCATCGGTAAGCTGGGGGCACTTTACAAGGGTAACGCCAAAGGGTGTTTTTACGCCCGATCCGGTCATATACTCCCCGGCACAGTATTTCATCTGTTCAAGGCCAAGGATCTGTGCCATTGTTTCAGGCTTGCAGACCATTGTGGTCATATTGTACTCGCCCATGCTGCTCCAAAAGCGTGCAAGGTCGTCATAGGTTATGCTGCTGCCGGAGATAGGGGTGGGGGTGACTCCGTTTACGGCGGTGGACATACAAAGTCCGTTCACGTCGGCGGCTATGGTTGCGCCGAGGTTTTTAAGGATCACTCCAAAGGCTTCAAGGCGCTGTTTTCTCACGGACTCGTAGGAGACAGAGAGCTTTCTTGCAAACTTTGTCAGGGCTGTGGCGGTGGAGGCAAGCCTTACGGTCGTTGTGGGGAGGGTGACTGCCTGGTCCACCTCGTCGGTGCCCTCTTTTACCACGGTGAGCCCACGGAAGTCCATGCTGTCGGTATAGGTCACAGCGGCTGCTGTATAGGGCAGGATAGAGGCTTCATTTATGCCTGCTTTGATGGCTCTTCTCACGTACTCGGGGAAAAGGACTGCGGACTGGGCAGAGAGAAAGAACTTTTCCACCCTATCGGAATTGGCGCCTTTGAGCTTTATATCAAAGCGTTTGAGCTGTCTTTCAAAGGCGTCAAGGTTACGCAGCTCGGTATTTTCGTAGGCGCTGTCCGGGTCAAGGTCACAAAGTGCCTGGGTAAAGGACTTTCCGGTAATGCTATAAAGGGACTTATCAAGTTTTACGTCAGTATACATATTTTTGTTTCTCCTTTTCAGATGGTATAGTTTTCGTTTTCCAGATCTTCATCATCCTTCTCAGGGGCGGTAACAAAGCTTTTCTCGCTCAGCATCAGCTGACGGGAGTGGCTCTGGACAAAGTTTTCAAGCTTTTTACGCAGCTCCAAAAGACGGTAGATATCCATTTCCTCGGTCATAGCCTGCACCTGGTCGGCGGTATAAAAGGGGGTGCAGAAGTAAGACAGCTTCAAGATCTCCCCTTTTATATGCTCGGCGGCGGCAGCCAGTTTTTTTGACGCATCGCCCAGTCGGTTTTTCAGCTTTGTAAGCTGTTTTGAAGTATCCTGTGCCAACTCGTGGCGTTTTGTAACACCGGCGTTTTGCTGGGCGGGGACGGCAACAAAGGACCACTCGTAGGCATCGGTAGGCTCTTCAAGGGTCACAAAGCAAAGCTTTTCGCCGTAATATCTGCCTTTTATATGGCTGCAGCTTTGCTTGGTCTTATCACAGCCGCACACAGAGCAGATATGCTTTGAAACGGCACAGCTTACGGACACCTCTTTTTTTATGCCGCCGTTTATCTCTTTTATAAGGTCGGCGTTGGAGGAGGTCTTGACCATATAAGCCTTGGCGGTAAGGGCTGTATAGGGCTTTCCGTCAAGGGTCAGGCGGGTATCATCGGTAACAAGGGCGGTGGAAAAGATACGGGCGGTCTGCCCCGATGAGGTGGGGTCGTGGTCAAAGATGCCTGTTTTGCCCACAAAGAGCTTTGCAAGCTCACTAAGGGCCCGGTCAGAAAAGCGCTCGTTATCCCTGTCGATGTCGTTATCGCACAGGGTAAGGCTGAAACAAAAGACATCCTCCGGTTTCAAGGGGTCAATGGTATAACGGTTTATCATATCCATGACCTTTTCTGTAACGGGAAATGATTTTTCCAATCAGTTCTCTCCTTTCTCTAAAGAGTTTTCAAGTACACGGGCACGGGCATTATCAAGGCGTGCATGGGCAAGGTTCACCTCGTCCTGGAGGTTGATATTCGCCCAGTTGACCTTACAGCCGCAGGGGGTGCCGCACAAACGAAGGAAGGTATCCCCCACCCTTTTCAGCACGGGGGTGAGCAGCCGGCGGTAATATTCAAGCTCGCTGGTAAGGATATCCGCCTGCTGGGAGCTCATTTTCTCGGTGGTGGACCAGTTGAGCCCCAGCATAAAGGGGGGGATGGAGAGCTTGGCAACGATCTGTTCAAGAAGCTGCCGCACGGGGATCTGGGTATCAAGGATCTTATTATCCGCTCCGATGACCCTTATATCCACATCGCCCACGGTGACAAAGTCTTTCACAACGCCGCTGCGTGAGGCATTCATGCCGTCCGCCCACTCTTTGGCTATTGCCATTGCACGCTCTTTTGCATAGATACGGTCGGAGCCGTCGGGCGAGGGCTTATAGGTCACGGCATAGCGCACATTTCCCGCACGCTCAAAGTTCCTGCCGATACAGTCATAGATGCTCATAAGCAGGCTGCTCACCGCAGGCAGACCACGAAGCAGGGAAACTCCACGGGGATCACGGGGGCTGGGGTTGAGGGTGGTATACAAAAGCTTCTGGGGGGCAGTTACGGGGATATCCTTTTTGCTGAAGGCACCTTTCACCTTTATATCAAGAGGATCTTTTCCGCAGGTAAAGGTATAAAGGGTGGGATCGCCCACATAAAGCCCTTTCACGGTCATTGTGCGGTGGTCGGCAAAGATCCTGCCGACTGCTCTGCCGTAGGTAAGAAGGCTGTCAAGGTACATATCCGCAAAGGTATTAAGGCTTCTTCCGGATATGCCCACAGGTACGCCGGTGCAAAAGGCATCAAGCTGAGGCTGGTACCTTTGGTCAAGGGCTTCAAGGGTGAAGTCGCCTGTAAGGCGGACTATCTTATGGATACACGAGTCGATCACGGGGACTTTTTCACGCAGGTCGTAAAAGATACTTTCGGTGAGATAGTCTCCGTTATGGGCAAGGCGGTAGGCAAACCTGTCGCTTTCCCGTCCGGCAGCTGCACAGGTATCCGATGGCGGCTGCTTTTTTTTGAATATGTCTTTTATAAGACCCAAAGTATTCCTCCTTTCATATCAGTTCCTTTCAAGGGAGAGGGCAAAAAACGGCCTGGTATCCTCTGCGGCGATAACGGTGGTCACAAAGTAGCGTATATCGTCCATGGCGTGGTCGTTGTCTTTTATGGGACAATCCTTGCCTGCGGTCTCGTCCCAGCGGTAGAGGTTGAACTCACGCAGGGTATCGGTGCATTTTTCGCTTATCATAAGCCTGCCCTGCAAAATACAATCCGACACCTTCCGTATGCCTGTGAGCACATCGTTTTTCGCTGCTGCTACGCTGTATTTGCCGTGACGGCGGATACACTGGATAAAGGACTGGGCGGAGGGGTCACAGACTATCACATCAACATTTCTATCGCCGATAAGCCGGCAAAGCCCTTGATAGTGCTCCTCATCAGTTTTTCGGTGAGCGCTTTTGCGTGAGTCGTAGTAATATTCATCAATCCGGTACCAGATGCCTGCCGACCTGCCCCAGAGACCGAAGCTTGATGGATTTACGGTGCCGTAGTCGCAGCTTACAGCGTATTTATCGCAAGGGGGTTCTCCCTTGAAGGTATGTACACGGGTATCGAACATGGGATAAACGATACCCTGGGGGGCCGTCCACTCCCCACGGACAAAGCGTTTATAAAAGGCTCCTGAATAAAGGCGCTTATAACGCTTGATGACCTGGGGGGACAAAGAGGGGTTATCTTTCAGCCCGAAATGGATATGGCAAAGGTTCTTTTCTTCGGCTTTATCTATCCATTCGGTCTTGAACCAATGGCAGGGGCCGTCGGGGTTACAGTTGAACCAGAGCTTTGAGTTGGTCACGGAGCACCTGGCTACCGCTTGTTCAACAAAGCTCCTTGGCATGAGCACCACCTCGTCAAGCAGCAGCCCGGCAAGGGTTATGCCTTGTATCAGGGCGGCGGAGCTTTCGTCCTTTCCGCCGAAGATATAAAAACGGTTGCGGTGGCCGTTATAGGTCAGCTCGAAAAAATTGGAGGACTTATGCTCTCGCACGCTCATTCCCATTTTTTTAACGTTTACAAGCAGCTCGTCAAGGAGATTTCGCCGCAGTGAGGAGATGGTTTTTCCGCACAGGGCAAAGCACCTTCCGTCAAAGCGGTACATTGCCCAGATCACAAAGGATATGGACATGGCGGTGGTTTTTCCGCTGCGGATGGCTCCGTCGCATATTACTCCGTCGTAGTTTCTGTATTTGGTATTGTGCCACCAATGGAACAAAAACAGCTGTTTCGGTGAAAGCTTTGGCAGATCATTCAGACATCTCCTCAGGGTCATCGTCATCACCGTCCTTCAGCATATAGGATATATCCTCATCAGAGGTGCGGCAGACCGCAGAGAGAAAATCATCTCCTTTGCTGTCGCCGTAAAGCTTATCGTCAAGCTCTAAAAGCTTTTCAAGGGCTTTTTGGCGGTCAAAGAACTTTACCTCTACCCCGCCGCCTTTTACACGCTTTATCTCGCTTACATTAAAAAGGTCGGAATGGGCTATGGCGTAGGGGGTGGGCTGGTCGGAGAATACCAGGGCGACCGGGTCGTTCACGCTTCCAAAGGCAAGGCGGACAAGCCCGGCACGCACCTCGGAAAATGAACAGGAAAGGTTATTTTCGATATTTTTCAGGGACTTTTGCACCCCGGGGGTGCTGACCATGCGCTCACCTTCGGTTTTGGCTTTGCTTGGGGGGATGCCCAGGCGCACCGCCGTTTCAAAGCTGTTTCGCAAACGGGCGTAGAGCTGGGCGATGATCTTTACGGTGGGTTTTTTCATAGTTGTTGGCTCCTTTTTTTATAAATGTTTGGGGTGTACTCAGGGACTTTTTCACACAGCCTTGGGTGGAAGGTTTGAAAAGGTCCTTTCACTAATAGGGAAAAAAGGGGGTTTTGTTGCATTGAAACGTGCAACAATTACAGAAAATCGGTATAATTAGTTTATTTATCATTTTTTTGTACAAAGACAGGGCATTGATTTTGTGGGAAAAGACGGACAAGATGCGGTAAGTTGTTAATAATTCCCTCGAAAAAACAATAAAGCCCCCCTTATTTGGGGAGGCTCACAGGCAGGGTGGGACAGAATTTTGGTTATCCCCCGGTGAAAATGGGATAATTTCGGTAATGTATAATTATTTGTTGCAACTATTTTCATAATAATTTACAGTTATTTGTTGCAAACGTATAACATTTGATAACTGTGGGCTTGCAAAATATCTTGTTTTATGGTATACTGGATATTGCAGATGTGCCCAAGGGGGTACTATATGCTTTTAAAGAAGGCAAAAATTATGTCCCGATGTGCTTAAAACGGCGCAGACAGGGTAAAAATTACGCCCCTTTCCTTTTAAGGGACGGTATCAGGAGGAAAAACCATGGCAAATACTACTGCGGCAAAGAATACTGCGGAAGAAAACGTAACCAAGACAGAGCTTAAAAAGCAGTTTGTGGAAATTCTCCACAACGATTTTCAGACCTCGCCCGATGAGGCTTCGGACAAGCAGGTATATGAGGCTCTTACAAAGATGGTCGTAAGGATTCTTAAAGCAAAGAGAAGAAAGTTTACGGTCAACCACAACTCACAGGGGAAAAAGAAGGTTTACTACCTTTCTATGGAGTTCCTTATGGGCCGTTCGCTGAAAACTTCAATATACAACCTTTGCATTGCCGACAAGGTAACAGCTATGCTCAAGGATTTCGGCATTTCTATCAACGGCATATACGAGCAGGAGCCGGACGCAGGTCTGGGCAACGGCGGTCTGGGAAGGCTTGCTGCCTGCTATCTTGATGCTCTGGCAGCTGACGGATACCACGCAACAGGTTATTCGATCTGTTACGAGTACGGTATTTTCAAGCAAAAGCTGGAGGACGGCTGGCAGACAGAGCTGCCGGACAACTGGCTCCCGGGAGGCAGCGCTTGGCTGGTGCCTGTGCCTACACAGTCGGTGGAGGTACGCTTTGACGGAGAGCTTAACGAATACTGGGACGATCAGTATCACTGCGTAAAGTATGAAAACTACACATCGGTAATGGCTGTGCCTTACGATCTTTATGTTTCGGGCTACAAGAGCGATGCGGTATCAAAGCTGCGTTTGTGGAAGACTGAGCTTTCTACTTTCGATATGTCCATGTTCAACAAGGGCGATTACACCAAGGCCCTTGGAAGAAACATCATCTCACAGGCTATCACAAAGGTGCTCTATCCCAACGACAACCACGCAGAGGGCAAGTCTTTAAGACTTCGTCAGCAGTACTTCCTTTGCGCTGCGTCTATCGGAGATATCGTAAACCAGCATATGAACGTTTACGGAACACTTGATAACCTTTACGAGAAGGTGGCTATACACATCAACGACACCCACCCCACACTTGCTATACCAGAGCTTATGAGGACGCTGCTTGACGACTGCGGCTACACATGGGAGAAGGCTTGGCACATTGTGACAAACACCTTTGCTTACACCAACCACACGGTAATGCCGGAGGCTCTGGAAAAGTGGGACTGCAATTTGCTCAAGAGCGTTTGCCCGAGAATTTTCTCTATCATTATCGAGATAAACGACCGTTATTGCAGAGATCTTTGGGAAAGATACAGAGATGAGGCTAAGGTTTCCCATATGTCCATAGTGGAAAACAACAAGGTCAAGATGGCTACACTTTGCGTTCACGCTTCTCACAGCGTTAACGGCGTGGCTAAGATCCACTCGGATATAATCAAGAAGGAAACTTTCAAGGACGAGTATCTTGACACACCTACAAAGTTCAAGAACGTTACAAACGGTATTGCTTACAGACGCTGGCTTTATCAGTCCAACGAGGGGCTGACCAAGCTTTTGCGTGAAAAGATCGGTGACGGATTCCTCAGAAACGCTGCGGAGCTTTCAAAGCTCTCGGTTTTTGCAAACGACAAGGCGGTACTTGAATCTCTGGGCAAGATAAAGCACGCAAACAAGGAAAGCTTTGCAAAGTATGTTAAGAACCAGTACAATGTTGTGCTCAACACAGATTCTATATTCGACGTTCAGGTAAAGAGGCTTCACGAGTACAAGCGTCAGCAGCTCAACGCTTTGAACATCATTGCACAGTACAATTACCTCAAGAACAATCCAAACGCAGATTTTGTGCCAAAGACATATATCTTTGCGGCTAAGGCTGCGCCGGGCTACTATATGGCAAAGCAGATAATCAAGCTTATCTGGAACATTTCACAGGAGCTTAAAAAGGATAAGAAGCTGAACGAAAAGCTCTCGGTTATCTTCCTTGAGGATTACAACGTTTCACTTTCCGAGATCCTTATGCCGGCGGCAGATATTTCAGAGCAGATCTCTCTTGCAGGTACAGAGGCAAGCGGTACGGGCAACATGAAGCTTATGATAAACGGTGCTATCACCCTTGGTACTCTGGACGGTGCAAACGTTGAGATACACGAGCAGGTAGGCGACGACAACATCATTATCTTCGGTATGAACGTTGACGAGGTAAACGCTTGCAAGAACAGCTATAATCCTATGGATATTTACAACTCCAACGGCACTGTAAAGGCTGCCATCGACAGGCTCCAGGGAGGCATCAACGGCAACACATTTAACGAGATCGCCGAGAACCTCAAAACCAAGGACCCATATATGGCTCTGAAGGACTTTGACAGCTATCAGCAGGCACAGAAGTACGCTTCGGAGTGCTACACAGACAAGATGAAGTGGAACAAGATGAGCCTTGCAAACATTGCAGGCGCAGGTATCTTCTCCGCAGACAGGGCTGTTGAGGAGTACGCTAAGGACATCTGGGGACTTACCAAGTAAAGAGTTGAAATAAGAGATAAGAGGTAAGAGGTCAAAAAAGCCTCTTGCCTCTTTTGTGCAAATAGGAGAAAGAGATCTATGGGGAAAGCCTGACAGGCGATCTCTTACTTCTTAAAACCAAGCTCTGACATCTAAAGGTGAATAAATGGACAAAGAATTGTTTTACGCATCTTGTGAGAAGATCATAGGTAAAGACCGTTCTAAAAAGGGTATTGGCACCCTTGGGGAAAAGACGCTCCACGCTGTGATGAAAAACTATTTTGAGCCACAGTCGGAAAACCACGAGATAAAGGTCGGCAGGTACGTTGCGGACATTGTGGGGGAAAAGGGAGTTATCGAGATACAGACACGGCAGTTTTTCAGGCTTATGCCAAAGCTGGACAACTTTTTGGAATTTTGCGACGTTACGGTGGTTTATCCCATGCCGGCGATCAAATACGTATCATGGCTGGATATGGACACCGGTGAGGTATCGCCAAAGCGAAGATCCCCCCGCAAATACCGCATATACGACGCTTTCAAGGAAATATACAACATAAGATACGCCCTTGACAACCCACGGTTCCACCTTGTGCTGTGTCTTTTGGAGATGGACGAGATAAGATACCTTAACGGCTGGTCAGGGGACAAAAAGCGTGGGTCAAGCCGCTGCGACAGGATCCCAAAGGACATCATCGAGGAGGTACGCTTTGACTGCGTGGAGGATTACCGCAGGTTCCTGCCAGATGGTCTTGGGGAGGAGTTCACCTCGGCACAATACGCAAAGGCTTGCTCTATCAGCAAAGAGCTTGCAGGCAGGGGGCTTAATATACTTAACTATCTGGGGCTTGTAAAGCGGGTGGATAAGGTTGGAAACAGCTATATTTACACAGTTGCCGATTGACAAAGCAGGGAAAAAATTATATAATGTATGTGAGTATTTTCAGGCGCTGTTTTTTCCAAAGGGACAGATCTCAGCCTGAAAGGATATTTGAGTTTGGTTTGCACTCAGGTATAGATATAGCTATACTTAACTGCACTTAGTATAAAAGGGATTGGTAAAATGAAGCTTAAAAAGAAGTTTTACAGGGTGCTTGGCTTTGTGCTGGCTTTGGCGATGGTTTTGCCGGGGGCAGGTGCGTCGGCGCTGAATTTCAAGCCAATATCGTCCATAGACAAGGACGGCAAGCCGGTGGAGCTTACGATCCGCTCAAAGGCGTGCTGCGTTACGGATATGGACAGCGGCGACTTGATATACAGCTATAACGGGGGCAAGGAGCTGCCTGTGGGCACGCTCAACATGATAATGACAAGTCTTCTTATCGTTGAAAAATACAGCGACACAGGGACTTTAAAAAATACCTTTGTAAGCGCCGGGTCGGAGGCTTACGACGAGCTTTACGACAAGGGGGCACCTACGGCGGATATTCAGCCCAACGAAAAGGTGAGCTACTACGATATTTTATGCGCTATGATCCTTCAGTCATCATGCGAGGCGGCAAACATTGCGGCTCTTGACATGGGGGGCGGAAAGCTTGCAGGGTTTACAAAGCTAATGAACGACAGGGCGCAGCAGATGGGGCTTAAACACACCAAGTTTTCAAGCGCTCACGGGTTATGGACAAGCGGCAACTACTCGACCTGTGAGGACATGGCGGTGCTTTGCAGGTACGTTATGGACAACTCAAGCATACTCAAAGAGATCTTCGCCATGAGCACATACACCATGTCAAAGACAGACAAGCACCCCGAGGGCACTACCCTTTACAACAACAATGTTCTTGTAAACAGCGCATCTTTGTATTACTATTCGTCGGTCAAGGGCTTAAAAACAGGCACTACCACCGATGCAGGGGGATGCCTTGCAAGCTGCGCTTGCATAGAGGGCAAAAACTATCTTATCGTGTCATTGGGGGCACCTACGGAAATTCTGGAGCAGGACAAGGAAAAGGGCAAAGACGACCCGGATTCGGTTTTCGCTCAGGATTATATCTATTACAACCTTATAGACCACATAAACATATACAACTGGTGCAAGACTTATCTTGTGGAGTCGGATTTTCTCAACCCCGACAGCGAGGTCAGAGACGTTAAGGTCCTTTACGGTGACAAGAATTATGCAAACTTAAAGGCAAAGACAGGTTTCAGCAGAGTCTGGCCCAGCTATATCAAGACCGAGGACGTTAAGCGTGAGATAACCGTGAAGGAGAACATTGTGGCACCTGTGGAGGTGGGTGATGTTCTGGGAGAGATGAAGCTAAGCTACAACGGAGAGACCATAGCTACGCTGGAGCTTGTTTCGACCACCAAGGTAACACGCTCGGAATCGGCTTCAAGGTGGGAGGTCGCAAAGAGCTATTTCAAATCAAAGGTATTTTATGTGACGCTAGTGCTTATCGGCTGTCTTATAGCGTTATACACGGTGGTACACGTTGTAAGGACAAACAGAAAATATCTTAAAAAGAATGCGGAGGTGCACTCTGATGATAATAGACTTCACGAAAATGAATGAACAGCTTACTCAGGGCTTTAAGGGCGGAGAGAAATTCTACGCAAGAAAAGCATTTGAGGATCAAAACAACAAGATAATGCTGGGACGGCTGGTGCCGGGGGCATCTATCGGTCTGCACACCCACGAGGGGGACAGCGAGGTCATTTTCTTTCTTCAGGGCAGGGGAAAGATACTTTATGACGGCGGATACGAAAAGGTGGAAGCCGGGCTTTGCCACTACTGCCCTATGGGACATCAGCACAGTCTTATAAACGACGGGGACGGGGAGCTTATATTTTACGCTGTGGTTCCCAAGCACGGACAGATATAAAAGCACGGGGAGTTTTTAAAAAAGCTCCCCATTCAGTTTGTCAGAATATTTTGGGGATAATCTTGTCAACTAACAGATAAAGCGGAGGTATCATTATGGCTAACATTTACACATCGGCAGATCAGCTTATAGGCGGCACTCCCCTGCTGGAGCTTACTCATATCCAAAAGGAGCTTGGGTTAAAGGCAAGGATACTTGCAAAGCTGGAATATCTCAACCCGGCCGGCTCTGTAAAGGACAGGGTCGCCAAGGCTATGATCGATGATGCTGAAAGGCAGGGACGGCTTAACGCTCAGTCGGTCATTATCGAGCCCACAAGCGGCAACACGGGCATAGGTCTTGCATCTGTTGCGGCGGCTCGTGGCTACCGCATAATCATTGTTATGCCCGAGACGATGTCCGTTGAGAGGCGGCAGCTGATGAAGGCATACGGTGCGGAGCTTGTACTCACAGATGGCACAAAGGGCATGAAGGGCGCTATCGAGGAGGCTGAAAGGCTTGAAAGGGAAACTCCCGGCGGTATCGTTATGGGACAGTTTGTAAACCCGTCAAACCCAAAGGCACATTTTGAGACCACAGGCCCTGAGATATACCGTGACACAGAGGGAAAGGTCGATATTTTCGTTGCAGGGGTCGGCACGGGAGGAACGCTGAGCGGTGTTGGAAGATACCTCAAGAGCAAAGATCCCAAGGTGCAGATCGTTGCGGTAGAGCCGGCAGATTCACCGGTACTTTCAAAGGGCGAGGCCGGCTCGCACAAGATCCAGGGCATAGGGGCAGGTTTTGTTCCGGACGTTCTGGACACAAAGATTTACAGCGAGGTCATCGGGGTGGAAAACGACGACGCTTTCAAGTACGGCAGGCTGGTAGGAAAAAAAGAGGGCATATTGGTGGGCATTTCATCGGGTGCGGCTGTTTGCGCTGCGGTGGAGCTTGCAAAGAGGGAGGAAAACGCAGGCAAGACCATTGTTGCGCTTCTTCCCGACACAGGGGACAGATATCTTTCCACGGAGCTGTTTGCCGAATAGATCAGCACAGACGTACACGTCTGCAAGGGAGGCAGAAAATGGACGGATCACTTTCAAGAGTTGAGATAAGCGCCATAGGTCACATAAAAAGCGATTTTCCCACAAAGTTCGGGATACCGAGGCAGAGCGGACTTTGCAAAAACCTTTTAGCTCAGATCATTTTTGAGGCTCCTTACGACGATCCCGACGCATTCAGGGGAATTGAGGAATTTTCACACTTGTGGGTGATCTGGGGCTTTTCGGAAAACCCAAGGGAAGATTTTTCGCCTACGGTGAGACCTCCCAAGCTGGGGGGGAACCAAAGGCGTGGGGTATTCGCAACACGCTCCCCTTTCAGACCCAATCCCCTTGGTTTGTCCTGTGTTAAGCTGGAGCGGGTGATACGCACGCAGGGAAAGATTGTTCTTGAAGTCTCCGGCGGAGATATGAAAGACGGGACCCCTGTATACGACATCAAGCCGTACATTCCCTATGCGGACTGTATAGAGGGGGCGCAGGGGGGATTTGCACAGCGTCACAGCCATGACAGGCTTAAAGTTTGTATAAGTCCGGAGCTGTTGGAGCTTGTGGATCCGCAAAAGCGCAGCGCACTTACCCAGGTACTGGCTCTTGACCCACGGCCGGGGTATCAGCAGGACGAGGACAGGGTATACGGTTTTGGATTTGCCGGGCTGGAGATAAAGTTCAAGGTACGTGGGGACACACTGACGGTTACGCAGATATACAAAGAATAAAACGGACACCGATTAGTGTCCGTTTTTTTGTACTTTTATTTACATTGGTTTGAGCTTATATACCACGGCGGAGATGCGTGGACAGCAGACATGGCCTGTTCTGGGGTCGGGATAGGCTTTTCCGTTTTCGTCAAGCACCAGCAGCCACTCTCCCATAGGAAGGTCAAAATACTTGTCTTCACCGCTGCCGTTAAGGGCGATAACAAAGCTTTCGCTGCCCTCAAAGAGGCTATATATCAAAAAGTTCCCCTGGTTTATCCTCCAGAAAGAGAGCTTTTGCTCAACTTCCCACTTCATGGACATTCTCAGCAGGCTGCTTGATTTTCGCAGGGCGATAAGTGCTTTATAATACTCAAAGACGCTGCGGTACTTCTGCTTGCGTGTCCAGTCGATGGCGTTGGTATAGTCGGGAGAATTATAGCTGTTCTCCTCAAAGATATTGACCTCGTTAGGCTCCTCACCGGGTTTAAGTATTCTCGGTTTGGTACGCAGAAAGTCTTGTCCCAGCTGTAAAAAAGGCACGCCCTGGGACAGGATCACAATGGCAGCGGCAAGCTTATCCATTCGGATACGGTCACTTTCCGGGGCTTCTTTTGAGCAGATACAAAGCTTATCCCACAGGGTATTATTATCATGAGCCTCGCAATAATTTATGGTCTGGGTAGGTTCAAACGCCCAGCAGCCTTCCTTTGCCTCATGCAGTTCCGGGTGGGGCACAGAGCCGGCGATACCTCGTTTAAGCATTTCTAAGGTATGGGCATTTCCGCTTACAAAGCCGGTATCAAAGACATTGAAGGTACCGCCTTTGATGCTGTCACGGATATTATCGTTAAAAATTCCCACCCTGCCGAAGCGGTAGGAGTTCCACTTATACGCCAGTTTATCCGATGCAATCGGTGACGCTCCCCCCGTCCAGCCCTCGCCGTAAAGGAGGATCTGGGGGTCTATTTTATCCAGCTCGTCACGGATATAGTTCATTGTATCTATATCGTGAAGCGCCATAAGGTCAAAGCGGAAGCCGTCGATCTTATACTCTGTTGCCCAGAATTTAAGGGAATCGACAATATACTTTCGCATCATAAGGTGTTCAGAGGCAGTTTCGTTTCCGCAGCCGGAGCCGTTGGTGAACTTGCCGTTGATATGGCGGTGGTAATAATAGGGGAAGGATCGCTCAAAGGCAGATTCTTCGGTATAATAGGTATGGTTGAAAACAACGTCCATTATCACACCGACGCCTCTTTTATGAAGCTCCATGACCAGCTGTTTGAACTCTCTCACACGGCATTTGGGATCATAGGGATCGGTGGAATAGGACCCTTCAAGGCAATTATAATTCTTAGGGTCATAGCCCCAGTTATACTGGTTTTTTTCAGGGTGCGCCTCATCGACGGTAGCGTAGTCTGCCACAGGCAGCAGCTGGACATGGGTCACTCCCAGCTCAAGAAGGTGATCCAGGCAGGTATTTGTGCTGCGGTTCCTTGTGCCGCCCTTTGTCATTGCAAGAAACTTGCCACGATGCTTTGCAGGTACGCCTGAGGAGGGGTGGACGGAAAAGTCCCTTACGTGACACTCATAGATAACTGCGTCACAGGGGTTTTTGCAAAGGGGTCTTTTTACACTTTCCCAGCCGGGAGGATTTGTGGATGCAAAGTCGATCACCGCACCCATATCCCCGTTTACGCCGCAGGCTTTTGCATAAATGTCGATGGTCTCATGGTTCTTTTTATGGTTATATTCAAAGGAATAGGTGTAAAAACAGCCGTCAAGGTCACGCAGTATCTCAACATACCACACGCCCTTGTCCAGCCGTTCCATAGGCAGGGACTCCATACGGCTCCTGCCCTCCGAGTCAAGATAAAGATTAAGATAGACTCCCGTCGCCAAAGGCGCCCAGGCTTTAAACACCGTCTTATCGCCCTTTATTACGGCGCCCAGGTCGTCGCCGTCGTAAAAAAATTCCTGATCTATCCATGCATAGTTTATTTTATACAACGGCTTAACCTCTCTTTCCTAATAGATCAATAATTTTCGTCAATGCTTTACAGCCACGCCCACGGCTTCTCCCTGGAGCAATTTTGTTTCAAAGCCTTTACGTGTATTTTCCAGAAGGTCGGGGCAGACATCGACCTTATTTTTTTCAAGCAGCAAAACGATAGTTGAGCCGCCAAATTCAAAATAGCCCTTTTCCTCACCACGCAGCACAGTTCTTCTGCCGTAGGGGTGGGCGTTGGTGATCTTGCCCACAAGAAGCGCTCCCACTTCCATTTGCACAACATCGCCGAAGTTCTCAGTTCTTATAACGCAATAGCGTCTTGAATTTTCACGATAGACGGGGACATACTCATTTACCACCGGATTAACGGTGCTGAGCACTCCGTTGATGATCCTGTCGTGGCTTTTTATGCCTGTTGCGGCATAGCAATATCTATGGTAATCGTCGGGGGTGAGGCGGATTATAACTGCTGTACCGCCCTCATAGCGCTTTGCCAGCTTTTTATCACGAAGCAGGCTTCTGACGGAATAGACAGAGTTTTTGATAACAAAGCCGTTGACCTCGTCGATCTTATAGGCTGTGACCTTACCGTCGGAGGGAGAGATAAGGATATTTTTATCCTTTGGGATAGGTCTTGAGCCGGGCTTTATCTTTCTTGTAAAAAAGTCATTGAAGCTGCGATAGGCTTTGGGTTCGTAGTCAGAAAGGTCGATATTATTCTTTTCGGCAAAGTCGGAGATAAAGCTTGCGGAGAGCTTACTGTCAAGGATCATCCCCCCAAGCTCGGAAAATCCGGGCATACTCAGAAGTCTGAGAAAAGCTCTGCAAAAATAGCTTTTATATGCTTTCTGAAGGAGCTTGTCCTGTGAGGTAGTTTCCTCGAACTGCTCTCCTTTTCTATTGCGGTATTTCATTTTTTTAGCCCTCCCTTGATCTTAGTTTCAATGTGACGGTGCGAACTTCCAGATGCCCAATATTACCAGCGCTGCAAGGGTAAACATCAGGAAAATGCTTTTTGCGGATACTTTTTTGACTTTGATATTAAGTACGAAAAGCACTGCAAGAGCAAGCATAAAGCCCTGGAAAACGTAGGGGTATGCGGCGTTGGGGATATTTCTTTTTCCCAGAAACAAAAGGGGAAGGATTATGGAAGATGTGGTAATTGGCAGACCCTGATATTCTTTTCTGTTCTCGGTGGTGCTTTTCTGGCGCTGTTCTTCCATAACGTTAAAGTACCCCAGGCGGATAAGTCCGCAAAGGACGATAAGGACAGCCGACACAAGACCGAGTCCGTAGTTAAAGCCCATTTTATAGCCTATGCAGGCGGGCAGGACGCCGAAAGCCACAAGGTCGCACAGAGAGTCGATCTGGATACCGAACAATTTTTCCTCATCGGTCCTGTCTTTTTTATGCCTTGCCACTTTTCCGTCAAAAAGGTCGCATATTCCTGATATAAGCAGGCACAATATAGCGATCGCTTCATGTCCTTCAAAGACCTGAGTTATTCCCACCACAGCCGAGCAGAGGCTCAGATAGGTAAGGATAACGGTATAATTATAAAACCCGATCATATTTTCACCTTATTCCTTATTTTCTTTATTATCCCTTTTTTTCACCTGTGCCGGTTCCGGGACGGCTATTTCAGCCTGTACCGCATCTTCGGCTTTATCGGTGGATCTTCCGTATTTTTTTATATTCAGCAGATGGGTAAACAGCGTTACAAGTCCTCCCACGATGATAACGCCATAGAAGCTGATACCACGGTTAAGGAGTATTGCGGGGCTGAGGAGCTCGTCTGCGAACACGCCTGTGAAAAACGCTATAAAGCAAGCCTCGGTTATACCTGCCGCTCCGGGCAGGGGCAGCATTTCAACTGCCACACCGATAAGCACCTGCAGGGCTACTATCTGCATAAAGCTTGCCCCGCTCAGGCCATACGCCTTATAGATGACCCATGTGAGCATGAAAAGAGCCAATCTTTGCAGCACGGTGAGCCAGGTTATGGTGAACAGCGAGCCCATATTGCTGCCGATATATTTAGAGGCTTTTACATAGTTATCAAAGATCCTTGTGACTCTTTTTATATAGCCTTCGGTATTTTTCTTATTCAGCACATGAAGGCGGGTCAGAAAGTTTATGAGCTTTATCGCCATTTTTCTTGACCACAGGGGTTTAAGGCAGACGATAAGCAAAAGGGCGATATAGGCAAGGTTCAGGAAAAAACCCACATACACCAGCCACATATATCCCCCCACGTGCTGTGTAACAAAGTCATGGTAGAAGATATAGAAAAAGATTCCCAAAAGTACGAGCACGGCTTTATAGACCACAGCGATAACAAGCATTATCAGGGAGGAATAGCCATAATAGATCCCGTCTTTTTTCATATATATCATCTGTGCAGGCTGGCCGCCTGAGGAAGAGGGGGTTATATAGGAATAGAAAAAACCGATAAAGGAATATTTCAGGCAGCGCCGGAAGGGGATCTTTTCTTTAAACAGGCTCAGCATATACTTGATTATCACCGATTCGCCGGCGATAAAACAGAAGGTACACACGCAGCCAAGGATGAGCCACAGTTTGTCTGCACGGTGAAGCTCACACACGACCTCGGAGATCTCTTTATTATTGAACAATATTCTGAATGTGAGATACCCCACCACGGCTATAAACAGCACATTCAGCACATATTTGAACTTTTTGTTTATAGTTATCACTCCATATTTCTCATGTCCGTATCATCACGGGGCGAAGCAGCGTTATGAGAGTGGCTGCAATCACTCGGTGATAAAGCAGAAGCAAGCAGCCACAAGGATCTGGATAATAACGAACCTTGCCACCACCTGGGTATCAGACCAGCCTTTATTCTTTCTCACATGGTCATGGATAGGTGTACGGATATTCTTCATAAAGTTCTTCAATCTCAGAAAACGGATAAACGAGAGCTTTACAAGTCCCAGCCCTCCGTCTATTATAAGCACGATCGCAAGGGGGATAAATATAAGGGGGGATCCGGTTTTAAGACAGATCAGCGCAAGGAACACTCCCAAAGCTCTTGAGCCTGCGTCGCCCATAAGTATCGAGCTTGGTGAGGAGTTGGACCAAAGGTACGCTCCCAATGCGGCAAGCATTATCAGACAGGCGGTTATCATTGCAGAGTCTTCAAGGAATCTGCTGACAAAGAAGATGGTCACCATACAAAGGGTGGCACAAAGTCCGTCGACTCCGTCGGAGCAGTTGGTGACATTTATCGCTGCCCAAACAAGGATAGCTGCAAGGATAATGAAAACTGCCGGGTGAGGCTCGATGACCACTTTCAAAAAGGGAAGCTTGAACTTTCCGGAGTTGAAGTAATAGTAGGTCCCGGCGATACCACCGGAGATCACAAGGTCGATCAGTCCTTTTTTGACCTCGCCCCAGGGAACGTCAGAGGCATCGTCCAGATAGCCGCTGAGCATGGCGCCGTAGATAAACACAAGATAAAGCACCTTTTCAAGGTCAAGAGGTATGAAAAGGGCGGTAAGGATAACAAAGCCCGTGATAAAAATAAGCCCTGCTCCCCTGGCTTTGCCCTGGGAAAGCTCACCGTTCACCGCAAACTCACGTCCATGATCCTTGGGAAGCACTTTTCTGAATATTTTTATTGTGAAAAACACAAACAAAAAGCTTACGAGAAACACGATACACAAAGCAAGCCCTCTTACAGGCTTTCCGTTGATCATAAGATTTTTCCCCAGCTTTTCGATCAGGTCGTAGAGCATTGGTACCCATCCTTTTTTGAAATTATATCAAGATCACTCTTTACATTACGCACGCAATTTAAACACGCACAGCTATTATACCATATTTATGCGGAAAATGCAAATATTATAGCAGATAAATTTGCACAAAAAACGCCTGTGCAAAAAGGATATTTTTAATAGTGGCGTATAAAAGGCGCAAAACAGCTCAAAAACTGCCCAATTACGCCCCGGCAGACGCATAAAATTTCCGGCGGAAGGGCAGGAAAAAAGGGGGGGTTAAAAACGGAGCACGAACAAAACAAAGGGAGACTTTTTTTGAAAAGTCTCCCGATGGTTTTTACTGCATATCTTTATTTCTGTTTTTCAGAAGTTTCTTTGTTTTGCGGTCATGTTTCCACATTACCAGTTTTTCGCAAAGGTCAACGATCTTTTTCATAAAGGGTTTGAACACATAGAAAAACTCCCCCGCATAGGTCACGACCTCGCCGTTAAAGCCTTTTTTAAACTTATAAACGCCGTAGTTAGGGTGCTCGGGGTCCTTATAGAAGGGTATTCCCTGGAAGTCATAGATATAATTTTTACCCTCTATCGCCCAGTTTATCATTGTCCACTGCATAAGGTAGTTGGGGTAAAGGTTTCTGTGGTGGTTTGCAGATGCCCCATACACGTAGCAGGTCTTGCCTGCATACTGAGTAGTGACCGCTCCGGAAAGGGGGATCTTTTTGCCGTCCTCGTCCACATAGCACATAAACAGCCGGCAATGCTTTTCGCCCAAGCCGTTTATCATTTTCACAAAATACTCCTTTGAGCGGATAGAAAACCCGTCACGGATACCTGTTGCCTGCATCAGGGGGTAAAAGTCGTCAAGAGCCTCTGTGCCGCACGCCTGGCAGTACACCCCTTTCCTTCCGGCTTTTCTGATTCTGTTTCGCCAGTCAGGCTGGAAGGTCATCATTACCTCATCGGGGGTCTTGCCCTCAATATTGCGAAGCATATAGTTGTTCCTTGCCTGAATGGTGGTGAGCTCCGCTGCGTTATAGGTATGCTTGAAGCCCATAGATATTATCATTTCGGAGATGTCCTTATCCTTCTCCTCATGGCAGGGGTCCCACATGAACTGGTAGCACTTATATTTTTTAGCCAGCACCTTTATGCCCTCAAAGAGATCCTCCATAGTTTTCTTATCACGCCAGTCGCAGACCGGTCCGTGGGGGGCATAGAGGAATGTACAGCCGAAAAAGGGTATCTTTTTTATGATAACAAGGCAGGTTCCTTTTATCTTTTCATCGTCATCTCTGGAAATAACTGCGTCCCAGCCCCAGTTGTCCTTTACCTTGGGCCAGAGCAAAGACTGCATGAAATTTCCGTACTTGCTTGTGCTTGCAAACTCTTCATACTCATCAAGTATCTTTTGGTCATTTTTATTGATTATCTCCATATATGTACCTTCCCGCATTTATTCTCAATTATGCTTATTATACACTTTAATTCCCAAAAAATCAAGGGATTTCCGCATTTTTAGTGATTATCGGCAATTTTTAATATATATATCACGGCGCTCACTTGATTTTTATAACATATTGTGATATAATGACTGTAAGTGTAAAAATTTCAGAGGCAAAAGGTGCTTCTCTCAAAGGAAAGAAATGAGAAAATAATGATTGACGAAAGTAATATATATCAGGCTGAAAAAACTGCCGGGAGCGAAGATCCTCACAAAGAAGATCACCCCGCCGGTGGCAGCAGCAAAAGGGTGCAAAAGACCTTTCTACAGCGCAACAAATACCGCATAAGACAGATCTGCGGTGTGGCATTTTTACTTATTATCATAACCTCTCTGGCGGTGCTTATCACAAAGCACAGCGGAAGCGAAATTAAATCAGGCGACAGCGAGGCTCAGGCTTTTGCGGAGAAAACAGAGTCAGCGACACAAAGCACCACGGCTTTGACCACCACGACCACAACTTCGCAAAGCACCACCACCTCCGCCACGGTAACAGAGGATACCACCACCACACAGCAGACTACCACCACACAGTCTGCCACAAATAAGCCACAGACCTCTACCACCACAAAGGCGGCGGACAACAAGGATCCTGAGGTCATCAAGCCCACGGTCATCAAGGGCATTCTTGTGGTAAACAAGTCATACCCTCTCCCTGCGGATTACGACCCGGGCGGACTGACTGCGGAAACGGCTGCGGCTTTCAATAAAATGCAAAAGGCGGCGGCTCTGGACGGGATACAGCTTTGGATATGCTCCGGATACAGGAGTTATTACACACAGCAGAGCCTGTTTACACAATACTGCTGGCGTGACGGAGTGGCAAAGGCGGAGACATACTCCGCAAGGCCGGGTCACAGCGAGCACCAGTCGGGGCTTGCAATAGACGTGAACATGGCAAGCAGCTATTTTGACAACACCCCCGAGGCAAAGTGGCTGGCAGAGCATTGCAACGATTACGGATTTATCATAAGATACAAGCCAGGCAAGGAACAGTACACGGGGTATGTTGCGGAATCGTGGCATATCAGGTATCTGGGCGATGTGGAGCTTTGCAAGAACATCGAAGCGTCCGGGCTTTGCCTTGAGGAATATCTGGGCATTTCAAGCAAATACAGCAATTGACAACAAAACCCCCGCAGCAGATCGCTGCGGGGGTTTTATGTTTGCAAATCTGTCCTTTGAAAGCCCCCTCTATAAGATAGAGGGTAGAAGCTGGAATTTGATTTTGAAAATAGCGATAAACCAATTCTCTTTTTAGGGGGCTTTCCCTGCCTTGCTATGCAAGGTGGTTGTCCCCCTATAACCCCTTGGGGTGCAATATCACCCTTCTGATACTGCGGCTGTGAAATCGCTGCCGTCAAAGTCCACCTTGATAAGTGAATCCGGCTCGATGTCCTGTGCGATGATCATACGGGCAACAAGCGTTTCGATATTGCGCTGTATAAACCTTTTCAGCGGTCTTGCACCGAAATTCTGATCGTACCCCCGTGAGATGACTGCGTCCTTTGCAGCCTCGCTTACCTGTATTCTGAGATGCTTGCTCTCAAGCCGCTTTTGCAGCTGTTCCAGCATAAGGTCAACTATCTTTCCTATCTGTGAGCGCATAAGGGGCTTGTAGTAGATTATCTCGTCAAGCCTGTTGAGGAACTCCGGTCTGAACTGCTGGTGAAGAAGTCCGTCTACCTGCTTTCTTGCGCTTTCTGAGATCTCCCCCTGCTCATTTATGCCCTCAAGGATATACGGCGAGCCCAGATTAGAGGTGAGTATGATTATGGTGTTTTTGAAATCCACCGTCCTGCCCTGAGAATCGGTTATCCGTCCGTCGTCAAGCACCTGAAGCAGTATGTTGAAAACATCGGGGTGAGCCTTTTCTATCTCGTCAAGCAAAACTACCGAGTATGGCTTTCTGCGGACTGCCTCGGTAAGCTGTCCGCCCTCCTCGTAGCCCACATATCCCGGAGGCGCTCCGATAAGTCTTGATACGCTGAATTTCTCCATGTATTCGGACATATCTATTCTTACAATGTTGTTTTCGTCGTCAAAAAGCGCCTGTGCAAGCGCCTTGGCAAGCTCTGTCTTGCCCACTCCCGTAGGACCCAGGAACAGGAAAGAGCCGATAGGCTGTGCAGGGTTTGCGATGCCTGCCCGAGAACGGAGTATTGCCTGAGAAACAAGCTCCACCGCCTCGTCCTGACCGATGACCCTCTGGTGGAGAATATCCGGCAGACGCAAAAGCTTGTCACGCTCGCTTTCCACCAGCTTTGAAACAGGTATTCCCGTCCAGCGTCCGATGATACGGGCGATCTCCTCCTCTGTGACCTTGTCACGCAAAAGGGTGTTTTTGCTTGCGGACTTTTCAGCCTTTTCCTCCTCCTGTTCAAGCTGTGACTGAAGCTGTGCCATTTTGCCGTATTTAAGCTCCGCCAGCTTGTTCAGATCGTACTCACGCTCAGCCTTTTCAATGTCCTTTGAGCACTGTTCTATCTCCTCACGGAGCTTTTGCACCTTGGAGATAGCCGACTTTTCGTTTTCCCACTTTGCCTTCATCTCGCTGAACTGTTCACGCATCTGTGCAAGCTCCTTCTGAACGTCGTGAAGATGCTCCACAGCCAGCTTGTCGTTTTCTTTTTTCAGCACCGTTTCCTCTATCTCGTGCTGAAGTATCTTACGGCGGATCTCGTCAAGCTCTGTGGGCATAGAGTCCATTTCCGTGCGGATAAGGGCGCAAGCCTCGTCCACAAGGTCGATAGCCTTGTCGGGAAGGAACCTGTCGCTGATGTACCTGTTTGAAAGCACAGCCGCCGAAACAAGAGCCTGGTCCTGGATCTTTACTCCGTGAAATACCTCGTACCTTTCCTTTAATCCACGAAGTATGGAGATCGTGTCCTCTACGGTCGGCTCGCTGACCATTACCGGCTGAAAACGTCTTTCAAGGGCAGCGTCCTTTTCGATATACTGCCTGTATTCGTTAAGTGTCGTTGCACCGATACAGTGCAGCTCTCCCCTTGCCAGCATAGGCTTGAGCAGGTTGCCTGCGTCCATAGCACCGTCGCTCTTGCCTGCGCCCACAATGTTATGCAGCTCGTCAATAAACAGTATTATCCTGCCCTCTGACTTCTTTATCTCCTGCACCACAGCCTTGAAACGCTCCTCAAACTCGCCCCGGTATTTTGCTCCTGCGATAAGCGCACCCATGTCAAGGCTGAAAAGCTGCCTGTCTTTCAGGTTGTCCGGCACATCGCCGCTGACGATACGCTGAGCAAGCCCCTCGGCGATAGCTGTTTTGCCCACTCCCGGCTCACCGATAAGGCATGGATTGTTCTTTGTCTTTCGTGAAAGAATACGTATAACGTTTCTTATCTCGCTGTCACGTCCGATGACCGGGTCAAGCTTGTTTGCCCTTGCCAGCTCCACAAGATCCTGACCGTACTTTTTCAGCACATCGTATGTCTCCTCAGGGTTCTGACTGGTGACCTTGGCGTTGCCCCTTACCGATTGGAGCACCTGTAAAAACTCGTTCTTTGTAAGGTTAAAGGTCTTGAAAAGCCGCTTCATCTCGCTGTTTGGCTGGTTTATCATTCCAAGCATAAGGTGCTCCACCGAAACGAATTCGTCCTTCATCTGCATAGCGCAGTTCTCAGCGTCCGCCAAAGCCCTGTCAAGCTCGTTTGAGATGTATACCGAATCAGCCTGTCTGCCTCCTGAAATGCTCACCTTCGGTATACCGTTCACCGACTGGGTCAATGCCAGCTTGAAGTTTTCAGGCTCTATCTCCATTTTTGTCAGCAGCTGAGGTATAAGCCCGTTTTCCTGTGTAAGCAAAGCCAGCATAAGGTGCTGCTGATCCACCGCCTGGTTGCCGTATGTGGCAGCCACCGACTGTGCGCTCTGCATTGCCTCGATAGATTTCTGTGTCAGCTTCTGTACATTCATTTTACATTTCTCCTTTCTGCGATCCCTGCCCCCCGGGCAAGGTGATATTATAAGATAAGCACCCCTTGGTCAAGGTACTTTTTGTACGTCTGCTCCGTGAGCCTTGCCGCCCTCTGTGGGTCGTCAAGGTTGTCAAAATACTTTTGTATGCACCCGTCTATAAGCCTGATATAACGCCCGATGGCGATCCCGATCTCCCGGTCGCTAAGCCTTTCCTGTGCAGGGGAATAAAAGTCCCTTGTGAAGCAGCCCTGAGATATGCTGCCGGGAAAGCCCCCGGTGAAAAGGTGGGAAAGGTTAGCCTTTTCAAGCTCTCTCCAAAGGGTGAAAAAGCTTTCCATAAGCCCGATAAGATTTTCCGAGGTGGTCCTCAGCCTTACTTTAAGGCTTCCCACCTTGCCGCCTGTGTCCCTTTCAAGCTCCACCGAGTAGCGAATGGTGGGTTTATACTTGTATTCCAGCATACTCTTGATAGACATCCTTGAGCTGCTTTGCCTGTCTATAAGCTGAAAGTGGCTGTCTATAAGGCTCTGCATTGCGGAAAAAATACTCTCCATACGCATCTGCGGCGTGTCAAGCTCCACCTTCTGGGCGAGTATCGTGTTTATAAGATTGCTCCTGCTGGTGCTCATTGAGTGTGCAAGTTTGTCCACCGCATTCACCACATCGTCGTCAAGCACCAGGCTGTATACGCTTTTACCCATGACCTTCCCTCCTTTTTCCTCTGTAAACTATTGTACCACAATTAAATAATTTGTCAATAGAATTATATAACTTTGTCTACGAATTATATAACTGCACAAAAACAGTTTCCCCTTTTTGGTGACATTTATGCATCTTTGCCCCAGCCACCTTGCAAGGATAACGTGGGGGTAACACAAATAAAAAAATAGCCTGTGTACCTATCGGTTATAGCCGGCGGTATTAGCTATCACTTTCTTGCTTCTTAGCGGCGTTTAAGTGACGTGTTTGCAAACATAAAACCACCGGAATTACCGGTGGTTTTGTTTATAATGGATATTCTATTTTGCGCTCAGCACCGCCTGAGAATACATCTCAACGCCCTTTGATGCATTAGGGTGGATATGATCCAGCAGGAATATCCTATCGGGATAGTAGGTCAGCTTTTCTTTTATATAGCCGTTTGCGTTTATAAAGCCGAGGGACTTTTCCTTGCAGTATTTTTCAAGGGCATCGCTATACTGTTCATTCATTTCGGTTTTTTCGCTGAAATCCAGCTTGGTATAAGGGTCGCCGTCGGTGGAATACCATGGCGCAATGAAGATAAATTCAGCCGTCGGGGACTTTTCAGCGAGCTTGCTTCGCAGCTTTTCGATGCTTTTTGTATAATCCTCCGCCGTCATTGCACACATACTTTCGTCACGGTAGCGCACATCGTTGGTGCCCACTGCGATAACGTAAAGATCGGCTTTTGGTATCTCATCGGTGCGCTGTACCATATAGGAAGTGGTGCAGCTGCCCTTTGAATAGTTTTGTATCTTTTTATCCTTGAAATTTTCAGCTATAGGCTCATACCAGGGGCAGCCGCCGTTTTTAGTGCCCTCGGTAACGCTGTCACCGATAAAGCAGACGGAATCGGCTTTTTTCAGCTTGGTGTAAAGCAGCCCGTTTTTCATATCAGAGTCTATCTGAACGGGGGCGGTTTTTGTTCTTATAAAGCCGTTTTCGTCAAAATAATATCTTTTCTGAGCAGATGAAGCATTTATGGCGTTGCCGAAAACCACCTTTGTAACGGTATCGTTTGCGACATCTGCACGCAGGATATCGTCGGTGGTGAGCTGTTTTCTCAGCTCCGCATTGTTCATTATCTCATACACGGGCACTGCACGGAAATTGCCCTGCGCCATTGCGTGAGTGTAAAGGGGGACAACGCTTCCGCCGATGACTTTTTTGGTAGTGCGGTCGATATAAACATCGGTCAGCATACTTGTATCGCCCTGATTATCACGGTAGACGTTTGCAAAGTTGCCGGGGCAATAGGCTGTGAAAACCGTCCTGTCGTCCTTCTTTTCCAAAAGTGCAGGTTCAACAACGTGGGGGTGGTCGCCCAGGATTATATCAGCGCCGTTGTCCTTGAAGATATTGAACCAAACGAGCTGTTCCTCTTGGGGATCGTTGTCAAACTGTGTGCCGATATGGGGAAGCACCACGATCAGATCGGGTGAAAGGGCTTTTGCCTGTTTAAAGTCCTCCTCCACCTGAGCTTTGAGCTTTTCAAAGGTATTGCCGCTCATACCCGATGCAACGGATGTGATGTAAGAATACTCCCCTTCGATGAGCTTATTGTTGTCCACGTAGTTGCTGCCGTAGGTATATGACAAAACTGCAAGTTTCAGTCCGTCTTTTTCTATGATCTTTATGCGATCATTCTGCTTATCCTTGGCGCTGCGGTAGGAACCTGTGTGGTCAAGCCCTATTTTGTCAAGAACGTCCAGCGTCCGCATTGCGCCCTTTTCGCCCTTATCCAGCAGGTGGTTGTTGGCTGTTGTCACAAGGTCAAATCCCGAGTCTTTTACGGCTTGGGCAAACGAATCGGGAAAATTCAGGTAAAGCTCTTTGTTGTCGTCAAAGTTGCCTGTTGAATAGCCTGCTTCTGCGCCAGCCATAGGACCTTCAAAAACGCCTATGGCAAGGTCTGCCGAGGAGATATAGGGCTTTGCATATTCAAACACATCGGTAAAATCGTAGTCCTTGCCGTTATAGGCACGCTTTACCTGATCTTCAAGCAATATCAGGTCGCCTGCAAAGGTTATCCTGAAAGCACTGTCAAACTCCTTTTGCTTGTCATCGGTCATTGTCGGGTACAGCACATCGGTGCTTTGCTGTTCGGAGGCTATCTCTTCTTCCTCGTCCTCGTTGAATATATACTTCTGATAGTAATTCACCACTACCGAAGCCACAAATCCCAGCGCAACGCACAGCGCTGCCAGCTTTGAAAGGTCAAAGCGTGTTTTCTTTCCTTTGCCGGTAAATATATTTGCACCTGCTGCAAGGAACATATTAAGATATTTGCAGACAAAATCGTTGCCGAAAACAAGGCATATCACAACGGCTGCCCCTGCAGCGATAAGCATTATCACGGGTACAGACAGCTTGCCGATACGGTCGCTGAGAAGCAGGGTGACGGGTCTGTGCAGAATAAATATCCAAAGTGAATTTCTGCCAAACATCGTCAGAAGCGGAAGCTTTCTGTTGGGGGCAAGGCAGCGCAGGGCGTAGATCGCCGAAAAGGCGATGATATAAAGAACGATCCTGCCAAAGGCGTCCTTGGGACCTGCGTAAGACGCCATCTGAAGGTCCCCATCTTTGTACTCAAAGAATATCCTTGCCGCAACTGCTGCGCCTGATGTTAGGGCAAACAAAAGCAGTCCCAGGGGTGCTCTTTTTGAATACTTTTTATTTATAAGCTCTTCGCTTTTCTGTGTGCTCAGCTGGTAGCCCAACATATAGTATGGGTAAAAACCGATCATCCTTGCGGCAGAGAAGGTGTTGTCTATGCTCGGGTAAAAGCCTGCAAAAAGCGCAACGGCGAAAAGTATCAGGTTTATCTCTTTGAACTTTGCTATGTGGTGTGCAGTCAGGCGCCACACTATCAGCGCAAGCAGATACCAGAACGAATACATAGGTACAAGCAGCGATTCAAATCCATAGATGAAGCCGACAATGCTATTGAAAATAAAGTAAAGGAATATCAGCTTGACTATGCTTTCAAGGCTGTGCGACTTTTCGCTCTTACCGAAATAGCCCGAAATAAAGACGAATGCAGGCATATGGAAAATATAGATATAGTCTACCGTCCTGTCTATATGAGGGGAACTCAGCTGAAGCTGATAGATCACGTGTGCAAATACAACGAGCAGCATGAGCAGACCTTTCAGGTTATCCCAATAGGCACTTCGCTGTCACGGCTTGGTTGTGTTCATATTATTTGTTGTCCTCCTTTTGGCGGAATTAGATCTCTCGTTCAGACTTTAAGTCAGTACTATTTTAGCAGATAATCCGCTTCAAGTCAAACACTAATAAAGAGAAATGATCTATTTGTTTTCAAAAATCAACCTCTATCCTCTTGCCTCTATACTCTAGATTCCAGAGACAGTCAAGGGATAAGTTTGCAAAAATAAAACCACCGGCATTACCGGTGGCTTTTGTGCTTATATTGTTTATGCTGCTTTGGCGGTCGTTGTGGTTGCCGGGGCAGGTGCATCTGCTGCTCCGGGCACTTTAGCCTTGCTTCCGGGGACGTATTTTTCATACATGGATATGGTCTCCCCTCCGCAGGTTGCGGCTGTTGAACTTTTGGAGATTATGCAGCAATAGGTATGGCCGTTGGCAGTATCCTTTGCAAAGGTCGCCATTGCAAAGCCTGCTTCATTGGTATAGCCGGTCTTACCGCCGGTTATGGAGATACTGTCGTCGTTTGAGCCGTTGCCGTTTTTATCAATAAAGAATCCGCTTATTCTTCCAAGGACTGTACTTTGAATCTCGATACCGGTGGGGTGCTGCTGTGTTTGCCCGGTGGTATACTTCATGGTATTGAGCACCTTTTTGCAGGTCACGTTATGGTTTGCGACTTTCATTATAACAGCCAGGTCCCCAAGGGTAGTATAGTGCTTTTCGTCATGCAGACCGGTGGTATTTGTAAAGTGGGTATTTTTAAGCCCCAGCTCCTGGACACGCTTATTCATAAGCTCCAGAAACTTTTCCTTTGAGCCGGCTATGACATTTTCAAGTCCCACGCAGGCATCTGCACCGCTGGGAAGAACAGCTGCATAGAGAAGGTCGGTCACGCTCACCTTTTCTCCCGGCTTGAAGCCTGCCATTGAAGCGTCTTCACCCTCCAAGGGAGCCAGATCCTCCGCCTTAAAGGTATATGTATCGTCGTAGGATTTTGCATTTTCGCAGGCAACCAGCAACGTCATTACTTTTGTAAGGGATGCGGGATAGATCCGCAGATCCATATTGCTGCCGGCAAGGATAACATCATCATCAAGGTCTGCAAGCAATGTAGCCTGGGAGGTGAGTCCCTTTATGTCCGTCTTTTTAAAGTCGGCACTTTCTTTTATATACAGATCCACTTCCTTCGGGGTTTCCGGCACGGGGGCGGTCACGGCGGTGGTTGTTGTTACGACCTCGTTTTTCTTGACCTGGGGATTATCTTCGGTTTCCTTTATATCGTTTCGTCCACCCAGCATCATTACTATTGCGCCGATACCGATAAGGATTATCATTATAAGCACCGCCACCAATGCGGCATTGCCGTTTCTGTTATTCTTCAAACTTGTCCTTCCCTTCATTTATTATTATCCCACTGAGGGATATCATATTCCTGCATTTCTTCCGGTTTTGCCAGTTTGCTGTGGCAATACCTGAGCACATCGCTTCTGGTGATTATGCCGATGAACATTTTTCTGTCGTCGATAACAGGGACAAAGTTCTGGTTCACCAGCATCAGTATCACATCATCTATGGTGGCACTTATCACCACAGGCTTTACTTCAATATTACGCTTTACCTGCACATCGCCAACGGTGAACTCTTCAAGCTCTCTGCGTGTACACACAGACTTGTTCACCATAAACCACATAAGGTCTCCCTCGGAAAGAGTCTTTACATACTCCCCTTCACGGCTGATAACGGGTATAGCCGTAAAGCCGTGGTTTTCCATTATCTCCAGAGCCTGGCGGCAGGTGCTGTCGCTGTAGACATAATCTATCAGCGCTTTGGGATGAAGCAGCTGTATTATATTCATTATCTTTCACCTTAAAGTATTATTTTTCCGCTGTCTTAGCGCCTGCGGCGATGACCGCAGAGGCAAAGTCGCTGTAAGAAACGCTCTTGAGGTCGTAGGTGGTAAGACCAACGTCATAAAGGGTATCGTTGGTTATTTTATTATCCCTCATTACCTGACGGCAGAATTCTTCACGCTTTTCATCGGTGAAACCCTCAAAATGAACATAGCCCTTATCCGTAAGCTCCTTCTCGCTGAAGGCCGGCACATTGACAGGCGCTGCACTCATTTTCTCGATCTCCCTGGTCTCGACCTGGTTATCTCTGCCCTCGATGGAATAGGTCACGGTGTACTTTTTCAGCTCTCCCGTGGTCTTATCAAAGTAAAAGTCCAGTACTGTAATATATGTGCCGGCGGTATAGGTATATTCCTCCGCATCGTATTTTTTTGATTCCTCCGGGTCTATATGGGTCTTTGTAGGCTCAAGAGACTGTTTCACCGTCTGGACGATAAGGTTGCCTGTGGGATCGTCGTTTATCTCCCCCACTTTTCTGGAAAAGGCTTTGGTCTTATCATCGTATCTGTATGTAGTATTTCCGGTGCAGACCACATATGACTTTATGTCCCCGTAGTCGGTCGTCTGTCTGATTATGCCCTTATCTTTTGATAGGGTGATCTTTGCATCTCTGCCGATGCCTTTTACGGTGCAGACATATTCATAAGACGGGTTCTCAAAAAAAGCAGCCGCCTTTTTTATCTTTTCTCCCATGACCTTTTCTTCCGGCTTGCTTTCGCTTTGGGAAGAACTATTTTCTGAGGTGCTCTCAGAAGAGGTCTGAGATGAACTTTCGCTGTCCGTGCCGGATGAGCTTTCGCTGTCTGATGAGCTTGATTTTGCACAGGCAGCTGCAAACAGGGAAAGGGCAGCGGTAAATATCAGAATCGTTTTTCTCAATTTATCCATAAGTCATCCTTTTTTCATATCACACTTTCAGGGTACGCAGCAAGGCACACCCATACACTTTAAGATTATACTACACATTCCCCTTTCTGTCAAGACGGCAATGCGCAAAAAAGCCCAATTAAACTTGACAATCACAGGGTTGTGATGTATAATTATAACTTGAACTATTATATATAAGAAGGAGTGCTTTTTTATGAAGCTCAACGGTTCTGACGTTATTATGGAATGCCTGCTGGAGCAGGGTGTGGACACCGTTTTCGGTTATCCCGGCGGTGCTGTGCTGAACATTTACGACGCTCTTTACAAGTATTCCGATAAGATACACCACGTTATCACCGCCCACGAGCAGGCTGCCTGTCATGCGGCAGACGGATACTCAAGGACCACCGGCAGGACAGGTGTTGTTTTTGCCACATCCGGTCCGGGCGCAACCAACCTTGTAACGGGCATTGCGACTGCTTACATGGATTCTATCCCTCTTGTGGCTATCACGGGAAACGTACCCAGGGGACTTCTTGGACTTGACTCATTCCAGGAGGTAGACATCTGCGGAATAACGATGCCTATATCAAAGCACAACTATATCGTAAAGGACCCCGACAAGCTGCCCGACATTATCAGAGAGGCGTTTTACATTGCAAACAAGGGCAGAAAGGGACCGGTGCTCATCGACGTTCCAAAGGACATATCTGCGGCGATGATAGAATATAAAAAGCAAAAGCCCAAAAAGATAGTCAACCACAACCCGGACACGGTGAACGATGAGATCAAAAAGGCTGTGGAGCTCATCAATGCAAGCAAGAGGCCTTTTATCTACGCAGGCGGCGGTGTCGTTTCATGCAACGCAGCAGACGAGATGGCGGAGTTTGTTAAAAAGGTCAACGCTCCGGTGGCTCTTTCGCTTATGGGACAGTGTGCTTTTGACAACACAAAGGAGGAGTACATCGGTATGCTGGGTATGCACGGCACAAAGACCGCTGCACTCACCCTCAGCGAATGCGACCTTATGATAGTTCTCGGTTCAAGGTTCTCAGACAGAGTGCTTTGCAACCCAAATACCTTTGCAAACGGCAAGAAGATCATACACATCGAGATAGACCCTGCGGAGATCGGCAAGAATATCGACGTTTATCACCATGTTACAGGGGATCTTGAATACATAATCGACAAGATGACTTCCATGCTCCAGCAGCAGAGCCACCCCAAGTGGATGCAGCAGGTAAAGAAGTGGAAGAAGGAATATGCCCTTAAAATGGTCCCTGTGCACAGCGACGACGAGGTTCTTCCTCAGGATGTTATACAGGAACTTGACAAGCTCACCAAGGGAGAGGCTATCATCACCACCGAGGTGGGACAGCACCAGATGTGGGCTGCACAATTTTACAACTTCAAGTGCGAAAGAAGCTTTGCTTCCAGCGGCGGACTTGGCACAATGGGTTACGGTCTTGGAGCAGCCATCGGCAGCAAGCTGGGCAACCCGGACAGAACGGTGGTAAATATCGCCGGAGACGGAAGCTTCTTTATGAACTGCAACGAGCTTTCTTCCCTTGCAAAGCACAATATCCCCGTTATCGAACTTGTTTTTGAAAACGATGTTCTGGGCATGGTAAGACAGTGGCAGAGACTTTTCTACGGCAAGAGATTTTCTCAGACCGACATACAGCGCCACACAGACTTTATGAAGCTTGCCGAGGCATTCGGCATCGAGGGTATACGCATCACCAAAAAAAGCGAGATAAAAGCAGGTCTGAAAAAAGCCCTTACCTGCGGCAGACCCTGCCTGGTGGACGTGGTCATAGATAAGGACATCAACGTTTTGCCTATGGTGCCTGCGGGAGCAGACGTATCCGAGCCTATAATGGACATCGACCTTACATAAGAGCCAAACTTATACAAGGCGCCTTGTAAAACAAATGGTGCCTGAAAAGAGGAAAAAATGAAGCTATCAAAGCGTTTCAGAGAAAACCTTATGCTTGTGGTCCTGGGCGTTGTACTGTTTTTTGTGCTGACCAACTACAAGCTGGTGCTGAACATTCTGGACTACATAAAAAACATTCTTTATCCTGTAATGCTGGGGGGACTTTTTGCATTTATTCTCAACGTTCCCATGTCTGCAATAGAGCGGACGATCTTCCGCACCCCGAAAAAGGAAAAGCCCAAAAAGATCGTGTGCGCTATAAAGCGTCCCTGCTCAATAGTGCTTACGCTGCTTATTGCTGTGGGAATACTGTCCCTTTTGCTGATCCTGGTCATTCCTTCGCTGGCGGAAACGCTTTCAACACTTTCAGAAAGTGCACAGACTATTGTTGACAACATCTCCGAAAAGGTTGAGAGCAACGGGGCACTCAAGGCTATATTCAACGCCTTTAACATCAAAAAAGAATCGTTCTCAACGGGATTCATGGACTTTCTTAAAAGCAGCGTGAGCGCACTTGAATCAATGAACTCCCCCGGTTCGGCTGCGGCTGCGATCTTCTCATCTATAATTAACGTTGTGCTTGGAATCTTCTTTTCCATCTATTTTCTTGCACAAAAAGAAAAGCTTAAAGAACAGGCAAGAAAGACCTGCGTCGCTTTTCTTCCTGCAAGAGCCAATTCCAAGATAACAAGGATAGGTCAGCGTACAGTTGATACCTTCGGCAAGTTCCTTACGGGACAGTGTACGGACGCTGCACTTCTGGGCACGCTTTGTGCACTGGGAATGCTTGTGTTCGGCTTCCCTTACCCGCTTCTTATCGGCGTTGTTGTTGCCGTTGCGGCACTTATCCCTGTGCTTGGCTCATGTATCGGAATGGCAATAGGATTTTTGCTTATCAGCGCAACGAGCATCACACAGGCTGTGTGGTTCGTGGTATTTTTGCTTATACTTATCCAGATAGACTGTAATTTCATCTATCCACGTATCGTGGGCAACTCGGTGGGTCTGCCTGCATTGTGGGTGCTTTTCGCCGTTACGGTGGGCGGCAGGATGTGGGGCGTTCTGGGAATGTTCCTTGCGGTGCCTGCGTGCGCTATCGTTTACAGCGCCCTTACAGTTATCGTTAACGAGAGATACTCAAAGAATATAAGGCTCAAAAATATAAAGCAGTCAGCCAAGCCCAACAATAAGCATTTTTTCTCGGAAGACGAGGAGTGCGATGAGAACTGTGAGGAGGAGGATTACGACTTCGAGCCTGATGAGCAGGACACAGATCAGCTCTCGTTTGAGGAAATAGACGAACAGACACAAAGCCCGGCAGAAAACTCAGAGCAACAGGAGGACAACAAAGGTCCCTCTGCTTTGGGTAACACAGATTAGTTGTTTATGTACGAAATGCACCAAGGGAAGCACATGAGTATTTACAGTTTTTGAACAAGTTTACAATTTTGAAATTACTTCAGGCTGATTTCATTGACAGGTGCAGGATGCTGTGTTATACTCTTATCATCCGATAGATTATTCGGAAACTGTTAAGAGAGTAAGCAAAAGAGAGAGCAAAAAGAACGTGCAAATTAAAAAAGCCTTCCGCCGGATATGACAGAAGACTTGATATTGATTTCCACTCCCACGGTTTTTACACCGTGGGCTTTTTGTTTATTCTTGTGTTTTCGTTTATAAGATATATTAAGATCAGGTGAAAAGGCTTGCCACGCCCTGACTGGCAATGGTCATTATCAGACCTGCAAGAAGTACGCCAAGCACTACTGCGATTATGCTCTTTTTAAAGTCAAGGTCAAGTATGCTGGCTGCAAGGGTACCTGTCCATGCGCCTGTTCCGGGAAGAGGTATTCCCACAAAAAGCAAAAGGGCAATATATACGCTGCCGCCTGCTTTCTGCTGAAGCTTTTTGCCGCCACGTTCACCTTTTTTCAGACAGAAGCTGCAGAACTTGCCAACAACTTTTTTGTCGCTGCCCCACACAAGCAGCTTTCTTGCGAAAAAGAATATAAACGGCACAGGCAGCATATTTCCAAGCATACAAACAAGCAGACACCAGTGCCAGGGGATCCCCCAGCCTGTTCCAACGGGTACGCCGCCTCTTAACTCAATAAGGGGTACCATGGATATAAGAAAAGCCATTATATATTTTTTGAACATAATAAAACTCCTTCTCACAAAACGCTACCTGATAAGTATAGCATACAGGTGCTGCATTGTAAAGAGCACCTTGACATTTTTGGTGTTATCTGCTATAATTGGTGCTGATAAACTTAAACGATTTCGGTAAAAAACACCCATAATTATTGTCTGCCCCGATAGGTGCTCAAGAGCGCTTATTAAGGGCACATTTATTACAAATATTACAAAGGAGCATAAAAATGGAACAACGGGAAAAAATGCTGTTCGTTTTTAACCCCCATGCGGGCAAGGGTCTTATACAGAAAAATCTTTGTGATATAATAAATATGTTCACCGCAGGCGGATATGACGTTCTGGCTTATCCCACCCAGGCTCAGGGAGACGGTTACCAAAAGATAGTCAGCGTTGGAAAGGAGTATGACATAATCGTTTGCTCCGGAGGAGACGGGACTCTCTCGGAAAGCGTAGGGGCGGTGATGAAGCTGCGTGAAAGTGACAAGGAGCTGAAGATACCCCTTGGATACATACCGGCAGGCTCTACCAACGATTTTGCAAATTCACTTGGAATATCCAAAAAAATGCTTCAGGCTGCATTCGGCATAATTGAGGGAGAGACTTTTGACTGCGACATGGGACAGTTCAACGACGATTATTTTGTCTATGTGGCAGGCTTTGGTGCGTTTACAGACGTTTCTTACGAAACCTCGCAGACTATGAAAAACCGCTTTGGCCATGCGGCATACATCGCAGAGGCGCTTAAAAGGCTGCCGAAAATAACCGGTCAGACGGTCACGGTGGAGCACGACGGAGAGACTATCACAGGGAATTTCATTCTCGGACTTGTTTCAAATTCACGCTCTATCGGCGGAATGAAAAAGCTCATCTCCAAGGATGTATCCTTTGACGACGGACTGTTTGAAGTGGTGCTTGCCAAAACGCCAAAGAACGCATTTGAATTAAACAGTCTTATCGGTAACGCCGCAAAGAACAAGCTCACAGATAAGAACTTTGTTACGTTCAAAGCATCCAACATCGTATTCAAAAGTGAAAACGAGATACCCTGGACCCGTGACGGCGAGGCAGGGGGAGTACACAAAGAAGTTACCATCAAAAACCACCAGCAGGCCATCAGATTTATCCTCACCTCTGACAAGGTGGATACGGAGCACCAGTCTGCACCCCTTAACGAAGACAGCGGGCAGCCGGATTATATCATTGAGGATCAGGAAGATATAGAAACGTAAGGTTTTGATAACAAACAAAGCAGCACCTGAAAGTGAGCAGGCTATGCGGTAGCGGGAACGAATACAGTTCATGAGGAAAGTCCGAGCATCACAGAGCAGGATAGCTGATAACGTCAGCCGAGGGTGACCTCCGAGCAAGTGCAACAGAGATATACCGCCGTCTTTATGACGGTAAGGGTGGAAAGGCGGGGTAAGAGCCCACCGGAGCGGCAGAGATGCCGCTGCCATGTAAACCTTATCCGATGCAACACCAATGGTGACACGCAATTCAATGGCTGCTCGTCAGGATTGCGGTCATAGGTGGCTTGAGCCGTGCGGCGACGCACGGAGTAGATAGATTACCGCACTCGACAAAACTCGGCTTACAGGCAGGCTCACTTTCAGATGCTGCTTTGAAATATCGGTGCGTTAAAAGCTCTCACTTGTATGGGGAGCTTTTTTGTTTAAATCTAAGAAAATAATTGTGAAGTTGTAACAATTCTTTGACCTTTGTTGTAATATTATTTCTTGTGTGCTATAATGGGCAGGAGTGATAATGGGAAAATGTCCCGAAAATCTGAATTATCCGGAGATGATAACAGTGAGTGAAAAAGATACAAAAAATCAGCTGGCTGAACAAGACCAGCAGCCTCAGGATCAGCAGAGCGCACAGGAGCAGCAAGCTCCCAAGGAGGAAGTTACAGCCCAGGACAGCGGACTTTCCAAGCCTAAGGAAGGGTTAAATAAAAAGGTGCTCATAGGGTTTATCGCTATGGGCGTGGTCATCATCATACTTTTGGTGGTGCTTATAGTCGTTATGGTCTCCGGCAAAAAAAATGACTCGGACAGCAGCGAAAGCTCGGAAGAGGGATCTTCCCAAAGCAGCGAAAGTGCAGCTGAACAAAGCGACAGTATCACCGACGTGAGCGGAGTTTCCGATGACTCTCTCTCCGGCGGGGACGACAGCTCTTCATCTTCATCCGGCTCAAACGGCAAGCTGGAAAAGGGGCTTTATCTTGGATACACCGCAGGCAACACCTGGGAGGACGGAGATAAGAAAATGTGCGGCCTTGCACTTTCTATCGTAAATAACACCGACGAGGATATAAAGGGCTGGACGCTGGTGCTTGAGGTGGAGAACCTTAAATCATGCAGCGGCTGGTGCGGCAACTTTACCGTCAGCGGCAACACCCTTACGATAACCAACGCTCCTCACAACGGCGAGATCGCCAAGGGGGCAAGCATCACCGACGTTGGATGCAACATCGGTACAGGCAGCAAGCTCAACATAAAGTCCGCCAAACTCAACGGCAAGGATATGACAATAGTTTCAGGAAAGATCGACCTCACAGGCGGCGATGATAAGGTGCAGACCCAGACAGGCGAGAAAAAGACCAACGTTTCAGCTTTGCTTACAAGAACAAAGAACGCAAAGCAGGGTGACGACTGGCTCCACACCGACGGCAATAAGATACTTGACAAAGACGGCAAACAGGTATGGCTCACGGGAGTGAACTGGTTTGGATACAACACCGGTACAAATACCTTCGACGGACTGTGGAACAGCCAGCTGGTGCCTACGGTAAAATCTATCGCAGACCACGGCTTTAACCTTATCAGAGTGCCCATTTCCGCAGAGCTTATACTTCAGTGGAAAAAGGGCGAGTACCCCAAGGCAAACTATAACAACGCCTATAACCCGGCTCTCAACGATCTTAACAGCCTTCAGATCTTTGACTATTTCTTAAAGCTCGCTGAGGAGAACGGAATGAAGGTAATGCCCGATATTCACAGCGCAGAGACTAACGCCAGCGGACATAACGTTAATTTGTGGTTTACCGAGAAGATAAGCACAGATAAGTTCTATGAGGCGCTTGAATGGATGGCGGACAGGTACAAGGGCAACGATACTATTATAGCATACGACCTTAAAAACGAGCCTCACGGAAAACCAAACGAGGGCAAGAACGCTGCTATCTGGAACGACTCAAAGGACGCTAACAACTGGAAATACGTTGCAGAGACTGCGGCTGCCAAGATACTGGCTAAAAACCCAAATGTACTTATTATGATAGAGGGTACAGAGATCTACCCCAAAAACTCAAAGGGTGATTATTCCTCCACCGACGAGAAGGATTATTACTTTAACTGGTGGGGCGGCAACCTCAGAGCGGTCAGAGACTTCCCTATCGACCTGGGCAAGTATCAGAACAAACTGGTCTACTCTCCCCACGACTACGGTCCGACAGTTTACGAGCAGCCCTGGTTCAAGAGCGATTATACCTTTGACAGCCTTATGAAGGACTGCTGGCAGGACAACTGGTTCTATATCCATAAGGAGAACAAGGCTCCGCTGCTTATCGGTGAATGGGGCGGCTTTATGAAGGATCCTAACCTTAAATGGATGACCTATATGAGAAAGCTTATCAAGGACAACCACCTTAACCACACATTCTGGTGCTTCAACGCAAACTCCGGAGACACCGGCGGACTTGTTAAGGACGATTTCAGAACATGGGATACGGAAAAGTATAACTTCGTTAAGGAGGTCCTGTGGCAGCAGGACGGTAAGTTCGTTGGACTTGACCACGCTGTAAAGCTTGGTGCAAACGGAATGACCCTCACAGAGGCAAAATCACTTTAATAGTACAAGGGGAACTCTTTTATCAGAAGAGCTCCCCTTTTTTCTGCAATTTCACACCCCGCAAACGTCAACAATTTTGTTGGCGTTTTTCGTTTTTTATGCAAAATAAGCAAAAGCCCCGGGAAGTTTCGCTGCGGCGCTGTGCAAAGCGACAGATTTTTCAAAAAAGCATAATATCCTATTGACAAATAATATTATATGTCGTATAATATGCACAGTGATAGAATATAACAGAAAAACAAGTATAGAGCAAAAGAGAAAAGACAACAAAAGAAAAATCTTGAGAAAGGAGTGTGGCGTATGAGCTTTCCGATAAGCGCAGGTCTTTTGGATTCAATGGTACTTGCCATTGTGGAAAGAGAAGATACCTACGGTTATGAAATAACCCAGACCATGCGTAAGGCGGTGGACGTTTCCGAATCTACTTTGTACCCGGTGCTCAAGCGGCTGCAAAAAAACCAGATGCTTGAAACTTACGATAAAGAGTTTATGGGGCGCAACAGGCGATATTATCACGTGACAGAAAAGGGACAACTACAGCTGAGAGATTATAAGCAACAGTGGAAAGAACACAAACGAATGGTTGACAGCATACTATTAAAAGAGACTGAAAGTAAAAAAGAGGAGCCAAAAATAGAAGAAAAGGAGGATGTGCTTCCACAGGAAGCGTAAAAGGGGTAATATGAAAAGACTGGAATATATGACTATTCTCCGCCAGAAACTTGTTGACGGCGGATTGAGTAACGATGAGGTCAACGACGCACTTGAATTTTATGAGGAGCTTTTCCTTGACGGCGGATATGAAAACGAGGAAAAGACTGCACAAAACCTTGGAGACCCGGAAAAGCTTGCGGCACATATACTTGCGGAAAACGGCTCTATCGTTCCCGTAAAGCCGGCAGAGGATATGGAGGACGCTTACGATAATACAAACGCAAACGCTCAGCAGACTCCCCCGCCGGTCAACAACGGATACGACATCGCACCGGATAACAGAAAAAAAGCCATAGTGATAATTCTTCTTGTTACAGCCATAGTCTGGGTGCCCACCTTGTTCGGACTTGCAGCAGGTGCATTCGGACTGATGATAGGGATACTGGCTGCGATCTTTGCCATCGGTGCAGCAGGTGTGGGACTGCTTGTTTCAGGGGTGGTAAGTATGTTTACAGCGCCGCCGGTAGGCTTGCTGCTTTTCGGAACGGGAATGTTCCTTATGGGGCTTTCGGTGCTTATCATGGTACCTGTTGTCAAGGGGCTGACTGCTTTGGCGAAAAAGCTTATCAACCTTATCGTCAAAGGCTTCAGAAAGATCATGGGTACCGATAATGCAAAGGCGGTGAGCAGCAATGGCTAAATACGATGCAATGGGCGACAAGGTGCAAAGACGTGTTCCCGTGGCGGTGTGGATAATGCTGGCAGGGTTTGTTATAGCTGCCATCGGACTCGTATGGTGCCTTAACACCGACCTTAAAAAGTACGCCAAGACCGAAAATCTTGGTACAGTTCAGGCCCTGGAGGATATAAAGGATCTTGAGCTTACATTCGACGCAGCTACCACAAGTATAACAAAGTCAACAGACGACAAGATCCATGTTACCATAGACAACGCACCAAAGGATGTTTATTCTATCGGCAAAAAGGACGGCAAGTTCTACATAAAGACAGATAATTTCTCAAGCTTTATCAAGTGGTCAGGGATAAAGGATATCCCATTTTTGAAAGATGTCTATCCCCACGCAAAGATCACCGTGGAGCTTCCCGACGCAGCCTTTGAAAAGGTCAAGATCGAAAACGGCGGCGGCGATCTGAGCATAAACGGCATCAGCTGCACCGATCTTGAAATAGATAACGGCGTGGGCGAGCTTACCATAAGCAACTGCACCGCTAAGGCGACCGATATAGAAAACGGCATTGGCAAGGTCGAAGCTAAAAACTGTAATTTTGGCAAAACACAAATAGATAACGGCATTGGTGAAACCGACATCAAAGACTGCCTGATGGGTAAAAGCGAGATCGACAACGGCATTGGCAAAACAAATATCGATTCGAAAATAAACGGCGATATTGACGTTGACAACGGCATAGGAGAGATAAACCTCAAAGTCAAGGGCAGCGCAGGAGATTATAGTTTCAAAGGCGATGACGACGGAATAAAGATCATCGGAAAGATAGATTCCGGCGATGCAAAGTACAAGATAGACCTTGATAACGGCATCGGAGATATTACGATAGAATTTGTATCCTGACAAAAGGAGGAATAAGAGATGACAGAACAGAAAAGACTATACCGGCTTCGTTCAAACCGTATCCTGTGCGGTGTGTGTGCAGGTATCGGGGAATACTTCGGAGTTGACGCCAACGTGGTACGCATAGCGACGGTACTGCTCGGCTGCACGGGAACAGGCTTGATCGCATATATCGTTGCGGCAGTTCTTCTTCCCGAAAAGTAAAAAAGCATATCACCCCACTTCAAAAACCCGGCACGCTCCAGTCTTTCGTGTCGGGTTTTTTATGCTATAAAAAAGAGGTAAGAAATGCTCTTACCTCTTTTTTGCTTATTTTATTCTTGTCCCTATCAAGCCATTCCTGCTGTGATAATAGCCATCTTGTAGACCTCATCAGCTGTACAGCCTCTTGAAAGGTCGTTGATGGGAGCGTTAAGTCCCTGAAGGATAGGACCGTAAGCCTCAAAGCCGCCAAGTCTCTGAGCGATCTTATAACCGATATTACCTGCCTCGATAAGCGGGAAGATAAATGTGTTAGCCTGTCCTGCAACCTTTGAATCGGGGCACTTTGTTTTAGCTACCTCTGCGGAAACGGCTGCGTCGAACTGGAACTCACCGTCGATAACAAGCTCAGGATCGATATTTCTTGCCTCAATAACAGCATCGTGCGAAAGCTGTACTGTGCCGCCCTTGCCCGAGCCATAGGTGGAAAAGCTCAGCACTGCTACCTTTGGATCAATGCCGAAGAAAGCAGCTGTCCTTGCAGTTTCAACAGCCACCTCACCCAGCTGTCTTGCAGCGGAAAGAACAACGTTGCCGTCCTTATCCAGCCTGTCTGTGTAGCCAAGGTTGATAGCGCAGTCGCCCATAGCTATCTTTTCCTCTGCTCCGTCCTTTTCTCTGAAAAGGATAAATGAGGAGCTTACAAGGTTGGAGCCTTTCTTGGTCTTGATTATCTGAAGTGCAGGTCTTACTGTGTCGGCTGTGGAATAGGTCGCACCGCCCAGAAGAGCGTCAGCCTTGCCTGCCTTTACAAGCATGGTGCCGAAGTAGTTTGATTTTGCAAGAGCTGCTCTTACCTCATCCTCGGTCATCTTGCCCTTTCTCAGCTCGACCATCTGAGCCACAAGAGCCTCCATCTCCGGATAGGTCGCAGCGTCAAGGATCTCAGCCTTTGAAACGTCAAAACCGCCCTTTTCAGCAGCAGCCTTTACCTGGTCAACGTTTCCGCAAAGGATAACGCCCATAAGGTCCTCTTTGAGCAGCTTATCGGCAGCCCACAGGATACGCTCGTCTGTACCCTCTGTGAAAACTATAGTTTTTCTGCTTGCTTTAAGGTTTTCGATCAGTTTATCGAACATTCCCATTTGTTTATACCTCCAGTTAAATAATTATTGCCTTATAAGTATAACACATTGCTTCTGTTTTTTCAATAGTGATAATGTTACAAAAAAGAAAAACTGCTCTCGTTAAGGTAGGTACCTATATAGAAGATTTATAAAACGTTTTGCGGAACATCTTTTATTGCGAAGGACTGTTTCCTAACTGCATTTCTTGACCATAACTATAAGCGTTTATAATACTTCTGTATGAGTACCATACTTAACGAGAGCAGTTTTTTGTTAGGTTTATCATCCTTTTTTCTTTACGATACTGTAATACATTTTTGCAGTCAGAAGGTATATCACCGTATATATCAGCGTATATCCCACAAAGCCTGCAAGGGTGCATTTAAGGTAAATCTTTGTGCTGTCAAGTCCCATGTATGCAAGCAGTCTGCCCACCATCGGGAAAGCAAATGCCGTATGCACAATAGCGGTGACAAGTGGAAGGAAGAATACCATCAAGATCTGTGAGCGTATGGAGCTTCTTACCTCGGCCTCGCTCATGCCAACGCTTTGCATGATCTGGAACCTGTCTGCGTCCTCGTAGCCCTCGGTGAGCTGCTTATAGTAGATAATAAGTATCGTTTCAAAAATAAACAGCGTTCCAAGGAACAGTCCCAGGAAGAAGAATGAACCGTAAGCCATCATCGCATCAGCCTTTTCTACCGAGCGCAGTTTCATAATGTCCATATATATCATATCACCGAGATTTTTGCTCTGGCTTATATCCCCGATGGTCTTCATGGCTTCATCCGCCTTTTCCATTGGCTCGTCATAATCTATATCCAGCTGATAGAATTCTTCCGCTTTTATCGGTGACTGCTCATTAAATGCCTTTACCAGTTCCGTTACCTCATCGCTTGATGAGAAGAACAGCTTCAGGAATTCACTATTGACATTTGTATTTTTCTTTACCTCTCTGATCTTGAATGTCTTGCCCAGCAGCTCAAGCTCCTTCATGCCATCAAACACATCTGATGATGTTTCAACTATCACCTCACCCTTTTCAGTGCGGTAAGATTCACGTATCTCGTCAGCTTCCTTTTTGAACAGAACATCTTCATCTTCATTATCGCTGAATCGGGTATTCACCATATACCATGGATTGATCCTTACGTCAAATCTGTCATCGCTCTTTACTCCGCCGTCGATACCGGACTTTGTATCGTAAAGATGTGTTGCTCCGTCAGTGTAATCCTGCTTCTCAAAAGGCACGAGATTCATTGTTTTCTTGCCCTTGAGCATAAGACGAGCCTCAACGTTCTTGTCTACCTTCTTCGTCTTGACCTTTTCAGCGATCTTAGCTTCTATCTTAGTGGTCTCCTTGCCGTCGTAATCATAGTTTACATTGATTATCGCATCGTGCTTTGGCAGCTGCCCTTCAACCCCTGCCATCAGCGCCATAGTCGAACACACGGTTATAAGCACCATTGTGGAAAGTATAGCGGTGCTGGCAAGTCCCACCGAGTTGCGCTTCATGCGGTAGATCATACCCGAAAGAGAGGTAAAGTGCTTTGTTTTATAATAGTAGCTCTTTTTCTTTTTAAGCAGCTTGAGCATTGCGATTATTCCCGCAAAGAACAGGCAATATGTGCCCAGAATAACAAAGATCACTGCCGTAAACATCATGGAGATGTTTTTGCTAAGGTCGGTAACAAAGAAGGAAAGTCCGTATCCGGCAAAAATGAACAAAAAGCCCACGATTGTCATGAACAGCTTGGTCTTAGGCTCCTTTTCTCCTTTCTTAGAGCCCGAAAGCAGTTCGATGGGGTTAGAAAAGTGCAGCTTTCTTATGGTGAAAAGATATGTTGCAAAAAGTGTCACGGCTATCATGATAACAGCGTCGATCATGGACTTCACGGAAATGTGATAACCGATGTTCACCGCATCGTCACCGAGCATCTTCGTAAATATAACGTGCACTACCCTTTCAAGGACGAGTCCGGTGACACAGCCTGCGACGAAGGTTACCACTGCAACATATATCGTTTCAAGGAGCATCAGCTTTGCGATATGTCTTTTTTCCATTCCCAGAATATTCAAAAGACCGAACTCTTTATTTCTGCGCTTGAGTATAAAGCTGTTTGAATAAAACATTATAACGACTGCAAACACAGCCGTTACATAAGAGCCGTATCTCATCAGTGTGGGCAGAGCCTCGGCTCCACGCTGGAGCTTGCTGAAATCCGGGTTTGCCGAAAGGGAGCGGATAACATACATCATGGACATCATCAAAACACAGATAAGAAGGTAGGGAATATACATTTTTCTGTTTTTTTTGATGTTTTCCTTAGCCAGCTTGAAATAATAGCGATTAGTCATTCGGTTCACCGCCTGCTATTATTTGAGTAAGAGCATGGGATATTTTCTGATACATCTGCTCTGTCGTTGCCTCTTCACGGTAAATCTGGTGGAAAAGTGTTCCGTCCTTTATAAAGATCACTCTGCTTGCACGGCTTGCAGCCTTGATGGAGTGGGTAACCATAAGGATAGTCTGTCCGTCCTTATTAAGCACATCGAAAATGTCCAGCACGCTGTCTGTGGATTTTGAATCCAGCGCTCCCGTAGGCTCATCGGCAAGGATAAGCTTAGGCTGGGTTATCATAGCTCTTGCTATGGCGGTACGCTGCTTCTGACCGCCGGAAAGCTCATAGGGGTACTTTTCGATAAGCTGGTCTATACCAAGCATCTTAACGATGGGCATAAGCCTTTTTTCCATATCATCATACTTCATGCCCAAAAGTACAAGGGGCAGAAGGATATTATCCTTGATGGAGAAATTGTCCAGCAGATTAAAGTCCTGAAATACAAATCCCAGGTTATCACGGCGGAAAGCGGAGATCTCTTTTTCGTTTATCTGGGAAAGCTTTTTGCCGTCAAGGATCACCTCTCCGCTGGTGGCTTTATCAAGTGAAGCCAGGATATTCAAAAGCGTAGTCTTGCCCGAGCCGGATTCACCCATAATTGCCACGTACTCGCCCTTTTCCACCTCAAAGGTCACACTTTTAAGTGCCTCCACCTTATTGCCCCCAAGGCGGGTGGTATATATCTTTCCAACATCCGAAACGTTTAAAATTGCCATATTGTCCTCCTATAATTTTGTTCTTTATCTTTTCTTTCCAAAACAATTGACCAGCACAGGATAGATATATATCCCTGCCAGCACCGCCGCACCTGCAATGATCGCCACCACACGAAAGACCACATACACCGTGTTATCCAGCTTGATCTTTTTGCCAAACAGCCAGATCCCAAGGCAGGCTGCGATGCCAAAAAGGCTCAGAGCGATGCCTGCTGAGATGCCAAAGGGCATATTTGTGATCCTTATACTGTTCTCACCCTCTTGAAGGTCAAAAACGACAAAGTCACCAAACGCTTTTTCAAGCTTTGCCTCCTGTCCGTTTATCTCAAGCCTCAGACTTTCGCTGTATGGGATAAACACCAGACATTTTTCACCCTTTTGGGCAGTATACTCACCGCTTATGACTCCCTTTTCCTCTTTAAGACCGGCGCACTTTGCATTTTCAAGGGCAGTGGAAAGTTTATTGAGGTCAAGTCCGTAAACTCCGAAAGAGGTACACTCAACGTTCTTTTCCACCCTTACGGTGACCTCCACCGTGCGATTGCTGAACTCACCCAGCCAGAGCAGACCGTTTGAGCTTTGGGATGGGAAACCTGTTTTTATAGGCAGTCCGTCAACGCTTATGGTAAACGCTGAATACTCGGGCTCGTTAAGATTTGAGCTTGGTTTGTTGAAACAGTCAAAGTAAAGCACCTGTTTACCCTTAACGTCGATATGATAATCTATATCGCTGCCTCCCGACATGGGGCTTATATCTATCAAACCATCTTCGTCTTCCCTGATAAGCACTCTGCCTGTGGCATCCGGCTCATACTTTGTCATGAGCTTGTCATCGGGACCATTGCTGAGAAGGGTGGTATAGATATTTTGCTGTACCTCAAAGCGGTCCATATCGTCAAGACTTTCCATAGGGGAGATGTCCCGATCTGTTACAAGACCCAGACCGATGGTATTTGTGCGTTTATATATCCCATATTTTTGGCTCATATACACGCTGTCCCGGAGGGTATCGTCGGAAAGCCCTATCTGATATTTGATGCTGAAAAGTGCATCGGTAAGCTCTGTGCCCCCGTGGGAGCCTACCTCCATCCAATAGGAGGAATAGCCCAGCTTTTTCATTGCATACATATAATTCTTATTTGTAAGGGAGGTATAGTGGCTTATGCTGCGGTATCCCAGCGCTCCGATATTATTCACATCAAACTGTTTCGCTGCGGTTTTCACCCTATAAAAATCATCGTCGTGTATCTTACCTTCAAGCTTGAACACCTCACGGCTCGCCACAGTCTTTTCCAGCGCCTGATCCTTTGAGCCGGTCATATACATACCTGTGGAGCTTACCGCTTGCAGCACCACGAAACAGCCCAGCATTGCAGCAAAGAAATTCCTGTTGAGCTTGCCTTTTTTGTAGATATAAAACACGATCCCGAATCCTGCGGCGGTCAGGGCAAAGACCTTTGCCTCTATGGAAAAGCTTTTATCGTCCGACCACAATCTTCTTGCGTAAAGGTCGATTATATCCGCATTTTTGTTCATTACCGTCTTTACGAGAAATGCACAAAGCAGGAAAACGAACACCGACACAACGGCAAAGCCTGTCTTATTCTGTTTATTTGTACCCCCGTCGTATTCACAGATATGGCCACTGCCGTCTTCAAGGAACATTGCGCTGCATATAAGCAGGAAAAACACGGTGATGAATGCAAATCTGCATGGGAACGACATATAGCTGCCTGTGTGCCACATAAGGTTGACCGGCTCTATTATCATAGGCAGCAGCATCAGCACCAGCATTATCAGCATTGTCTTTGTTTCACGGGTATGTTTTTTCTTGTCAAGGACACACCCTGCACAGATAACTATTGCACAGACGCTGTAAAGCAGCAATGGCAGCGCCGTTTGGAACTCGGAAAGGAAATTTGCATTCTGAAGGTTCTTTGTGACCGATGTGGTCCTTCCGCTGGCAAAAAACTGCAAAAGGCTTGGCAGCCACACCACAGCGGTCATGAGCATGGAAAGCATACTTCCCATGATAAACAAAAATGCTGTCTGCAAGCGCTCTTTTTTCCTGTCACGTATACATAAAAGAGCGATGAATAAAATACAAAAAAGCGCTATCATATAACAGATATAGTAGTTCACCACCGCCATAAGGCTCAGCATAGCAACATAAAGCGCCATTTTGTTTTTGGTAACAAGTCTGTGTATGCCTATCATCAGCAAGGGGAAAAGATACATTATATCCAGCCAGATGCTGTTTTGATAGTAAAGGACCGTATAGCCGCAAAAGGCATAGGAAACGCTCAGGCACGCCGAGATAAAAGGGTCGGTCTTACTGAGGCACTTGCGGAAAAAAAGCATTGCCGTGACCCCGGCGGTCATCATTTTTAGCATAGTTGCGATATTTACAAAATATATAAGGTCCTCCTTGGGAACAAAAAGAGCAAGAAGGTTGAAAGGGCTTGCCACAAAAAAGAATATGACGCCCACCATGCTCATTCCGCCTGCATTTTGCATATTAAGGAAAAGCGAGGTTTTCCCCATAAGGATATCCTTCAGATCCGCCGTCATGGGGATCACCTGCTGGGTCATATCGCACCAGGCGATGGTGCCGTTGCCGAAGGGATAAAGGCCGTTTATAAAAAATACCACGAATAAAATAAACATTATAGCAAAAGGTACAGAGAAAAAGGCAGCTATATTTTTGTATGGTATTTTGGTTCTGTCGTTCATAATTACACCTGAATTTTGTTTAACTTTTTTATCCATATCATTATACACTGTTATATGCCATAATGCAAGGGGTATTCAGCTATTTTTGCAGGCGATATATATTTTTTACCGGTGCAAAAAACCGTGATATATGTAATAACAAATAACTGCCTGCATATGCTATTGACAAAAGGGGGAAAATGTGTTATCATTCAAATAAAAGGAACACCCCCGGGGGGTGGGGTATCGGAGCAGAGATATAAAGGGCTGCACACCCTGCCTATTTCCGGGAAATACCCCCGTCAGAGTCAGGAGGAATGAAAAGATGATGGCAGACAAAACCCAGGTCAGCAAGCTCCTCAAAACTGCCAAGGGACAGATAGAGGGGATATTACGCATGATAGAGGAAGACAGATACTGTATAGACATTTCAAATCAGATAATGTCCACCCAGGCAATACTAAAAAAAGCAAACACAGTGGTGCTCACCGCCCATTGCAGGGGCTGTGTGGCGGACGCACGCACCGACGAGGAGAAGGCTGAGAAGGTGGACGAGATGGTGGAGCTTCTTACAAAGCTTCTAAAATAATGTATACCGCACAAAAGTGTGCATAGAAAGGTCATAAGCAAAATATGAAACAACGATTTGATGTAACGGGGATGACCTGTTCCGCCTGCAGCGCAAGGGTAGAAAAGGCTGTAAAAAAGCTTGAAGGCGCAAACGATGTACAGGTCAACCTGCTCACCGCAAGCATGAATGTGGATTACGACCCTGATAAGCTTGACGAAAGCGGGATCATCTCGGCGGTGACAAAAGCCGGCTACGGAGCAAGGGTAAAAGGCGAGGCCGGCAGAAAAGCCTCCCACACACCTCAGGGTCCCACACCTGCCGAGGAGGCACGAAGGGCTATGAAGTCACGGACAATCTGGTCCTTTGTACTGCTGATCCCCCTTATGTACATCTCTATGGGGCATATGGCAGGGCTTCCCCTCCCCTTTTTCCTTGAGGGAAAGGAAAACAGCGTAAGCTACGCCTTTGCACAGTTCCTGCTGTGCCTGCCTGTGGCATATATCAATTCATTCTACTACACAAGAGGCTGGAAAAACATCTTCCGCCTTTCTCCGAATATGGATTCACTTATCGCCGTTGGCTCCACAGCGTCGGTGGTTTACGGCATATTCGGCATCTTTATGATGAGCTATGGTATTTCCCACGGGGATATGGAAACGGTTGAGCGTTACCGCCACGATCTTTATTTTGAATCTGCGGTGATGATACTTACCCTTGTTGACCTGGGCAAGTACCTTGAGGCAAGGTCAAAAAGCAAGACCGGCAGTGCAATTTCCGCCCTTATGGATCTTTCACCGAAAAGCGCCTCGGTGGAGCGTGAGGGGACGGTGCAGCGGATCCCTGTGGAGGAGCTTGAAAAGGGCGACATAGTCGTAATAAAAGCCGGTGAAAGTATCCCCTGCGACGGAGTGGTGGTCTTTGGATCCGCTTCGGTGGATCAGTCAGCCATAACCGGCGAGAGCATACCCGTTGAAAAAAGCACCGGTGACAAGGTCATCAGCGCAACGATAAACAAAAGCGGTTTTGTGAAAATAAAAGCTACCCGTGTGGGGGACGAGACCACCCTTTCGGGAATAATCCGGCTGGTGGAGGAGGCCTCCTCATCAAAGGCGCCTATTGCAAAGCTTGCGGATAAGATCGCAGGATTTTTCGTTCCCGTGGTCATGGGTATCGCCCTTGTTACCGCTCTGGTGTGGCTGCTTGTGTGGCAAAGTGCAGAATTTGCACTTTCCTGTGCTATCTGCGTGCTGGTGATCTCCTGTCCCTGCGCTTTGGGGCTTGCTACTCCTGTGGCAATAATGGTGGGCACTGGCAAGGGTGCAGAAAACGGGATCCTCATAAAATCCGGCGAGGCACTTGAGACCCTTTGCAAAGCAGATACGGTGGTGCTTGATAAAACAGGTACCGTTACATGGGGAAAGCCCCGTGTAACAGAGGTCTGCGCTGTAAACGCAGACAAACAGGAGCTTTTGCAGATCGCCTGCTCTCTTGAAAACCGCAGCGAACACCCCCTTGCAAAAGCGGTGTGCGACTATTGCAAGGATATAGAGCTTTTGCCTGTAACGGACTTTCGCACCCACGCAGGACTTGGCGTCAGCGCACAGGTGGGAGGAGTCATGTGCTATGGGGGAAGCCCCAGATTTCTTGAACAGCAGGGAGTTCTCGTCAAAAGCAGGGAGCTTGAGGGGATATTGGACAAAATGCTCACTCCCCTTGTGTTTGCCACAGACAAAAAGATCCTTGGGGCGATCTGCGTTGAGGATACCGTAAAACCCGACAGTCCACAGGCTGTAAGGGAGCTTAAAGCCAGAGGGATAAAGGTAGTGCTGCTCACCGGGGACAGTAAGGCAGCCGGCGAAAAAACAGGAGCACAGATAGGTGCCGACGAAGTGATCGCACAGGTGCTCCCGGAGGATAAGGAAAAGGTGGTCTCCAAGCTTCAGCAGCAAGGCAGGATCGTGGCGATGGTGGGCGACGGCATAAACGACGCCCCTGCCCTTGCAAGAGCAGATGTGGGCATAGCCATAGGAGCAGGCACGGATATCGCCATTGAAAGCGCAGATGCGGTGCTTATGAAAAACACTCTGTCAGACGTTATATCCGCCATAGACCTTAGCCGCAAGGTGATAACAAACATAAAACAAAACCTTTTCTGGGCGCTGTTTTACAATGTCCTTGCAATACCCCTTGCAGCAGGGGTGTTCTTCAGCGCCCTGGGCTGGCGTTTAAGCCCTATGATAGGCGCTGCTGCCATGAGCATGAGCAGCATTTTCGTGGTGAGCAACGCTCTTAGGCTGCGCCGCTTCAAGCCATCAGCTGCCGATCCCCTGCCGGATCAGGGGGATAACGATATAACACAGATCAAGGAGGAAAAAGAAATGAAAAACTACACTATGAAGATCAAAGGTATGATGTGCCAGCACTGTGTGGCTCACGTTAAAAAAGCCCTTGAGACCGCCGGTGCAGACGCACAGGTGGACCTTGACAAGGGTGAGGCTTATATAAAAGCCGACAGCAGCATTTCCACAGATACCCTCACCAAGGCTGTCACCGATGCAGGCTATGAGGTGACCGGGATAGAATAGACCCGCCAAGGAGCAGCTATGGATATTATCAGACGAAGATATACCTTTTACGGCAGGGTCCAGGGCGTGGGTTTCAGATACCGTGCGTACTATGCCGCCCGTGAATTTGGCGTTGCCGGCTGGGTAAAAAACGAGTACGACGGAAGCGTTGTAATGGAAGTCCAGGGTACAAGGGAAAACATCGACAGTATGCTGCAAAGCATCGAAAACGGCAGATTTGTCAGCATCGACAACTTCCTGTGCCAAAGCGTACCCACCGGTGAGGGCAGCACATTCGAGATAATCGGTTAAGAATAATACAAGCAGCTGAGTGCATATATTTCACCAAGAACAAATTTAACGTGGTGATGATATGCTATTTCAGCTGCTTGAACTTTTATGCTCAAATTTTCTGTTTTTTGCCCTCCACTTTGACAGCTCCGGAGCTAACTTTCCAAAGCCCCTTTCCGCCAAAGAAGAACGTCGCTGCTTTGAAGCCATGGCGGCAGGCGACAAAAAAGCCCGTGACAAGCTTATCGAGCATAACCTGCGCCTTGTGGCTCACATTATCAAAAAATATTACTCCGCCTCAGCCGATCAGGACGATCTTATCTCGGTGGGTACCATCGGGCTTATAAAGGCAGTTTCCACATTTGACTACAAAAAAGGCTGCCGCTTTGCCACCTACGGCAGCAGATGTGTGGAAAACGAGATACTTATGTATTTTCGCAGCCAGAAAAAAACTGCCCTTGACAGGCATTTCGACGACCCGGTGGACTCGGATAAGGACGGAAATAAGCTTTGCCTTATCGACCTTATATCCGACGGAACAGATGTTGGGGACAAGATCGAGCTGGCAATTCGCTGCGAACAGCTCTATAAGTTTATCAGCTCCGAGCTGGATGAGCGGGAACAGACCATAATACGTCTGCGGTACGGCCTTTGTAACGGAAAATCCCTTACTCAGCGTGAAGTCGCCGCAAAGCTGGGGATATCACGCTCGTATGTTTCAAGGATAGAAAAGAAAGCCCTGGAAGTGCTTAGGAGAAAATACGAGGGAAAATAACCAAAAACAACATTTAAGATTTGTGAAAAGAGTAAAATTCGGCGTCCAAACCCCTGCTTTTGTGCACTTGATACTAAAATCCTCTTGAAATAAAAGATGCAATATGTTATAATGACTATGAACGGATCTTGCACCAAAGGAGGGATAATGATATGGATAATCTTAAAACTGTGCTTATCGTTGACGATGCTTTTATTAACCGTGCTCTCCTTAAAAAACTTCTCTCCGGCTCATATAACGTGATCGAAGCCGAAGACGGCAAACAGGCGCTGGAAACTCTCCGCAAAGACCCCCAGAGCGTGTCTTGCGTCCTGTTGGATCTTGATATGCCTGTAATGAGCGGCTATGAGGTGCTCAGCGCTGTGCGGATGGATCAGCAGCTCAACAAGATCCCTGTTGTTGTCACCACCTCCGGAGACAGCACAGACAGCGAGATAAAAGCCCTTTCATTCGGAGCCTGGGACTTTATCAAAAAGCCTATCGCTCCACAGGTGCTTAAATTCAGGATAAATAACGCCATTGAGCGCAGCCAGTTCACCGCCTATGAACAGCTGAAATACATGGCGGAGTTTGACCCACTTACAGATATTTTCAATAAGGACAAATTCTACTCTGAGACCGAAAAGCTTATTGCACAGCACCCGGACAAGCGCTTTGCGATCATCAGGCTTGACATAAACAATTTCAGCCTTATCAATTCCTTCTTTGGAATGGAAGAGGGCAATTCCCTTTTGCGCTATATCGCAAAGCATCTGCGTGTAAACACCGCCGATTTTATCGGCAGCGCTTTCGGAAGGATAGAGACGGACATCTTCGGTATCTGCGTTCCCTTCTCGGACAAGCAGAGCGTTGAGCATTTTGTTATGCGAAGCATGAACGCTTTGCAGAGCTTTTCCAACGCCTACTATATTGTCCCCTGCTTTGGCATATATATCACCGGGGAGGAAGATATCCCCGTGTCCATAATGTTTGACAGAGCCACCCTTGCGGCAAAGCACTGCAAAGGGAACTTTGTGAACTATTTTGAATATTATAACGACGATATGCGCCTTCGCATCGAGAAGGAGCAGGAGATAACCAACGATATGAATATTGCCCTCCAGGACAGACAGTTCACTATCTACGTACAGCCAAAGTATAACATTATGACCAACACACCCGCAGGAGGCGAGGTGCTCGTCAGATGGATACACCCCACAAAGGGAATGATACCTCCGGGATTTTTCATACCCCTGTTTGAAAAGAACGGCTTTGTGGTAAAGCTTGACGCATATGTGTGGGAAGAGGCCTGCATAATGCTGAAAAAATGGATAGACCAGGGCAGAGAGCCTAACCCTATCTCCGTTAACGTTTCAAGAGTTAATATTTATAACCCACACTTTGTGGAGAATATCATAAAGCTGGTGGACAGGTACCAGATACCCCATAACCTGTTCAATGTGGAGCTTACCGAAAGCGCATATACCGACAACCCTGAAATGATGGTAAAAGCCATCGAGGTGCTGCGTAACAACGGCTTTACCGTAATGATGGACGACTTCGGCAGCGGGTATTCATCTCTTAGTATGCTGAAAAATATACCTGTGGACGTTCTTAAAATAGATATGAACTTCTTTATCGACGCAAACAGCCAGAGCCGCTGTGAAAGCATCGTGGCATCTGTCGTAAGAATGAGCAAGTGGCTGAATATCCCCGTTGTTGCCGAGGGTGTGGAAACCGAGGAGCAGATCGGATTTCTCAGAGAGATCGGCTGCGATTTTGTCCAGGGCTACTACTACGCAAAGCCTATGAGCGTCAAGGATTACGAGCGCTATGCATTTGCCTCGGACGGAAACCTTAACGACCTTATCAATATGGGCAGAAATGCCTCTGAGATAATGAGCCTTATAAACAGCAAGGTGGTATTTACCGACAACCTCTCCCCTGCAGCGGTAATAGAGTGCGATATCTATGACCCGGAGGATATGGAAATAATCCGTGTGAACGATGCGTTTTTTGAGCTTCTAAACTCCCCTTCAAGGGTCCTTTATAAGTATAACCCCATGGATATAGTCTACGAAAAGGACAGATGGAAAATAGTTGAAACTGCCCGTGAAGCAATCGACTCAATGGGTACAGCCGAGTGCGAATACAACAGGTATATCTCGTTCAGCAACAGCTATAAGACTATCCACGCCACAATGGAGTACATAGATACCATCGGCAGCAAGGCTATCGTCCTTGTACAGCTTGAGGACGTTACGGTGGAAAGAGAGTTCCAGAAAAAGCTGGACAAGCTCCGCCAGTCCATGCACTCGGATTCCGGGCTGTCAAATCGTATGCTTATTGTGGACAATGAAAAGACAGAGCTTGATACACTTAGCTCTTTCTTCAGCGATAAATTCATTATCACCACCGCATCGGACGGCAAACAGGCGCTTGAAGCCCTGAAGGAAAACAACAACGTGGACATAATCATCGTTGATGTGGATATGCCTGTGATGAACGGCATCGAATTTATGAAGATCAAAAATCAGGATCCTGCCCTTCAAAGCATACCTGTGGTCATAACCACCGCAGAAAATTCCGCCTCTTTGCAGCAGACCCTGCTCAGCATGAACGTTAACGATTATGTGGTCAAGCCCTATGTCCGTGAGACAATGGTCCGCAGAGTTGACAACGTTCTGGGCTCGGATAAGTATTTCCGTGAGGTCATCAACAGGCACAGCAATTCCCCTTGGGTCATAAACGACTACACCACCGGGATATATACCCGCAGCACCGCCGAAAAGCTCATCAATAAAATGATGAAGGAAAATGTGGGTATGTGTGCTTTTCTGACTATAACCGTGGACAGGTTCAAAGAGATAACCAAGGAAAACGGTGTACAGATGACCGACAGGATGATCTTTGAGCTTGCACAGATGCTTGTATCCATGTTCAGGACAAACGACGTTGTTGCAAGGGTAAACGACGACGAGATATGTGTACTTATGAGCAACATCGCCGGAGAGGAAACGGTCGAGGCAAAGTGCATACAGGTGACCGAAAAGATCGCCAATCTTGATCTGAAGCTTACCGCAGCCTACCTGTCCTGCACCATAGGAGCGGTTGTTCTTGCAAACAATATGCGTTTTGCCGAGATGCTCGACCTTTCTCACAGCGAGCTTGAAAAGGCAAAAAAGGACGGCACAAGCTGGTCGGTAAAGCTCCTTGAAAACAAATAAAGCCGCACTTTATGGACTGCACTTGTACAGAAGCATTATAAACTCTTTTTGGGGAAAACCCTTTTGCAAAAGGGTTATTCCCCAAACCCCTTTCCTAAAACTCTTAATGATTTTTAAACCCCGAGCAATAAAAAGATGTTCCTCAAAACAGTTCATAAGGCTTCTATATAAGTACTGCCCTTAATGTGCGGCTTTTTTATTACATATCCTCTATCAGATACGGCAGCTGTACCGTAAAGCATACGCCCGTCGGCTCGGTGTTTTCCACCCATACGCTTCCGTTGCAAAGCTGGACCACCCTTTGCACAAGGGCAAGTCCCAGTCCGTTGCCCTCGGTCGACCTGGAACGGTCGCCCTGATAGAACTTTTCAAATATCTTCTTGCGCTTTTCGTCGGGTATACAAGGCCCGTCGTCGGATATCTTCACCACGATGCACTGCTCCCCGTGGTAAAGCTTCACCCCGATGTGTCCGTTCTCGTCGGTGAACTTTATGGCGTTGTTGATAATGTTTTGCCATATCTGCGCCATAAGCTCCTCATTGCCTATGTATGTGGTCTGTTCAAGATCTACCTCAAGCTCGATATTCTTCTTTGACCACTCCGGCTCAAGGACAAGCAGTATCTTTCTTATCTGCTCGTCAAGCAGGAACTTGGACTTTTTACCGATAGTCTTTTGGTTTTCCAGCTTGGTAAGGCTGAGAATGTTGGTGGAAAGCTTGGTAAGCCTTGATGTCTCGTCAATTATTATCTGGGTGTATTCACGTCTGTCCTCCTCGGAAAGGTTCTCGTCCTGCAAAAGCTTGGCAAAACCCTGGATCGAGGCAAGGGGCGTTTTGAACTCGTGGGATACGCTGGATATGAAATCTCCACGAAGGGTCTCGATCTCGGAAAGCTGCACCGCCATTTTATTGAAGTTGTTTGCAAGCATTCCGTACTCCATATCGTCCGGCACACGCACACGCACCGTAAAGTTTCCCCTTGCGATCTCTGAGGTGGCACGGCTCATGTCGTGCAAAGGCTGAAGTATGGTCTTACCCACGAATGAGGTTATTATCGTACCGATAACTATACAGCCCACAAAGGCAAGTATTATAACAAAGTTCACTATCCAGTACAAACTGTCGTTTGAAAAGTTGTCGATGTGATAATAGCTGTCAAATACCTTTATGACCATTGTGGCTTTGGGGATAATACCGGTGGCTTCTATATGATAGCCCTTGTCTTTTATGTCCGTGAGGTTTTCCCCGACTTCATAACTGTCCTCTTCAAGCAGCTCAACATTGAACCCGGAATTGGTCACCAGCGAAACGACCTTTGCCGCATCATATGTACCGTCGGCTTTTTTATCCCTGACCAGATCCGTAAGGGCGCTCACCGAAGCAGCAACTTCCGTAAGCTGTGTCTCTGCATTCTTTTTCATTATTGGTGAAAAGATCAGCAGCAGCAAAGATACCGAAACAGAGGCAGAAATAAGCATGACCATAAAAAACATAAACGAAAGCTTGAATTGCAGTGTGGTCTTCATATTTTCCGCTCACCTCCATATCTTTTAGCCCTTGACAGCCTTATAACCCAGTCCTCTCACGGTAACGATGTTAAAATCCTTACAATCGCCGTATCTTTCACGCAGACGCTTTATGTGAACGTCCACCGTTCTTTCGTCAACTTCCTTTTCCATTCCCCACAGCTCATCAAGGAGCTGGCGGCGGGTAAAGATCTTGTTGGGGTAAGAAAGAAGCTTGAAAAGCAGCATAAATTCCTTTGTGGGTATGGTCTCCGCCTGACCTCCCCCGATAGATACGCTTTGTGCATCGTAATCCAGCACGCTGTCACCTACGACAAGCGAGTGCTCCGAAGCCATTTTCGACCTTCTAAGCAGCGCTCCCACACGCAGCACCATCTCGTTGAGATCAATAGGCTTGACCATGTAATCGTCCGTGCCGGCAGTAAACCCCTCCTGCTTATCCTCAAAAGTCTCCTTTGCGGTGACCATAAGTATAGGCAGGTCGTATTTTGCACGGCGCAGCTGTCTTGTAAGCTCATAGCCGTCCATATTTGGCATCATAACGTCCGAGATGATAAGATCAATATTAGTCTTTTCCATAACGTCCAGCGCTTCAAGCCCGTCGTTTGCCGTATGGCATGAATATCCGTGCTGTTTCAGCGTTGCGCTGATAAGCTTTCTGAGGCTGGCGTCGTCTTCAACGATAAGTATCTGAAACATTTACCCCTCACCTTTCACATAATTCCATTTTTTCCATTCAAACCGCCCCCGGATAAACCCCGAAAAGGCATTTCCCTTTATTAGACAAGTTTACAACAAAATTATGAACTTGTGATTAAAATTTCCTGCGAAGCCATAATCTTGTACACAATGCACAACTAAAGCAGCGAAAACGTTTAAGAAGTTTATATATTATGTGTAAGAGAAATTTCCTGCAAAGCCCCTGAAATTCATATTCGGTTCACGTTGGACTGTTATTATGTATACAACAAAGAGAGAAATGACTTAATCGTTTGACACTGAGTAAAACTTAAAATCCCCTCACACTAATGCGGCCCCCAATCCGCCTGACCGGATTTCAGCTTTTACTGAATGTCAAAAAAATCCCTTTCATAATTCCATAGATTAAAACCCATTCAAAGGAATGGGTTTTAATTTTTGTGTTTTTGCTTATCTTTGCGGATCGTAAAAAAACATACCGAAAGAAAATTTTTTCAAAGTTCTTTTGATGTTTTTCAAAAGCCTGCGTATTTAAGCCGTTTCAGCCGTTTCAGGGTGTCCAAAAAATTTCTCAAAAAATTTTGGAAAGTTCCCGAAAATTCATATTCAATTCACACAGGGCTGTTATTATGTATTTGTCAAAGGAAATAGTGACAAGATCTTACCTTTCATGCTGTCCCCAATATTCGGCTTGAAAGTTTCAATACGCTAATTCTTAATTTCCCTTTCATAATTCCATGAATTTAACACTTACTTCCCATGTGGGAGTGGGTGTTAAATTTTTATACGCCTTTTTGCGTTATTTGCCACGTTCATCAGCACACTCAGCCTTGTGACCTATGGCTTTTCCCATTTAAAGGCATATGCAAAAAACCACCTTTGCGAAAAGACTCGCAAGGGTGGTTTTGTATTTTTTATTTGCTCAAAGCATATTTTGCCGTATACTCCTCAATGCTCCGCTCATAGGATTCAGGTCCGTTCGTATGGAGCTTATCAAGGTATTCGTGCTTTTTAAGGGAAGAATACTCTTTTTTGCACGCAAGAAGGTATACCGCAATGTTGGAACAGTGGTCGGATATTCTTTCCACATTGGTGAGGATATCAATAAAGTGTACGCCCACCTCAACCTTGCATATTCCGCTCTTAGCCCTGTCGATATGTATAGATTTAAGCTCCTCCACAAGCCTGTCCACGACCTCCTCAAGGGGCTCGATGCGGACCATATCCTCCACCTCCATAGTTTTGGTGGCTTTTATGGCAAGAGAGATTATCTCGCTTATTGCATCAAAAGTAATGTTCAGCTCTCTCATGGCTTCATCAGAGAAGCTTACCTCGTCTTCAAACAGAGCCTCGGCAGTTTCAAGGATATTTATTGTATAATCGCCGATCCTCTCGTACTCTGAGATAAGGTGGAAATAAGCGGTGACCTTTGCGGATTCGTCCTCGCTAAGTCCGCAGTCGTTAAGCTTGATAAGGTACTGTCCCACCCTGTCCTCAAGCCTGTCGATGGTATCCTCACGTTCTCTTATTTTTTCAGCAAGCTTAGGATCAAACTGCTGATAAATCTTCATAACGGACTTAAAGTTCTTCTGTGCCTGCACACCCATCTGCACCACAGCCTCGCTGGTCTGAGAGATGGCAACATTTGGTGTAACAAGGAATCTTTCGTCCAGATGGTCCTCTTTTATATCGTCCTCGTCGTCCTCCGGCTTATCCCTGACCGTAAGGCAGGCAAGCTTTTCAAGCACCCCTGCAAATGGTATAAAGATAGCTGTTACCACAATATTGAAGATGGTGTGGAAGTTTGCGATGTTGCCCGTGGTGAACTCACTGTCCCAGAAGGACCACCCCACCAGGATCTGATATGTATAAATACCGATGAGGAATATTATGGTGCCGATAAGGTTGAAATAGAAATGGAGCAGACCCGCTCTTTTTGCGTTCTTTGAAGAGTTAAGGCTTGAAAGCATAGGCGTTACACAGGTTCCTATGTTTGTGCCCATGATAATTGGGAACGCCGATGCAAAAAGAATAGCTCCCGAGCCGGAAATGGCCTGCAAAATACCCACCGCAGCCGCACTGCTCTGCGTACAAACAGTGACAACCGCACCTGCAAGTATACCAAGCAAAGGGTTTTCAAGCACCTGGAATATCTTTTTGAATGCCTCCAGCTGAGCCATAGGCTCCACCGCCGCTCTCATGGTGGTCATACCCGTAAGAAGTATCGCCACGCCCACAAGTATCTCGCCCACCGTCTTTTTGCGGCTGCGTTTTGAAAACATAATAAATATTATTCCTGCAATAGCAAGTATAGCCGAAAGGTTCGTGGGCTTTATAAAGTTAACAAAAAAGCTGCTGTCGCCCGATCCTTCAAGGTTTGCAAGGCGAAGTATCTGTGCAGTCATTGTGGTCCCGATATTGGCACCCATAATTATTCCCACCGCACCACGCAGCTTTAAGATACCTGCATTTACAAGACCTATGACTATTACCGTGGTAGCTGTTGAGGACTGTACCGCCGCTGTGACCACCGCACCGAAAAAGATGCTGCTGAAAATATTTCCCGACATTTTTGCCAGAACCTTCTCAAGCAGACCGCCTGATGCCTTTTCAAGTCCGGAGCTGAGGGTGTTCATGCCGAACATGAAAAACGCCAGGCCTCCCACAGCAGCAATGATGTTAAAAATGCTCAATTTCTCCAACCCTTTCAGTTACCCACATAACGTGGATATCTACCTGTTTTCCTAATTACTTCCCTTAACCAAAACAAAACCAAAGCCCCAAATGCTCCTTTGAGACTTCGGTTTTACTTTCTAATGTTTTTTGTCTGCCACCATAAGCCTGTTAAGGGCACGTTTGAGCTTCTTTTCCGCCCTGTCAAACTCCTTCTGGCTCTCGTGACGTTTCATACGTTCCTCAGCGTTCTGCTTTGAGCGCTGTGCCCTGGCAACGTCTATGTCCTCTGCCCATTCTATAGCGTATGTCACCACAACAACGTCCTGTGGGGAAACCTTAAGAAAGCCGCCCGAAAGCGCAGCCTCTTTAAGCTCTCCGTCCACCTCTATCATCATTGGCGATGACACAAGGTTTGCCACATACGGCACGTGTCCGTGAAGGATGCCCACGTTGCCCATGGTAGTCTTGGCAATTATCTGAGTTGTTTCCCCGTTGAAAAATGTTTTCTCCGGGGTGATTATCTTTAACTTGAATGGGGTCATGGTCTATCTCCTGATTTCATCAAGATTTTTCGCTGTTTTTCTTTGCCTTTTCCACAGCCTCATCTATCGTTCCCACAAACAGGAACGCAGATTCCGGCAGGTCGTCATGCATACCCTCGATTATTTCCTTAAAGCCTCTGATGGTTTCTTTAAGGGGAACATACTTACCCTCATAACCGGTAAACTGCTGTGCAACAAAAAACGGCTGAGAGAGGAATCTTTGTATCTTTCTTGCCCTTGAAACGGTAAGCTTATCCTCGTCCGAAAGCTCATCCATACCCATGATAGCGATAATATCCTGAAGCTCAACATATCTTTGAAGTATAGACTGTACCTTTCTTGCCACCTGATAATGCTCGTTTCCCACGATCTCCGGGGTAAGTATCCTTGAGGTGGACTCCAGCGGGTCCACAGCCGGGAAAATACCCAGCGAAGCGATGCTTCTTGAAAGCACCGTTGTAGCGTCAAGGTGAGCAAATGTTGTTGCAGGAGCCGGGTCTGTCAGGTCGTCCGCAGGCACATAAACTGCCTGTACCGAGGTGATAGAGCCTTTGTTTGTGGATGTGATACGCTCCTGAAGCTGGCCCATTTCCGTAGCCAGGGTGGGCTGATAACCAACTGCCGAAGGCATACGTCCCAAAAGTGCGGACACCTCCGAGCCTGCCTGTGTAAATCTGAATATATTATCTATAAAAAGCAAAACGTCCTGTCCCTCAACATCACGGAAATACTCCGCCATAGTAAGTCCGGAAAGACCTACCCTCATTCTTGCTCCGGGGGGCTCGTTCATCTGACCGTACACAAGCACCGTCTTTTCAAGCACTCCCGACTGTTTCATTTCAAAGTACAGATCGTTGCCCTCTCTTGTTCTCTCTCCCACGCCGGTAAATACCGAGATACCGCCGTGCTGGTTGGCAACGTTATTGATAAGCTCCTGGATAAGGACCGTTTTTCCAACGCCTGCTCCGCCGAAAAGTCCTATCTTACCGCCTTTAAGGTACGGTGCAATAAGGTCGATGACCTTGATGCCCGTTTCAAGGATCTCGTTTGATGCTGTCTGCTCCTCATAAGAAGGCGGCTCACGGTGTATCTCCCACCTTTCCTTTGTCTGTGGTGCAGGCATATTGTCCACAGGTTCACCCAGCAGATTGAACATTCTTGAAAGAGTCTCGGGGCCTACCGGGACGCTGATAGCCTTTCCCGTGTCCACAGCCTGAGTGCCCCTTACAAGCCCGTCTGTTGAGCTCATAGCAATACATCTTACAACGTCGTCACCGATATGCTGAGCCACCTCAACGGTCAGCTTTGTGCCGTTGTTGTCTATTTCTATTGCGTTAAGAAGATCGGGAAGGTTATCCTTTTCAAATCGGATATCCACAACGGCTCCGACTATCTGAACGACCGTTCCAATATTTTTGCCTTCCATTTGTTTACCGCCTTTCAAAACGTTTTATTAAAAGCAAGGGATATATCCCTGCGGTCACTTGTTTTTGAATATCTTTTTCACAGCATAAGAGACCACAGTGAAGACCGCAAAGATCCATGCTCATACAAAGCACACCAAAGTTACAAGAAGACTTAATATGCTTTTGCTTAGATTTTCATTTTTTTACTCCCCCATAATTTGCGTTTAAACGCTGTCGTTGAGACTTGCCGATGAGATCTCTGTAAGTTCCTGAGTGATCTGTGCCTGTCTTGCACGGTTATACATAAGCGACAGATTTTCGATCATCTCGTCAGCATTATCCGAAGCCGACTCCATTGCCGCACGTCTTGCAGCCTGTTCGGAAGCGAACGAATCCACGATCGCCGAGTAAAGGAGTCCGCACAGATAAGTGGGGATCATACCCTCGAAAACCTCCTCCGGCGAGGGGTCATATATAGGTGCCGCATGGCGTGTGTTAGCCCATGAAGTAAGATTTTCCACAGGCAGTATCGCCATTTCGCAAGGCTCCTGAGTTATCGCCGAAACGAATGTAGTATATATAAGGTCAACGCTGTCGAACTCTCCGGCTTTGAATCTTGCCGCAATGTCCTCTGCAATGTCCATAGAGCCGTACATACTAAGCCCCTCTGCGATCTCGCTGAAAGAGTCCGTCACGTTGTAATCACGCTTTGAAAAATACTCCACAGCCTTTTTGCCGATAGCCATGATGCTTACGGTCCTGCCCTTTTGTTTAAGCTCCTCAGCCTTTGCTGCCGCCTTTTTAAGGACATTGACGTTAAAGCCCCCCGCAAGACCTCTGTCCCCGGCAATAACTATCATCAGCGTTTTTTTCTTTTCCACCTTTGTGGTAAAAACAGATGTAAAATTGCTGTCTGAGGAAATGTCGCACATGGCGTTGAACAGCGTCTCGAAAAACGGCTGCACCGCCACAGCTCTCTCCTTGGCACGGCGCATTTTTGAGGTCGCCACCAGCTGCATGGCTTTGGTTATCTGCTTGGTGCTCTCAACGCTCTTGATACGCCTTTTTACATCCTTCATATTGGCAGTTGCCATACCTCAGCGCTCCTTACTTGGATTTAAGGAATTTTTCCACATAATTTTTAAGGACTTCCTTGATAGCCTCCTCGTTTTCCGCAGTAAGCTCTTTGGTCTTGGTTATAGAGGAATAGATATCCGGGTGGCTTTCTTCTATCTCCTTGAGAAGATCCACCTCAAACTCCCTCACCATGTTCACAGGGATATCCTTTAGGTAGTTGTTTACCACCGCATAGATCATGACCACCTGTTTTTCAACGTCCATAGGGGAGTTTTTGCTCTGTTTGAGCACCTCAACTATACGCTCGCCCTGTGCAAGTCTGTCCTTTGTATCCTGATCAAGGTCGGAACCGAACTGTGAGAAGTTCTGAAGCTCTCTGTACTGGGAATAAAGCAGCTTCAAAGGACCCGAGACCTTTTTCATAGCCTTTATCTGGGCACTTCCTCCAACTCGTGATACCGAGATACCCGGGTTTACCGCAGGTCTTACACCCGAGAAGAAAAGCTCCGTTTCAAGGAATATCTGACCGTCGGTGATAGATATAACGTTTGTCGGGATATACGCCGAAACGTCACCTGCCTGTGTCTCGATAATAGGAAGTGCGGTTATGGAGCCGCCGCCGTTTTCCTGGTTAAGGCAGCAAGCCCTTTCAAGAAGTCTTGAATGAAGATAGAAAACGTCTCCCGGATACGCCTCACGCCCGGTAGGACGCTTCAGCAGCAGCGACATAGTTCTGTATGCCACAGCGTGCTTTGAAAGGTCGTCGTAAACGCAAAGCACATCCTTGCCCTGAAGCATGAAATACTCTGCCATAGCAACGCCGGCATAAGGAGCGATATACTGCAAAGGAGCCATTTCCGAAGCCGTAGCCGAAACAACCACGCAATAATCCATCGCACCTGCCTTAGTCAGCGTATCCACCACGTTTGCCACGGTAGATCTCTTCTGTCCGATAGCGACATAGATACAGATAACGTCCTTACCCTTCTGATTGATGATAGTATCAAGGGCGATAGTGGTCTTACCCGTCTGTCTGTCGCCGATTATAAGCTCACGCTGTCCTCTGCCTATGGGTATCATGGAGTCTATTGCCTTGATACCTGTTTGCAGCGGTCTGTTTACCGACTGTCTTGTGATAATGCCGAATGCAGGGCTTTCAACGGGTCTGTATTCATTCGTAAGAATGCTGCCCTTTCCGTCGATAGGCGCACCAAGGGCATTGACCACTCTGCCCAGCATAGCATCGCCCACCGGCACAGAAACTATCTTGCCTGTTCTTTTAACGCTTGAGCCTTCGGTGATGCCCTCTTCCGAACCGAGAAGAACGCAGCCCACAAAGTCCTGCTCAAGGTTCATAGCCATACCGTATGTACCGTTACAGAACTCAAGCAGCTCCCCGGACATACACTTTTCTATGCCGTGAACTCTCGATATTCCGTCGCCCACCGTACAAACGGCGCCCACATCGTCAAGAACGAGCTTTGAACGATAGTCCTTTATCTGCTGTTTTATCAAACCTGTAATTTCATCAGGACGTAATTTCATAACAAAGACCGAACCTTTCAATTTATTTGCTGATACGCTTTATAACGCATATCACACGATAGCGCTGTCAATCTGCGCTTTTATCTTATCCAGCTTTGTCCTGACGCTGGAATCTATCTGAGTGTTGCCGTATCTCAGCACGATACCGCCGAGAATGGACTTATCCTGCTTTTCGTGGAGTATTATGCTTTTGCCCGACGCTCCCTCCAGCTTTTGCACAAGCTTTTCACGCAGCTTTTCTGAAAGGGGCTGGACCGTGGTAGCAGTCACCTCAAGGATATTCTTTTTATCATAATACATCTGTTTGAACTGCTGTGTTATGGAAGGCAGCTTCCTTATCCTGCCTTTTTGTGTAACAACGCACAAAAAGTCCAGCGTAACGTCGCTGAGCCTGCCGGAGAACACCTCAAAAAGCACCTTTTGCTTGTCCTCAAAAGAGATAAGCGGCGATGAAAGCAGCTCTAAAAACTCCGCCTGGGACGGATCCGACAGGATCTTTGAGACCTCCGTCAGCTCTTGGTATGTATCCTCAAGTGTGCCCTGCTCGTCGCACAGTTCAAAAATCGCTGTACTGTATACATTTTCAACGCTGTTTGCCATTATACTTCACCCACATTGTCAATGAATTTCTCTATGAGTCTTTCATTATCCTCGCTGGTGAGATCCTTCTCAACAACAGCCGCAGCCGCAGAGAAAGCGATCTGTGAGATCTCGTCCTTGATGGCATTGACGGCGATCTTCTTTTCCCGCTCGATCTCGTTTTCCGCATTGGTGCGGATACCCTTTGCCTCAACTCTTGCCTCGTCGATTATCTCGTCGGCACGCACCTGAGCCTTTTTGGTAGCCTCTCTGATGATCTCGGCGGACTCCTGTTTTGCCTGACCTATCTTTTCGTTATAGTCAGCCTCAAGCTTCTGGGCGTTCTTTTCCGCCTCATCGGCTCTGTCGTAGGAAGCCCGGATCTCCTCCTGCCTGTCCTTTATCACCTTGTTGACCTTGTCAAAAAGAAAGTGTTTCAAGATCAGAAAAAGGATAAGGGTGTTGAGCAAAGTAGCGATTATGGTTGTCAGGTCAATGGACATAAATTCGGTTATATCCCCTGATGCAAAGATCATTTACTTTACCTCCGTTCCTCTGTTTTTGAAAACAGAGCTGTTATTCCAATCAAAGCTTGCCGATAAACGGATTTGCAAACATAAGGATAAGTGCTACAACGAAAGCGTAGATACCTGTTGACTCCGCCATAGCCACACCGATGAACATTGTTCTTGTGCAGTCACCCTTTGCCTCCGGTTGTCTTGCGATAGCCTCGATAGTCTTTCCGACTGCGTAGCCCTCACCGATACCGGGGCCGATACCTGCGATCATCGCAAGTCCTGCGCCAACTGCCGAACATCCTAAAACGATTGCCTTTTCCAACATAATAAATCCTCCAATATAAAAAGTTTATGTTTTACTGTATTATAAAACCGCAATTTGCGGGTATGTCCTCTCTTATTCCTCTGCTGCCGCACCCACGTTTACCATGGTGAGCATAGAGAAGATGTACGCCTGTATGCACCCTGAGAACAGATCAAAATACACCGACAGCACCGCCGGTATACCCACCTGGAACACGCTGAATCCCCAGGAGCCTGCCGCAAAGCTAAGGCCCACCGCTTTGGAAAGAGCCCCAAGAGCGCCGTAAAGAAGGCTTGTTATGACCATGCCTCCCGCAACGTTTCCGAAAAGACGGAACGCCATAGATGCAGGTGTTGCCACCTCGCCCACTATATTCAGGGGCAGGATGAACGCCACAGGCTGACCGAAGCTCTTTAAGTATCCTCCGAAGCCGTTTGCTTTTATCTTGTGGAAGGTGATAAGCATAAACGTCATCAGAGCCCATGTGCCCGTAACGTTTATGTCCGCCGTCATGGACCGAAGCCCGATCATGCTAACCAGTGCGCCCAGCAGAGCGTACACCAGCAGAGTTGCTATGTAAGGAGCATAGTACATAAGCTTAACGCCCATATTGTCCCTTACGAGCCCGTTAACGAAGTTTACGAAAGTCTCTGCAATGATCTGTCTTTTCTTATCGGGTATCTTTTTGAGCCCCCGTGTAAGCCACAGACACACAAAAAGCACCGCCACAATAATGATCCAGCCCGTCACCACCGTTTCGGTGATACGTATAGGTCCTATTTCAAAGACGACCTTTGGACCCTGTCCGATACCGTCCATTATTCAACTAACCTTCCTTTCCTGCTGTAAATTGCTTCACCGTCAGAATTATCCTTGGAAAAAACTGAGGCACCAGCACCCCCACAGCACTTATGTATCCCGTGAGCATAGCCGCCGCACAAAGGGCAAAAAGCCCTGCGAACCTCACCAGGTAGCAAACCAGCATCACCCGTTTTGCCTTTGTCACATCAAGCTCCACAGCCCGTTCACAGCTGCGTGCAAGGTACTCATAACATACCCAGACATATGCAAATCCCACAGCGAACCCTGCCAGATTTGACAGCTTAAAGCCCCATATAAGCGTAAAAGCCCAGCAAACAGCAGTCATAATGCCCATGGGAACAATCATTTCCCTGACAAGCTTACGCACAGTCGCCTTATCATCCACTGTCCTTGCCTCCACTGTCGGTTTTTTACGCACTAAAACAGGTCTATGCACACATTTTGAATTCCATGATATTATATCATTTTCTGCAATGTTTTTAAAGTATCTCCGCCCACATTTTATATATATTTTACCTGTTATTCATCTTTCGTTAACTTAACGTTTACATAGTTCAAGACAAAAAAAGAGCGGCACCTGCCGCCCTCTGCTGAAGATCTCTCTTACTTTGTAATATTGTCCACAACGTCGTTTGCGGTGCTGACCGTATCGTCAACGACCTTTTTGCCGCCGTCCGCAATGTCCTCAGCCATGCTTTGAGCACGATCCACAACGCTCTTTGAGGATCCGTCCTGCTCGCTGCTGTCCACAGAGCTTTCCCTTACTGAAGAAGGTGGGTTTGAATCCACGTTGTCGTTTCTTTCCGCACAGCCTGCAAAAACAGATGTGCAAACTGCCGCACCAAGTACAAATGCAAGTATTTTTTTCATATATCTCATTTCCTTTCCGATAACGAATCGTTATTTGCCAAAATCCATTGACTAAGCTTATTATCTCACCCAAACCCAAGCTTATTCAGGAATTTTTTTCAAATAAAAAAAGCGAGGGTAAATTGCCCTCGCCTGTTGGTTCACTATTTTTACTTGATACCGAGAAAATCGAAATACTGCTTTTTCGGCATTGTATTATCCGTAATTGTGGAATACCCTCGTTTTGCCCCCGGTGTAAGGGTGTAATAAACTCTGAGGTTGCCCTTGTCGTCCTTTTCCCAACCAAACTCCGGCACCGTGCCTCTTGTACCCTTGTTGGAAACTGTCTTTTCGATGCCCTTTTGTTTGAGGGTAAAGAATTTAAGCTCAACGTCCTGTCCGTAAGGAACAACGCAGATCTTTATTCTTCCCTTATCGTTGTCCTGAACATCGTAAAGGACGATCTTGTACTTTCCGTCCGGTGAGATTATATTATCGTCCTTTGTGAACTCCACCAGCTTAGCGAACTGCTGCCCCTTGTAAAGGTTGTAAACGTCCTCGTTTTCCTGTAAATTACGGTCAAGGGTAGTTTCCACGCTGGAGCCGCCAAAGAGCATCTTTAGCACGAAGAATCCCACAAGACCCAGCACATAAAGCAGCAGGTATATGGTGCCCAGCACCACCTTTGTGGTCTCCCGCACACCCGATGCGAAAAACATTACCAGAGCCACCACGAAAGGCGGAACGATAAGTATCCAGTTGCCCCAGTTGAAAAGGATCAGGCAAAAGCAAACCGGCGGCAGCGCCACGCTGACCAGCTTTGTGATTACCTCCCGTCTTGAATAGACCATAAGGGTCATGAAAAGCACGCTTGCAATAAAATATATCACAAAGAACGAGACCTCTTTGCCCTCAACGAACTGGATATCATATATGAACGTGGCAAAAGTAAACATACATATAACGGCAAAATAGGCAAGGTTGAATATCGAGACTGCCCTTTTCACCCAAGGATTTGAAATAAAGTCCTTCATTTTACTGTCTCCTTTTTCAATACCGTGTTATTGAAAATCTTTATTTGTTTAATTTTGATCATGGGCTTATCGCCCAAAGGTATGTTACCGTTTCTTATTTTATAACATATCTGCGAAAAAATCAAGTGCCGGGGCAATTTTTATTTTTGCCCGCCTTAAAGCTCCGGGGCATACTGCCCCTTTCAGCGCCCCGATGCAAGCTGTTCAAGCTCAGCAATTATGCTGTTTGAGACCAGCCAGCCCCTTGGTGTAAGGCATATTTTTTCCCCGTCAAAGCTGCAAAGCCCCGCCTTGGTGTAAAGCCCTGCCCTTTGCGCCACAGCCTCTGTCTGCGCCCCGAGCTGTTCAAGCCTTTCAAGGCTTATGCCCCTTTTGAGCCTCAGACCCAGCATTATGTACTCCTCAAGCCTGTCCGGCGACTCCTCGTCCACCACTATCGCCTGGGTGTCTTTGCGTATAAAGTCCTGTATGTCCCGTGGACAATGGTATCTTTTTCCCCCGAAAAACGAGTATGCCGAGGGACCTATCCCTATATACTGTTCCCCTGTCCAGTATTTCATATTGTGCCCTGACTCAAATCCGTTTTTTGCGAAATTTGAGATCTCGTACTGCTCAAACCCGGCTTTTTCAAACTTTTCAGCCATACGAAGATACATTTCGCTGACGATCTCCTCCTCCGGGACACTGTTTCGTATTTTTTCACAGTCAAACCCTGTCCCCTGCTCTATCCTGAGCAGATAAGCGGAAATATGCTCTATCGGCAGCTCCGTCAAAGCGTCTGCCGTCTGTTCAAGACTTTCAAGGCTCTGTCCCGGGATCCCTGCCATAATGTCACAGGATATATTATCAAAACCCACGCTTACAGCGTCCCTGACCGTCATCTCAGCCCTTGAAAAGTCGTGCAGCCGTCCCAATGTCTCAAGCTCTTTCCTGTCCGAGGACTGAACGCCCACAGAAAGCCTGTTCACTCCTGCTTTGCGGTATCCCTCAAGCTTTTTTCTGTCCGCCGTGCAAGGGTTAACCTCAAGGGTGATCTCAGGCTCTGAAAGCTCAAACGCCCTTTGCGCTGCGTTAAGTATAGCCTCTGTCTGGGGCACCGAAAGCAGCGAGGGTGTGCCGCCCCCGAAATAAATGCTGTCCGCCTTTATCTCCTTGTCCGCCAAACTTTCAATGTTTCTCACAACAGCCTGAACATACCCCTGCACCGTATCCTTTTGGTACGCTGCCGAGTAAAAGTCGCAGTAGGGGCATTTTCTGGCACAGAAAGGAACATGGATATATATCCCCGTCATTATTCCTCACCGTTTTCGCTGAAAGCGTTTTCAATATAGCTGCCTGTCTTTTCGCTGTTGGAGCGGAGCTTTTTTACCGCCCTGCTCACCCCTGCACGGGCGATCCACACCATGAACATCAAAAGGAATATTATCCCCACAGCCCCGAGGAACCGAAGCTGTGCGCTCAGATCAAGCTGAAAATACTTTGACTTTTTCTCCAGCCACCCCTTGACTGCCGGGTGTATCACAAGATACAAGGGTATTGCCAGCACACCGCTGTACGCCGCCGTACAAACCATGCCCAGCATAGCCTCTCTGGCTTTTAAAGGGGAAAACTTCACCCCTGCAAAAATAACATATGCAGAAAAGATCCACAGCGCCGCATCCTTGGAAACGTTGGCATATATCTCGTATATCACCGGTATTACCCCTGCGCCGCATATCCCGAAAATAAGCGAATATTTCATCGCCTTTTTCATTTCCTCCATTTTGTTCTCCTTTTTCCTTTTGGATATGGTCTCAGATTATTCTTTTTATCACCAGTATCAAAATTATAATATTCACCAGACAAAACATCAGCGTAAACACCCTCAGCGTCGTTATATACATCTGTGAAGGGTAAACTCTGCTTCTTTCGATACCCTTTGCCCTTGCTATGATCGAGGTAAGGCTGAACCATCTGTAAAAAAGCCCCTTGCACAAAACCGCAAATGCCACCACCAGATCTGCCAGCGAGAAAATGATGCTTGACCTGTAATAAGCCTTATCCGCCGTCAAAGATTCCGGTGCAGCCATAAAGATCGCCCCAAGGGTTATGGCAAATCCCAGCAGCAATATCCCCATGATAATATCGCTGCCGTTTGGCTTGAGCATTTTTTCCACCTGATCATTATAAAACTGTTTCTTTTTTTCCCTGCTCATAACTTTCCCTTTCATATCATTCATCAAGCTTCAGCACCGACATAAATGCCTCCTGGGGCACCGCCACCGAGCCGAGCTGTCTCATACGCTTTTTACCTTCCTTTTGCTTTTCAAGCAGCTTTTTCTTTCTGGTTATATCTCCTCCATAGCACTTTGCAAGTACGTCCTTTCGCAGGGCCTTTATGGTTTCTCTTGCGATTATCTTTCCTCCGATAGCTGCCTGAACAGGAACCTCGAAAAGCTGGCGAGGGATATTTTCCTTCAGCTTTTCCGTAAGCCTTCTGCCACGGGAATATGCCTTTTCCTCATGGACGATAAAGGAAAGTGCGTCCACTATCTCCCCGTTGAGGAGCACATCCAGCTTTACCAGCTTTGAAGGCTCGTATCCCTTCATCTCGTAATCAAACGAAGCGTAGCCCTTTGTCTTGGATTTAAGGGCGTCGAAGAAATCGTAAACTATCTCGTTAAGGGGGAGGATATAGTGCAGATCCACCCTGTTCGTGTCAATGTATTTCATATCCTTGAAAGTGCCCCGCCTGTCCTGACAAAGCTCCATGATGTTGCCCACAAACTCACTTGGGGTATAGATATGGGCATTGACCACCGGCTCCTGTGCCGATGCGATAAGCCCCGGGTCGGGGTAATTTGTGGGGTTATATATCATCACCGTCTCGCCGCTTGTGAGAGTTACCTTGTAAGTTACGCTGGGAGCGGTAGTTATAAGGTCAAGATTATATTCCCTTTCAAGCCTCTCCTGGATAATTTCCATATGCAAAAGCCCCAGAAAGCCGCATCTGAACCCAAAACCGAGAGCCACCGAAGTCTCCGGCTCAAAAGAAAGGGAAGCGTCGTTGAGCAAAAGCTTTTCCAAAGCGTCACGCAGATCCCCGTACTTTGACCCGTCCGCAGGGTATATACCGCAGTAGACCATAGGGTTTACCTTCTTGTAGCCCGGCAAAGCCTCTGCACAAGGGTCGTTTGCATTTGTGACCGTGTCGCCCACACGGGTATCACCGATGTCCTTTATGGAAGCGGCGATGTAACCCACATCTCCCGCATGGAGCTCTCCCACAGGCACAAGATCCTTTGCGCCCATATATCCTATCTCCACCGTCTGGAACTGAGCACCCGTTGCCATAAGGCGAATGGTGTCCCCCACCTTTATATGTCCGTCCTTCACACGGCAGTAGATTATAACTCCCTTATACTGGTCGTAGTAGCTGTCAAAGATAAGCGCCTTCAAAGGAGCATTGTCGTCCCCTTTCGGAGCCGGTATGTCCGTAACCACCCTTTCAAGCACCTCTTTAATGTTCGTGCCCATTTTTGCGGAGATCCTCGGAGCGTCCATCGCAGGTATCCCGATAATATTTTCCACCTCGCTGCAAGCCCTATCCGGGTCTGCGCTTGGCAGGTCTATCTTGTTTATTACCGGCACCACCTCAAGGTCATTTTCTATTGCAAGGTATGTGTTTGCCAGCGTCTGCGCCTCGATACCCTGTGAAGCGTCAACAATAAGTATCGCCCCCTCACAGGCTACCAGCGAGCGTGACACCTCGTAGTTGAAGTCCACGTGACCCGGGGTGTCGATAAGGTTAAAAACATAATCCTCCCCGTCGTCGGCATGGTATTTCAGCCGTACAGCACGGGCTTTTATGGTTATGCCCCTTTCCCGCTCGATATCCATGTTATCCAGCAGCTGATCCTCCATCTCCCGCAGCTCCACCGAATCGGTAAGTTCCAATATCCTGTCTGCAAGGGTGGATTTTCCGTGGTCTATATGTGCGATTATGCAAAAATTTCTTATCCTGTTCTGATCCATTGAAACTATCCTTTCAAAACAACAGCCCACTATTCCATATTAGCACATTATACCATATCATTAGTATATTGTCAAACAAAACCCCAAAAAAAGTATACCCTTTGCACCGTGACTGCAAAAGGTATACCAAAAAGCTTTTTATCTTTCCTCGCCCATAAAGAATAATGCCAGTGTGCCGGGGCCGGAATGTGATCCGATGACCGTTCCCGTGTAGCATATCTTCACCTCGGTCTGTTTGCCAAAGCGCTCCTTAACAAGGCGTTCCACATACTCTGCGTCCTTTATGGCATCTCCGTGGCAGATCATAACCACCGGGTTCTCCCAGCCGCCCACTCTTTCCTCCATCATGTCCACAAGCTTGTTCAGGGACTGATTTCTGCCCCTTACCTTTCCAAGGGGTATAAGATGCCCGTCGTTGTCAACGTGCAAAAGAGGCTTTATGCCCAAAAGTGTGCCGGCAAATGCTGCCGTTGCGCTGACTCTGCCGCCTCTGCGGAGAAATTTAAGATCGTCTACCGTGAAAACATGGCAAAGATGCAGCTTTGTTGCCTCGATCCACTTGGCAAGCTCATCAATGTCCATTCCGCTTTTCTTCTTTTCATCGGCTTTGTAAAGCAGCAGCCCTTCTCCCGTTGATGCACACAGAGAATCAATACAGATTATCTTTGCCTGTGGATATTTTTCCATAAGATTGTCCCTTGCGATACATGAGCTGTTGTAGCTTCCGCTGAGCCCCGAGGAAAATCCCATATACAAAATGTCGTACCCTGCCTGGATCTCTTTTTCAAACACTTCCTCGTAAGTGGAAGGAGGTATCTGCGCCGTCTTTGACACCGCACCCTCACGCAGTTTTTTATAAAAAGTCTCCATTGACATATCGCCGTCACAGTAAGTCTTTCCGTTCATCTCAAAGGAAAGCTTTACAATGCTCACATCCATCTCACGCAGCAAGTCCTCCGAAAGGTCAGCTGTGGAATCCGAATAAAGCTTGTAAGGTCTGTTTTCAGCCATTTGCAACACGCTCCCACCTGTTTATTTTCGTATATATCTTACTAATTATAACATAGTAAAGAGCTGTTGTCACTTATTTTCCCACGAAAAAAGTAAATTTTTTGTTAACATACCCTGCGGTCGTTCCTAAGCACCGTTTGCCACAGTCTCCCCCTGATCCAGGCAGAACCTGCCTTTTTGCTTATCTGTGGTAAGGTATACCCTGTCTGCCTGATCTGAAAGAAGCCCCGTGCTGATAACGTCCTCTATCTGTCCCCTTACCGTCTTTCTGACCTCTCTTGCCGAGCCGCCGTTTTTCAAAGCAAGCTCCGCCGTATATTCAACAACGCTCCTGTCGTATCTCATCTCATGCCCCATTTCCCTGAGCCGCAAAGCCAGTGCATCAAGCTCGATCTGTGCCACCTTTTCAAGCTCACTGCGTCCCAGATCTTCAAAAACTATGACCCTGTCTATCCTGCCCAGAAGCTCCGGCGACATAAATTTTTCCAGTTCCTTTTTAAGCTCTCCCCCTGTGTCCTGCTGCCTGTGGGAAAATCCCACGCCCTTTCTCATGGCAAGTTCCTTTACCCCCGCATTTGAGGTCATTATCAGCAAAACGTTTGCAAAGCTCACCCTTCTTGCGCTGCTGTCCGTAAGCTCTCCCTCTTCAAGGATCTGCAAAAGCAGGTTGAAAATATCCGGGTGCGCCTTTTCTATCTCGTCCAGCAAGACCAGGCTGTAAGGTCTGTTTTTCACCCTTGCGGTAAGCTGTCCCCCCTGCTCAAAGCCCACATATCCCGGAGGGGCACCTATAAGCTTTGAAACGCTGTGCCGCTCCATATATTCGGACATATCCAGCCTTATAAGCGCCTTTTCGTCCCCGAAAAACTCCCTTGCAAGCTCCTTGGCAAGAAGGCTTTTGCCTACCCCCGTAGAGCCGAGAAAAATAAAGCTTCCCATGGGTCTTGCCGGATCCTTCAGCCCGGCGCAGCATCTTTTCAAAGCGCTGCATAAAGCCTCCACCGCCCTGCTTTGCCCCACAACACGCCGGCTCAGCACCTTTTCAAGCCGCTGTATCCGCTGCATCTCGTCCCGGGGACCCTTGGTACAGTCTATACCCGTCCACCTTGTTACCACCTGATCCACGTCGTCTGTGCTTATGCTGATCCTGCGCTTTCCCGCTTTGCCCGTTACAAGGGAAATGTACTTTTGTCTGTCTATCCGTCCGTTTATATAATCCTCAAAAGCCGAGCCTTCCACCGCCCGTGCCCCACGGCTGTCTGCGTTTATTACCGCACAGGCGCAGGCCTCGTCAAGGACATCTATCGCCTTGTCGGGGAAAGCTCTGCCGGTTATATATCTTGCCGAAAGCTCCACCGTGCGCTTTATCACCTCCTGCGGTATGCTTACCCCGTGGTGCTGCTCGTAGCGCTGCTTCAAACCGGTGAGTATCTGTGCTGTCTGCTCTGTGTCCGGCTCGCCTATGATGACCTTCTGGAAGCGTCTGTCCATTGCGCTGTCCTTTTCCACCCTGCTGCGGTATTCTTCAAAGGTAGTCGCACCTATGATCTGTACGCCCCTTCGTGCAAGTCCCGGCTTTAAAATGTTTGCCGCATCTATGGCGCCCTCTGCCGCACCTGCACCCATGATGTTGTGCATCTCGTCAATGAACAAAATACAGTTGCCTGCCTTTTCCGCCTCAGAAAGGCACTCTTTCAGCCTCTCCTCAAAGTCCCCCCTGTACTTTGCCCCTGCCAGCAAAAGAGTTATGTCAAGAGCAAATATCCGCCTGCCGCAAAGAATATCCGGCACCTCGCCGTTTGTCATGCGCCATGCCAGACCCTCTACCACAGCGGTCTTTCCCACTCCTGCCTCTCCCACAAGACAGGGGTTGTTTTTTGTGCGCCTGCAAAGTATCTCCGTAATGCGTCTTATCTCCTTGTCACGGCACAGCACCGGGTCAAATTCCTGACAGTTTCTGTGTCCCGTAAGCTCCCTTGAGTATTTCTCCAAAGCCTTGAGCTTCACATCGCTTTTTGCCGCCGCCTTTAAAAGATCCGCCGAGGAACACTCCCTGCATATAAGCTCCGGCTTGACTCCGCAATCGGTAATTATCCTGTATGCGCTGCAATGCCTGTTGGCAGCCATAGCCCCAAGGATATATTCCGTTCCCGTCTTGTCCTCTCTGAAAAGCCGTGCGGTACGAATTGCGCTTTGTATAACGCTTTTTGCGTTTGCAGTCATATCTGCTGTCCCCACCCTGCAAGGTGTCCCCCTGCCGATAGTCCTGACGATCTGCGTCTGGATCACCGACGGCAGCAGACTGAACTTTAAAAGCACCGCACTTGCCGCACACCTGTCAAGGCTTGCCGCCCCAAGCAGCAGGTGTTCTGTGCCCACATATGTGTGACCTAATTCTCCTGCCGCAATGACAGCCTGTTTAATAAGCCTCTGCCCCTCTTTGGTGAACTCTTCGGTCTCAAACTTATCCATATATGTTCCACGCCCTTTCTGATCTTTCGCTTTACCGCTTTTGCTTTTCAAAAAGTATTGACCGCAAAAAGGAGTTTTATACTCCTGCGCCCCCCTCAGGGGCAGTATACTTTATGTTATGCAAAGGACAAAATCCACTTTCACAAAATTCCCATAAAGCCGGTTTTCAAATGCCTGTCATGCTTGACACCCTGTGAGAAAGATGTTATAATTTGTGTATCTTTGGAGGGTAAACGCAGGAAAAATGATCGAGGGGGATCAACGAATGTTTGCATTTGAAACCTATCAGGGCGCAATAAACTGTTTCGCCCAGCTCAATTACGTCGGGCAGAATAACTGCATTTTCTATGCGACCAATGCCGTTCCTACCTCAGCACTTATGTTCGGCGCAGTCGGCGGAGCTGTTTATGGCGCATCAATAGCAGCCAACAACAGAAACTGGGCAGCCTATCTGCTCAACGTGAACGAAATGGGCTTTGGAATCCTTCCGTTGGAAAGCACAAAGGGTCTTGGCATCAAGCCAGAAAATCTTGCACCGAGATTTGACCAGTTTTTCTACATTCCTTATCAGCAGCTTGCGTCCGTAACAGTCAAAAAATACACCATCGGTTCATCGATAAAGCACCTTATCATCGAGATAGCCAACGCACCGAAATTTGACCTTCTTGTGCAAGTCAAGGAAAACAAAATGCCGTATCACCAGGGCTGTTTCAAAGCGTTCTGCGATTTTTACCAAAGAAAATAAACGATCATAAAAGCGCAAATGCCGCTTAAAAAACAGGGGATAATATAAAATGTTTGAATTTGAAACTTTTAAAGGAGCAATGGCTTGCTTTTCTCAGGTCGGATATATAGGACAAAATAACTGCATTTTCTATGCCACGACCTTTCTCACCGGCGGAGGATTTGTGGGCGGTATGGAACAGGCGCAAAACGGACGTGCCTGGGCAGGCTATCTTGTAAACGTAAACGAAAACGGCTTTGGGATACTGCCCCTTGACCGTACACAGCATAAACTGCGTGTGCTTATGGAAGACCTGACCCCACGCTACGACGAGTTTACCTATATACCCTACCAGCAGCTTGTAGAGGTCAAGATAAAAAGAGCCGGACTGAACAGCGCCATCAAGCACGTTATAATAAAGCTTGCAAACGCACCCCAGTACGACCTGCAAGTGCTGACCAGAGAGAAAAAGCTTGCCTACCAGGAGCCTAATTTTGCAAACTTCTGCAGCTTCTACGGCAAAAAATAGCTTTATATAATGTATAAAAGAAGCTCACCCTGAGGTGAGCTTCTTTTTTTGTAACCCTTCTGCCACGGTGTCATATAATGTATCATAAAGCGCAAAGCAAAGCGCTTTAAATCTCAACAAAAGGAGAACTGTTCTTATGTGCGGAAACAATGGCTGCTGGTGGATAATCATCCTCATTCTCATCATTTCCTGCTCCGGTAACTGCGGATGCGGCTGCGGAAATAATAATAACGGCTGCGGCTGCGGCGGATGTGGCTGCAACTAATATGCAAAAAAAGGAGAGCTATTTGCTCTCCTTTACATATTTACAAATCAGAATTTACCGCAGCACCCTTGCGTGGCAGCTGGGGGAAACCCTTTTGGAGAATGGGTTCCGCTAACGGCTTTGCCGTTAGCTACGGAGAATTGACCTTTTGGTCAATTCTCTGCCCCAACCGA
>ONMZ01000005.1 GCA_900319075.1 uncultured Eubacteriales bacterium
AGACCTACTCTTATTCTATCATAGGAGGTTTTGTTTTTCTACTCATAGCTAAAGCTTTTTGAACCCCCAGCATAGCTGGGGGTTTTCGTTGCACAATAAATAAACGAGAGGTTATCCTCTCGTTTTTTTATTCTTCTCTCGGAATATTGCTATGTTCACTTTATGTTTTCAATATAACATACATAGCGCAAAAAAAGCGAGGCATAAAGCCTCGCTTTAACACATACCGTGTGGTACGCTAAAATATTACCGCCTTGCCGTCGCACAGTTGATAAAACCCGCTCTCGCAGGTGGGTACCAGCCCAATGACTTCTCGCTCCCAACATCCGTACATACACGGCACAAAGCCGGCGTATGCCGGGAGGTCTGCAATCCGTTTCTCGGAGACCCAGTTCCCTTTTAATTGTGTGTTGGATTTATAATGACCGTGCTTAACGCACAAGGCAGAAATCTCTTTTCCTGTTATTATAATACCACAATCTCACCAATTATTCAAGTATGATTTTATACAAATTATTGTACGAATATTTGTACAATAAACCGGTCATCAGCTGAAATGCTTGTCCTCTGCGCCGCCGAGCTCTTCCTCGTCGTCAAAGTCAAACATCTCCTCGATGCGCTTCATGAATATGTCGCCGATCCTCTCGTACTCTTCATCGTCATCTATGGACGCAAGGATCTCATCGTTGTTTTCATCAAACTCGGATCTTAATATAACTACCTCTCCGGGATCATCAAGCATATTCTCAAGATCATCCTCGTCGTAATAAGGAGTCAGCGCATAGTATTTCTCGCCCTCATATTCCATCACATCCAGAAGCTCAAAGCTCTGCTTGTTCCCCTGTTCGTCTTCTAGTTCATACAGATCCGGTGTGTATTCTTCGTTCATGTCCTCATTCAGCCCCCGTTTCGTGCGGAAGCCTCCCCCTTTCCTATATAAATCTCCGCCCGGTACTTTCCCCCGGTCAGAAACTACCCTATATACAGCAAAACGGCTAAACAAAAAGGCTATCAAGCCAACTTGCCCGCCGCAACAACTTTATTATACTACATCTTATAAGATATGTCAAGACTTTGTTTGTAAAAGTAATATTAAATATAAATTTTTAGAAAATGTTGAAAAAAACTATTGACAAGTAACAAAAAGTGTGCTATATTGTATACAAGAAATCAAGAACCGAACAGCTCACTTGGAGGTGAGGCTGAACGCAGGCGGAAAGAGCGGCACACCGGCGCAAGTGTACAGAGCGTTCGCAGGTGGTTTTGTATAGTAGGCAGACGGCTGCATACATCTGACCGATGTTTCTGTAGCAAAGCCGAAGACAAGCGGTTTTAGATTACTTAGATCGAGAACTATACCGGATCAAAGTGAACACGCTGCGAGCTTTTGATTTTAATCGAGAGCTATGGATACAGCGAGGTACTCCGTGAAGTTTAATCAGACACGAAAGGAGCGAGTCCCATGGGCGCACTGGATATTAAGAGCGGTAGCCATAGGCTCGGCGGTTTGGATAGGTAAGAGTGATCGGGACACGGACGTGAGAGCCGTCAGATCAGAAACAAATGATTTACATAAAACTTAACCGCCTTGCCTGATGGAACACGAACTAATTTCAGACCTTCAAAGCAAGGCTGCCATATTTTACAACAGAATATTTACCGGCTTGGATGCCAAAAGTGAAACAACAATTATTATTTTATCGGAATGGAGCTGTTTCCCATGCACACTTTTAAATATTTTGACGAGAAAGAAATATGATGAAAGAGTGATTCCGGTGGGATATGTATTTTAGCTTATAAGACCTCGTATATATGTTTTAGGGGTGATGCACTATGAAAATAGTTTGCACAAGGTTCTTAAACATCTGAAATGAAGGAGTGAGTCCGCCAAGACATTTACGAGTTTGAAGCTCTATTTTAAAAGAATTCTGAACTGATTTTACAGACGGGAGTGGTGCACTATGAAAATTCCGTGCACAAAGTGTTTGAATATTTGACAGACAGGGGTGAGACCGCCAGAAAGTTCAGTTTGATAAGCTTTAGTTGAAAGCTTTACTTGATTTGATATCATTCTATCCGAAAGGAAATTAAACCAATGGCTTGATTAAGACGCATTTGATAATGCACGTACTTTAAATTATTACTTTTACCATTGTCCGCAGATTTCATATTTCCACAGGTAATAAATCCGGAAGGTCGGTATTTTTCGATAGTCCGGACCTATTCGGAGATTGATCCGAGAGAAATAGCTGATTTCTGTCGACGAAATACAATGAAGGGCGTGAGTCCAAAGTACTATTTATAATTTCAATTTGACTTTACGATAATTTACCGAAAGGTGTGAGTCCGAAATTCTATTTTAAATGAATGATGTGAACAGCGTTTGTTCACTCACAGGACGTTAATTTTACGAAAGGTGTAAAGTCCAATGGCTTAATTTGATTTCAAACCAATTATTCTTTTTGATTGGAGTGAGTTGCGATGTGCTAACCAAATTTAGTACATTATGCATTTAAATAGTTGAAATATACAGAGAGCAGCTTTTTGCTGCTCTCTTTTGCTTTACCCGTTTCGCTTCTAAAAAAGCCGCTGCAAAGTATCGCAGCGGCATCAGTATGTCGATAAACTATAAAAAAGATTTTGTGACCAAAAGGGTTTTAAGCGGGCAGGCGCCTTGCATAACAAGCCCGGCAAAGCCCCCTAAATAAAGCTCATATCTTATTTTCAAGGAATGCTACCGTCTTTTCGTCATATCTGAGATCCTGAGCAGCCATATTTTCTTCGATCTGCCACGGCCTTGATGCAGCAAATACCGACGTTACAAAAAACGGTTGACTGGAAAGATATCCAAAAGGTATCACCGCCGGAGATGATCCGGTCCTTGCGCTGAGCTCCTTGACCCTTGCAAGCCTTGCAAGGTTCGCTGTGCTGGCATATTGTCCCTCAGGAAGATACTGCGCTGCATCACCCTTGGCAAGCTTTGCAAAAAAGCCTTTAGCCTGCGGCGAAAATGCCATAAGCGGAAATTTGTTCTCGCTGTACCAGCGAAATTCCTTTGTGTCCATGCAAACAAGTGTGGGGTCTCCGAGAATACTGCTGCTTGCGTGTGCAAGGCTGTAATAGATCTGGCTTATCCGGATCGGCTCCATTCCATTTTTAGCTGCAAAATCATTTGCCGCCTGTATCCTTTGGCATGACCAGTTTGATACGCCGATAAAATGTGCCTTTCCGCTTTGGTATATGTCGTTAAGCACAGGCATTATCTCCTCCACAGGGACCTTTGTATCATCACGGTGAAGGAAAAATATATCCACATAATCCGTGCCCAGACATTCAAGGCTGTCGTTTATATCCTTTTCAAGGTCTTCCCTGCTCAGGCGGTTCTTGTCCATGTGTCCCATGGCAGGATGTCCGCCCTTTGTTGCCAGAACGATCTTATCACGGTTGTTTCGTGCTTTTATCCAGCGCCCGATCACTCCCTCGCTGGAGTTATGACCGTTTTCCAGCCAGTCGCAATATACCCTTGCAGTGTCTATAAACCAGCCTCCGCAGGAGCAATATGTATCAAGAAGTTCAAAATATACCTCGTCATTATCATGACGCATGAAATCACTTGTTCCAAATGTAAGTGAGGGCAGCTTTATCTCATATTTATCATTTTTTAGTGTATAACTTATCATATCGTGAATCTCTCCCTTAGGTTATTCTTTCAGCTACAAAATGAGTATATCACAAATTTTACTGCAATTTCAAAATTTTTTGTTAAATTATTCACAACATATTGGTACAACATTTATATGCTGTACTGAGCAAGCATATGATTATAAGGAGGGCTTTATCATGATAGAATACAGATACGATACTCAGCTTCTTATTGATGCCGAGAATCTCGACGAGGACGAGGTAAGCGAATACTTTGAAAAGAACTTTAAGGGTGACTGCCTTCTTGCCATTGGTGATGAAGAGGTAATGAAGATCCATTATCACACCAACGAGCCGTGGAAGGTGCTTGAATATTGCGCTTCTCTCGGTGAGATCTATGACATAGTTGTTGAGGATATGGACAGACAGTCAAGAGGTCTGAAGGGTTGAACCTTTCAGACTTTTTTAATGCCTGAGTGCATAGATGCACCCACCCGCAGATCCGCAATTCCGTTTTTTTGAAGAAAAATGAAAAAAGGGCTTGACAAGTAAGTTTACTTGATATATAATTAGATTTGTTGTAAAGGTAATAAACTTTACATTTCGAAAAGGAGACGGTCTTGATGAGCAAGAATTTAGGTATGTGTCAGCTTCTTGATCTGTATGGCGGTCTGCTTACCGAAAAACAGCGTGACATAATGGATATGTACTATAACGACGATTTTTCCCTTGGTGAGATCGCAGATCATTACGATATTTCCCGCCAGGGTGTCCATGATGCGATCAAGCGGGGAGATGAAGCCCTTGAGGAATACGAAAGCAAGCTGGGACTGTTAGGTGCAGACAACGCTCACAAGCAGGAGATACTTGAATACAAAAAGCTTGCCCTTGATGCATTCAACGAGTGCAATGCTCATCGTTCATTCCGGTCGGTCGCTGAAAAAATAGTGACCTTGCTGGAAACTTTCGATGCAAGGCTTGCGGATTATGAGAATCCTGACCCTCAGGAGGAAGAATCAAAGGATTAACGGAGGATATATATGGCGTTTGAAGGACTTTCTGAAAAATTAAACGGCGTGTTCAAGCGTCTCAGATCAAGAGGACGTCTGAGCGAGTCTGACGTTAAAGAGGCTATGCGTGAGGTCAAAATGGCTTTGCTGGAAGCCGATGTCAGCTATAAAGTCGTCAAGGATTTTGTAAATAATGTTTCCGAGCGTGCTGTGGGAGAGGACGTTCTTAAAAGTCTTACCCCGGGACAGCAGGTTATAAAAATCGTTCATGAAGAGCTCATCAAGCTTATGGGCGAGGCGAATGCAAAGATAAATTTTCCAAACAAGCCCCCTTGCATCATTATGATGTGCGGTCTTCAGGGATCAGGTAAGACCACCCATGCAGCAAAGCTGGCAAAGATGTTCAAGGATCAGGACAAAAGGCCTTTGCTTATTGCTGCGGACGTTTACAGGCCTGCCGCTATCGAACAGCTGAAAGTTGTGGGTGCAAAAGCCGAGGTACCGGTATTTGAGATGGGACAGATCGACCCCAGAAAGATAGTTAAAGAGGGAATAAAGCACGCCAAGGACTATGGCAACGACCTGGTCATTATAGATACAGCAGGACGTCTGCACATAGACGAGGAGCTTATGAATGAGCTGAAGGATATAAAGGCTATTGCGGAGCCTAACGAGATCATGCTGGTAGTAGACGCAATGATCGGACAGGACGCCGTAAAAGTCGCTTCAAGCTTTGACGAGGCACTTGGTATCGACAGCGTAATTCTTACAAAGCTTGATTCAGACACCCGTGGCGGTGCGGCTCTTTCCGTGCTCGCAGTAACAGGTAAGCCGATAAAATTCGTCGGAATGGGCGAAAAGCTTGGTGAGTTTGAGCCTTTCCATCCGGAAAGAATGGCATCAAGGATACTTGACATGGGCGATATGCTCACGCTTATCGAGAAAGCTACCCAGACGGTGGACGAAAAGGATGCCAAGAAGCTTGCAAAGAAGATGCAGGAAAAAGGCTTTGATCTTAACGATCTGCTGGCTCAGATGAAACAGATACACAAAATGGGTTCTATGAAGTCCCTTATCAGGCTGCTTCCGGGGGCAGGAAAGATCGACGACGAACAGCTTGAAAAAGGTGAGCAGCAGCTGAAAAAAACAGAGGCTATGATCAACTCCATGACCAAGGCAGAGCGTGAAAAGCCGTCTATAATAGACCCAAAGAGAAAACGCAGGATCGCTGCCGGAAGCGGCACTCAGGTATCCGACATCAACCAGCTTTTAAAGCAGTTTGACCAGATGCAGAAAATGATGAAGCAATTTGGTATCGGCGGAAACCTTCATGGCAAAAAAGCCAAGATGAACCGCTCCGCATTACTCAAAGGACTTGGCGGCATGGGCGGCATGGGCGGCATGGGCGGATTCGGAGACGGATTTCCGCAGTAACAAATCGATAGATATCGACCAAAGATATTTATTTATACAAGTAAGACAATCGGAGGTGAAAATATAATGGCAGTAAAGATCAGACTGAGAAGGATCGGCGCAAAGAAAGCTCCTTTCTACAGAATCGTTGTAGCAGATTCAAGATATCCAAGAGATGGACGCTGCATCGAGGAGCTTGGCTACTACGATCCTACCAAGGAGCCTAACGTATTCAAGGTAGATGCTGAAAAGGCTAATGCCTGGATCGCAAAGGGTGCTCAGCCCACAGATACAGTTAAGGCACTTTTCAAGAAGAACAACATCTAAGCTTGTGCTTCAAGACCAGTAAGGCACTTATCCCACCACCGCCTTACCGGTTTATCCGGTGGGGAGACCCACCGCTTTCTTTGTGGGAGAACGGAGTTCAGATATGAAAGAATTACTTGAAACTATAGTTTCAGAGCTTGTTGAAAACAAAGATGCTGTTGAAGTGGTCGTTGACGAGCCTAACGAGGAAGGTATCATCGTGTATCATCTTCATGTTGCACCGGACGATATGGGAAGAGTTATCGGCAAGCAGGGTCGTATAGCAAAGGCTATCAGAGTTGTTATGAGAGCCAGCGCTTCAAGAAAAGACCAGAAAATTATGGTCGAGATAGACTAAAATATCAAGGCTTCGCTAAGGCGGAGCTTTTTTATTGCAAAAAATACGGCGCATGGTAAATTATCATGCGCCGTTATATTATATTTCGGTCTGAGGATTCTTTCTTCGGTATTCAAGGTAAGATTCAAGGATTATCGTCGCCGCAACAGTATCAACAACAGCTTTTCTCGCCTTCCCCCGTACATTCGTTGTGTTGAGGATATTGTGTGCCGTAACGGTCGTTGAACGTTCGTCCCACATTTCAACAGGACAGTCAACAAGCTCTTTGAGCATTTGTGCAAACTCCTCGCACCTTTCTGCCCTTGGTCCTTTTGTTCCGTTCATATTGATCGGCAGACCTACAACGATCAGCTTTGCTCCATGCTCCTGAGCCGTTTGAGAAATTTTCTGAGCAAGGCGCCGGGGATCACGTTCCGTCAGCGTTCCCACAGGCGACGCAAGAAACTCGGAGTTATCGCTTATGGCAAGCCCCGTGCGTACATCACCGTAATCAACAGCAAGTATTTTCATCCTCTTCACTCCCGATATATTTCGCCATGCAGCAGATTATAGCACATCCGCTGTTCAAAGTCAAGCAAAAACAGATAAAAAAATCTAAAAATCAACGTTTTGTAACCCACTTTTTATTGACATAAAGGCATATAATGTGATATACTATTATTTGGTTTAATAGGTGGTTTTGCCTTGTTATTTATACCGGACAAGACGCTGAGCTGTCGGTATAGCAGCAATTATATCGCTTGCAGGCATTTTGCTCGTTGTGCTATACCGAAAGACTGCTCTGCCTCACACGGCGGACAGCTCGCAAATTTTACGATCATCTGCAAAAGGAGAAGCTGAATGGCTGTTGTTAAACTCTCTCCCTGCTTTAAGGACTATCTCTGGGGAGGTACAAGACTGCGTGATGAATTTGGCAAGAACTGTTCTTTGGACAGGATAGCTGAAAGCTGGGAGCTTGCCTGTCACAAAGACGGAAACTGCACCGTTGCAGGCGGCGAATACGACGGCATGACTCTTGAACAGTACATAAACACCAAAGGCAGTCAGGTCATGGGTACAAGCTGTGAACATGACAAAGTCTTACCTTTGCTTGTAAAACTTATAGATGCAAAAAGCGACCTCTCGGTGCAGGTCCACCCGGACGATGAATACGCCATGAGGACCGAAGGCGAGCCGGGCAAGACCGAAATGTGGTATGTAATAGATTGTGCCCGGGGAGCCGAGCTTATCTACGGATTTAAAGAAAAGGTCACATCCGAGCAGTTTGCAAAAATGATAAAGGACAATACCCTTCTTGAATACGTAAACAGAGTCAGGGTAAAAAAAGGCGATGTGTTTTTTATCCCCTCAGGCACCCTTCACGCCATAGGCAAGGGCATACTTATTGCGGAGATCCAGCAAAACTCCAACACCACCTACCGGGTATATGATTATGGCAGAGTTGGCACCGACGGCAAGCCCAGAGAACTTCACATCAACAAGGCCATAGATGTAACAAATACACGACCGGCAGCGATCCCCAAAATGCCGCAGGTCGAAAAACACCAGGGCTACTGCTGTACTTTGCTTGCTCAGTGCAAATATTTCACGGCGGTAAAGTACGATGTTGCGTCCCAGGCTGAACTTGATATTGACCACAGGAGCTTTGCACACCTTATGGTGATCGACGGCCAAGGGGAAATAGACGGATCAGCCGGCAAAAAGGGCGACAGCTTTTTTATAGACGCATCAAGCGGCAGCGTAAAGATCAACGGCAGATGCAGTTTCATTCTTTCACGCAAGCTTTAGAAAGGGATTGATATATTTGGTGAAAAATAACGGCAAGGAATACTTTATCAACTTTCTTGCTTCCATAGCTATAAATCTGGGGCTCATGGTGCTTTACTACTACCTTCATGCAAAGCAAGGCTTCCTGCCCGGTCTTGACATTCCCAGATTCACCACGGTAACTGTGGTCTTTACAGCGTTTTTTGCCGGTCTTATAAGTTATTTCAGACACAAGGAAAAAAGCGATGTCCACGGTGCAGTGTTTATTTGTACCGTTGTGGGTCTTTTAGGAGCTTTTATCGGCTCTGTGGGCGGCGCTGCAATCGCAGCAAATCTATTTGGAAAAATAAGCTGAAAATAAACAAAACGGAGGGCTAACAATGAAGTATTACATAGGAATCGACCTGGGAGGAACAAACATCAAAGCAGGTGTGGTCAACGAAAATTATGAAATAATTTCAAAAGCAACCACAAAAACCATGCTGCCAAGACCTGCGGAGGAAATATGCGCTGATATGGCAAAGGTTTCCCTGAAGGCTATGGAGCAGGCCGGACTGAAGCTTGAAAATATTGAGTCCATAGGTATCGGAACACCGGGAACTGCAAACTCTGAAACCGGCATCATCGAGTATTCAAACAACCTTGGATTTTTGAATCTTCCGGTGGTCGAGCTTATGCAAAAACACATAAACAAACCTTTCTATGTTGAAAACGATGCCAATGCGGCTGCTTACGGCGAGTTTATCGCAGGAGCTGCAAAGGGCGCAAACGATGCAGTTTGCATCACCCTGGGAACAGGCGTAGGCGGCGGAATAATAATCAACGGAAAGATCTACTCCGGCTTCAACTTCGCAGGCGCTGAGATCGGTCACACCGTCATCGACCCTAACGGTCCTGAGTGTACCTGCGGAAGAAAAGGATGCTTTGAGGTATTCTCTTCTGCAACAGGTCTTGTAAGAATGACCAAGGAGGCTATGCTGGAAGATAAGGCTTCCGTTATGTGGCAGATGAACGAAGAGGATGGCAAGGTTTCCGCAAGAACAGCCTTTAATGCCATGAGAGCAGGCGACAGAGCCGGCAAGGCTGTTGTCGATAAGTACATTCGTTACCTCGCTTGCGGTATCACAAACACCATAAACATCTTCCAGCCGGATATTCTTTGTATCGGCGGAGGAGTCTGCAACGAGGGAGACCCGCTGCTTTTGCCACTCAAAGAGCTGGTAGCTAAGGAAATATATACAAAGAACTCTGCAAAGAACACAGAGATAGTTATTGCAAAGCTGGGAAACGACGCAGGTATTATCGGTGCAGCGTTCCTGGGACAGGATCATAAAGGGGAAAACTGATATGGGATTTTTGGATAAAGTAAAAGATTTTCTTGACGACGGAAAGATCAACGGCTCGACCAACAAACCCGAGCAGACACAGCCTGCACAGCAGGTACAGCCCGAGCAGCCCGTTCAGCCTGAAAATGACAGCGTGGCAAGGGCGGAGGAAAGTGTAAGGCATTTCAATGAATTGAAGGCACAGGCAGGTGTTGATACAAATGCCCCCGCCAATACAGCAGATGACAGAACAATTGAGGCGGGAGAAACAGTAACGATAGATGTAGGATTTGACAGCCCCGTACCGTATGCTGACAAGGATATGGTGCCTGTAAGATTCACTGTAAAGGGTACAATCGTGGTTGAAATGGTGGACTACACGCAAAAATACAACAAGGTACAGGAGTTGCTGAATACATATATCAGGGGTGAAGTCTTTGGTAAAATCCCTGCCAAAAGACCAAAGGCAAATGAACTTGGAGCAATCGCAAAAGATGCAGAGAGTTCTTTACAGTATATTTCCAATTATATATCTTTCCTTAAATATAAGGATGCAAGTATACAGATCACCGGGTGGGAGGTTCCCGGCGAACAGCCTATGCTGTGACAGGAGGTTGGAAGTATGGGATTTTTGGATAAAGTAAAAGATTTTCTTGACGACGGAAAGATAAACGGTTCAACTCAGCAGCCGCAGCAGGTTAATTATCAGCCGCCGGTCCAGCCTGTACAGGCTTCGCAAAACCAGCCCCAGCAACAGGTGCAGCAGACACAGACAGCTATGCCCAATACACTTGAGGTGGGAAAGACGATATTCGGCAAGTTCGGCACACCGTATCCCGTGGCATACAAAGAGCCCGAGGGCGATGTTTCGTATGTCCGTGCATCAGGAAGTATGACACTGGTCATTAAGGCGGAAGGTTTGACCGAAGAAATGCTGAGCAGCACTATTACTCCCATGGTTTCCGAGGAGCTTATCAAAGAGCTTGCACGATGCAGCTCAAACGGCATCCGTTCAAACCAGCTGCATACCCATCTTCGTGAAATTAGCGAGAATATGGTGAAGAACCTTGATCTAAGCTCGGTAGATGTACAAAGCATTTCGTTTGCAAATATAGTTGCTTCAAAAGAGCGCTGATGCTGCGTTGAGCAAACAAATCTCCCGAGCACATTTTTATTAGATATAACAGGCGGCACATATCCCGGCTGACTGAAAGGCGGCGGTGAGCCGTAGATCTGAAAGAAGGTAATTATTATGTCAGAATGTAAAGACTGTAAAAACTATTTCTGTGAGGGTGTGGATAAAGCTCCCCAGAGGTCATTATTCAACGCACTTGGCTTCACAAAGCAGGAAATGGAAAAACCTCTGGTTGGTATCGTTTCTTCCTACAACGAGATAGTTCCCGGACACATGAACATCGACAAGATCACCGAGGCTGTGAAGCTGGGTGTGGCTATGGCAGGCGGTACTCCTGTGGTGTTCCCTGCTATTGCCGTATGTGACGGTATCGCTATGGGTCATGTTGGAATGAAGTATTCGCTGGTTACCCGTGACCTTATTGCAGACTCCACAGAATGTATGGCTCTGGCGCACCATTTTGACGCTCTTGTTATGATCCCCAACTGCGACAAGAACGTACCCGGACTGCTTATGGCTGCCGCAAGGGTCAATGTCCCAACGATCTTCGTTTCGGGAGGTCCTATGCTGGCAGGTCACGTTAAAGGCTCTAAGACCTCTCTTTCAAGTATGTTTGAGGCGGTGGGAACTTACAACGCAGGCAAATTCTCCCTGGAGGACGTTGAAGAATTTGAAAACAAAGCCTGTCCGACATGCGGTTCATGCTCGGGTATGTATACAGCTAACTCAATGAACTGTCTGACAGAGGTCCTTGGAATGGGTCTTAAAGGAAACGGCACTATCCCTGCGGTGTACTCGGAAAGAATAAAGCTTGCAAAGCTTGCAGGTATGCAGGTCATGGAGCTTTACCGCAAGAATATAAGACCACGTGATATTCTGACACAAAAGGCTTTTGAAAATGCTATCGCCGCTGATATGGCTCTTGGCTGCTCTACCAATTCAATGCTCCACCTTCCTGCCATTGCACATGAGTGCGGCATAGAGCTGGATCTGGATATGGTCAACGAAATAAGCGAGAGAACGCCAAACCTCTGCCACCTTGCTCCTGCAGGTCACGCTTATATGGAGGATCTTAACGAGGCAGGCGGAGTTTATGCGGTGCTGGGTGAACTGGCAAAGAAAAATCTTATCAATACAGACTGTATCACCTGCACAGGAAAAACAGTCGGCGAAAACATCAAGGGATGTATAAACAAAAACCACGATATAATCAGAGATATTGACGATCCGTATATGCCAAACGGCGGTATCGCTGTACTTAAAGGAAACCTTGCTCCGGACACATGCGTTGTAAAGAGAAGTGCAGTTGCTCCGGAAATGCTCAAGCATGAAGGCCCTGCAAGGGTATTTGACAGCGAGGAAGAGGCTATCGAGGCTATCAGGGGCGGAAAGATAAACCCGGGAGATGTTGTGGTTATCCGATACGAAGGACCAAAAGGCGGTCCGGGAATGAGAGAGATGCTCAATCCTACGTCTGCTATCTCCGGAATGGGGCTTGGCTCCACAGTCGCACTTATCACCGACGGCCGTTTCAGCGGTGCAACAAGAGGCGCTTCTATCGGCCATGTTTCACCTGAAGCAGCTCTGGGCGGACCGATCGCTTTCGTCCATGAGGGCGACATCATCTCGATAGATATAAATGCTCACAGCATCCAGCTTAAAGTTTCAGACCAGGAGCTTGAGGAAAGAAAGAAAAACTGGGTGCCTAAGGAACCCAAGATCAAAACAGGTTATCTGGCAAGATACGCTTCTTTGGTAACATCGGCAAACAAAGGCGCAGTTCTTGAGACCAAATAAACATAATTATGGGAGGAAGATTAAATGAAAAAGAAAAGTACAGCAAGAAAAGTTATCTCAAGCATTTTGGGTGTTATTTTCCTTTTGTTGGTTGTGATCGGCATAGTTATAGCGACTTACGTTTTCGGCTCGCCTTCAAAAGACGGTGACTCAAGACAGCTTATCATGGGTAACTGGGTAGACATCGAAAAACACACTAAATTCACCTTTAGCGAAGACGGCGACTTCAAAATGGTGGATACGGAAAACGACAAGGTGCTTGGCAAGGGATATTTCAAAGTCAACGAAGATAAAAAAGCCATCAAGATCCTTTTGCTGCACAGTGAGCGTTCCGAAGACATCGATTTTGGTATCAGTCTCTGGTACTTCTGCACACTCTCCTACAAGGATCTGAAGTATCCTAACGAGGAAGATGTAAAGAACAAAAGAAATGTTACAAACGCTTCCTGCACATTCCTTTTCCAAAACGCTGACGGAAAGGTTTATAAGTGCGAGAGAGACGAAAATAAGGTTAACTTCTACGGTAAAGAGATAAGCGGAAAATAAGGTTGACGATCCATGGATATACTTATAAAGAACGTTCTGGCTGTGGACCCGCAATGTGGACTTAACGAGATCACCGATATAGGTATTACAGCGGGTAAGATAAGCTTTATAGGCAGGACAGACGAACCTGCCGAAAGGATCATCGACGGTCAGGGAAAACTTGCTGCTTTGCCGGGTCTGTTTGATATGCACGTGCATTTTCGTGACCCGGGACAGACACATAAAGAAGATATATTCACCGGAGCCGCCGCTGCAAAAGCAGGCGGCTTTACCGGCGTAGCTTGTATGCCTAACACAAAACCGGTCATCGACAACGCAGAGCTTGTTAAGTATGTGCTGAACAAAGCACAAAAAACAGGCATAGATGTGCTGCCGATAGGCTGTGTTACCAAGGGTATGCAAAGCAAGGAGCTTTGTGATTACGACGAGCTTAAAGACGCAGGTGTCTGCGCTCTCTCAGACGACGGACGGCCTGTGGAAAATGCCGAGCTTATGCGCCAGGCTCTTGAAAAGTCCCTGGAAAACGGGCTGACCGTGCTGTCGCATTGCGAAGATCTTAACATCATAAACGGCGGCATCATCAATAAAGGTGAGGTTTCAAAAAAGCTGGGCGTTAAGGGCATGGACAGGGCAAGCGAGGATTCTATAACCGCCCGTGAGATTGCCCTTGCTATGAGCTGCGGCGCACATATCCATATATGCCACGTTTCCACAAGAGGCTCGGTGAACATCATCAGAGCCGCCAAGAAAGACGGTGTTAACGTTACCTGCGAGACAGGACCGCACTATTTCACATTCACCGATGAAAAGCTGCTCAGCCGTGATGCCGATTACAGAATGTCTCCGCCCCTGCGAACAGAGGACGACAGACAGGCGGTCGAGGAGGCTGTGCTTGACGGCACTATCGACTGCATAATCACTGACCACGCTCCTCACAGCGCAGAGGAAAAGGCTGACTTTGAAACTGCTCCAAACGGCGTAGTGGGGCTTGAAACATCGCTGGCTGCAACACTTACAAAGCTGTATCACACAGGCAAGTGCGGACTTGACAAGATCGCAGAGCTTATGAGCATAAGACCTCGGCAGATACTTGGCCTGCCAACTGCAAAGATAGCTGTCGGTGAGAGGGCTGACCTTGCTATAATCGACCCGGACTGCCAGTGGGAGGTCATTCCCGGGCGGCTTCATTCAAAGAGCAAAAACAGCGTCTTTAAAGGCGAAAGGTTAAAGGGCAAAAACCTGTATACTATTTGCAAAGGTAAAGTAGTTTTTGAATATCAAAGCAATGCTAAAGGAGAATAGACATGGGATTTGACAGACTTATCGAAAATATCGTGCGCACACAAAACCCTTCTGTTGTGGGACTTGACCCAAAGCTTGAATATGTACCCGAGTACATCAGGCGCAGGAATTTCAAAAAGTACGGCAAGGACTTAAAGGGCGCTGCTAAGGCGATACTTGAGTTCAACAAGGAGATAATCGACGAGATACACGACATATGCCCTGCTATCAAACCGCAGGCTGCATACTACGAGATGTACGGCTACCAGGGCGTTAAGACCCTTTACAAGACTATCCAGTACGCTCAGAGCAAGGGTATGTTCGTTATGACCGACGGCAAGCGCAACGACATCGGTGCAACTATGGAGGCTTATGCTACGGCACACCTGGGTCTTACCGACGTTGATGGGGAAAAGATCGCTGCTTTCGGAAGCGATGCGCTGACGGTAAACGGCTATCTGGGTACAGACGGTATCGACCCCCTGCTTGAACAGTGCAAGACGTTTGACAAGGGAATTTTCGTGCTGGTAAAGACCTCAAACAAGTCCTCGGGCGAGCTTCAGGATCTGATGATCGGTAATAAGAGCGTTTACGCAACAATGGGCGCTATGTGCGAAAGGTGGGGACGTGACAATATAGGCAAGTACGGCTATTCAGCAGTAGGTGCTGTTGTTGGTGCTACCTACCCCGAACAGCTGGAGGAGATGCGAAAGGCTCTGCCCCACACGTTCTTCCTCGTGCCCGGCTACGGCGCACAGGGCGGCGGCGCACAGGGCGTTGCCAAAGCCTTTGACGAAAACGGTCTTGGTGCGATAGTCAACTCTTCAAGAGGCGTTATGTGCGCCTATAAGAAAGAGGAAGGCTGCGACGAAAAGGACTTTGCAAAGGCTGCACGCCGTGAGGTCATCAGAATGAAGGAGGACATCACCTCCCACATTCCGCCGATAAAGGCTGTTGAAAAGTAAAACACGCATAAAAATAACCGCTTATTGTTTCACCGAATAATAGGCGGTCTTTTTCTGCTTTCTCCCTCGCCGCAGGCGAGGTGAGAAAGCTATACAGTTCAGCAAAAAATAACCGCTTATGTTTTAACTCAAACATAAGCGGTTTACTTTTTGGGATATGGTTTTTTGACGTCTGTGCGCCCGATAAGGTAATCAACGCTTGTGCCGTAAATATCGGCTATCTGCGAGAGGATCTCCAGCGGAAATGCTCGGCTGCCGTTTTCGTAGTTGGAATAGGCGCTGCGGGTGATAAAGAGTTTATCGGCGACCTGCTGCTGTGTAAGGTCATTATCTTCACGAAGATTTTTTACCCTGTCAATTTGCACAAAAATCACCTCCGAAATTATTATAGCATGACACGCTATGTGTCATTGACATTTGACACAAACTGTGTCATAATATGGGTATAGAAAAACTGTGGAAATCATAACCCATATCAAACCATTTCAGAGAAAAAGCCAAACTTAACAGATTCCATTGCGAATACAAAATCAATCAAATTGCAGCTCAATGAACTAAAAGAATTACTTGAACAAGATCTTATAACCGAAGCTGATTATGATGCCAAGAAAAAACAGATACTCAAATTATAATTCCAAAGCCCTCACCCCGAGGGCTTTTTTGCGCCTTATTGACAGTATAGGCAAAATAGGCTATAATTATTACAATATAGTATTCGGAGGTACAAATATGTACAAACAAGGTAAATTTATTATTGCCGAAAAAAAGGCGATCGCCAAAGGCATTTTCGATATGACTGTGCTTTGTCCCGAGATCGCTGCCGTTACCCAGCCCGGACAGTTTGCACAGGTCGCTGCACAAGGCTTTTTCCTTCGCAGACCGATCTCGATCTGCGAGGTGGACAAGAACAAGGGGACTATCCGCCTTGTGTTTGAGGTGAGAGGTCACGGAACTGACATGATCTCACAGCTTGCAAAGGGCGCTCTTGTGGATGTTATCGCTCCTCTGGGCAAAGGCTTTACGGTGCTTGAAAAGGGCAAAAAAGCTATTTGCATCGGCGGCGGTATCGGCACCCCCCCGATGGTGGAGATCGCAAAGCAGTACGGGGAGAACGCAACTGTGATAAGCGGTTTCAGAAACGCACAGGCAGTTATTTTGCAGGAGGATTTCAAGTCAAATGGGAACAGGACTATCCTTTGCACCGATGACGGCACGGCAGGGATAAAGGGCTTTGTGACCGATGCGCTTGCAGGTGAGCTTGCAAAAGAAAAGCCAGATATAATCTACGCCTGCGGTCCGATGATGATGCTCAAAAACGTGACAAAGATCGCTGCCGAAAACGGAATATACTGCGAGGTATCCCTCGAACAGCGAATGGCCTGCGGCGTGGGTGCCTGCCTGGTGTGTGTGTGCAGGACCGTGAAAAACGGTGAGGAGTTCAACTCCCACGTTTGCAAGGACGGACCTGTATTTGACAGCAAGGAGGTGGTTTTTGAATGAACAGGCTGAGCATTGATTTCTGCGGTGTGACTTTCAAAAACCCGGTCATCCCCGCAAGCGGAACATTTGGCTACGGCAGAGAATACGAGCAGTTCTACCCCCTTTCACGGCTGGGCGGAATATCCGTCAAGGGGACGACCCTTAACAGACGTGAGGGCAACCCGGGACCGAGAGTAGCAGAAACTCCCAGCGGTATGCTCAACTCGGTAGGTCTGCAAAACGGCGGAGTTAAAAAGTTCCTTGAATACGAGATGCCAAACCTTGTGACCAAGGACACTCGCATAATCGCAAATATCGCAGGTGCGACAGTTGAGGAGTGCGCCGAGCTTGCTTCCATGCTTGAGGGCAGCGCTGTTGACCTGATCGAGCTGAACATTTCCTGCCCCAATGTCAAGGCAGGGGGTGCGGCTTTCGGAACCGACTGCACCATCGCAGGACAGGTCACAAGAGCTGTTAAGGACGCTACGAGCAAACCGCTTATGGTCAAGCTCTCGCCCAATGTGACGAGCATAACCGACATCGCAAAAAGCGTTGAGGCAAACGGTGCCGACGCAGTATCTCTGATAAACACACTGCTGGGTATGCGGATCGATATAAAAACAGGCAGACCCATACTCAAAAACAACGTAGGCGGTCTTTCGGGTCCTGCGGTATTCCCTGTTGCCGTGAGAATGGTATGGCAGGTGGCAAACGCTGTGAATATCCCCGTTATGGGTATGGGCGGCGTTGCCACATGGGAGGACGCTGTGGAGATAATGATGGCAGGAGCCAGCGCTGTACAAGTAGGTGCGGCTATCTTCAACGACCCGTATGCACCCATAAAGATCATCGACGGGCTTGAACAGTACTGCATTGATAATAACATCGACAACATCTCACAGATCGTCGGCACTGTAAAGCCGTGGTAGTGTCCAAAATATTGTACTGATATTAAAAAGCGCATATGTACAGAAAATTGTACATATGTGCTTTGCTTTATATGAAGTGTTCAAACTCATAGATCGGACTTTTCTTGACAGTATAGTTGTATTGTGAAAATCCTTTGGAAAGCGTTTCTCCGGAATCTCACTCAAAATCAGAGGTTTAGGAAAACTAAGCTGTCTGGTCGAACTGGGAGTTGTAAAGCTCGCTGTAAAATCCGCCCATCGCCATAAGCTCGTCGTGGCTTCCCTGCTCGACGATATCTCCGTCACGCATTACAAGGATAACATCTGCATCTCTGATAGTAGAAAGCCTGTGTGCGATGATAAAGCTGGTCCTTCCCTTCATCAGATTGTCCATTGCCTTTTGTATACGTATCTCCGTTCTGGTGTCCACGGACGATGTAGCCTCATCAAGAATAAGTATCTTGTTGTTGGCAAGTATAGCTCTTGCAATGGTTAGCAGCTGCTTTTGTCCCTGTGAAACATTTGACGCTTCCTCGTTAAGCACCATATTGTATCCGCCGGGGAGCGTTTCAATGAACCTGTGAACGTGTGCCGCCTTAGCTGCTGCGATGACCTCTTCATCGGTGGCATCCAGCCGCCCATAGCGGATGTTCTCCATTATTGTTCCGTTAAACAGCCATGTGTCCTGCAATACCATGCCGAACGCCTCACGCAGCTCACTTCGGTCAAAGGAAGTTATGTCGTGCCCGTCGATCTTTATGCTGCCGCCGTTAAGGTCGTAAAAGCGCATCAGCAGCTTCACCAATGTGGTCTTTCCTGCACCTGTCGGACCTACGATAGCGATCTTCTGTCCGTTTTTCACCTGTGCAGAGAAATCGTGAATGATTATCTTTTCCGGGTCATAACCGAACTTTACATGGTCAAAGGTCACATTTGCATCAACATCACCGATCGCAACAGGAGCATGGTTTTCAGCTTTCTGTGGTTCCTCTTCTTCCTCAAGGAACTCAAAGACTCTTTCGGCTGCCGCAGCAGCAGACTGAACCATTGATGATACCTGTGCCATCTGGGATATAGGCTGGGTGAAGTTTTTGACATACTGTATAAATGCCTGGATATCGCCCACCGACATTGTTCCGTTCATTGCCTTTACTGCGCCCAGTACAGCAACTGCAACATATCCCAGGTTTCCAACGAACATCATAACAGGCATCATCATTCCGGAAAAGAACTGTGAGCGCCATGCGGACTTATAAAGCACCTCATTGGCTTTGTCAAATTCTTCAACGCTGGCTTGTTCACGGTTGAACGCCTTGACGACCATATGTCCGCCGTAGATCTCCTCGACCTGACCGTTAACATGACCAAGGTATTCCTGCTGCTGTTTAAAATATTTCTGAGAGTGCTTCATGACAAATCCCATGATAATACCGGAAACAGGCAGTATAGCTATTGCCACAAGTGTAAGGACAGGTGAGATGGTAAGCATCATTATCAGCACACCGATTATAGTTGTGACAGATGTAATAAGCTGAGTCACCGACTGGTTAAGGGACATTCCCAGCGTATCAACATCGTTAGTTACCCTTGAAAGGACCTCACCGTTGGTTTTTCTGTCAAAGTAATTCATTGGCAGACGGTTTATCTTTGCGGCAATATCCTTTCTCAGACGGTAAGACACGTTCTGGGAAACGTTTGCCATAATAAGACCCTGTAAAAGCTGCATAGCTGCGGAAACAACATAAAGCCCCAACAGTATCACAAGTATGGTGCCTATTTTCTCAAAATCTATGCCGCCTACGCCCTGTATCTTTTTAGTAAGACCTTCAAAGAGGGCATCTGTGGCTTTGGCAAGCACCTTTGGTCCCACAATTGCAAACACTGTGCTGCCCACAGCAAAAAAGAACACAAAGAAAATTCCAAGCTTATATCTTGCAATATACTTTATAAGCTTGCCCATCGACTTTTTAAAGTTCTTAGGCTTTTCAGTAACTACGCCCGGAGGTCCGTGTCTTCGTGCTGCCATATCATTCGTCCCCCTTTCTGCCTGCAAGAGCAAGCTGCTTTTTGTATTCTTCCTCTGAAAGCTGCGACTTTACGATCTGGTCGTAAACTTCACAGTTTCCGATAAGCTCAAGGTGTGTTCCCTTTCCTGCGATCCTGCCGTCGTCAAGGACGATTATCTCATCGGCATTCATTATAGTAACTATACGCTGGGCAACAATTATTATCGTTGCATCCGTTACGTTTTCTCCCAGCGCTTTACGCAGAGCAACATCGGTTTTGAAATCAAGTGCAGAGAATGAATCATCAAAAATAAGCACCTTTGGCTTCTTTGCAATAGCCCTTGCAATAGACAGTCTTTGTTTCTGTCCGCCTGATACGTTTGTACCTCCCTGGGAAATCTCCGACTTAAATCCATCAGGTTTTGCGGTAATGAACTCGGTCGCCTGAGCTATCTGTGCAGCTTTTTCAAGCTGTTCATGGGGAGCATCGGGACAGCCAAAGGCAAGATTTGAATCTATATCGCCGCTGAAAAGTACACCCTTTTGCGGAACAAATCCTATGGCCTCACGCAGGTTTTTCTGGGTGTAATCACGTACATCTACTCCATCAATGGTTATCTTACCGGCGGTAACATCATAAAACCTCGGTATAAGATGTACAAGGGTGGATTTACCGCTTCCCGTACTTCCGATAATGGCGGTAGTCTTACCCTTTTGCGCTGTGAAATCAATATCTTCAAGCACATCTGCGTCTGCATTGTTATATCTGAAATTAACGTGCTCGAATCTGACAACGCCCTGTGTTATCTTTTTATCCGGATCCGCATCTTCTTTATCCTTTATAGTACCCTCGCTTGAAAGTACCTCGTCCACACGTTCTGCTGCAACGGCAGCTCTTGGCAGGAACACGGATATCATGGTCAGCATAAGGAACGACATAATTATCATCATTGCGTATGTAATAAATGCAGTCATGCTTCCGACCTGGAGCTTTCCAAGGTCGATCTGCTTGGAGGCTATCCATACGATGAGTATAGATACTCCGTTCATGACCAATGTCATTGCCGGGAACATAAAGCTCATGGTCCTGTGTGTAAACAGCATTGTCTTTGTCAGATCGCTGTTTGAAACGTCAAAGCGCTTCTCCTCATGCTTTTCTCTGGAAAAAGCTCTTATAACAGGCAGACCTGTAAGTATCTCTCTTGTAACAAGATTAAGGTTATCCACCTTTTTCTGCATGATCTTGAACTTAGGCATAGCTATGAACATAAGCAGACCGATGATAAGCGATACAGCCACCACAGCAACTCCGATTATCCATGTCATGCCTGAGTTCGTGTTGAGCACCCTTATCATTCCGCCAATACCCAGTATAGGTGCATACATACACATTCTCAGCATTATTGTCAGCACCATCTGTATCTGCTGGATATCGTTAGTTGAACGTGTAATCAGGCTTGAGGTAGAAAAGCTGTCCATTTCCTGATTGGAAAAGCTTATGACCTTTTTGAAAACGCCCTTACGCAGGTCAAGTCCTATGCCTGCACCGATCTTTGCCGCAAGAAATCCCACAAGTATAGTACAAAGCATTATTATTCCTGCCATGCCCAGCATTTTCAGTCCTGCTTTCCAAAGATAGCTTTTTTCAAAACTGTTCAGATCAACTCCAAGCCTTTCATATTCGCCTTGTACAAATGCTTTTGCTGACTGCTCAACGGTCATCTGAGACATTTCATCCATTTTTTTTGAAAAGTCCTCTCTGATCTTCAGACCCGTTCCGCCCATTTTCACAAGCTCAAGCATGGTCATATCTTTTGCGTTTTCAGCCGCCCGGGGAGGCATCTTCTCAGCTCCGCCTGCATTTTCTCCCCCGCCCTGCTGTGGGTTCTCAAGCATTGTGTGGCTTGCAAAAAGGTAAACTGCCACAGGCGTCTGAAGCGCCTTGTCAAGCTCTTCAAGCTTTTTGCTGTCGTCTGTGGTAAGCTTGTATACCTTTTCTTTCGACACATTGTCCTTCAGGGGAAGAATGTCCGTATCTTTTATAGAGTCAATAAGCCGGTAACACTCCCGGGTGAGCTTTTGCTCATCGCTGTTCATAAATAACTCTATATCCTCCAGGCTCTGCTGCGATATGACCTTAGGAGTGATCCTGTCCACGCCCTTTTGCATTATTCCCGTATCAACTATGTCAGCAGTATAATCGGGAAGAGCAAGGTCACAAAGTGCCTGCACCACCAACAGCACCAGTACCGCAAGGCACTGAAGCTTATATCGGTTCAGATATTTCAATAGTTTGCCCATTTTTACTCTCCTTACTGAATGTCGCTGTTATCGCAAGGGCTGGGATATCCAAAAATCGTTCATCACAGCAAAGTGCCCTTAACAGCTTATAAAACCATATTTACACACACTTTAATGCTACACTATTTTATAAATTAAGTCAACAATTTCACTGACGAATTTCCACAACAGGGAAAGCATACTTTTTGTGTATAATTCACATATAAGCCGCAGCCATGCGATTTATGTGATTTTCACCCCCTTTCAGGTCTCCGCCCCGGGCAGTCAAATGACGTTATGAAAAATATGTCGAGGGGAATTGCGGACCGCCGCTGCGAAAGGATGGGTATATCGCCCACAGAAACCCAGCCCCCGAGCCAAACTAAATAAAAGCTAATATCGATCCCTTGGGCGAGGGGAATTGAGGACCGCCGCTGCGGAAGGACGAGTATATCGCCCGCAGAAATCCAGCCCCCGAGCCAAACTAAATAAAAGCCAATATCGATCCCTTGGGCGAGGGGAATTGCGGACCGCCGCTGCGGTACTTGATTATTTTTAAGAAATGCTGTATAATAGTATAAGTATACCATCTTGAACGGAGGGATCGTATGGATCTGAATTTTCAACCGGATGTTGACTACAAGCTGCCGAAAATAAAAGTCCCCGGCGGATACCTGATGTATGCCATATTGCTTCCTGCAATAGGACTTTTTCTGGAAAGATATGCTTATTCCGCAAAGATAGCTATGATACACTGGGCTTTGGTGCTGATACTGATGCCTGTCAGCTGTGCCCTTGATAAACGTATGCTGGAAAAATATGAAGTTGACACCATAACGCTTGGTAAGACCTACCTTTTCCCGCCCCTTTATATTTTCAAAAGACAAGCCCTGGTCCACAAAGAAACGGCGCTGTGCATTGCCTGCATTGTTCTTTGTGTGGGAGCGATCTTTACCAACGGATTTGTTAAGGGTATGAGGGTAAACAATGATATAATGCCGGAAGTTGTCCAAAACAGCAGCTTCAGCCAGCTGAATAACTTTTCCGGAACAACGCTGACGACCATTGGCGAATGTCTTAAAGCCTATTCCAGCGAAGAGCTGAAATGGACCTCTGAAAAAGCGGATTACGGCTTTAAAGTTACCGCTCAGGGAAAACATGACGACAAAAGCTTCTCCATGATCTTTGCAGTGGAGTTTGACGGATTTACCTATCACGATTTCTATATTACGGACATACTGGAAAACGATAAGGAGCTTGACAAGGACAGCAAAACAGAAATACTTGACCAGTGCTTCATAAAGTATGAAAAAGACAAAAAGGGCAGCAAAGGGAATTGATATACCGCAGATCATCCGTTTTGAGTATGGCAAACCTGCCGGTTTGGGCGCATGCTCACTCTAAACATGGCTTTACAAAAGGATCATCCTGAAATAATGCGCTGCAGCGGCTTTATGTGACAGTGTATACTTTCAGATGATAGAAATGTAATGCTTTATAAATTGACTTATAAGATTTTATGTGATATAATTTATTATACGCCTGTATAGTAGGTATTTTTGTTGAGGGGAACAATCTATGATCGGTAAAGCCAAAAAAAAGATACACCATAAGCTTCTGATCCAGATCGGTATCTTATTGACGCTGATCTGCTCGCTCTCGGTGTTTGTAAATATATATGCTATCTACGGCGGAAGTGTAAAAATGTATCTTCAAGCAAAAAACGACATGATCTCCGCCGATCTTGAGCGTATCAAAAAACCGTTCGATTATGACGATAAAAGGGTGATCTCCTGGCTCTTTAAGGAGTGGGAGAGGCTCGGAGACAAAATTTCCGATCCTGTTGACGTAGATGAAAAAGCCGATGAAGAAATAAATAAAAAGCTGTTCGCAAGCAGCGATGAGTCTATATTTTCATCATTTAAAAAGGTCAGATACCCAAGGCTGGAAAGGCTTACCGATAAGGAAAAAGAACGAGTAGCCAAAATGATCTATTATTCAACGATGCTTGACTTTGCCTACTCAAATAAAGAGTACAACTATGACTCTCTTTATTGTATAGATATCGGTAAGGCTTCACAAGGGTTCACCTTCTTCTCTTTCAAATTTGATGATCTGGAAGGCGACGACTATATCTTTTATGATGAAAGTAAGCTCGAAGAATACAAGGAAGAATATAAGCTCGGAAAAATGTCTGACTACACCATCTCCGACCACCCTGCCATAGAAACCATACTGGCTCAGGAAGAGCCTGAAATCGTCTATGAGACGGTTGAGGGCAGCGGAGAAAAAGATAAACATTACATCGGATATATCACCGTGGCTAAAACCGATGATATGTGCGTAACGGTTTGTATATCATATAACTGGAGTGAGTTTGCCTCAAGCTTATCAGGCAATCTCAGGATCATGGCTGTTTTATCACTTGGCGGATCGTTCGTGTCCAGCGCACTTGTCCTGTTCTCGATCTACACATTTGCCATCAAGCCCCTTAGAAAAGTTAAACACGGCGTCCAGACATATATGAAAAACAAAGATAAAGATGAAGTTGTCCGGAGCATGAGCGAAATAAGAACTCAAAATGAATTTGGCATACTTGCCAACGACATTTCACAGCTTGCAGTTGAGATCGACAGGTACACCAACGAAAACGTGCAGCTTGCAACGGAAAAAGAAAGAGTTTCCGCCGAGCTTGACCTTGCTGCAAGGATCCAGTCCGGGTCACTTCCAAAGGAATTCCCCGAAATGGAGAATTACGATCTTTATGCATATATTAAGCCTGCTAAGGAAGTTGGCGGAGATTTCTACGACTTTTTCTTTATTGACGAGGATCATCTGGGAATGGTCATCGCCGATGTTTCCGGAAAGGGTATCCCCGCAGCATTGTTTATGATGATGACAAAGATCCTTTTGAAAAACTACATCATGGCAAATCTTCCCCCTGCACAAGCTCTCTACTGCGCTAACAACAAGATCTGTGAAAATAACCCCAACAATATGTTCGTTACAGCATGGCTGGGCATCATTGACCTGAAAACAGGCCATGTAGTTGCATCAAACGCAGGTCATGAATATCCCATACTGCGTACAGGCGACGGCAAATATGACATTATGAAGGATAAACACGGATTTGTTCTTGGCGGCATAGAGGATAAGAAATACGACGAATATGAGTTTGATCTGGAAAAGAACGGTGCTATTTTCCTGTACACCGATGGTGTGGCTGAGGCAACTAATACCAAGGACGAACTCTTTGGTACATCAAGGATAGTTGATGCGCTCAACAACGCACCTGATGCATCTCCTAAGGAGATCCTCGATATGGTCAATAAAGAGGTGGATAAGTTTGTTGGAGATGCAGCACAGTTTGACGATCTTACTATGCTTTGCATAAAAAACAAATGATGATCTAAACGACAAAAAGCAGACAGCTAAGTAAAATGCTGTCTGCTTTTTTTCAGTCATTATATCCATCAAGGAAATGTGTTATCTCACCGTTTTTCTTATAGGAGATTATGGTGCTCAGATTAACGTTTTCAACGCTGCGAAAAATATTAGCCTCTATCTGCGGGTTGCGCTGTTTAAGCTGTGCAATAAGATGTTTGATCTCAAGTCGTTTTGAGTCCGACTCGCCTGTTTGTCCCACCGATGTATTTTCCTCTGTAAAACGGCAGGCACACTGTAAAAAGTGAAGGTCATTGTAATCACGCCAGCGTTTTATCTCCGCCTCCCTTATGAGATACATAGGTCTTATAAGCTGCATACCCTCAAAATTCGCACTATGAAGTTTTGGCATCATAGTCTGTACCTGTCCGCCGTAGATCATTCCCATAAGGATCGTTTCAATCACGTCATCATAGTGATGACCAAGTGCGATCTTGTTACAGCCTATTTCTTTGGCTTTGTTGTAAAGATGTCCCCTTCGCATCCTTGCACAAAGGTAGCATGGATTATTCTTTACATTGAACACCGAGTTGAAGATATTTGTTTCAAATATTTCTATTGGTATACCAAGTATGCCGGCGTTTTTCTCAATAAGGCTGCGGTTCACAGGACTGTATCCCGGATCCATAACAAGAAACCTAAGCTCAAAATCAAACTTATTATGAGCTTTCAGCTCCTGAAAAAGTTTTGCAAGAAGCATCGAATCCTTACCGCCGGAAATACAAACGGCTATCCTGTCTTCCGGCTTGACAAGTTCATATTTTATTATTGCCCTTGCAAACCTGCTCCATATGGGCCGTGCAAACTTTTTGCGTATGCTCTGCTCTATCTCCCGACTACGGTCGCTTCCGTCGATGCTTTCGTACAGCCATTTTGAATAGCCCCCATCAAGGGCATGAGCATCCACTCCCCTTTCACGAAGCTGTTTTGCAGCCTGTTCGCTTGATCTTCCGTTGCGGCAGACTACCTCAACCTTACAGCCCTTTTCAAACTCATGCTCCAGCAGCTGCCTGACAGTCATATTCACAGACCCGGGCAGATGTCCGTTGTCAAAATCCGAGCTATCACGTATATCCGCAGTAAAGACCTTTTGTACCATATCTCTTTTCCTTTCCCTTGACATTTTTTATAAAATGTGATATATTTCTTTTCAGAATATTTTTACTGCCACCGGGTAGGCGGTGCATCGGCACTCGTTACACATCGTTAGGTCTTTGAAGATGTGTAAGGGGTGTTATTTTTTTGGAGGGCATAATGAAATCAAAGCTAAGATCATTAAACAGCTATTTTACAGGATTTGAAAAAACACTTCTGACATCTTCTCTTTTGATCCTGACCATGTCATATATTATTTTCCCAGAATCCGGGACCCTTTCCTTTATAGCCTCGCTTATCGGAGCATTTTCCCTTATTTTCTGTGCAAAGGGAAACCCCGTGGGACAGCTTTTGATCATTATTTTCAGTATTATCTATGCTGTCGTATCCTACGGTATGTGCTATTACGGCGAAATGATAACATACGCAGGAATGACCGCTCCAATGGCGGCAGCTTCCCTTTATACATGGCTCAGAAATCCCTATGGCAGATCACGCTCTCAGGTAAAAATACGCAGTGCAGGCGGCAAGGAACTTGCTGTGATAATACTTCTGACCATTCCGGTGACGGTATTGTTTTACTTTATTCTGAGGCATTTTGGCACCGCAAACATAATACCGAGCACCCTTTCTGTTGCAACAAGTTTTCTTGCGGTGACATTCACCCTGCGAAGATGTGCGCTTTATGCTCTGGCTTATGCGATGAACGACCTTATTCTTATTGTACTGTGGCTGCTTGCAAGCGTGGAAAATACCGTATATATCCCCATGCTTACCTGCTTTGCAGTATTTCTTGTAAATGATATATACGGCTTTATCAACTGGAACAGGCTGATGAAGCAGCAAAGCTCTTAACAGATAACTTCGCTCTGCTTTATGCAGAGCTTTTTTATTTCAGCTCAACGTGAGAGCAGAATATTCCGCCGCCTTCAAGCAGATCTATAAAAGCATAGCTGGGTGCAAGTCCATCTCGTGGCTGACCGGCGCTTCCGGGATTTAGCATATACATTTGCTCATCATAAGACAGAAACCTGCAATGGGTATGCCCAAAAAGGACCACCGACGCCCCAAGTTCCCTGCCTTTGTAAAAAAGCCGTGTCTTTGTGGTATTCACGCTATATGTATTGCCGTGGCAGGCAAAAATTTTCCTTCCGTCAGGGGCGGTATACAAAAGCTCTTTTGGAGCCCGGCTTATAATATCGCAGTTGCCCTTGACACATAATATTTGTTTTTGCGGGTAAACAGCCGAGATAGTATCTATTTCCCTGGCGCCATCACCGAGAAAAATAAAAAGATCTGCGTCCTGATTTTGCTTGAATATCCTCTCCACCGCTGTGAAATTGCCATGAGAATCGGAAAAAACCACAATACGCATATTTTTCTTTTCACTCAACCTTTTTCCCCTCCTCACATATAATAGTAAAGTATAACATAAATATTTTATAAACACAACGGTAAAAGGAGATCTTTTTATGAACGGCAATATGGATAAGAAAAAATTAGAGCTGCTTCTGGCAATGGCATCAAAAAAGCTGGGCACCTCTCCGCAAACGCTTAAAGATCAGCTTGAACGAGGTGATATCAGCGGTGCATTATCAAATCTTCCCAAGGAACAGGCAAGTTCTCTGAAAAAAGCGATAAATGACAAAAATTCCGCAGAAAGTCTGTTATCATCCCCTCAGGCTCAGCAGATCTACAAAAAGCTTGGCAAGTAGGTGAATAAGCTATGGACGACCTTATGGCAAAACTCCAGAGCGTGCTTAATGACGAGCAAAGTATGAAACAGCTTTCACAGCTGGCGGGAGCACTTTCCGGTGACAGCGCCCCACAGGCACAGCCTGCCGCTGACCAGGCATCTGCAAACGATTTTTCTCAGCTGCTCAAAAGTCTTGATCTTAATACTCAGACCCAGCAGCCTGCTCCCCCGGCTGCGCCAGGTATAGACGTTGCAAAGCTTATGCAGCTTCAGGCAATTTTACAACAGGCAAACAAGCACGACAAAAACGTCGACCTGCTGCTGGCTTTGCGACCACTTCTGAAAGAGGAGAACCAGGTGAAAATAGACAGACTTATAAAAATATTCAAGCTGTTTTCCGTTTATCCCGCATTAAAGCAGAGCGGACTTCTGGGAGGTGACCTGTTTGGAATACTCTGACGATTTCAACACCATGAAACAGGAGGCTATCCGCCGTGTGAAACAGATGCAGATGCGTTCTCAAAGCGCTTTGGAGGGCCAGCAGGAGCCGTCCTCTGCCCCTGACAGCGGAACTGCCGATAAAAGTGCAAAAAGCCCCGATCTGAGTTCCCTGATCGGCGGTCTGATCGGGGGCTCACGCTCCGACGGAAAGCTTTTTGATATTGCAGGCATACCAATTGACGAGGAAAAAGCCCTTATTGGTATGCTCATTTACATATTATACAAACAGGGTGCAGATATAAAGCTTCTTTTGGGGCTGGGCTACCTATTGCTATAAATACCATAAGAAACAGGTTTCAAAATGGGCATCGGTGCCTGAAACAGCTTAGAAAGCACAAAAAGAGCGGATAGAAAGCCTATCCGCTCTTTTATTTTCATGATCAGTCAAGGTTAAACTTCTTCTTGAATCTGTCAACACGTCCGCCTGTATCAACAAGCTTCTGCTTTCCTGTGTAGAAAGGATGACATTTTGAGCAGATTTCTACCTTGATGTCCTTCTTTGTGGAACGAGTCTTGATAACGTTACCGCAAGCGCAGGTGATAGTTGTCTCCTCGTAGTTCGGGTGGATGCCCTCTCTCATTGCAAAAACCTCCTTTTAAACTAAAATTATGACTCATAGAAGCCCATCATTTCAGTTTAGACAGTAGTTCTATGTAGCTATCATTGTACGCTGTCCATTCCGACAGCCTTGTAATTATAACACAACTTTCCCTTGTTGTCAAGACCTTTTGCCTCATTTTATCAAACGGATGCCGCAGCTTATTTCTCCTGCCTGCCGAAATGCACGAACGCAAGTATACCGATAGGCAGGAAGTATACACACCAAGCAACAAGTGCGAGCCTTCCGCCGAGACCGTTGCCGCCTGACGATATTTTTGTGAACATTCCCGTCATCGGCATAAAAGTACAGCTTAGGTAGAAAACTCCGTGTATCATCATAAGTGCCCTTAGCCACTTGTCCGATTTGTTCTTCGGCTTGATCGCAAGCCCTGTGAAGAAGGTGGAAAGCGCCATCACACCGTAGCCGAGCAGGTCAAAGTTGAAGATAAGTCCGTAGCTGTTGAACTTTAACAGCTTTGATGCCTGTTCGTTCAGCTGTTCGTTGTTTACCGTGGTCAGCTGTGTAAAGTAGACGAGCATGATAAACACGGCGTACACCGCAGCAAGCACCATGCCGATATTCGCAGCGACTTTGCGGTCGCTTTCACACTCGCTTTGCAGACCTGCCGTCATCATGATGAAACCTACCGGCAGGATGATGCAGACGAAGTAACTGCCCAAAGAATAGTCGACAAGCAGAAACAGTGCGAACAGAAATACTGTCACCGTAACTGCCGCCGAGCCGACTTTTGCTATTGTTCTGTTCATTTTATTTTTCTCCCCTGTATTTTCTCACATAGTCTTACCATGCAGATAAATGCACCTTTAGCGACTTGATTGCAGCACCGCACAGCCGAGCTGTCAATACGAAAAGTGCCGTAAAAGTCCTGCAAGCAGGCAGCTAAGATCTTTCATAACGATATTTTCAGTATTTTTTCAGCCGCCTGATGTAAGCAAACGTCCTGTCCTCGCCCTTTTGCGCAAGCATAGTCAGCAGCTTTTCGATAAGTGCCGCAGTTTCGGGGTGGATGACCCTGATGCCCTTTGCCCTGCTGTAATACTCCAAAGGACTTGCATCGGTGTAGCTTTCTTTCATGTATATCTTGCTTGCTGCAACTCTGTCGCAGAACATCTCCTTGACGTAGCGAAGGGGCATCTTGACTGGCTCCATTTTTCTTGTTGTGGGGTTATAATCTGTCCAGTATTCAAAGTGGTGCTTGTTTCTGCCTTTGTGGTGCATCCACGCATAGGAAAAGCCGTGATCCTCACGTTCGCCCTCGTTGGGGGAGCGAGTGCCCTGATAGAATTTGCAGCCGTAGAAAAACTCGCTGGGCATATACTTTGATAGGTCGTGGAAAAGCCCCTGAAAGCCGATACCTGCCTTGAAGCAGTTTCTGATAACGGCGTGGCGGTGGGTGGTGATTGTTTTGAAATGTCCGATGATGTTCATGGGTATCATCTCCTTGCTGAAAGCATTATAACATATTTTCAGCAGATTTGCAACAAAAAAGAGACTGCTTTTTACGGCAGTCTCTTATATTATAGATAGAAGTTTTTATTAAACAACGCCCTGAGCCTTCATAGCCTCAGCTACCTTCAGGAAGCCTGCGATGTTTGCGCCTGCGATGAGGTCATCACCAAGACCGTACTCGTGAGCAGCCTCTACGGAAGCGGAGAAGATGTTCTTCATGATCTGGTGCAGTTTAGCATCAACCTCTTCAGCTGTCCAGTTGTATCTCATGGAGTTCTGGCTCATCTCAAGACCTGAAACTGCAACGCCGCCTGCGTTAACAGCCTTAGAAGGACAAACGATTGCGCCGTTCTCTCTGAGGTATGTAACAGCCTCAGCAGTTGTAGGCATATTTGAAACCTCAACATAGTACTTAACGCCGTTAGCGATGATGTTCTTAGCGTCCTCAAGAGTTACCTCGTTCTGAGTAGCGCAAGGCATTACGATGTCGACCTTCTGCTCCCAAGGCTTCTTGCCTGCAAAGAAAGGAACACCGAACTTATCAGCGTAATCCTGAGCTCTGTTTCTGCATGAAGCTCTCATCTCCAGCAGGTAATCAACCTTTTCGCCTGTGATACCAGTCTCATCATAGATGTAACCGTCAGGACCGGAAATAGTAACTACCTTACCGCCAAGCTCGTTTACCTTCTTGATAGTACCCCAAGCAACGTTACCGAAGCCTGATACTGCAAAGGTCTTGCCCTTGATGCTGTCGCCGAAATGCTCGAGCATCTCAACTGTGTAGTAAACAGCACCGAAGCCTGTTGCCTCAGGTCTGATAAGTGATCCGCCGTACTGCATACCCTTACCTGTGAGAACGCCTACGAACTCGTTTCTGAGTCTCTTGTACTGACCGAACAGGTAGCCGATCTCTCTTGCGCCTACACCGATGTCACCTGCAGGAACGTCTGTGTCAGCACCGATGTGCTTGCAAAGCTCTGTCATAAAGCTCTGGCAGAATCTCATAACCTCAGCGTCGGACTTGCCCTGTGGGTCAAAGTCGGAACCGCCCTTGCCGCCGCCCATAGGAAGGCTTGTAAGGCTGTTCTTGAAGATCTGCTCAAAACCAAGGAACTTGATAACAGATGCACATACTGTCGGGTGGAATCTCAGACCGCCCTTGTAAGGACCGATAGCTGAGTTGAACTGTACTCTGAAACCTCTGTTTACCTGTACCTTGCCGTTGTCGTCAACCCAAGGAACTCTGAACATTACCTGTCTCTCAGGCTCAACGATCCTGTCGAAAACGCCTGCATCAATAAGATCCTGTCTCTTGTCTGCCACAGGAACAAGGCTCTCAAGAACCTCATAAACTGCCTGGAGGAACTCTTTCTCTCCGGGGTTTCTCTTCTCAACGTTCTCGTACACTTTCTGAAGGTACTCGTTTTTCAATGCCATCTTAAATATAACATAAGGCTTTAGATTTTGCAAGAGCAAATCGTGAAAATTTCAAAATTTTATACATAACACGAAAATATGCAGCTGAAATATGTCTGTTTTGGCGGATTTGCAAAAAACAGTTGCATTATTGCCTGCATCAGCCTGCAAAAATGAAAGAAAACCGCCGTTGACGAAACTGCAAAAAAAGTGTATAATGATATCGTAAAATCGGATTATTCATAAAAAAGGGCGTGACAGCATGAATAAAAACGAGTTGACCGCTGAGATAATCAGGCGGCTTGAGCAGGTTTATCCCGATGCGCTTTGCTCGCTTACATATGAAAAACCACACGAGCTGATGATAGCGGGACGCTTGTCCGCACAATGCACCGATGCACGGGTGAATATAGTCACCAAGGAGCTTTTTGCAAGGTACAAGTCTATCGAGGATTTTGCAAACGCAGATGTAGACGAGATCGCCGAGATAGTCAAGCCCTGCGGCTTATACAAAACAAAGGCGAAGTCCATAGTGGGTATGTGCAGGCAGATAATGCAGGACTTTGGCGGCGAGATACCCGACACGATCGAGCAGCTGACAAAGCTTGAGGGCATCGGCAGAAAGACAGCAAACCTTGTGCTTGGGGATGTGTTCCACAAGCCTGCGGTGGTGTGCGATACCCATTGTATCCGCATCTGCGGAAGACTTGGGCTGACAAAGAACAAGGAGCCGCAGAAGGTAGAAACAGACCTGCGAAAGATACTGCCGCCCGAAAAGTCATCGGATTTTTGTCACCGTATGGTGCTTTTCGGCAGAGAGTTCTGTAAAGCAAGAGGCGAGCGCTGCGGCGAGTGTCCCCTTTCGGATATATGTAAAAGCTGCAAAAAAGCAAAACCTAAGGAGTATAAATGAGCTATAAAACCATTTACGAACAGGCACAGGCAAGCTTTGTGGAGAAAAAAAGCGAATTTATCGGGCACATCGCCCCGGTAAAGACCCCCGAAGAGGCTGTGGCGTTCATAGAAAAAATAAAGGCTGAAAACCGCAAAGCAAGACATAATGTCTATGCTTATATTCTGCGTGATAAGAATACCTCCCGGTATTCTGACGACGGTGAGCCCCAGGGAACCGGAGGAATCCCTGTTCTTGATGTGCTGCAAAAAGCAGGATTGACCGATGTCTGCGTGGTGGTCACAAGATATTTCGGCGGTGTGCTGCTTGGTGCCAACGGACTTGTGAGGGCTTACTCTCAGGGCTGCAAGCTTGCTGTAAACGCTGCAAGGATCATGCAGATGCATGAATGCTCCCGGTTTGAGTTCTCCTGTGATTATAATTTGTACGGCAAGGTAAGCTACATTTTTCCCGACTTTGAGGTCATCAAGGAAAAAGAGGACTTTGCGGACGTTGTGAATATCGCCGTTCTTGTAAAATCAGAGCTTTGCAAACAGTTCAGAGATAAGATCACAGATATCTCAAACGGTCAGATCAGGCTGTCGGAAGAAACAAATCTTGAGGCTGATTTCGCATGATGATTGTGCAAATATACAAAAGTGTGAAAACCTTTATGAAAAATAAAGGTTTTTATTATTTTATAAAGTATAATGTCTTATGGAGACGTTATGACAGGAGGTGGGTTTCGGGTGGAGCCGAGAGAGTATACAGAAAAGCTTGAAAAGGATACGCTGTGTGAATTTGCCTGCCTCAGCAGTCAGACAAAGGGGCGTAAAGAACCCAATGAAAAATGCCGGCTTCGCACAGAGTTCCAGCGAGACAGGGACAGGATACTGCACTGTAATTCCTTCAGGCGCTTAAAGCATAAAACACAGGTTTTCCTCTCCCCCATGGGCGACCATTACAGAACAAGACTTACCCATACCCTCGAGGTGTCGCAGATAGCAAGAACAATGGCACGTGCCATGCGGCTGAACGAGGATCTTACAGAAGCCATCGCTTTGGGGCACGACCTTGGTCACACTCCATTCGGACACGCAGGTGAAAGAATGCTGGACAAGCTCAACCCAAACGGATTTCACCACTACGAGCAAAGCCTCCGTGTGGTGGATTACCTTGAAAACAACGGTAAAGGGCTTAACCTTACCTATGAGGTCAGAGACGGCATTGTCAAACACACCAACCAGTGGGCAGAAACTAAAGAGGGACAGATAGTTCGCTATGCCGACGTTATTGCTTACATAAACCACGACATAGACGATTCGGTCCGTGCAGGGATACTTCGTGAAGAGGATATTCCAAAAAGCATCACAGATGTTCTTGGGACCTCAAAATCCCGCAGGATAACCACCCTTATAAGCTCTATTATCAATAACGGCGCACAAGACCTGCATATGGATGACCGTGTGGCACAGGCATATCACGCCCTGCACAAATTCATGTTTGATTTTGTGTATACAAATCCCAAATGCAAGGCCGAAGAGGGTAAGGCGCAGGAAATGATAGGCGCCTTGTACGACTATTATACCTCACACATAGAGGCACTGCCCCAGGTCTATCTGAGCGCTGCGTACAAATTCGGAGCTGATACCGCTGTGTGTGATTATATCGCAGGAATGACAGACGGATTTGCTGTGGAGGCGTTCAAGGAGCTGTTTATCCCCAAGGGCTGGACAAAGTATTAAGGGACATAAATACAGGGGAGATCAAACTATGGATACTGTAAAAAAAGGATTGAAGATCGTCGGGATCATCTTTGGCTCGCTTATGCTGATACAGTTTATTTTTGTGGAGATCTTTCTTCTCAAAGGGGACGAAACAAGCTTTGGCGACATAACAGCTGTTATCAGAGTTTCATTTGGCGCCCAGTATGTTGAGCTGTCCAATACCACAGATAAAGACGGCAACCCGGAACAGACCATAATGGTAAAGGAAGAATCAGATCTGAAAAAGATCTTTGCCGACAATAAATGTGTGATGACAGGTCATTTGGAGGACCATTATTACAACTATAAGACCGCAAGCGGAAAAGAGTTTATTCTTTATCCTATGACCAGAGTTCCCGGCGGAGTATACGCAACCTTCATCCTCAGCGGAGCCACTATGGACGATGTTAAAAGCAAGCCGTCAGCTCTGAACTGACATATATAAACCACAAAACCGAAAGGAGAAAATGCAATGCCTCTGCCGCAGGATTTTATAGACCGGCTGAAGGCTGCCAATCCGATTGATGAAGTCATGGGCAGCTATGTTACATTAAAACGTGCAGGCAGGGATTATGTTTGCCTATGCCCTTTCCATAACGAAAAGACACCGTCCTGCCATGTTCATACCGATAAGGAATTTTTCCACTGTTTCGGATGCGGAGCCGGCGGAGATGTCATAACCTTTGTGATGAAGTATCACAACCTTGACTACTGGGAAGCTGTAAAAATGCTGGCAGAAAGAGGTAATGTGCCTTTGCCCGAAACAACTCCGGGATACAGCGACAGGACCGGTCAGACAAGAAAACGAATGTATGAAATGAACAAGGACGCTGCACGCTTTTTTTATTCTCAGCTTAAAACACAGGGCGGTAAGGTGTGCCTTGATTATCTTATCAGACAGCGAAAGCTGACGGTGGAAACCATAAAAAAATACGGTATGGGTTTTGCACCAAACAGCTGGAGCGCTTTAAAGACACATATGCTCTCCCTTGGCTACTCGGAACAGGAGCTTATTGACGGTTCGCTGATCTCTGTATCGGCCAAGACCGGGCGCACGTTTGACTTTTTTGTAAACCGTGCCATGTTCCCTTTTATTGACCTTACGGGACATATAGTGGGCTTTGGCGGAAGAGCTCTTTCAGCCGACGATAAAAGAAAATATCTTAACTCCAAGGACACGGCAGTATATAACAAAGAGCGTTTTCTGTTTTCACTGAACTTTGCAAAAAATGCTGCGGTCAAAAGCAGACAGATAATTCTTTGCGAGGGAAACCTCGATGTTATATCCATGCACCAGGCAGGCTTTGAAAATGCTGTGGCATCCTGCGGAACTGCACTTACAGACAAGCAGGCAAGGTCGCTTAACCAGTACGCAGACCATATCCTTATCTGCTATGATGCAGATGAAGCAGGTCAGAAAGCTACATCAAAAGCCATCGGCATATTGGAAAATACAGGTTTCAAAACAACGGTGGTGAAAATCAAGGGCGCAAAGGACCCGGATGAGTATTTAAAGCTTTACGGACCCCTCAAATTCAAGCAGCTTCTGAAAGAATCGGAAGGCTCTGTGGAATACGAGCTGAAAAAGCGCCGTGAGGGGATAGACACCGACACGGATATAGGTAAAATAGATTACCTTAAAAAAGCTTACGGCGTGCTGGCAGGTCTTAACTCCCCTGTTGAGCGTGATATTTATATATCAAAGCTTTCAAGAGAGTTCGGCGTGAGCAAGGAAGCCATAAAGCAAGAAGTGGAAATGCGGCGCAAAAACACCAGAAAACAGCTGGAAAAGCGTGAATGGCAGCGCACAGTAACATTTACCGATAAAAAGCGGGACGAGCTGAACCCACAGGCTTTTGAGCACCCAAAGGAAGATTACGCCGAACAGGGCATCATCTATTATCTTTTCACAAATCCCGATCAGCGGGAAAAGGTGTGTGCAAAAATAGATCCCTCAGAGTTCGTCACCGATCTTAACAGACGGATATTTGAAAGCCTTACGGCTAAGATAAAGGAAAATGAAGATTTCTCGGTGGCTGCTTTCAATGCTGAATTCTCACCTGACGAGGTGGGGCGTATCGTGGGACTGCTGGACAAGTACAAAGATCTTTCTGTTGACGAAAAGGTATGCAGCGATTATATTGAGGTACTTAAAAAATATCACGAGAACAGCGAAAAGAAAGATGTTACAGCAGATAACGAAAGCTTTTTGAAGGAGCTTGAACGACTGAGAAATAAAAATAACGGGTAGGGCTTCCCTTTGGTGCAAGCCGTTTAACAGGTCAATTATTATATTTCAGATAGGAGATCATTTTTATGACTGACAAGAAGCAGATAATGGACAACCTTATGGAGCACGGCAAGGCTGCCGGCAAGCTGACCACAAAGGAGATCACAGACGCTCTGGAAAAGCTTGACTATGACGTTGAACAGATGGATAATTTCTATGACAACTGTGCAAGCCTTAACATCGAGATCATAGACGATATCGTTGTGGACGACAACCTTGATATATCCAATCCCGAGGAGGATATCGAACAGACCGATGTGGATATCTCACTTTCCACAGACGGCGTGGCTATCGACGACCCCGTAAAGATATATCTTAAAGAGATCGGCCGTGTGCCGCTGCTTACCTCCGAGGAAGAGATACAGCTAGCTGAAAGCATGGCAAGCAACAACGAAAAGGACGCTTCAAAGGCACGAAAAAGACTTGCCGAGGCAAATCTGCGACTTGTGGTATCTATCGCAAAAAGATATGTGGGCAGAGGTATGAGCTTTCTGGATCTTATCCAGGAGGGAAATATGGGTCTTATCAAAGCCGTTGAAAAGTTTGACTATACAAAGGGCTTTAAGTTCTCCACATATGCAACATGGTGGATAAGACAGGCTATCACCAGAGCCATAGCTGACCAGGCAAGAACAATACGTATACCTGTGCACATGGTGGAAACAATAACTAAGGTGAAAAAGGCATCTTCTCAGCTGCTGCATAAAAACGGCCACGATCCCTCACCGGAGGAGATCGCTCAGGAGCTGGACATGAGCGTTGAGAGAGTGCGTGAGATAATGCGTATCGCACAGGATCCTGTTTCTCTGGAAACACCTATCGGCGAGGAGGAGGATTCCCACCTTGGAGACTTTATCCCGGACGATGACGCTCCCGCACCGGCTGAGGCTGCATCACTTGTGCTTTTGAAAGAACAGATCAACCAGGTCCTGTCCACTCTTACCGAGCGTGAAGAGCAGGTGCTCAGACTCAGATTCGGACTTGAGGACGGAAGATCAAGGACACTTGAAGAGGTGGGCAAAAAATTCAATGTCACCCGTGAAAGAATAAGACAGATCGAAGCCAAAGCTCTGAGAAAGCTTCGTCACCCTAACAGAAGCAACAAAGTCAGAGATTATCTTGATTGATAAAAAAGGACAGGTACCGCAAATGTATATAACACTTGAAACAGATTACGCCGTTCGCATCGTTTCAACGCTATGCAAGAAAAATGAAAAGATCGATGCAAAGACACTTTCGGCAAATACGGGAGTCCCCCTTCGGTTTGCTGTTAAAATACTCCGCAAGCTTGTAGCACTTGATATAGTCAAGTCATATCAGGGTGTTCAGGGCGGATACAAGATAAACATGGCTCCCAGGGATATTTCTCTTAAAACCATTGTGGAAGCTATTGAAGGTACATACTGCTTTTCACGCTGCCTTGCACCCGACGGAGAATGTAACCGTGGCGCAAGCGGTAAATGCTGCAACCAGCGTGCGTTTGCAGAAATAACGAAGCAGGTGAACAAGCTTTTGGAAAGCTATAATTTTGAGTTGCTTTCCAAGGATCAGGAAGCCATAGACAAGGAACTTGCGGAGAATGAGAAGAAGACCGGATAATAACCAGCCAGAATATTCCATACCCATTGACCAGTACGGATACCCCATCGAGGAGGAGCCCGAAGACCTGCCCGAGTCGCAGCAGGAACGTAAGAAAACAGGAAGATTTGTCAGAAAGCTTTTGCTGAGACTTTGCATCGTCGGAATTATTTTGCTGATGATAGAATTTGCAATACTGCTGTATTCAGGGCAGATATGGTTCAACGAACCGAAGAAAAAAGATTACCCGGTACGTGGTCCTGTTATGGATGACAAGGGCGGAGAGATATACTGGTCCAAGTTTTCAAAGCTGAATATCCAGATGTGCTACCTTCGTGCCACCAAGTCCACTTCATATGTGGACGAAAGCTTTGAAAAAAACAAAGAAGGCGCTTTTCACTCCCGTATACCCGTTGGGGCAATACACATCTTTGACATCAGAACCGACGGAAAAGCTCAAGCTGAGAACTTTCTTTCCGCTGTGGGTGACATGGATGGCTGGCTTGTTCCTGCGGTGGAGGTAAGTCCGGGATTGTTTGACAGGCTTTTCGCTCCGGATGTTAACAAGGTGGGCACAAATCTGCGGGACTTTGTAAACACCGTAAAGGAAAAAACAGGGGTCTGCCCGGTTATTAAATGTTCCTCCGGAGCATATGACAAATACATCAAAGGCGAGTTCTCCGACTGTATGTTATGGTATGAGAGCCTTTACTCAGAGCCGGATGACAGCATCGACTGGACTTTCTGGGAATACACCAGCCGCACCAAGCTTTCAAGCTATGAACACGACTCTCACAGGCTGCATATGAGCGTCTACCGATACGGTGAGGACGAGTTCGGAAAACTTATAGTAAACAGAAAAGATACCTTATGAAAGGTATCTTTCTTTTTTATGCACATATAAATAAAACAGGGCAGGTCAAAAACCTACCCTGTAAAGCAATCAATCTCCATGAACTGAATTACTTTTTGCCAAGCTCAGCTGCACACTTTTCACACACAGTCCTGCCCTTGAATTCAACTACGTTCTCAGCCTCGCCGCAAAAGATACAAGCTCTCTGAAACTTTTTGAGAACGATCTTATCGTCATCGGTATAGATCTCAACTGCATCTTTTACAGCAAGATCGTAAGTCCTTCTGAGTTCGATAGGAAGTACGATCCTTCCCAACTCATCTATTTTTCTGACGATACCTGTAGATTTCATAATATGCATCCCCTTATTTAGATATAAAACCTTTTTATCCAACATCCTTCATGGCTACATTATATCAGAAAGATTGCAAAAAGTCAAGAATTTTTTGCTGTTTTTTTATTACCGGTAATGAATGTGCGCTGAGATCGGCCGTGTATTATCAACACATAAACCCCGGGTATGTATGTATATACGACCGGGCATTTTCAAGGAGCAAATAAGCTATAACCTTTTACAAAGGCGGTGAAAAACGTGATAGGAGTAATTACAGCTGTGCTTTGCGGCGTGTCTTTATGGGCAGCGGCAGTTCAGGGCAGGATGTCCGAGCTTTCAAAGGCTGCGGTAGAATCCTGCTCGGACGCTGTCAATCTTGCTGTGAGTCTTTGCGGAACAATGGCACTTTGGAGCGGACTTATGCAAATCGCCCGCAGATCAGGCATGATCCATCTTTTTTCAAGATCGCTTCAGCCTGTTTTAAGACACATTTTCAAAGGCTGCTCTCCAAAGGCAATGGAATATATAACCATGAACCTGAGCGCCAATATGCTGGGCATATCCAATGCTGCCACGCCTATGGGCATTCAGGCGGTAAAGGAGATGGATAGGCAAAACGGGAAATATACACCCAGATGCATTGCAATGCTCACCGTTCTCAATACAGCCTCGATCCAGCTGCTGCCCACAACCATCGGTAGTTTGCGGGCTGCTCACGGAGCAAAGTCCCCTTTGGACATCTCCGTTCCGATACTTTTTGTTTCCCTTGTTTCCGCCGCCGCAGGGTGCGCTGTGGTATACGTTTTGAGCTTGGGCAGGAAAAACACATGAGCGAGATGCTGATACCACTGGTCATTACCATTATATTGCTGTGGGGAGTTATAAAAAAGGTGGACATAGCCCGGGAGTTTGCCGAAGGGGCAAAAGAGGGCATAATAAATCTTTTTGAGGTCCTCCCCTCACTTATACTGATGATGACCGCTGTGGGGATGTTTACCCGCTCCGGAGCGGTGGAGATGCTATCCTCTCTTTTGCTTCCCTTCACCCAGGCACTGGGATTCCCACAGGAATGTCTGAGCCTTGCAATGATAAGACCCTTTTCAGGCAGCGGCGCCCTTGCCGCTTTTGATAAGCTTCTGGGAAACATAAGCCCCGACAGCTTTCAGGGGCGAGTGGCAAGTGTTATAATGGGCTCCACCGAAACGACCTTTTATACAATCTCTGTGTACTTTGCAGCCATCAAAAAGAAAGCCTACCCTATGGTATTTGCAGGTGCATGCTTTGCAGATCTGTGCGGATTTGTCCTTTCGGCGCTTGCAGTAAGGTTATACTTTCAATAAACAGCCATCTTCAAAATCTGGTGAAGGTGGCGTTTTCTGTATATAAAAGTACAGCATAAACTGTGGTTTTTCGTTAAAATTGCCCTTGACTTTAATATGTATGTATGTTAAAATATCCATTGTGACATGTTATAATTGTATAATAATGCATAAATTGATCAGATTTTAGGAGTAGTTGCTATGTATATGGTCACGGCTTTCTCTTGGTTTTCGGATTTTCAGGAATCCTTTGAAAAGACCTTCATCCGTGAAGACAGATATAAGCTTTTTGTTGATGGTATACTGCTGACGCTGAAGGTATCCCTTCTGGCTGTGGCAATAGGTATAATCATCGGATTTATAATCGCACTTTTCAACCTTTCAAAGCATTTTCCGCTGAGACTTATCGGAAAGGTCTACACGGATGTTATCCGTGGAACGCCCTCGGTAACGCAACTGATGATAATTTACTTTGTTATATTCGCATCGGTCAACCTTGAAAAATGGATCATTGCCGCTATTGCATTCGGTATAAACTCGGGTGCATATGTGTCGGAAATAATACGAGCGGGAATAATGTCTATCGACAAGGGACAGACCGAAGCAGGCCGCTCGCTTGGTCTTAACGGACGTCAGACTATGATGAAGATAGTTCTGCCCCAGGCGCTTAAAAATATTTTCCCTGCGCTGTGCAACGAGTTCATCGTTCTTATCAAAGAAACGGCGATCGTGGGATATGTAGGTCTTATGGATATACAAAAAGCCAGCGATTTCGTTAAAAGTGCCACATTTGAAGCAGCAATGCCTCTTCTGGCAACAGCCGTCATCTATTTTGTGATAATCAAAATCCTCACCATATGTCTCGGACTCTTGGAAAAGAAGCTGAGAAAATCGGACGTAAAGTAAGAAAGGCGGCTGACGGTTTATGATTAAGGTAAAAAATCTGAAAAAGACCTTTGGCGATCTTGAAGTGCTTTGCGGGATAAACGAGCATATCAAAAAAGGCGAGGTCGTTGTGGTCATAGGTCCTTCCGGTTCCGGAAAGAGCACCTTCCTGCGATGTCTTAATCTGCTTGAGACTCCTACCGAGGGAGAAATATTCATAGATGACGAAAAAATAAATGACCCAAAAGTAAATGTAAATAAAATAAGACAGAAAATGGGTATGGTTTTTCAGCACTTCAATTTGTTCCCTCACCTGACGATACATGACAATATAACCCTTGCACCTGTTCTTTTAAAAAAAATGACAAAGCAGCAGGCGCACGACAAGGCTATCGAACTACTGGGCAAGGTCGGACTTGCGGATAAGGCTGATGCTTATCCCGCACAGCTCTCAGGCGGACAAAAACAGCGTGTTGCCATTGCAAGAGCACTTGCTATGGAGCCTGAGATAATGCTTTTTGACGAGCCAACATCTGCTCTTGACCCGGAAATGGTTGGTGAGGTGCTTGACGTTATGAAAAGCCTTGCAGACAGCGGAATGACCATGGTTGTGGTAACACACGAAATGGGCTTTGCAAAAGAAGTGGGGACAAGGCTGCTTTTTATGGACCAGGGAATTGTTATGGAAAGCGGAGTTCCAAAGGATATTTTTGAAAACCCACAGAACGAGCGTACACAAAAGTTCCTTAGCAAGGTGCTGTGACACGGTGTTGTTTATCAGGCATATCTGCCTTATAAAAAAAATATAAAAGGAGAAGATTTAGATGAAAAAGTTTGTAAAGATCCTTAGCATGACTGTTGCTGCGGCTATTATGGCTGTAACATTTACGGCTTGTGCAGATTCCAGCAGTTCATCCGATTCAAAGAGCGGCGGCTCTATCAAGTTTGGAACAAACGCAGAGTTCCCTCCGTTTGAGTATGTTGTATCAAAAGGCGTTATCGGTGAATTTGACGGCATCGATATGGCTATCGCAAAGCAGATCGGAGAGGATAACAACAAGGAAGCCAAGATCGAAAATATGGAGTTCGATTCTCTGCTGGTAGCACTTGACAACGGCAAGATAGACGCTGCCATCGCAGGTATGACAGTTACCGACGAGAGAAAAGAAAAGGTGGATTTCTCCGAGCCGTATTACAATGCTAAACAGGTAATGATCGTTAAAGAAGACTCAAATATTGCAAAGGCATCAGATATGTCCGACAAGAAGATCGTAGTTATCCAGGGCTACACAGGCGAGACCTGTGTAAAGAAACTCGGCTTCAGCTACCAGTCCTTTAAAAAGGGTACCGAGGCGATCATGGAACTTGTTAACGGCAAGTGTGATGTGGTTGTTATAGATTCAGCTACTGCTGATAAGTACGTTAAGGACAACAAGGGTCTGAAGGTCGTTGAGGACAATAAGGAGTTTGAGAACGAAGAGTATGCTATTGCTGTTAAGAAGGGCAATAAGGAGCTGCTGGACGAGATCAACAAGTCTATCAAGAAGATGAAGGAAGACGGAAAGATCAACGAGCTTGCTGCTAAGTATGCTGACGCTACCAACTCCTAAGGCTTCTTCACATTCAATGTGACAGCAGATAATAATTGAATTACATTAAAGCTGGTGTTTTCAAAAAGAAAGCATCAGCTTTTTTTGATGTTTTATTGACCTGACCTTGTTTTTATGGTATATTAAGATCATAAAACTTATGGGGGATCAATATGAAAAACGACCTGTCGAGGGCGATAATATAAAGAGCGACTTCGGCGAATACAGGACCGCCGCTGAAAAGGGACAGTCGTTCGTGTTCGCAGGCGGCAAGTGGAAGGACATGACCGACAACGACGTAAAGAACATTTTAAAGACAGATTTTGAGCCGGGCAACTGCTGCAATAAAAGCACTGTACGTAAAACAGGGGGAAAGGCTATGCGATGCAGGCAATAAGACTGGCGGAAAACTTGCACGGTGAGCACGGCTGGGCTCTGGAAACTATCCTGCAGGAGGACGGGAACTGCCGTCTTTACGAGAGGCTCGGCTACAAGAGGACAGGCAGGACTGAAAAGATCAATGAGTATATGGATCTTGTTTACTATAAAAAAGAATTGACACAGGAGGTTTAACAAATGCCTTTCAGAATCATTACCGGTGACATTACCAAAGTCACCGCAGACGCTATCGTCAATGCTGCGAACTCTTCGCTGCTGGGCGGAGGCGGAGTTGACGGAGCGATACACCGTGCAGCAGGCAGCGGACTTTTGGCAGAGTGCCGCACGCTTGGCGGCTGCAAAACAGGCGAGGCTAAAATAACAGGCGGCTACGATCTGCCCGGCAAGCACGTTATACACACCGTAGGTCCCGTCTGGCAGGGGGGCACAAACGGCGAGAGCGAACTGCTGTATTCCTGCTACAAAAATTCCCTTGAACTTGCAAAGCAAAACGGCTGCGAGAGCATTGCGTTCCCGCTGATCTCCTCGGGCATTTACGGCTACCCAAAGGACAAGGCTTTGCAGGTTGCTGTGAAGGCAATAAGCGATTTTCTTTCGGCAAGTGACATGGACGTTACGCTGGTTATGTTCAGCAAGAGCTCCTTTGAGCTGGATCATGCTCTTAAAACGAGCATCAGCAGTTTCATTGGTGAAAACTCTGCTGTCTTTGCCCAGGCATCGCAAGCTGCGGTATGTTCCGCTCGCCCCGAGCCGGACTTTAAGGCAGAGCGAAAAGGTCTTAAAAAGCTTTTCAGGGCAGCGGAAAAATGCGGATCTGCCTCTGCCGGTACTGCTGCTTTCATGCAGGCTCAAGCTGAGAAATGCAGCGTTTGCGATGAAGCGCCGTATGACCTTGACCAATTCATAAAAAGCCGTGACGAGTCGTTTTCACAGTCCCTTCTCAGACTTATAGACCAAAGCGGCATGAGCGATGTTCAGACCTACCGCAAGGCTAACATCGACCGAAAGCTTTTTTCAAAAATACGCAGCGATGTGAATTACAAACCTAAGAAACAGACTGTGATCGCTTTTGCACTCGCCCTTGAACTTGATCTTGAGGGCGTAAAAGATCTTCTTGCCAAGGCAGGCTACACCCTTTCAGACAGTCTTAAATTTGATCTGATAGTAAAATACTTTATTTTGCACAACAATTATGATATTTTTGAAATAAACCAAGCGCTTTTCGCTTTTGACCAGTCCTTGATAGGCTGCTGAGATGATCTGCGTACCGTAATGGGTACGCAGATTTTTTATTTGTCGCTTTTCAGGCGACCAATTCTTCCCCGGGGTGTGATATATTATAGCTGTAAACAAAACACAACACCAAGACCCACAAGGAGGAATCACTATGAAAAAGAACGCAGAAAACAAAACAAACAACCTTACAGAGCTGGTATTCATCATTGATAAAAGCGGCTCCATGTCACCTTTAAGGGACGACACTATCGGCGGATTCAACACCATGATACAGCAGCAGAAAAGCAGCGGCGGACAGATACTTGTTTCAACGGTTATGTTCAGCGAAACATCAGACGTTGTTCACGACAGGATCGATATTTCAAATATCAAAGACCTCACCCGGGATGATTACGCACCAATGGGCTGTACAGCTCTGCTTGATGCTGTGGGGAACGCTGTAAAGCACATAGGCAATATACACAAATATGCCCGAAAGGAAGATATACCCCAAAAGACTTTATTTGTTATCACCACCGACGGAATGGAAAACGCCAGTACTCAATACACCCAGCCCCAGATCAAAAAGCTGATTGAAAAGCAAAAAGAAAAATACGGCTGGGAGTTCCTTTTCATCGGGGCTAACATTGACTCGGTGGAAACTGCGGGCTCTATGGGAATTGACGCTCGCAGGGCGGTCAATTACACAGCAAGCAAAGAGGGCACAAGAAGGCTGTTCAAAGGCGTGGGCAGAGCCGTTATGGAAGCTTGCTGCTGCGAAAGCGGTGCAGACATAAGCGACGAGTGGAAAAAAGGGATCAAATAACGATAGGGGCAGAGCTGCAATTTTTGCAGCTCTTTTTCTTGACAACAACAGCTTTGCTCTGCTATAATTCAGTAAAAGGAGTGAAGATCAGTGGACAAAGCAAAAGTTAAGAGAAAAATAGGCATTTTTATAGATATTATTATGTTTGCACTGCTTGCGGCGCAGATGCTTTATATTTTTACCGGCAACATTGCCCACGAGATCATGGGAATAGCCTTTTTTATAAGCCTTGTTGGACATATTATCATTAAAAGCTCATGGATAAAGGCTCTTTTAAAAGGAAAGATAAAATTTGATTCCAAGGCAAGAGTTTTTTCCACGATCGTTACTATACTTCTTTTTTTGTGTATAATCGCTTTGGCTCTGAGCAGTATGGGCGTATCGAGATTTCTTTTTCCCGATATTACGTTTTTGGGATACACCGATCTGCATAGATACCTTGCAACTGCCGTTTTGACGCTTGCAGTCGTTCACGGTGGTATGCACGGATATTTCAAAGCAAAGAAAAAGAAAAAAGCTGTGGTGCTCATATGCCTTGGTGCGGTATTGTCAATGGTTATCAGTCTTGTAGCAGTGCCTTATATAAACAGACATTTTCGTAAGGTAGATGTGAATTACTCTCAGGCTGTTGAAGGGGAAAAGATAAATACCGGCAGTAAAAAGCCGCTGGTAGTATATTTCACATGGCTTGAAAACTCACAGGTAAGTCAGGACGCAGATGCGGTCTCCGGCGCTTCCCTGCTTCGTGCTGACGGGAAACTGATGGGCAGCAACCAGCTTATTGCGGATATGCTCACAGATATGCTCTCCTGCCCCAAGGCATCCATCACAGTCACAGGAGATAAATATCCGGGAACTTACTCAAAAACCGTTTCCGCAGCAGGTGATGAGCTTAAAGAAAAAGCCCGCCCGGACATTGAAAAGATAGACATTTCAGGCTATGACAGCATTATTCTTGTGTATCCCCTGTGGTGGGGCAATATCCCTATGCCTGTGGCAAGCTTCCTTGAAGGTGCTCAAACCAAAGGGTTGGATATCTACCTGGTTGCAACTCAGGGCAGCACCGGCTATGGCAGCAGCGTAAAGGAAATAAAAGAGCTTGCAGAGGGTGCAGATGTTCACGAGGTGGTAAGTATTTACTGCGAGGATATTCCAAAGGCTCGAAAGGTCCTCTTTGAAAAATTCAAGGAAATTTACAAAGATTAAGCTTTGCTGCGTAAAAACAGTCCAAAAAACATATTTAGCATTCAAAAGCCCCTTAAAATGTAAAAAGGGGCTTTTTGCTATTGAAATCTTTTTCTGAATATGTTACAATAGTTAATAATAAATTATAGGGACGAGGAGGGTCGATATGAAAGAACGCATCTCCTTTAAAATTACAAAGCAAAATGTAATAATCATGGTCACCCTTGTGCTGCTGAATTTTTTTGGCAACTGGCTGTCCGGAACGCTTAATCTGCCCTGGTGGCTTGATACTGCCGGGACAATGGCAGCTTCAATACTTATGGGGCCGATCGCAGGCATGATCGTTGCCATACCGTCAACGCTTATCCCTACTCTCATTCACGGTCAGACTATCGCTTATACGCTTATAGGCGTATCCGTTGCGCTGGTGGTCGGATTTTTGTTCCCCAAGCGTCACAAGGAAGATCTTTTTGGCATTGTTTCCGTGGCAATTCTTTCAGCTGTTATATCATCGGCGATCTCTGTGCCTCTGAACAGTCTTTATTTTGACGGATATACCGGCAACATATGGGGCGACGCACTTTATGATATGCTTTCTGATTTTATAAGCTCGGACACGTTCAACATTTTCCTTTCTCAGTTCTTTATTGATATGCCTGACAGGGTAATATGTATACTTTTGGCGCTGGTAATAGCGGACATGACAGATATAAGGATCGTCAGGAAAAAAAAGAAAAAAGGTGCAATGTCGGCAGCAGCGATGCCTTATTTGTACCGCTCTTGCTTTATCCCAGCTTGGGATAGCTGCCCATGCGGAGGAATATGGTGCAGATTATGAGGCTGCTCCTTTTACAAGCAGGGACGGCTTGCCATCTGCCGAGGTCAATGCCATTGCACAGACAAATGACGGTTCAATCTGGGTAGGTACATATTCGGGACTTTTCTTCTATGACGGTATTAAGTTTGAACGGACAAATCTGAATGATAAGATCAAAAATGTAACCGTTCTTTTTGTGGACTCAAAAGGCAGACTCTGGGTAGGCACAAACGACAGCGGCATAGTGTGTTATGACCCTGGAAGCGGAAATACCCAGCTCTACGATTATGACAAAGGTATGCCTTCAGATTCCATAAGGTCGATCAAAGAGGACAATGACGGCAATATCTTTGTGGGAACGGTACTTTCCCTTGCAAAGATCAAGCCTGACGGTACAATAAAAAGCTATTCCCAGTGGGAAAAGATCTCTTATGCCCAGTCTCTTGAGCTTATGCCCGACGGAAGCATCTCCGGTGTTACCAACAGCGGAATACTGTTTACGGTAAAAAACGATCTTTTATCCTTCACCGGCAACTATACAAAGGGCAATAACATTATTTACAGAAATGTTGTACTCACGGACGAATATCTGCTTGTGGGGACAAGCTCAAACTTTATCGACAGATACAAACAAAACGGTGAATCCCTTGAATATGTAGATCAGCTTTCTTTGAGCAACGGTTCGGCTTTTAACAAAATGGTCTATGATAAAAATCAAGACGGTGTGTTCTATTGCTGCGAAAAGGGCCTTGGGTTTTTGGATCTGAAAACCAAAAGGTCTCAGGATATGTCAAGAAACTCCTTTAGCGATGCCATCAGCGATATATGTATAGACAAGCAAAATAACATCTGGGTGTCTTCCAGCAAACAGGGACTTTTAAAATATGCCCGCACACCTTTTTACAATGTGCTCGCAAGCACCTCTGCCTCGGGCAAGGTCGTCAACACAGTGATCATAAACAATAATACCCTTTACGTTGGTACAGACAACGGACTGGATCTGATAGATCTGAGAACCGGCAAGGAGCTCAGAAACGGCTACCAGGGACTGCTGGAAAAAGAAAGGATCAGAAATATATATGTTGACTCCAAGAATAATACATGGATAAGCACATATGGCAGCCACGGCCTTATCCGTGTGGATAATCTTGGGCAGGTCAAAAATCTTATCGAGCTGAACCCTTCCCTTAAAGGCTATAGATTCAGATCGGTCAAAGAATTGAAAGACGGCCGCATAGTTGCAGCAAGCAACGCAGGTCTTACTTTTATAAAAGACGATAAAGCTGTCAGCTCAATAGGCAGAACAAACGGGCTCAACAGCCAGTTCATCCTTACCATGGAGGAAAAAGAGGACGGAACTATCCTTGCAGGCTCAGACGGTGACGGCATCTATATTATCAAAAACGATACCGTTATAGGTCACATCGGCAAGAACGAAGGGCTTGATACCCTTGTGGTCATGAGGATAGTAAAGTGCAGCGGCGGTTATCTTTATGTTACCAGCAACGCCCTTTATTACGACAACGGAGAAAAGATAAAGAAACTGAATAACTTTCCTTATTTCAACAACTACGATATTTTTATCACACAGGATAAAGAGTGCTGGATAACCTCAAGCGCAGGCCTTTATATCGTGAGCGAGGAAAAGCTTTTAAAAGATGAAAAATACAGCTGCACTCTGCTCAACGACAGCTGGGGACTGAATACCACCTTCACCGCCAATTCATGGAACACTTCAAAGGACGATATGCTGTACCTTTGCTGTACGGACGGCGTAAGAAGAATATCTACCAAAAACTATGATTCTGTAAACTCAGAATTCCAGATGAGCCTTCGTTCAATAGATGCAGGCGGAGAGCTCATAAGGGAGAATGACGGAAAGTGGATAATTCCCGCAACATCCGAACGTATACAATTTAATATTGCGGTAAACAACTATTCTCTTTCAAACCCACGTATTCACTACTATCTTGAAGGGTCAAAGGATCAGGGAATAACCTGTTATCAAAACGAGATAACTCCTCTTTCCTACACCTATCTGCCATTTGGCGAATACAAGCTTCATATCCAGGTGCTCGATGAGCTTACAGGAAATGTCCAGCGCCAGGAAATTATCGAAATAGAGAAAAAAGCCATGATGTACGAGCGTTTGTATTTCAGAATGTATCTGCTGCTCGTTTGTGTGTTCTTTATAATGTACATAATCTGGCTTTTCTACACGATAAACAAAAGGACCCTGAGAATGAGAGGTCTTCAGATGGAGATCTCCACAGACCCTATGACCGGCATACTTAATAAAGAAGGCTCAAAAAAAGCTCTTGAAATGGCGTGCAGCGAGGAAACGGGTACACTTATGATGATAGACCTTGACAGCTTCAAGCTGGTCAACGACCTATACGGTCACGATATGGGCGATAAGATACTTATCAGATTTTCTCAGCTGCTGACACAATCCCTGGGAGAGGATAATATTGCCGGAAGGATCGGCGGTGACGAGTTTATTGGATTTATAAAAGATTCCACCGACGAGGACAGAGTGGAAGAGATAACCAAAACCCTGAACCGTGAAATAACCAAGTCCGCCAAGGAATATATGGGAGATGACATGACCATTCCTCTGGGCACCTCTATCGGAGCAATAAGGGTACCTGAAGAAGGACAGGATTATCACGAGCTTGCCAAACTTGCCGACAAGGCGCTTTACATTGTAAAACAAAACGGCAAGCATGGCTATGCATTCTACCAAAGCAAAAACAAAAACGATGAGGTAAAGAAAGATACACGTGACCTTGGGCAGATAAAGGTTATAATCGCAGAGCGAAACGAAGGTAAGGGCGCATATCTTGTGAACTTCGACAAGCTCCAGGTCATTTACAAATTCCTTTGCAGAAACGTTCACGTAAACAATACCTATGTGGGCTTTTTAAGGTTTACTCCGCAAAGCGAGAACGGCAAAGGGGTACCGGACGAAATAATGGATTCTTTTGAGAATTATCTGATAATCAACCTTAAAAGAAACGACGTGGTAAGCAGATACGCAGGCAGCTTCTTTGTGCTTTGTACTTATGCGGTATCCGACGACTACCATGGTATTGCGAAGCGTTTGATAAAAGGCTGGAAAGGCACAAAAGAAAGCTCGGGGTATACACTTACCTACGAGGTAGAATCGGTAGATTAAAAAACAAAGTCCTTATCCCGCAAAAGTGGGGTAAGGACTATTTTTGTTGAAATTACCCCAGGGCAGCCCCGGGCTGTTTATCCTGACTTTGCCTTATTCTTCAAAATCAGAATTTTACCGTTCTTGGCGCATCTGTAAACGAGGAGAATGTGGCGGTGGCATTTTTAAAGTAAAGCACCTGGGTATTGTCGTCCTGTGCAGAGTACATTCCCTTCAGCTCGGGATAGTTATCAAGCATATGCTCCTTTGCCTCTACCCTGTCATCGTTTACAAGTTCGCCTGCTACTCTGAGCCATACGCCGTCTTTAAATGCACATATCTCAGCCTTTGGATTGCTTGCAAGCTGCTTAGAGATATCCTTGGACTTTCCTGTCTGGATATAAAGCTTGTCCTCAAAAATATCGACTGTGCCAAAAGGCCTTACCCTTGGCTGGTCGCCCTCAACGGTGGCAAGATAATAGGTCCCTGCGCTTTTCAAAAAATCAAATACTTCTTTCATGAAAGATCCTCCTTTGTAAGCTTTTATTATTCTTTATGAGTATTATAACATCTTTTTGAGCTTTTTACAAGCATTTTTTGGCCTTGACAGGGCACACTTTTTTATATATAATAAAAAACATCAAAACTCAGCTCCGGCGAAAGGATATAAAGATTGAAAGAAACATTTTACAGCTTTGACTTCCCTTTGAAAATATGCCTGCTGGCAGATATTCATAACAGGCCGTTTGATGAGATAAGCCGTTCCCTGGAGCGGCAGCAGCCTGACATGATAGCTGTTGCAGGCGATTTTTTATACACATATGCCCCCACCGACGACACTCCCGTTATGTTACGCACACAGTATTCTCTGAGCTTCCTTGCGGACTGTGCAAAGCACGCTCCTACCTTTGTTTCCCTGGGCAACCACGAATGGATGCTTTCGGATAAGGACAAACAGATCATCACAGATACAGGTGTCAAGCTGCTGGATAACACCTGGACAGAGTTTAACGGGGTTTTTATCGGGGCGCTCACATCCTCAGGGGTAAGTGCTTATGCACAGTTCCGAAAGGGAAAAGACCGGGTATACCCCAAGTGGCAGCACTTTAACTCCCCTCAGAGGAACGAACCCATTATCGGATGGCTGGACGAGTTTGAAAAACAAAGCGGCAAAAAGCTGCTTTTGTGTCATCATCCGGAATACCGGGACAAGTACCTTAAAGACAAAAAAATAGATCTTATACTCAGCGGACACGCCCACGGCGGACAGATAAGGCTTTTCGGCCGTGGTCTATATGCCCCGGGACAGGGTATATTCCCAAAGTACACAAGCGGCATACACGCAAATATGATTATTTCACGTGGTCTTTCCAACACAGCAGGATTTATACCACGTCTTTTCAATCCAAGAGAGATAGTTTATATCGTTCCAAAATAAAAAAGCAGTTCCCAAAAAGCATTAACTTTCGGGGGCTGCTTTGATCTTTTTTAGTATCATCTGCGGTGTAAGCACTGTTGGACGAGGTACAAAAACCTTATGTTCGGAACAAACGGTAATATGCCGTTTTTCAAAGTCAAATTCCGTGAACTTCACGCCGCTCAGATCATATCTCTCGCACCTTGCATTAACAGGGTCATCAAGGCTTATATCTATTTTTCCCGGGTCAAGACCAAGACCGGTGCCAAGATATTTCATCACGCTTTCCTTAACCGTCCAAAGCCGCAAAAATGCCCTGTCCTTTTCCTCAGGTGAGCCAAAAGAATTGACCCACTTTATCTCATCGGGCAAAAGCACCCTTTGGATAAGTCCGTCAGAAACGGTGCGTATCCCCTCTGCATCAACGCCTACACATCTGTCTGATACTGCACACACCCCGATCCCATCACAATGAGAAAGGTTAAAGTGCAGCTTTCCGCTTACAATATACGGCTTTCCGTGACTTCCAAGCGCGATCTCCCTGCTGTTTTTTTCAACGCCGGACAATGCATATTCCAAAAGTGCTCCGGCTGCAAGAGAAAGATACTTGTCCTTTGCAAAACGGAAAGAATCAATTTTTTGTTTTCTGTATTGGGGCATTGATTCATACAGCTGTGTGAAAAGGCCGCTGTTTTGAATATCTGACGTTTTGACCACGAATAAGTGATTTTCCATTTTTACCAGCCCATATCTGTCTTTATCTTCTGCGCTATTATATCCGCATCTTTTGAGTGGGTCTTCTCCGACGGATGTCCTTGGACAACTATACCATCAAGCATCTGATCCTGGACAGGAAGCTCAAAAGATGTTATATTCTTATCGCCTGTGAGCATTGTATAACGCTGCACTGCGTCATTCATTGCGTTATACAGGGTGTTGCCCATTATACCCAGAGTGCAGAATATCCTTGCCTTTGGATTTTTGCTCCTCACAGTTTTCAAAAATTCAACGTATTTCTCCGTGTACTCACCCAACCTCTGAGGGTCTGTGCCCGTATAGGTCGAATCATTAGTCCCAAGGTTGATTACGATAGCATCGGGCTGAAATCCGTGATCGTAGGCAATGGTCTGGGGTTTTATCCCGTCAAAGCCGTCCGCTGCGGTATAACAGTATTTTTCGTAATAGTTTGCAACAAGGTCATCTGTATTTTTGCTGCCGTCTGCGGAATATCCTGAAACAATACCGTAACCGCTGTAACAAACAAGACTGTAATCTGCATCAAGAAGCTTTGCTGTCTTAACACCAAAGGCTTTACAGCAGTTCTCGCTGGCGGTGGAAAAGTTATGGGTAAGATCGCTGTCTTCAACGCCGTAACCGCAGGTCATGGAGTCACCGATAAACTCTATCTTATGAGCCTTTTCAGCTGTGGGGACTATTGTCCCTTCCATTACGGTGATGTTGTCAATACTGCAGCATGAGTTCTGAGCCTCTGAAAGCTTGATTATTTTCACGTTTACAGATTTATCTGTCTTGCCCTCAATATCCACAGCCGTGCTTTTTGAAGTAAGCATAACATCTTTTACAAGCTCGTCGTCAACATATATACCAACTCTTGAAAGTGAATCCTCGTCCGTATCATTACCGGACATAGTCACACTAAGCTTTTTCCCAGTAAACTCAAATTCCGCACCTGTTCCCGAAAGTCCCAACCAAAGCTTTTCCCCGGACTTATATGTCCTTCCCAGAAGCTTAACGTTTTCCATCTGTGACACCCGGGGCTCAGGCTCGGTTTTTACGATCCCAGGAGGTTCCGAACTCTGCTCCTGTGAACTGCTGCCGGGTTCGGAAGAGTCTTTTGGCAAGGATGTATCTGCTTTTGAAGTGCTGCTGTCACTGCACGATACCGCAGCCAAAACGACTATCGACAGGCAAACCGCCGCTGTAATAAGCTTTTTCACCTTCATAAAAGCTCCTCCCTTTCTTTGATATTTTATCATATATTCTCACGAAAGTCAACGAACCGGCTCAAGGAACGTTTGCAGCTTCCCCTCTCATACATTTTTCACTTGTTCTGACTGCGATCATTTTACACTAAGCCATTTCTCCCCGCTTCCCTGCCGGCAGTCTTGGGGCAAATGTGAAATAAATGTTAAAACAAATTTGTCCCCCTTGAAAAGAGTACTGATATGTTATATAATTATAAAGGTTAATACCCATATTTTTAATGTATTGGAGGATTTATAAATGTTAGTTAACGCTAAGGAAATGCTTGATAAGGCAAGAGCAGGCAAGTATGCAGTAGGTCAGTTCAACATCAACAACCTTGAGTGGACAAAGGCTGTTCTGCTCACTGCACAGGAGCTTAATTCACCTGTTATCCTGGGAGTATCCGAGGGTGCAGGCAAGTACATGACAGGTTTTGAGACAGTTTCCGCTATGGTCGCTGCAATGGACAAGTCTTTGGGTATCACTGTTCCTGTTGCACTTCACCTTGACCACGGCACATATGAGGGCTGCTACAAGTGCATCAAGGCCGGCTTCACATCCATCATGTTCGACGGCTCACACTTTGCTATTGACGAGAACATTGCAAAGACAACTGAGCTTGTAAGCGTTGCTCACGGTCTTGGTCTTTCCATCGAGGCTGAAGTTGGTTCTATCGGCGGCGAAGAGGACGGCGTTATCGGCAGGGGCGAATGTGCAGATCCTGACGAGTGCAAGATGATCGCTGATCTTGGAGTTGACTTCCTTGCAGCAGGTATAGGCAACATTCACGGCAAATATCCTGACAACTGGGAAGGTCTGAGCTTTGAGACTCTGGCTGCTGTAAACGAAAAGGTCGGTGAGCTTCCTTTGGTTCTCCATGGCGGTACAGGTATCCCTGCTGACATGATAAAGAAGGCTATCTCTCTTGGCGTTGCAAAGATAAATGTTAATACAGAGTGCCAGCTTTCATTTGCAGATGCAACAAGAAAGTATATCGAGGCAGGCAAGGATCTTCAGGGCAAGGGCTTTGACCCAAGAAAACTTCTTGCACCGGGCTTTGAGGCTATCAAGGCTACCGTTAAAGAGAAGATGGAGCTGTTCGGATCTATCGGCAAGGCATAATAAATGGGACTGATTTCTGATAAAAGCTGTCGTGTTGATCTGGCTTACTGCCGTGACATAAACTATGTTTACAATGCAGTCGGCTATGCGGCGCAGATGTGCGGTTTCAATATCGAATTGGCTGACAGGAACAACTATATCATAAACCTCAGCAAAAGCATTTCGCTATTTACCTGGGGCGAAAGGATATATATAGCAATGGGCGTTATTCCCGACGGAAGAACAGGCGTTACTATAATCAGTCAGCCAAATCTCGGTACGGAGATAGGCGCAAGGAAACAAAATCAGAAGAACGTTGAAATGCTTGTAAATATGATAAACCAATATATGTAGCCTGCTGCAGTTGAGCAGCAGGCTGCTCGTTTATCTGATAATAGTTTAAACGGAGCATTTTCGGCAAAACCACTATGTCAATAAACAAGGAGGGTCGGACATGGAGTATTTTAACTCCCGCCGTGTAACACGTATCGGGGTCGCCGCAGCGCTGTACTTTGTGCTGACTGTTGCACCGTACACGCTTTCTTATAACGATCTGCAATTCAGACTCTCTGAAGCGCTGATGCTCCTGTGTTTTTTCAACAAGGATTACATTATTGCAATGTCCATGGGATGTTTCATTGCAAATCTATTCAGTCCGATGCCTATTGATATACTGTTTGGTACCGTGGCAACTGTTGTAGCAGCAATACCTATGTATTTGCTGAGTAAACGAGGAAGCCTGATAAGAATGGTGATCTGTTCGCTCTTCCCTGTTATATCCAACACATTTATAATTGCCCTTGAAATGAAAATATTTATGAATATGCCATACTGGATCAGTGCGGCTGGAATTGCCGTTGGGGAATTTGTATGTGTCACCTTGATCGGCGTTGCTTTGTTCAGCATATTACAAAAAAGCGAGGCCTTTATGAAATATGTGGCATCCGAAAAGCCGCAGGCAAAGGCATAGTACTCCTGCTGATTCTTTAACAGCGTTTTTTGACTAATACTCTTGACAAGCGCATCAGAATATGTTATAATGTTAAAGCTGTGATGAAAACAGCCAAAACGTGGCTCAGTGTGTAAAACCATAAAGCATGGCAGCACCCACCTCGCCGATCTGAGGCGTGTAAAAATATCAGATATTTATATTTGCAGGTGTGTGCAGACAAGCTTGCTTCGCAAGCTGGGCAGACGCGCTAGCTTCGGGTAGCGCTACGACAGTGTATTTATCACCACCGGCGGACTTCAAGCAAGTCAAGTTTCATATTTTTATATTTGCAGGTGTGGCGGAATTGGCAGACGCGCTAGCTTCGGGTAGCGCTACGACAGTGTTTTTATCA
>ONMZ01000003.1 GCA_900319075.1 uncultured Eubacteriales bacterium
CTTGCCCACAAAAAACAGCAAAGAAACGCACCTGCAAAGACTGCTGCTTGTATTTTTGATCTTTTCATTTTTACACTTCCAGTTAGTCAAAAGCTTTTTATATGATACTATATTTACATAAAAAAGTCAAACCATAAAGGTCTGTACTCTTTTTCCGGGTACAGACCTTTTCTCGTTTTTACTATTCTGTGCGAAGGGCGATGACAGGATCTTTTTTCGCTGCACGCTTTGCAGGTATAAATCCGCCAAGCATGGTTATCGCCATGCTTATGAGTATAAGCACCGCACCATACAGCACCGGCAGTCTTGCGGTTACGTCCACTCCCTCAGCAAGCCGCCTGATAATAGAATTTATGGGCAAAAGCAGTATCTCGGACAAGACGACTCCAAGGGTGCCCGAACAAAATCCTATTATAAAAGTCTCGGCGTTGAATACCTGAGAGATGTTGCGCTTTGATGCGCCAAGTGCTCTGAGTATCCCTATCTCCTTTGTTCTTTCAAGCACGGAAATGTGGGTGATGATCCCTATCATTATGCTTGATACCACCAGCGACACGGCAACAAATGCCACGAGCACATAGGTTATTGCGTTTACGATAGAGGTTATGGACTCGGTTATAAGCGCAACATAGTCGGTATAGGTTATAGCCTTGTCGCTTTCAACGGAGTCGTTATAATCCTTGATACACTGGTTTATCTTATCCTTATCCTCAAAGCTGTCGCAGTATATATTTATTGATGACGGGGAATCCAGGCTGACCTTGCCGAAGGACTCCATATTATCCTTATAGGAAGTGCCTGCGATAAACTTGTCGTATATCTGTATAAGCAAAGTCCTGTTCTCGTCGGAGGCTGCCATCCGGTCAAGCAGCTTTGCCATTGTATTTTCATCTGACTGGGTTGAAACATCTATGCCGCTGTAATACATAGCCATTGTGTACAGGCTCGCTTTATCTCCCACTCCCAGCGATGCGATATACTTTCGTGCATCTGCGACCTTTGCGTTGTCGTCGGCAGCGTCAAACTTCATACCGGTAAGCACATTTATATCCTTTGATGCTTCCTGTGCCTTGATAACCTCACTGGCATCTGTATGCTCTATTATATAATTGGTCAGCGCAGCGTTATAACCTATAACAGAATCAATATCTACTGTTATGTCCTCTTTTTCTTTGACTATGCCGGATATTCTGACCGGTATGGCGTTTTTTATCAGTCTTTGCTCGTCAAGCTCGCTGACGGTGGTAAATCTGCCGTCGATTCCTTTTACATATCTGTCGCAGGCAGGCACGATATAAAAGGTTCTTGAGCATACCTGCTCGTAGGAGAATATTTTTTCTCCCGCCTTTTCGCCGCTGCTTATTTTATCGGCGATCTCTGTGTACTCCTCTGCGGTGATGATACCAAGCTGATAAAGTGCCTCGGCGGAAACAGAGCTGTTGCTGTCAAGAACAAGCATGACCTCATTATATTCGCTGCACCACTTGCCGTAAACAAGGTCATAATTGTTTTTAATGGCACTGCTCACCACCTGGTCTCCTGTGCCTTTCATTATTTCGGTAAAGTTTTCCGCCCCGGAACCGGTGCTGCCGTTGAGGGATGAAAGGAAAGATGTGGGATTGCTGCTACTGCTATTGTTCTTTCGGGAGTTACGGTCGCTGCCTATTTTATCCGGATCGGCACTGCTGTTGATAAGCCTGTTTTTGCTGTCGTAGCTGAAAACCTCAAAACTCAGATCGTAAGTATATATCACTCCATTCTCCCCCAGATATTTGCGTATTTCGCTTTGGGGATCGTCAAGGTATTTCTTGAAGGAAGTCAGGTCGTTATCCATCACGCTGGATCGGCGTGTGTGCCTTCGCTCAAGTCTGTTATAGCTGGCATATACTGCGCCGCTGCGATCTTGCGTATTTTCCTCTGATTTTTTCCGGTTGTTGTTAAGTGCGTTTATATCCAAAGCTCTGCTGTTTATGGTGATAGGATAGGAAAGCATGGTCTCTTTCTGCTTTTCATAGATATATGTATTCACGCCTGTGGAAAGAGCAAGTATAAGTGCTATACCGATAATTCCGATAGAGCCTGCAAAGGACGTAAGTATGGTCCTTCCCTTTTTGGTACGAAGATTATTAAAGCTAAGAGCAAGGGATGTGCGAAAGCTCATTTTTGCCCTGCCCTGCTTTGCAGAGCCGTTTACCTTTTCCTTTTGGGGATAAAACGGGTCGCTGTCATCGGTCACATGACCGTCTTTGAGTCTGATTATCCTTGTGGCATACTCCTGGGCAAGCTCGGGATTGTGTGTCACCATCACCACAAGCCTGTCCTTTGCCACCTCTTTAAGAAGCTCCATGACCTGTATAGACGTTTGGGAATCAAGCGCACCGGTAGGCTCATCTGCAAGAAGTATATCCGGATCATTTACAAGGGCACGGGCAATCGCCACACGCTGCATCTGTCCGCCGGAAAGCTGGTTGGGCCTTTTGTGGATATGCTGTGCAAGCCCCACATCTTCAAGTGCTTTTTTTGCACGTTTTTTTCTTTCTCCTCTGGATACGCCGCCGATGGTCAGAGCCAGTTCCACATTTGCCAGAACGGACTGATGCTGTATAAGATTATAGCTTTGAAATACAAATCCTATGGAGTGATTGCGGTAAGAATCCCAGTCTTTATTCTTGTACTCCTTTGTGGAGACTGAGTTTATAATAAGCTCTCCGCTGTCATATCTGTCAAGTCCGCCGATGATGTTTAAAAGGGTGGTCTTGCCGCTTCCCGACGGTCCGAGGACGGCAACAAACTCGCTGTCCCGCAGATCAAGACTGACGTTGTCAAGCGCTTTTTGCACCAGCGAACCTGTTTTGTACTGTTTTGATATGTTTTTGATCTGAAGCAATTACATCCGCTCCTCTCTTATACAATAATATACCACAACACCTTACTTTCGTCAACGATATAATTTTAGAATCCCCCGGAAATATTCTTGCAAACAGAGTATAAAATTACGCAGCTGCGCCATTTTTGTGTTTTAATGATTTTTTAAGAATTACCATGTTATACTTTGATTACACTAAGAGATACACCACCGCAGACAAAAGAAAGGGGATAATCAAAATGACAAAAAACACATTTGTAAACAGACTTTCAGCAAGAGCTGAGATTACACAGGAGCAAAGCAGGATAGTTGTTGATGCCATAGAGGATCACAACCTCTTTGCAAAGGACGAAAAAGATCTAATCGTTTCCGACATCGCACAGCAGCTTGGCTGCGGTGAAAAGCAGGCGCAAAGATATTTTTGCGAGGCTTCAAGGATCATACGCAGCGAGATAAAAGATCATGCGGTAATGTGGATTGCCGGAACCACGGTAGTAGTTATTGCAGGGATAGTTGTTATGAGAATGAGAAAGAACAAGGATAAGGAGAAGTAAGATGTTTTTTACTATCTTAAAAAAAGACCTCAGACGAGGCAGAACGATGAACACCATAATCCTATTGTTCATCATCATCTCGGTAATGTTCATATCAGGCAGCGTAAACAGTATGATATCCGTTACGTCATCGCTTGATAACTACTTTGATAAAGCAGGCATGCCCGATGTTGCGTGCGCAACCTACAACAGGACAGAAACCCAGACCGTCGATCAGGTGCTTGAAAAGGACATGGACAAAATATCAAAGATCGAGCACGAGCAGATATGGTTCATGGAGCACAATGAGATCACCCTTGCGGGCAATAAGGAAACAGGCTTCAAATCCTCAATAAACCTTATGCCCATAAGCGAAACAAAGCTCAATTACTTTGACGAGAACAAGCAAAAGATAACAAGCGTGAAAAAGGGCGAGATACTTATTGCAAACAAGTTCCTGGGTCAGTCCGATATAAAGGTCGGCGATACCATCACCCTGCACCTCGGAAATGTCGAAAAGGATCTCAAGGTAAGCGGCACATTCTACGATGCAGCACTCGGCTCGGCACTTATGGGCATCGGCAGAATGATCGTCAACGACGAGGACGCACAGCCGTTTATGCAGGAGGCTGAAAAGCTCGGCACAAAGACCAAATTCTACTACATCACCACAGATCACGCCGATGACATCGTAGACACGCTCAACAAATCAGACCTGAGCTTTGTGTTCAGCGGAAAAAAGGAGTTTATCAAATCCTCCTACCTCTTTGATATGATAGTTGCCCTGCTGCTTTTGGCAGTAAGCGCAATACTGATAATCGTATCACTCATTGTTCTGAGATTTACCATCTCCTTCACCATTTCGTCAGAGTTCAGAGAGATAGGCGTTATGAAAGCCATCGGTCTTGGCAATATGAAAATACGCAGCCAGTACCTTGTAAAGTACCTTGCTATCTCGGTCGTTGCCGCAGTGATAGGCACAGCCCTCAGTTTCCCATTCGGCGACCTGCTCACAGACCTCTCCTCGTCCTCGGTAATGGTCGAGTCAAGCAGCAACATCTTCATCAACATCATCTGTGCGATAGCAGTAGTTGCAGTGATAATGCTGTTCGCACTCATCTGCACAAGAAAAGCAAACAAGCTCTCCCCTGTTGACGCTATCAGAAACGGTCAGACAGGTGAAAGATTCAAGAGAAAAGGCTTTCTCAGACTTTCCAAGTCACGCCTTGGCGCAACGACCTTTATGGCATCGAACGATGTAATAAGCGCACCAAAGAAGTTTCTTATCATCATCGTTGTGTTCGTACTCACTATGCTGCCCATACAGTTCCTTGACATCTGCGCCGATACCCTCAACAGCAAGCAAACTCTCTCGCTGCTTGCGTGCATACCTGCGGATGTGGCTTTCAGCAATAACGATAACAGATATGACAGCAGCAGGCAGAGCATTACGGATAAGTATAAGAAAATGGAGCAGACGCTTGCCGATAACGGCATACCCGCACGAGTTTTCCAGGAAATGATGATATCCTGCAAACAGGAGTTCGGCGGCAAAGCAACAAAAGTCATTGGCATACAGGGCGTAAACAACAAGGCAGATGAACACATCTACACCAAGGGCAGCGCCCCGCAGAACAAGGACGAGGTCGCTATCCAGCCCGCCACCGCAAAAGAGCTTGGCGCAGACATCGGCGACACCATAACCGTCACCGTGGGTGACAAAAAATACGACCTTATCATTTCGGGTATGTACGATGCTATGATGAATATGGGACACAGCATCAGATTCCACGAGGATCTTGACCTTGACTACAACTTTATCAGCGGCAGCTTCTCCGCACAGATCCTCTTCACCGATGACCCGAGCGAAAAGGAAGTTGAAAAGCGCATCGAAAAGATAAAGGACTTATTCCCCGACATCGTCGATGTAAAAACAGGCGCACAGCAAGCGCAGGACACGACCGAGGTAGGACCTGTATTTGATACAATAAAGTTTTTCTTCCTTATCCTCTCCGCTGCGATAGTTATAATGGTCGCAGTGCTTATGGAAAGATCAATGGTAATCAAGGAAACGAGCGAGATAGCAACGCTGAAAGCTATCGGCTTCAAGGATAATAAGATAATCAAATGGCACACCAAGAGATTTATCATCACCGCAGTTATTTCAGCTGTCATCTCAGGCTTCCTGGCGCTGCCCGTATCAAAGCTAATAGGCAACCCAATATTCAGCTTTATGGGCGTAAACAGCGGCATCACCTACTCCATGAACACACTAAGAGTTGCGGTGATCTACCCGGTAGCGATAATGGCACTTATGGCAATAAGCGTATGGATCACAGCGGCGTATACAAAACGCATCACCGCTCAGCAGACATCAAGCATAGAGTAAGAGAAAAGGAGAAAAACTATGGCACAAAAAATACTCAAGGTCACAGACCTGTGCAAGACATACATCACCAACAAAAAACAGAACAACGCTCTGCGTAATGTGAGCTTTGAAGTAAACAAAGGGGAAATGGTGGCAATAATGGGACCCTCGGGCTCAGGCAAATCAACGCTGCTTTACACCGCCTCGGGAATGGACGACGCAACCTCCGGCGAGGTGGAACTGGACGGTGAGAACATTGCAGCAATGACGAAAAAAAAGCTGGCAAACGTTCGGCTTGAAAAAATGGGGTTCATATTCCAGCAGATGCATATGCTCAAAAACCTGACTATCCTTGATAATATAATCCTTCCCGCTACCGAGGCTAAAAGCAAAAAACGCAGCCGAAAGGAAATAAAGGAACAGGGCGAGTCGCTGATGCGAAAAATGGGCATAATCGAAACAGCAGGCAACGATATAAACGAGGTGTCTGGCGGACAGCTGCAAAGAGCCTGCATCTGCCGCAGCATGATAAACGATCCCAAGATAATTTTCGCTGACGAGCCCACAGGTGCTCTTAACAGAAGCTCCTCAGACGAGGTAATGGATATGCTTTGCTCACTCAACCGTGACGGCACAACGATAATGATGGTAACTCACGATGCAAGGGTTGCTTCAAAATGTTCAAGGGTGCTGTTTATCGTAGACGGTGAGATAAGAGGCGAAAAGGAGCTTGGCATTTTCTCCGAGGGTATGAATATCCGTGAGCGTGAAAGAACGCTGAATAACTGGCTTATGGAAATGGGCTGGTAGTAGGGATCAGGAAGAAAAAGAGCACCCGATAATGACATCGATCGGTCATCATCGGGTGCTTTGCTCTTTTACTTGACAAGCTTACATAGCTATGCTATCCTTAAATAAAGGTAAACTATCAAAATGGAGTGATGATATGATAGATATACTTATTACCGAGGACAATAAGGAGCTTTCCACGCTGATGAGCGATTTTCTGCGGGCAGAGGGCTATACCGTCACCGTGGCGGACAGCGGAGAGAAAGCCGTCGATATTTTTGAAAAATACGGTGCAAGACTGGTGCTGCTTGACATTATGCTCCCGGGAATGGACGGGTTTTCGGTGTGCGAGCGCATCAGGAAAAAAGACGATACACCGATTTTTATTCTAAGCGCAAAGGGCGATAAAAGCGACAAACTCAACGGACTTATGATAGGTGCGGACGATTACCTTGAAAAGCCGTTTGATATAGATATTCTCCTTGCAAAGATCGCCGGAGTTTTCAAACGCAGATACTCACTTGACGAAGTGGTAAGCGGTGACCTTCGGCTTAATAAATCAGAAAAAACAGCATTTCGCAACGAAAAGCTCCTTGAAATGACTCCAAAAGAATTTGAGCTTTTGCAGCTGCTTGTGGAAAATGCCGGCAAGACCCTTACTAAAGATTTTCTTTTTAACAGAGTGTGGGGCAGCGACAGCTTTTCCGAACAGCAGACTTTGACCGTACATATAAAATGGCTGAGAGAAAAGATAGAAAACGACCCTAAAAAGCCTGTTCGCATACAGACTGTATGGGGTGTGGGGTATAAATTCGTATGAAAAAAAACAGCATATTATTAGTAGTTTCCCTGATCGTTATCACAGCCGTTTTTGCAGCGGCGAACATATGGCTCGGCTCTGCCGAAAAGACTCAGGGCAGACCGTATATGGTTGAGATAAACAGACTTTGTAAACAGATAGAAAATGAACAGACTCCCGATATTTCCCAATGCGAATATGTCACCTCTGTTACCGAGCAGTCACAAAGCAGCGATTTTTTCAACTCAAAAAGCGATAACTACATAAAGCAGATAAACGGAAAGCTTTACCGGTTTGATTACAGCGGCAGCACCGGCGATCTTGGAAAGGCAAGACTTATACTTAATATATCACTGGGTACATTGAGCATTTTGCTTATAGCTGTGCTGGTCTATTTTCGTTTGCGTCTTTTGCGCCCCTTCAACAAGCTTTCAAACGTACCCTATGACCTGTCAAAAGGCAAGCTTACACAGCCACTTGACGAAAGTAAGAACAGATACTTTGGAAAATTCGTCTGGGGAGTTAATATGCTGCGTGAAAATATTATTGACCAGAAAGAACAGGAGCTTGAGCTGCTTAAAGAAAAACAGACCCTTATTCTTTCCATTTCCCACGATATAAAAACCCCTCTTTCGGCAATAAAACTTTACTCAAAAGCTATGACAAAAGGCATTTATACAGACAAGGAAAAGCTCGCCGAGGCAGCAAGAAATATTGACAGGAATGCAGACGACATTGAAAGATTCGTGACCCAGCTGACGCATTCGGCAAACGAAGATTTTCTCCATCTGGAAGTTGAGGAAGGTGAGTTTTACCTGTCTGAGCTGCTTGAGTCTGTAAAAGAGCATTACGCACAAAGACTTCATGAATGCGGTACCCTCTTTACTGTGGACAATCCTCTTGATTGTATCCTTAAAGGAGATCTCCGCAGAAGCATCGAGGTAATGCGTAACCTTATGGAAAATGCTTTGAAATACGGCGACGGCAAGTATATTAACATTTGCGTCACCCAGGAGGACAACTGCAAGCTGGTTTGCGTTGCAAACAGCGGCTGTACCCTGCCCCGGGGGGAGATGCTGCATATTTTCGACAGCTTCTGGCGAGGCTCAAACAGCGCAGATAAAAGCGGAAGCGGTCTTGGTCTGTATATTTGCAGACAACTTATGCTGAAAATGAACGGAGAGATATTTGCCGAGCAAAAAGACGGAGAGATGCACGTGACCGTGGTCTTTCCAAAGGCTTAACAAGGAGTAACAATGAATATACAAAAACTTGAATATGACCTTACCGTTTGCAAGGTAAGCACTTTTGATGAAATAAATACAAAAATCAAGCTGTTTTTTATAAGCAGGACAGATGAAGAAATATCCCTTGTATGTCCCACAAAGGATGTACCGCTTAACACCTGCGCCCGTGAGGACGGCTGGAAAGCCTTTCGTATATGTGGAACGCTGGATTTTTCTCTGATCGGTATCCTTTCAAAGATAACAGATATTCTTGCACGTCACAACATAGGAGTGTTTGCTGTCTCTACCTATAACACCGATTATATACTTGTGAAAAAAGAACGCTTTGATGAGGCGCTTTCTGCTCTGAACAGATCAGGTTATACAATTGTTTGATAAGGAGTTAATAAATGTATATCACCGAAAATGACAACCCCCGGATAGAGTTCCTGCGGGACAAAACCCACAGGCTCACCGAATCGCCGGGATGCTATATAATGAAAAACAAGACCCACGAGATCATCTATATCGGCAAGGCGAAGAATCTTAAAAATCGTGTAAGCTCATATTTTCGTGCCGGTCAGGATCACCTTCCCAAAGTGTGGAAAATGGTGCAGAACGTTTACGACTATGAGTTTATCGTTACCGATTCCGAATTTGAAGCATTGGTGCTGGAATGTTCTCTTATCAAGCAATACAAGCCAAAGTACAATATACTTCTGAAAGACGATAAAGGATATAGCTATATAAAAGTCACAAACGAAGAATATCCACGCCTGCAAGCTGCCCTTCAGAAAGAGGACGACGGCGCACGCTATATCGGACCGTATACCAGTTCCTTTGCAGTCAGACAGGCTGTCACCGAGGCAAACAAGGTGTTTATGCTTCCCACCTGTTCAAGGGTCTTCCCACGGGATATAAAAAAACAGCGCCCTTGTCTTAACCAGCATATCAAACTTTGTATGGGTGTGTGCACCGGAAGGATAAGCAAAAATGAATACAATCACATTGTTGACCAGGCGGTGGATTTTATAACCAGCGGCTCACAGGATTCCGTAAAACGTCTTACAGAGGAAATGAACGAGGCTGCGGAAAATCTTGAATTTGAAAGAGCTGCCAAACTGCGTGACAGGATAAACGCTATCAACAAAGCCGCAGAAAGCCAGAAGATAATTGATGAGAAAATAAAAGATATGGATATCGTTGCCGTGGCGCAAAACGCACAGATGGCTTGTGCCAGCGTTATAATGTACCGGGGCGGAAGATTGTTTGACAAATCCGACCATTTTCTTGGAGAGAAAATGGAAAGCTCACAGATGCTTGAACAATTCCTCATGCAGTACTATTCTTCCAAGGATAAGATAGTCAAGAAAATACTCATCGGAGAAGACTTTGAGAACCGTGAGATAGTTCAGCAGTATTTACAGCAAAAAGCAGGACATTCCGTCCGCCTTTTTGTGCCTCAGCGAGGCAGCCTTGTTGGCCTTACACAGCTGGCAAAGTCCAATGCCGCCGAGTTTATCTCAAACAAGACGGGGAGAACAAAGCGTGAGGTCACCGCACTTGAAGAGCTTTCCAAAGCTCTGGGACTTGAAAAGCCCCCAAGGTTTATCGAATGCTACGACATATCAAATCTTGCCTCAACAAATATGGTGGCAGGAATGGTGGTTTTTGAAAACGGCAGACCTTGTAAAAAATACTATAAGCGCTTTTCAATAAAGACCGTTGAGGAGCAAAATGACTACGAGTGTATGCGTGAGGTGCTGCACAGACGGTTTGAAAACTACTTTGAAAAAACAGACGAAGGGTTTTCCATAATGCCCGATCTTATTCTTCTTGACGGAGGCAAGGGCCACGTAAATGCGGTCGAGCCTATGCTTAGGAAAATGGGTGTGAACTGCCCTTTGTTCGGACTTGTGAAAGACTCACGGCACAGAACAAGAGCTGTTGCTACGGGCGAGGGAGAGATCGCTCTTTCCAAAAACCGCAGTGCATTCAACCTTGCCACAGCCATACAGGACGAGGTGCACCGCTTTGCGATAACCTATCAGGCTAAAAAGCACCGTAAAAACGCTTACCAGCTGGAGCTTACAAAGGTTAAGGGAGTCGGCGACAAAAAAGCCGCAAAGCTGATAACCACTTTCAAGACAAAAGAAGCCATGAAAGGTGCAAGCGTTGAGCAGATCGCACAGACCGCAGGGGTGAACGCTGAAACTGCTGCTCAGCTCAAAGCCATAATCGACGAGATGTGACCATAAAGCAGCGGAGGAAATGCTATGATAAAAGGAATACACCATATCTCTATGAAATGTAAAACCACCCAGGAGCTTGAACGGGTCAAGGATTTTTACATCGGAGTGCTTGGAATGAAACTGCGCCGCCAATGGGACAGCGGAATAATGATAGACACCTCAAACGGCTTGATAGAAGTTTTTTGCGGCGAAGAAGGCGAGCACCGAAAAGGTGTTATACGCCACGTTGCATTTGAAACGGACGACGTTGACAAAGCCGCTGAAAAGGTTGCACAGGCAGGCTACGAAGTCTTTGTGCAGCCAAACACCAAGGTCATCCCATCCGAGCCGGAATACCCTTTGCGAATGGCTTTTTGCTTTGGACCTCTCGGAGAGGAGATCGAGCTGTTTTGCGAACTATAAATCAAAAAAAGGATAATAATAATGATCGAAAACTCAACTGAAAGATCCGGCATAGAATTTATCAACTCATTTTCTCACTCGGGAAAACCGGTGAAAGACCTGGGACGCATCAGAAGGCTGCTTTCGGCACTTGGCGACCCGCAAAATGATCTGCGCTTTGTCCATGTGGCAGGTACCAACGGCAAAGGCTCGGTTTGTGAGATGCTTAGCAGGATATTCATAAACGCAGGGCTGAAGACCGGCTGCTTTACCTCGCCTTACATCGTGCATTACAACGACAGGATAAGGATCAACGGCGAGGACATTGCCGATGATGAACTTGATGAGATAGCACAGCAGGTGAAAAAAAAGGCGGAGCTTTCCCCCGACAGGTGTGATTTTTCTCAGTTTGAGATATCTCAGGCGATAGCTTTTTTATATTTTGCGAAGCATAATTGCAGCATTGTGGTGCTGGAAACAGGGCTTGGCGGACTGCTTGACTGTACAAATGTTATAGCTTCCCCGCTGCTGACTGTGATAACTACCATAGACCTTGACCACACAGCGATACTGGGAGATACTATCGCTGAGATAGCTGCACAGAAAGCAGGAATAATCAAGCCCGGCGTACCGTGCGTTCTCAGCCCATACAACCCACAAGAGGCAGTCGATGCCGTAACAAGCACGGCATTACAAAAGCACAGCAGACTTATCATTCCCGATACAAGCAGGCTGAGGGTGAAAAGAAGCGATGAAGCCGGTTCGGAATTTGAATACAAGGGCAGACATTACACCCTTTCAATGGGCGGCAGACACCAGATCAAAAATGCTCTGAGCGTGATCGAGGGGTGCGAAATACTGAAAGAAAAACTCAGGCTGAGTGACGAGGATATATGCCTTGGTATCTCACAGGCGGTGCTGCCTGCAAGGGTGGAGGTGCTTTGTTCCTCTCCCCTGACGATACTTGACGGAGCCCACAACCCCGACGGACTGGGTGCCCTGTCGGGAGTGCTTGAGGGGTGTGCAAAAAAGTGCTTTGCCCTTATCGGTATGTGTGCCGACAAGAACATCGACGAGGCTGTGAAAAAACTGATACCGTATGTGGACAGGTTTTATACTGTGGACGGGTTCTCGGACAGGGCGATCAGTAAAATTGAGCTTGCCCTGCGGATAAACTCTCTGGGTGGTAAGGCGCAGGAATGCAGTATGCCGATAGGTGAGCAAATAAAAGCTTTACAGGCTGCAAACGCCGAGGGCATAACGCTTATCTGCGGCTCGCTTTATCTGGCGGCGCTGGTGAAAAACCAGCTGAATACAAAAGGTGTGCAGAAAAATGGTAAACAGGAATGATCTGAAAAAGGCGCTGGTGCAGCTTGGCGTTGAAAGCGGCATGGTGCTTGAGGTGCACAGTTCTCTGAGCAGTTTCGGGGAGCTTGAGGGCGGTGCGATGACGCTGATAGATGTGCTGAAAGAGCTGGTCACGCCCCAGGGAAGCATTTTTATGCCTGCGCTGAGGCTGAGCAGGGAGCTTGAACTTACAAGCGAGGACAAACAGCTTGGGATAACGGTCAAGATCAGAAAGCTCGATCCCGATACGCCCCACACGGCTATGGGAATTGTTGCGGATACTTTCAGAAGTCTGCCGGACACTGTTTCGGGACGGGATACCATAAGCACGAGCGGCTGGGGGCTGCATGGCGAGGAGGCTTTAAAAGGCGGACTTGACTATGCTATCCACAATGGCGGCAAAGCGCTGCTTTTGGGTGTGGACATATACAAGCTGACAGCGATGCACTACGTTGAAGGGAACACTCCCGAAGAGATAACCCGGCAGTTTGCACCGGGTGAGGAAATAAACCGCATATATCCGCCCGATAAGTGGATCATCGAAACAGGCCACCCTCCGATAAAGGCGTGGTACACCATTCAGAAGATGGCTTATGAAAAAGGGCTTATAAAAGAAACGTTCATTGGCAGCTGCAAGGTGATGTTCTTTGATATTCTGCCGGTGATTTCCCTTTACGAAAACGAACTGAAAAGAGACCCCTACGGACTTTGGGGCATAAAAAAAGCTGAGGCGTGAAAACCTCAGCTTTTGCTTTTATTCTATGTCAGCCATGTTCTTATCATAATAAATGATAGTTGTCATGTGATCGAGGGCTTTTTCAGGAATGATCCTCCTCTGACTCTCTCGGGACTTTCAGTCAATTTCAGAGATATGAAAATTTATTTTCCATATCTCTGAAATTCATTAAGAGGTTTCTGGGGGGAGTTTGAGGGGGACTCTTCTCTAAAAGAGTCCCCCTCAATTACTTGACAATTATCGGTTATTCTGTTCAGATCATTGAGTCTTCCCAGCAGTCGGGAGCTTTGATCCCAAATATCTTCAGCACGGTGGGTGCAACATTTGCAAGGCCGTACTTGGTGCTTTCAGCGTCGATGATCTCGTACTTATCCTTGCTTACGATGAAGAAAGGAACACGGTTGAGCGAGTGAGCTGTTCTTACGTTGATCTCGCCCTTCTTGTTCTTTTCAAGCATTTCGTCTGCATTACCGTGGTCTGCGGTGATAAGAACTGTGCAGTCATACTCCTGTGCAACTTTAAGCAGTCTTGTAAGACCAAGGTCAACAGCTTCAACAGCTACCAAGGTTGCGTCCATGGAGCCTGTGTGACCTACCATATCTCCGTTAGGATAGTTGCATCTGATAAAATCATATTTCTGTGACTTGATAGCCTCGATCATATCATCGGTGATCTCTGCGGACTTCATCCACGGTCTCTGATCGAATGAAACGTTATCAGAAGGTATCTCCTTCCATGTTTCAAGCTCCTCAGAGAACTTCTCGGAGCGATTGCCGTTCCAGAAATATGTAACATGACCGTACTTCTGTGTCTCGGAAACTGCATAGGAATTAAGTCCTGCATTAACGAGCACCTCAGAAAGAGTATTCTTTATCTCAGGCGGATTTACAAGATAGTTGTTAGGTATCTTCAGATCTCCGTCATACTCCAGCATACCTGCATATATCACCTTTGGCATAACGCCTCTGTCAAAGTGCTTGAACTCTGCTCCGCCGTCAAATGCCATAGATATCTCAAGTGCTCTGTCGCCTCTGAAATTGAACAGGACTACACTGTCGTTATCCTCGATCTTGCCAACAGGCTTGCCGTCCTTTGCGATTACGAAAGGAGGAAGATCCTGGTCAATGGCCTCGGTCTCTCCTCTGAGAACCTCGACTGCTTCAAGTGCTGTTGCAAACTGTCTGCCCTCGCCGTGAACGTGGGTGTTCCAGCCAAGCTCTACCATGCCCCAGTCAGCCTGATATCTGTCCATTGTGATCTTCATTCTTCCGCCGCCGGAAGCGATCTGTGCATCGAATGTATCGTCGTTAAGCTCAGCCATGCACTTTTCAAGATCCTCGATGTAGATAGGTGCGCTTGTTGCAGGAACGTCACGTCCGTCAAGGAGGATATGGCATCTTACCTTTGCAACACCCTCTTTCTTGCACTGGGCAAGCATGGTTTTAAGGTGTGCAATATTGGAATGAACGTTTCCGTCTGACAGCAGACCGAGGAAATGGAACACAGAGCCGTTATCCTTTACATTGGAAACGAGCTTTTTCCATGTTGCAGACTCAAACATCTTTCCGCTTGCGATAGACTCGTTTACCAGCTTTGCACCCTGAGAATAGATCTGTCCGCAGCCAAGTGCGTTATGTCCTACCTCAGAGTTTCCCATGTCGTCATCTGTGGGCAGTCCCACAGCATCTCCGTGTGCTTTCAATGTGGTGTGAGGACATTCTTTCCACAGTCTGTCAAGGGTAGGTGTGTTTGCCTCTGTTACAGCATCTCCAAGATGTGTCTGTGAGATACCCACACCGTCCATAACAACAAGTACAACTGTTTTTTTACTCATAATATATCTCCATTCTACTCACTTATAGTGAACTGTATTATCAACCTTCAACAGCAGCCTGAACGATGGTGTTGAAGTCGTTTGCCTTGAGTGATGCGCCGCCGATAAGACCACCGTCAACGTTTTCTTTGCTCAGGAGCTCAGCTGCGTTGCCTGCATTCATAGATCCGCCGTACTGGATAGTTACTGCCTGTGCGGTAGCATCGTCATACAGCTTTGCCAGCATTGATCTGATAAATGCACAGACCTCCTCTGCCTGATCTGCTGTTGCGGTCTTGCCTGTACCGATAGCCCATACAGGCTCATAAGCGATAACGCACTTTTTGATGTCATCAGCTGAAACATCGTAGAAATCCAGCTTGATCTGCTTTGCGATAACTTCCTCGGTGATATTGCACTCACGCTCCCACAGCAGCTCGCCTACGCAAACGATAGGCTTCAGACCTGCTGCAAGTGCAGCCTTTGTTCTCTTGTTAACAGTCTCGTCTGTCTCGCCGAAATACTGTCTTCTCTCCGAGTGACCCAGAACTACATACTCAACTCCCAGCTCTGTAAGCATATCTGCTGAGATCTCTCCTGTGAATGCGCCGCTCTTTTCAAAGTGGCAGTTCTCTGCACCGATCTTTACGTTTGAACCGGCGGTAACATTGATAGCAGTTTCAAGATTTGTGAAAGGTACGCAAGCGATGACCTCTACCTTGCCCTCAGCGTTGGCAACCAGCGGCTTGATAGCCTCCAAAAGCTCCTTAGCCTCGGGTCTTGTCTTGTTCATTTTCCAGTTTCCGGCGATGATAGCCTTTCTTACCGACTTTTTCATAGTAAAAAACTCCTTTTCTATTGATTGGGGCAAAGCCCCGTGATTAAACAAAAATCTTGCTTTTCAGCCCTTTTATTATACTACATCCGTGCCGTTTTGTCAACGCACATCAGCTTATTATCATCATAACTCCTATGCCTATAAGAAGCAGCGCAAGCACGACCATGCCAAGTCCCAGCTTGTTTTTCTCTGCCGGCTCCTGCTGCTCATCATTTTCCTCTGCTGCCGCAGCCGCCTCCTCCGCCTGCTTGTCGTAAACATAAAAGTCGTTTGGATCCTCAGGCTCATACATGATATCTATTATCTGACCTTTTTCGTATCCGTTGTCGGGGATAGTCTGTTTATACTTTTCCCCGTCCACCTCATACACCATAGTCCACTCGATTATCTCACGCTCTCCCTGTCCGTTGAAATCGGGCATTGTGGTTTTCACCTTATTTTGTATCTTAGCCGTAGCAGGAACGTGAGTATCCTCCTCGGGGACATTCTGTGAAGTTGAAAAATCAATTTTGAATCCATTATAGACCTTTATGCCCACATAGACCATCATTATCCCGACTACTGCAAGTATTATCCCGACTATTCCCTGCCAGCTTGAAAACACACCTTTAAGAGGTGTTTCACTTGATTCATCTGCCAGCACAGCTAAAAATTCCATTACCATTCTTTCCTCTCACATTTTATTGATATATATTCCACGTGCGCTCGTCAAACATCGTTTGCATACTTCTTATGTCCTGCATTATCAGTTGTTTGTCGCTTTTAAGATCAAACCTGTCAAAAGTTTCAATGTCCTTGAGCATCCTGTCTTTTATGCTGTCTGCATTGACATAATCCCTCATAATAAGGTATACACCCATAAGCACGGTATTTCTGGAAAAGGCAAGCTTGCGTATTTTTTTTATGGACTTTTCCATGGCATTTATATTATCCATTGACCCGCCCATATTTCCGTTTAACGCCTCGAGCAGCGCACCGTTTGAATAATGCTCAACAGCTATTGCCCCGGGATGGGCTTTGCAGTATGCCCTGTTCACGCTCAGGTGATTGTTGTGCATTAAAGCAGCCTCGTAAAATCTTCTCTGTTTTAACCTCATCTGGGTAAAAAGCTCCGAGTAATATACCTCTGTCACCGTGTCATACATCTGAAGCTGTCCGGCGGCAGTAAGTTCATTTTCTGCGCTGTCCGTATCTTCCATTGCAAGGTAATAAGAAGCAAGTACACAGTGTTCTTTAGCGCCCATTTTAGGGTTCAGCTGGCGGTATTTTTCTATCGCCTCCGGACACATTCCCTTTTCATCAATGATCTTCGCAACAGGTATCATCTTATTTGCAGTACGTACAATGAGCATACACAAAAGCGCCATTACAGCCACAGTCACTCCCAGGAAAATAAGCATTGAGATCAGAAACTCGCCGTTGAATCTGTTTTCGATCCCCGACATGATTATGGCAGCATCAAACAGCAGCATGATACCAAGCACCGAAAGCAGCAGCTTGAGGTTTGCTCTGAAATATGAACGATAGTTTTTCATTCTTCTCCCCTTATTGACACACAGCCGCCTGAAACAAAAAGGGCAGGCATTTTTCTGCCTGCCCCAAGCTTTGTTTTCTATTGAGCCTGTGGAATATTACTTATCAGCTATAACGTCGATGCCCGGAAGTACCTTACCCTCAAGGTACTCAAGTGAAGCTCCGCCGCCTGTTGAGATGTGGCTCATCTTGTCGGCAAAGCCCAGCTGTATAACAGCAGCTGCGGAATCTCCGCCGCCGATGATAGTTGTAGCATCTGTTTCGGCAAGTGCCTTTGCAACTGCGATAGTTCCCTTTGCAAGAACAGGGTTCTCAAACACGCCCATAGGACCGTTCCAAACAACTGTCTTTGCGCTCTTTACAGCGTCACCGAAGAGAGCTGCGGTCTTGTCACCGATGTCAAGGCCCTCCATATCGGCAGGGATCTTGTCGGTATCTACTACCTTAACGTCGATCTGTGCATCGATAGGATCAGGGAAACCTGCTGCGATAGTTGTATCAATAGGAAGAAGGAGCTTCTTGCCAAGCTTTTCAGCCTTTTCCATCATTTCCTTGCAGTAGTCAAGCTTAGTGTCGTCAACCAGTGAAAGACCAACTTCCTTGCCCTGAGCCTTGAGGAATGTATAAGCCATTCCGCCGCCGATGATAAGTGTATCGCACTTTTCAAGCAGGTTATTGATAACGTTGAGCTTGTCTGCAACTTTTGCACCGCCAAGGATAGCAACGAAAGGTCTTACAGGATCCTCAACTGCGTTGCCAAGGAAAGCGATCTCCTTTTGCATCAGATAGCCTACTGCTGTTTCCTTAACAAACTTTGTTACGCCTGCTGTTGAAGCGTGTGCTCTGTGAGCGGAACCGAAAGCGTCCATAACGAAAACCTGTCCGTCAACCAGGTCTGCAAGCTCCTTAGCAAACTCCTCACCGTTCTTGGTCTCCTCGTTGCCTCTGAATCTGGTGTTTTCAAGAACGACGATCTCGCCCTCGTTCATTTCAGCAACAGCCTTCTTTGCATTCTCGCCAACAACTGTATCGTCGGCTGCAAAAGTAACCTTTGTATCTACCAGCTCTGCAAGTCTTGCAGCAGCGGGTGCCAGTGAGAACTTAGCCTCTGGGCCGTTCTTTGGCTTGCCCAGGTGTGAGCAAAGAACTACCTTTCCGCCGTCAGCTACCAGTTTTTTGATAGTAGGGAGCGCAGCTGTTATTCTATTATCATTAGTAATAACGCCGTCCTTGAGTGGTACGTTGAAATCAACTCTCACAAGAACTTTCTTTCCCTTTACGTTAATGTCATCAACACTAACCTTGTTTAATCCTGCCATAATTACAGACATCCTCTCTTTATTATATTTGGGGCACGCCCCATGATTTACGTTTTTATATCCGCCTTACGGCTGTTTATCCAAAAAGCGCTCTTTCGGACGCACAAACTTTTTCATAAGTGCTATTGCTTGTCGGACTTATCCTTGCCGCCCTTTGAATTGATTATCACACCTGCTGCCACCATGATCAGACCGATGATAAGTGCCGTGATCGACCACACTCTGTCCACATCAATAAGAAATCTGCACCAGCCGGTCACAAGTATTATGGCGATACCACCGCCCATAAGTATCCACGGCAATCTTCCGTTCATTAAGCACTCCTCCAAAAGCTCAGTTTTACTTATGCTGTGCCTTGAAAATAACACCCACGACTCTGGGACCTGCGTTGATAGCTATTGCCGCACCTATCTGAAAATACTTTTCCGGCGGATAGCCAACCTTTTTTATCATCATCTGTGCCATTTCCTCCATAACCGTCTCGTCGTTTCCGTATACGATACAGTATGGGGTCTTAGGTATCATGTGTTCAACTGTAAGATCAAGTATCTTTGGGATTACCGCCTTGTCGCCTCTGACCTTAGTCTCGGTAACTATCTTGTTGTCCTGTATCCTCATCACGGGTTTTAGTCCCATGACCTCCCCCACGAATGCAGCGGCGGAAGGTATCCTTCCGGACTTTCTGGCATATTTAAGAGTATACGGAGCAAAGAAGATAACGCAATTGTCGATCCAGTCTTTCATAAAAGCGACAATATCCTTGGCCTCCATGCCCTTTCTTGCCTTTTTGGCACCCTGGATAACGGCATATCCGTAGCCGCCGGTATATCCTCTGCCGTCGATGTTGTAAAAGTTTATTTTTCCCTTTGCCTCCGGGTTCTCCTCAAAGAACATATCCACCGCCATAAGGGAGTTGCCGTATGTAGCTGAACCCTGGCTGTTTATGGTGGTATTTATAACATCGGTATAACCTTGTTTGTAAAGCTCTTTAAAAACCTCTGCATATTCCATAGAGGTTATCTGTGAGGTCGTGGGAACTCCGTCATACGCATCAAGCATCTTATAGAACTTCTTGTTGTCGAAATCCACACGTGTGGTGTAGCTTTTATCGCCCATTGCCACCTTGAAATTAAGTATCAATATATCATACTTTTTTTCATATTCCGCTGAAATGTCGCTGGCGGAATCTGTAATGAACTTTATTTTAGCCATTATAATGTATCCTCCCCGTTATTTTGCCAAGTGTATTGTGTAAGCTGTCCCTTTGTGGAAAGCTCCGGATATCCCCACTGTCTGAGTACCTCATAAGCCGCTATTGCCACGGAATTTGAAAGATTAAGACTACGCAGGGTCTTTCGCATGGGTATCCTTACACATTTATCAGGATTATCGTAAAGCAGTTTTTCAGGCAGCCCTTTATCCTCTCTGCCAAAAATAAGATACGTGTCCTTATTTATGTCGTAAACGGCATCAGAATGTACTTTTCTTCCCTTGGTAGTAAAAAGGAACATATCGCCGCTGTTTTTTGAAAAGAAATCATCAAGGCTTTCATACTCGTATATCTCAAGCTTATCCCAGTAATCAAGCCCCGCCCGTTTAAGCTGGCTGTCTGTAATGGTGAAACCGTATGGCTTTATCATATGCAGCACCGCACCGGTGACCGCACAGGTCCTTGATATGTTTCCTGTGTTCTGAGGTATCCTTGGCTCTGCCAGGACTATATGGAGCCTGGGCCCTGTTTTTTTGCCAAAGCTCATCATATCCTCACACAATCATTGTACTGTCTGTCCGAAAAAAGCCTTCCAAGCTCGCCTTCAAACATCAGTCCCTCTGTCCACGGTTTTTTGCATCTGTATGTAACTCTGACCGAGTGCTCGGTGAAATCTCCCGCTCTGTTCATAGCTACCGCCAGGTCGTCGCCTTTGAGTATGCTGCCTATAAGCACGCTGGCGAACATATCGCCTGTTCCCGAGTAATGCGCCGGCACAATTTTGCTGTTCAGTCTCCAGAAACTGCCGTCGGCTTTATTATAACCCACCGTAGCCATATTTCCGTCTTCAAGCATAACGCTTGTTATCACCACAATACCTGCTCCCATTTCCGACAGGCGCACCAACCACCTTTTGATAAGGTCAAGGGACACAGCGTTCTTAGGGTATTGCTCTCCAAGAAGTATCGCCGCCTCGGTAAGGTTTGGTGTTATGATGTCCGCTACCGCCACAAGCTCGCTCATTCTGTCGCAAAGCTCCTTGGTATAGGTGGCATACGCCCTTCCGTCGTCCCCCATCACAGGGTCGACAAGTTTCAAAGAGTCGGGAAAGGCTCTGAAAAACTCAAGGCAATGGTCTATCTGCTCCGCAGAAGCCAAAAAGCCGCTGTATATACAGTCAAAATCCACCTTTAGCTTTTTATAATGCTCCAGCACAGGCACCATAAAATCTGTAAGGTCATGCATCACGAATTCGCCGTAGCCCGTATGAGCCGAAAGCACCGCCGTGGGAACAGGGCACACCTGTATACCCATTGCACTCAATACAGGGATTATCACCGTCAGAGAACACCTGCCCAGACCGGACATATCCTGTATTGCGGCGACTTTTTTTATATTTTTCATAAAGCACTACCCTCACAACACATACTTATCAATTTATTGTAACATATTATTTCTCATTTTTCAATAGGTAAACGGTCATTTTTGCAAATAATCTTACAGTTATCAACTATCATGTGCTGCATTTGTGCGATCAGCGCCGTCTGATGCTTATCTCTCCGCTTGAGATCAGCCTTTTTTCGCCGTTTTCCATTTCCACTTCAAGGCGGCATTCGTCATCCACATCTATGATCCTGCATGGGGTCCTGCCCTGTGGACCTATGATATATATGTCCTCGCCCTTCCACATCAGCCTTTCGCTATATGCACGGCGGAAACCGCCTTTTTCCACATCGTGGTAATAATCCATAAAGCTGCTGATGATCCTGCCTGCCAGTTTGTTTTTCAGCCGGGGCACCGTGTCATTGGCAACTGCACCGGCAACGTCTGCTATCTCCTTGGGAAAGCCTCCTTGGGGAACATATACGTTCACCCCGATACCCAGCACAGCATAATCGAAGCCTCCGTTTTCCACGGAAACAGCCGCCTCTGTAAGTATGCCGCAGACCTTTGCGCCGTTAAGATAGACGTCATTGACCCATTTGATGCCGGGCTTGCTGCCCGTGGCACTTTCTATTGCATCGCACACCGCAAGTGCAGCGCAGGTGGTTATCCTCATCGCCTTTGACATTGGCATCTGAGGTCTTAAAAGAATGCTCAGATACAATCCCGAATCTTTAGGGGAAAAAAACGACCTTCCCAGCCTTCCCTTGCCCCCTGTCTGCTGTCTGGCGATCACGACCTTGCCTTCACTTTCGCCATTTTTAGCGTATTCCTTTATGATCTCGTTTGTGCTGTCCACGCAGTCAAAGACCTGGATATCCAGCTCACGGTATCTGTCTGAGAGATATTTTTTCACGCCGCCGAGGGTAAGTATATCTCCGCTCGTTTCCAGACAATAGCCCTTATTTGTCACCGCTGTGATCTCAAAGCCTTGTTTGATAAGTTCTTTGATCGCCTTCCACACCGCTCCCCGTGTGCAGCCAAGCTGTCTGGCAAGCTCCTGTCCGGACACGAACTCTCCGCAGTTTTGTTCAAGAATACTTGCCACTTTTTCCTTAATGGTCACCGCTATCCCTCCCTATGACTGCTTACAGTCCCAGCAGTCTTTGTGCGTTTATCCCAAGTATTTTTTCCTTGTCGTCATCAGATATCCTGAGTCCCAGTATCTTATCCCGTATCCTGTCAGGTCTGTCCCAGGGCATATCGCTGCCGAACAGGATCCTGTCGGCGCCATGCTTTCTGATTATTTTCGTCATTATATCATCAGGGCATCTCCAGGACGTAAAAGCCGTGTCAAAATACACCTCGCCGTCGACTCCCGCAAGGATATCGTACACATCCTGCCAGTGGTCGTTGCATCCAAGATGGGCAAGTATTATTTTCAAGCCCTTATGCCGCTTTATCATTTTCAGCGCAGGTCCGGCCATACAGTGTATAAGATCCGGCGAAAGAACGTCAAACCCCGAATGGAATATGACCGGCAGATCTGCCTGCTTTGCAGCATCAAGCACCGGATCCACCTTTGGGTCATCCACCATAAAATCCTGGTAATCCGGGTGAAGCTTTATACCGTGCAGACCCCTTTGTTTTATCCTGAACACTTCCTCCACAGCATCCTGTGCATCCGGGTGGACACTGCCAAAGGGAATAAACCTGTCCCCTTCCTGCTGCTGTGCCCAATCGTTTATCACCGTCTGCTGACCGGGTTTGGTGGCAATGGACAAAAGCACCGACTTGTCCACTCCCCATTTGTCCATACACTCCACAGTCTGCTCCACCAGCCCTCTTGTGTAAGGGGTTATCCCGCAGCGCTGTGCAAGAACTGTTATGGCTTTTTCTGCTATTTTCGGGTTGAATGCGTGTACATGAAAATCAATTATCATTTTTTCTTTCCTTCTTTGCTTTACTGCATTTATCCCCATTATTTTACCACATTCCTCAGCTTTTTTCAACAATCATTGCTATATTTTCGGCAAATCTTGCAAAACCCTTGAAAAATAAGTTGCAACGTGTTAAAATATTAGGGAAGTTTAATAAAACGAAGGGAGCATTTTCAGTGGTAACAGACAGTTTTATGGAGCAGGTGGTCAAAAAGACACCCACACAGCGTGATAAGGTCCTGGGAATAATGGTCAAGGTATCTGCCTTTGCCCTTGCCATGGCGCTTATCTTTACCGCAATGGCGTTTGAGTCTAAATTCGCACCCCTTGCTATATTTCTTGGGATACTGGCAATTTATTTTTCCTTTAAGCTTGCCAAAAAGCTGGAAATAGAATACGAGTATATTTTCACCAACGGTGAGCTGGACATTGATAAGATCATCGCCCAGAGCAAGCGCAAAAGACTTTGCTCGCTGAGCCTGAACAATATTTCACAGATCGGCATCTGGGACGATGATATGGAGCTTGAACAGGACAGCACTATGGTGCTTGCCTCGGACAACAGCGGTGAAATGAAAGAGTTTTTTATCAACTTTAAATACAGGGACTACGGCGAGACCACCCTTTTCTTTTCCCCAAACGATAAGCTTGTCAACATGATGATACCTTATCTTCCCAGAGAGATACGAAAGGAATTCACCAAGATATATACTCCCGGTCAGACATCAGAGGAGTGAAAAGGGAGGATAAACAATGCAGCGCATACTTACGGTACAGCAGATGGTAAACTGCGAGAAGAACTCTCATAACAGCGGTGTGAGCCTTTCCTGTCTTATGGACAACGCAGGGCAGGCTCTTGGGCGTTTTGTGCTCAAAGCCTGTATGTCCCGCAGTTCCCGCCGATGCCTTATCCTTGCCGGCAAAGGCAATAACGGGGGCGACGGTTTTGTCTGTGCAGATCTTCTTGCACATTCGGGAGTTGATGTAACCGTTATGCTTGTGTGCGGCGAAGCTTCCACCGATCTTGCAAAAGCAGCATTCGCAAAGCTTGGTCCGGATGTGACCGTACTTCCCTTTTCCGCAGACAGCAGTCTTCTCTCCGGCTTTGATGTGATCGTTGACTGCCTTTTCGGCACAGGATTTCACGGCAGCCTTAGGGAAGATATTTGCGGCATACTGCAAATCGTGAACTCCACAGATGCTCTTCGCATCGCCTGTGACCTGCCCTCCGGGTGCGATGCTTTAAACGGGCTTGCAGATAAGGATTCTTTCAAGGCGCACATGACCCTTACTTTCCACAGAAAAAAAGCAGGTATGTTTCTTTCTCCGTGCAGGTATTTCTGCGGTGAGGTGACTGTGGCGGATATAGGCATACCGAAAGGCTGTGAGAGCGACCCGTTCAAAGTCGAGCTTTGCGATGAGCAGTACGTCAAAGGTATACTGCCCGAAAGGCTTGCCTATGGCAACAAAGGCACATTCGGCAAGGTCACCGCTGTGTGCGGAAGCGAAAGATACATTGGCGCTGCGGGGATAAGTGCTCTTGGCGCTTTGCGAAGCGGCGTGGGGCTGTATGAGCTTTGCTCCGGGGACAAGGTCATAGATTCCCTTTCCTCCGCCATTTTTGAGTGCACCTACACACGGCTTGAAACAGACAGCGAGGGCTTTCTTACCGCAGATAACGCACCGCTTCTTATAGAAAAGTCAAAAAATTCCCGATGTATGCTTATCGGCTGCGGTCTTGGGCACACACCGCAGACGGAAAAGCTGGTAGCTGAACTGGTGATAAACAGCTTTTGCCCCCTGGTGATAGATGCAGACGGCATAAATTCTCTGGCGGCGAATATAGATGTATTACAGAAGAAAAAATCAGATGTGATACTTACGCCTCATCCTATGGAGCTTGCACGGCTTTGGGGAAAAAGCCTTGAACAGGTGCTTTCCAACAGGCTGGATATTACCCGTGAAATAGCTGAAAAATATGGCATTACCCTGCTTTCAAAAAGCGCAGAGAGCTTTGCGGTAAACAGCGAAAGATGCATCCTTACAAACGCAGGCTGCACTGCCCTTTCAAAGGGTGGTTCGGGTGATCTTCTTGCAGGCATAACAGCCTCGTTGATCGCTCAGGGCTGCAAGCCTGTTGATGCTTGTGCAGGGGCAAGCTTCATAATGGGCTCGACCGCTCAGCTGCTTTGTGAACACTCATCTCCAAGAAGCATCCTGCCAACGGATATTGCCGCTTCCCTGGGAATGTATTTCTCCAAGCTTGAAGCATAACACTTCACATTAACAACAAAAACAAGGCTTTCTTCTGATCCCGGAAGGAAGCCTTTTTTACGGAGGAAAAATCATGCACATTAAAAAGTTTATTCTGATTTCTCTTGCAGGTCTGTGCCTTAGCGCTTGTGGAAATTCTGCCGGTGCAAAGCCTTGTGACATAGACGAAAATTTCAGCTGCCGTGTTACGATCACGCACCGGGAAAAACAGTTCACGGCGAATGTGAAACGAGCCGATGCAGACGTATGGGAAATGGAGTTTTCCCGACCTGATACCGTCAAGGGAATGAAGATCGGACTTACAGGCAAGGTGTGTACAATGGACTTTATGGGACTGCGCTACGAGTTTGACCGCAGCACCCCGGGAGAAATGTCAATGGCGGATACCTGCTGCGGCGCAGTGGAAAAGCTTATAAGCAAAAAAGAGGTAAGCTGTTCCAAGGACGGAGAAGATATAATCGAAAAAGCCTCACTTAACGGACAGGATTTTTCTGCACGTTTCAAAAACGGAGAGCTAAAAGAAATAGACTTTCCCGGAGATATAAAATATGAATTTGAAAAATAGCAAAAAAAGACCTTTGGCATAGATACCAAAGGTCTGTATGGAAAGCCTATGCAAAAATAAGCGTTACAACTGCCAGCGCCAGTGCGATAAGCATAAGAATCACACCCTTGCCATAACCGCTTTTCTGTTTTGCAGTCATGAACTCCTTGGGCTTGAGGGGATTGAACTTGATATTGACCTGCGTACCCACCTTGTATGCCTTTCGATCACTTGATCTTGCCTTTGCTGTGCGCTTGAATGTCTCGACCCCGACTTTATATTCAAGCACAGGTCTGTAGCTGTATGACTTATTGCCCTTGTCATCGGTGTCTGTGTCACGCTTTATATCCACAATAGTGGCAACAGCAGGCTCGGTACACCTCTGTTTTCTTCTCACAGCCAGATAAACCAACAAAAATCCCACAGCGAACATCAGTCCCGCAACGATAAGCATAATGCCCTTGACACCCATAACAAACGCTCCTTTCATGTAAAACCTGTAACCATTATAACACAGCGTTATCAAAAATGCAACAGGGGATTTACAGTTCGGATAAAATTCGGCTTTTGGTATTGACTTTTTGACCCTGCCGTGCTATCTTTATGCCAAAGACACAGCGCTGTCTTTTCACCATGCAGCAACAGGGCCTTTGCTCTGAGCGCACACAGATGCTTTTGCTTTTTCATCTGCGCTGCACAGGCGATGTACCCTGCTGATGATATATTTATACCTCCGTATGCCCCGTGCTGATAAGCTGTGCAGACACGGTGTGCGAATAATCCTAACAGCTTTTCATACACGCATAAAAAGAGCCCCGGATCATGATCGGTCCGGGGTTCTTGCCTTTATTTACTGTGCAGCTTTCTGCTGAGTCTGCTGCTGGTTGGAAGAGCTGCTGTTGGTTTTTGCCTCATCGTCAAGATCAAGCGAGATCAGAGGATTTGCGCTGCTTGCCACCTTGGGCAGTACACCGTTCCACCTCTCGATGGTCTGATACTGTATCAGCGTAGGGCTGAGAGATTCTGCAATAGTCTTGTTTGCAGCTGCCTGAGCATCTGCCCTTGCCTTGATCGCCTTAGCGTCCGCCTCGGCTGCAATGACCTTTTTCTTTGCCTCTGCCTCGGCAACAACGATAGCCTGGTTCTGCTCGGTCTTGGTTTTAAGATAATTCTGCTCTGCGACCTGTTTAGCTTCGATAGCCTCGTTGAATTCCTTGGAGAAATCAAAGTTGACTATGTTGAACTTTTCGATCTCAATGCCGTACTCGGAAACCTTAGCCGCCAGCTCGGTCTTGATCTCGTCTGCAACACTTGCACGCTTGGTGATAAGCTGCTCGGCATTGTACTTTGCACAAACGCTTTTCATGCCCTCCTGAACGGTCGGCATAAGTATAACGTCCTTATAATCTACACCGATCTCCCTGAATATCCTTGCCGAAGCCTCGCTCTGAATGCGGTAGTTTACGGCGATCTTTGTGCTTACCGCCTGCATATCGTTTGATACCGCATCGGCAGTTGCTTCATAGATCTGGATCTTGTTGGAGATTATCTCCACCTTCTGTGCAAATGGGATCACAAAATGCAGTCCCTCTGTAAGGGAGGTATCGGAAACCTCTCCGAATGTGGTAACAACTCCCGTGCAGCCGGCAGGTACTATCCTTATCGCCGAAATAATAGCGATCACGGCTATCAGCACCGCAGCTATGCAAAGAACTATCTTTACCGTTCCTTTTTTCTTTTTGCCAATGTCAATAACATTATCCTGAGCCATTTTTAATTCCTTTCTGTCTGTGTATTTCTCTCCCATTTTCGGATGTACATCCTCAACCTTTCGGTTTAGCATATTATATCACTAAAGCTCCGTATTAGCAAATTCAACGGGGGCAAACGGGGGCAAAATGGGACAAACTAAATTGATATATTCCATGCTTTCCTTTGATTTTCTCACCCGTTCTCCCTCGTTCTCAATATTTCAAAAACAAACGGCTTGGGGTAAATGCACACATATCCGCACGCCGCAGCGGAGCGCTTTTGCACCTATTGAAATTACTTTTAAAATGTGGTATCATTTAGGTAAAGCTATTTTGAGAGGTCTTAAAAAATGCTGTATACTATAAAAAATGAAAGGCTGGAGATCAGCGCAGATACCTTTGGCGCTGAGCTTCACTCGTTAAAGCTGGACGGCAAGGAATACCTGTGGCAGTGCGGTGACGCATGGAAGCGCTATGCTCCGATCCTTTTCCCTTTTATCTGTTCCCCCAAGGACAGAAAATACACGGCAAAGGGCAAGCAGTACACCATGAAGGCAAACCACGGATTTGCAAGGGACATGGAGTTTTCTTTCAACGGACAGGATGAAAGCTCGCTGAGTTTCCTTCTTACCGAAAATGAACAGTCGCTGGCGCAGTACCCTTACAAATTCAGCCTTGAGGTGCGATATACGATCAACGGCAACTGCCTGCGTGTGGAAAACTTTGTTACAAACACAGACGATGAGGATATGTATTTCTACCTTGGTGCACACCCTGCGTTCAATTGTCCTCTTAACGAGGGTGACAGATTTGACGACTATTATGTTGAATTTGATGAAAGCGAGCATATTACCCAGAAGATCGGCGATGAAACGGTAACGCTTGTGGAATACGGCAAAAGGCTGGATATGACAAGAGCTCTGTTCGACAACGATTCCATACCGCTGAACTACCCCAATTCAAAGGCGATCTCGCTCAGATCCAAAAACGGCGGAAGCTATGTGCGGCTGGAGTACCCGGTGAGCGACTGCATTACCGTGTGGTCTCCCACAGGTGACGACAGGGCGGAATTTGTTTGTCTTGAACCCTGGACCAGCGTTCCGACGTTTTATGACGACGACTTTGAGGCGCTTGAAAACAAGCCCAACGCCATAAAGCTGGAAAAGGGTGAAAAATACAGGTACTATTACAACATAGTGGTGTTCTGACCACTGAAAAGGAGAGATCAGCATGAAGGCAATAATCCAGAGAGTGACACGGGCGTCGGTTACCGTTGACGGAAAAGTCGTTGGAAAGATCGACAGCGGTTTTATGATACTTTTCGGTGCTGCAAAAGACGATACCGATGCAGACTGCGAAAAGCTGGCGGATAAGATATCAAAGCTGCGGATATTTCCCGATGAGAACGGCAAGACGAACCTCTCCATAAACGATGTGGGCGGAGATATTCTGGCAGTTTCCCAGTTTACCCTGCTTGCCGACTGCCACCACGGAAACCGCCCGTCATTCATCTACGCAGGCGATCCCGACGAGGCAAACCGTCTGTTTGAACTGTTCAAGACCAAGTGCGGGGAGAAAATAAACGGCAAGGTCGAAAGCGGCATCTTCGGCGCATCAATGCAGGTCGAGCTTGTAAACAGCGGACCTTTCACCATTTATCTTGAATGCAGGAATGGAGAGATACTTGCATGAACATTCAGATATTCGGGCGCTCGTCGTCCTTTGACACAAAAAAGGCTCAGCGCTGGTTCAAGGAGCGCAGGATAAACTTTCAATATATAGACCTCAACTCAAAGGGCATGAGCAAGGGTGAATTCACAAGCGTGCTTGCAGCCGTAAAGGACATAGACAAGCTGCTTGACGCAAAGGCAAAGGGTGAAGCTGCTACTCTTTTCCGCTATCTTGGCACTCAGGCCGAAAAGCAGGAAAAGCTCCTCGAAAATCCACAGATAATTACTGCCCCGATAGTCCGCAACGGCAGGCTCGCAACCGTCGGCTTCTGCCCTGATGTATGGAAAGACTGGGAGTAACAGCGTCGTTATTGTGCATTTGGCAATAATCTTGAAAAAACCGAGGTGCAAATTGTTTAAAATGCCGATTTTATGCAATTAGCATTGTAAAGTGTGAAGAATGATGATATAATGCCTTTAGACGAATGTCTGTCAAATTATAAAAAACAATTTCGTCAATCAACATGAAAAGGGGTAGTAATATGTTTTGTCCAAAATGCGGAGCACAGGTTCCGGACGGAAGTCCGTTCTGTTCTTCCTGCGGCGCACCTATGGCACAGCAGACACAGCAGCCAATGAACCAGGCAAACAACTTCGGAGGTAACTCAAACGGATTTAATCCTCAGAACATGGTAAATGACTTCAAGTCAAATATCACAGACATTAAATCTTTTGGCATTCCTCAGTTCGTTGCTCTGGGCGGAGCAGTAGTTCTTCTCATCTCAATGTTCCTGCCTTATCTGAAAGTAACAGTGTTCGGTCTTTCCAAGTCCGCTAACTTCTTTGACGGCGGCGCATTACACTGGATCCTTGGCATTCTCATTGCTCTTTGTTCTGCATTCCTTGCAGTTACCAAAAAGGGTCTGAATATGCTTATTGCCGGCGGCGTTGCGGTACTGTTCTTTATCTTTGAGTGGATATTCCAGTTCAAAGACACACTTGGAGTTGTTTCCAAGGGCGCAGGTTTCTACATCATGCTTCTTGCTTGCCTTGCTATTGCGGTGGGCGGCGTGCTGCAGTTCCTTCAGGATAAAAAATAATATATAAAAATCAAGCTGTACTCTGAAAAAGGGTACAGCTTTTTTGTTGTCTTTATAGCCTTAGCACAAAAAAAGATGCCGTTTTCACGACATCTCTGCATGGAGCGGGTTGTAAGAATTAAACTCACTTCTCCTTTCAGGAAGAAAGGTATTCTAACGTTGAACTAAGCCCGCATAAGCGGCTTACGAGGCTCGAACTCGCTACCTCCACCTTGGCAAGGTGGCGCTCTACCAGATGAGCTAAAGCCGCATATGGATAAAATGAAATGCCTCCGGACGGAATCGAACCATCGACACGGGGATTTTCAGTCCCCTGCTCTACCTACTGAGCTACAGAGGCAAATCTCATAAAAGAGAAATGGCGACCGGAATGGGGCTCGAACCCACGACCTCTAGCGTGACAGGCTAGCGTTCTAACCAGCTGAACTACCCGGCCATTGAAAAAAATATCTTCAACCTGCCGAGGTTATGGGCATTTGAAGAACGTTATATAAAGAGTCCTGCGAAAGCCGTTTTTTTAAACGACCTCCGCACTTCTCATTATGGTGGGGACAACAGGGATCGAACCTGTGACCCTCTGCTTGTAAGGCAGATGCTCTCCCAGCTGAGCTATACCCCCATTTTTGTTTGCTGCAAGTTTAGCAACATTGATATTATACTACATCACAGGACATTTGTCAAGCACTTTTTCAATTATTTTTTCAAAATATGTTTAAACATAAAAAAGCCCCGTATTATCGGGGCTTTCATGCGATCATTCCTTGGTCTTGTTTTTAAGTTTCTGCTGCTCGGCGTCCATAAGTTTCATCAGATCCTCAATAGAGCTGTTGTCATTTACCTTCGCTCTGTGTCTGCGCTGCGGCTGTGCAGTTGTCTTCACCGGCTGTGCTGCCTGTTTAACAGGTTTTGCCGGCTCTGCCTTTACCCCGCTGTCATCGCCGTCGATAAGCTTTGCGGCTTTTTCATAGTAGGAACTGTCGATCTGAGTTTTCGGGTTTTCATTCACCGGCTCAGCATCAGGCTTTTCAGCAGCCTTTTCGTCAGCCTTGTTCTGCACGCTTTCAGCCTCAGCCGAGCTATGATGCTTAGCGGCGATCCGCTCTGTTTCCTTTTCTCCGCCAAACAGGAAATCATCAAGCTTCACATCATTTTTCCTGCTCTGCTTGTCTGCATGGGCGCTTGTATGTTTATCATCGTATTCTTCGTCGTATTCGTCATCATAGTACTCATCGTCATCGTACTCATCATCGTAATACTCATCGTCGTCATAGTACTCATCATCGTCATAATACTCGTCGTACTCGTCATCATACTTTGAAGAGGAGCGCTTTGCGATGAAAATAATAAGCTCGATGACCACAAGAAGGAATATCGGAACAGCCACGCACAGGATTATACCCACTGTGGAGGTTGCAAACGCAATAAGCTTGCCGGCTGTTTCGTAGTAGGTGTTTGCGATACCGATTATATTAGAGGAATTGATGGTATAAAGTGTGCTTATCTTCTTTTCCTTCTCGTCGTAATCAGACTCCTGATAAACCTTGTATACAAGGCCCTCCTGACCTTCCTTGGACTCGATGGAATACAGACGGAACACGCTTGTTCCCACCGTAGGAACGTCCTTACAAAGCAGGGCTTTGCTTATGCTGTCCTTGCTGGGTGTACCGTCAGATGCCACAACAAGCGCACCCTTGGGGACACTTGTACCCATTTTATCTGTTCTCATGATATAAAAGTTATATCCTGCAAGCCGTGGTGTAGCGTCCTTATTTCTGAATACCAAAGTCAGACTGACCACCAGTGCCATTTCAAGGAGTATGAACACAATGAAGAATATAAGCACATTCCTTGCCGCTTTTGACTTTTTGCCATTTTTCTTTGTTTTTGAACTCATACGTTCCATCCTTTCCGGGAGCAAAACTGCACCTTATCTGTAATATAAACATCTTTAATATAAGCGATTTATTTTCTTTGTTATATATTACCAAAAAGTTCTCTCGCAATATTTTCTGCACAAATTATATTATATCACAATATTATTCAAAATTCAACAGTTTTTTCAGATTTTTTCGTCCTGCTGTGCAACAACATCAAATTTTACTGTTATTGTATACGCCTCATCGTTATTGATGATAGAATAGCTTACCACTTTTTTCTTATTTCGGCTCTCAAGGAGATAGTTAAGCACGGTAAAGGTTCCCGTTGTGCCGTTTTCCGTCTCAAAAAGAGTTTCAAGAGCATGTGTATATGCGTCCTTATCGGTGCATCTTATCCTTGCAAGCCCTTCTTTGCTTTCTATGGCCTGCATTATGGCTTTTTCCATTGTTTCTCCTGCCTGTCTGCCGTCGTCGCATACAAGGCCGTTGATCTCAAAGTAATTTGCCTGGCTGCTTTCCGCCGAAGGGTAAGACATATATTTGTTGTTGTCGGGAGTATGGTTTCGCTCCATCTGCTTATCCGTAAGCCCGAAATAGTCATATCTTATGTACTTTTCACCCATTTCGCCCGTAGGGTCGTCCCAGGTAACATCAAAGTTATACCATTTGTCGGATATAGATATCTTATTCCAGATATGTCCCTGATAATCACCGGTCTCTGCCGCCTTACCCACCACAGGTATCGCCTTTATCCCTGCTTTATCACAAAGCGCCAGCATTGCCTTGGTATAGCCCTCGCACACGCATCTGCCCTGAACAAGGCAGCCGTACGCCGAATAGGGCTGGGGACATTTATCATCATAGTTACAGTGGGTGACCACATAGTCGTGAAGATATTTGACCTTGTCGTAATCGGACATTCCGGGGGTGATGCCGGAGATGATGCTGTCTATTTTTCTGTCAAGCTCCCTGCGCTGGCTTTCCGCCTCGTCCTTGGCGAGAGAATACTCAACGTTTACAGCTGTTACATAGCCTTTTTTGTTCAGAGAGATCGTATAGTTTGCACCGATATAATTCACATACGGGTTTGAAGAGGTGAAAAGAACTATAAAATCTCCCACATCATCCTGTTTAAGGACATTATTTTCGATAGGGATACTTTTTTCAAAGTCATAAATCCCTTTATAAAGCTGATGATATACCTTCTGATCTCCCTCGTCCAGAAAATCAAGGAAGTATTGTGAGACATAGGCATTATTTATGCTGTCAAACTCTTCTTTCGTGACACGAGGGGGTGTTTTCTCCGTCTTGTTCTCCGACTTTTCCTCCACCTCATAATTGATGGTGGTACGTGTTGCCTGGTTATAAAACACCTCATTCGTATCCGCCGAGCTGAAGTACATTTTTACGTCTTTATATACCTCTTCGTAACGGTTCAGTCCCGCATACGCTCCGCCGGCAATAAAGATCGTGACCACCGCAGTCATGGCAAGTACAAGTATTCTGTTTTTCTTCTTTACAGCCATAACTGTTCCTCCGCTGTGGGCGCATCACATCAGACATCGTCTTTGTCTTTTATGACCGCCCTTACCTTTTCTATTTTGTTGTCCTCAGCCGAAAGCACTGTAAACTCTATATTTTCCCAGTTCGCAACAGCACGTTCACCCTGTTCGGGTATATGGCCAAGAACATCGACCACGAATCCGCCTATGGTATCAAATTCTGTATCCTCAGGGACCTTTTTCCCCAGCGCCTGCATTGCATCGGCAAAGTCCGCTGTACCGGAAAAATCGAATATGACGTTTGAATGCTTTTGTATCTCCTCTTCCTCGTCGTCATACTCGTCCTGAATATTTCCCACGATAGTTTCCAGCAGATCCTCCATTGTAACGATGCCCGCTGTTCCGCCGTACTCGTCCACGACAACAGCTATCTGTGTCTTTGACTTTGTGAACTCCTCAAAAAGCTCCCCGCATTTATTGCTTTCGGGAACAAAACGTATCTCACGCATATATTCCTTTGCACTTGAAAACTCCCCGTCGTTTTCAAGAGCCAGACTAAGCAGATCCTTGACGTATATGACACCGCAGATATTATCCATATTCTGCTCATATACCGGAAGCCTTGATTTTCCCTCACGGATAGCCAGCTCTATCGCACGGCGGATATCCTCATCCTTTTCCACACCGATTATCTCCGTGCGGTGGGTCATAGCTTCCCTCACCTCTATATCGTCAAACTGGAAAATGTTGTTTATCATTTCCGCCTGACTTTCCTCGATGCCGCCTGTTTCGTTGACAGCATCAACCATCATAAGTATCTCCTCTTCGGTGACCGCTTCGGTATCCCCACCGCTTTTAACGCCAAACAGTCTTAAAACGCCCTTTGATAAGATCTCCACCACCCACACCAAAGGCATGAACATACTCATCCAGACGCTGTACACTCCGCTGACGGCAAGAATAAACTTTTCCCCGATCTTACCACACATACAGAGTTTTTTAGGTATGCTGACTGCAACCACCGTTACCGCCAGCACCGTACCGAGGACCGCCGCAGCAAAGCTAAGACAGCACACCCCGTAATAGCCTGCCCCGTGCAGGGTATCTATATACAGCCAGCGCAGAAAAGCATTCTTACAAATGGGATAGAAATAATATGTGCTCACAGCCGAAACAGCTGCAAGCATAAAAGAACGAGAGATAACATTGGCAACGACAAACCGACCCGGACTTTCAAGGAGCTTTGTAAGCAGCCTTGCTTTTTTGTTATTGTCCGCAAGCAGTTTTCTCAGCCTTACCTCGGTTATCTCCACCGCAGCACTTTCACACGCTGTGAAAAAACCAAGGAGCAAGGTGAAAACGATACAAACAGTCATTACCAGCCAGGTCCGCCCTGCAAGATCCATTTAAACATCAACCTTCTCATTAGTCAAAAACGAGCCGGGGACATTCCCCGACATCTTACACTATAATTTTACACAACAAGCGCCGGTTTGTCAATAGAAATATACTATTGTTAAAAGAAAATTCTCCGGCTTTGCTATTGCCAAAACAGAAAAAAAGTAGTATAATTGTTTTAAACTGTGATCTTTTATCGAAAGGAGAACACCAATATGCGTTCAAGCGGTATACTTATGCACATATCCTCCCTTCCCGGAGAATATGGTATCGGCAAAATGGGAAAGCAGGCTTATGACTTTGTTGACTTTCTTGCAAAGGCAAAGCAAAGCTGCTGGCAGATACTTCCCGTTTCACCCACAAGCTACGGCGATTCCCCCTACCAGAGTTTCTCTATCCATGCAGGCAACCCGTATTTTATTGATCTTGAAACTCTTTGCAGTGAGGGTTATCTCGAAAAGGAGGATCTTGAGGGGATAAACTGGGGCAGCGACAGCACAAGGGTCGATTATTCCGCTGTTTATGAAAACACCTTCAAGGTGCTCAAAAAGGCTCACAAGCGCTTTCGCAAAAAGACCGAAAAGGGCTTTAGCAAGTTTGTTATCTCCAACCTTGACTGGATATACTCCTACGGACTTTTTATGGCTTTGAAAGATGCCAACGGCGGAAAAGGCTGGTATGAGTGGGACGAAGGGCTGCGTATGCGTAAGCAGAAGGCTGTGCGCTATGCAATAAAGAAATACGCCAACGAAATTGACTTTTGGTGCTTTGTTCAGTACAAGTATTATCAGCAATGGGAAAAGCTTAAAAAATATGCCAACTCAAAGGGTATACGGATCATCGGAGACATACCTATCTATGTGGCTTATGACAGCGTAGAGGTGTGGGAACAGCCGGAGCTTTTTTATCTTGACAAGGACAAAAAGCCCATAGAGGTCGCAGGCTGCCCCCCCGATGTTTTCTCCGAGGACGGTCAGCTGTGGGGAAACCCCTTATACCGTTGGGACTATATAGGGAAAAAGAAATACCGGTGGTGGATCGAGCGTATCAAGGCAGCATCAAAGATGTACGATACTATAAGGATCGACCACTTCCGTGGATTTGAAAGTTATTACTGTATCCCGTACGGTGCAAAGAATGCCCGGAAAGGACAGTGGCGAAAGGGTCCGGACATGGCTCTTTTCAAAGCTGTGAACAAACAGCTTGGCAGCGTGGACATAATCGCAGAGGATCTTGGCTTTCTCACCAAAAAAGTCACAAAAATGCTGGACGCCAGCGGCTATCCCGGCATGAAGGTCCTGGAGTTCGCCTTCGGAAGCGGCTCGGACAACGTTTATCTCCCGCACAACTTCAGATCCTCAAACAGCGTTTGTTACACAGGTACACACGACAATGAAACAATACTGGGCTGGATAAAGAATGCAGACAAAAAGACGGCAAAGCATTGTATGCAGTATCTGGGCGTTACAAGGCATGCCGATGTGCCCTGGGCTATGATAAGGCTGTGCTGGGCAAGTGTATGCGACACGGCGATCACACAGATGCAGGATCTGCTGGGGCTTGACAACAAAGCAAGAATGAACACGCCCTCTACCCTGGGGTGCAACTGGCAATGGCGGATACAAAGCCTTGATGTTATCACCGACAGCCTTATAACCAAGCTGCGTGACATTACGGTACTTTACGGCAGATGCCCGCAAGACGAGCAGACCGAGACAGAGCAGGAGCCGGTCAAAAAAGAAAGCTCGCCCGAAGGTGAAGAGATAACCAAAAAGCCAGAGAACAGCGAAAAAGATAAAAAAAGGACCAAAGATAAAACTAAGGATAAGGATTGATATGATGGATAAAAGCATATTTGCAAAGGATCTTGAAAGCAGGCTTCGCAGCAGATACAATACCACCGTGGAAAACGCCCCTGACTGGCAGCTCCACGAATGCGTCAGCGCAGCTGTAATGGAGCATATTTCTCCCCTGCACGCCAAAAGTCTTGAAAAGCACCTTTCGGGCAGACGTGCCATGTACCTTTCAATGGAATTTCTTATGGGACGGGCAGTGCACAATAATCTGATGTGTGCGGGAGTATATGAGGACATTGAGGAGGTTTTGAACCGCCACGGCAGAAGCCTTGACGATCTGGAAACTATCGAGGATGCAGCCCTGGGCAACGGCGGTCTGGGCAGGCTTGCCGCATGTTTTCTCGATTCTGCTGCCACACTCGATCTGCCCCTTGACGGATACGGCATTCGATATAAATACGGCCTTTTCAAGCAAAGGATAGTTGACGGCTTCCAGAAGGAAGAGGCGGATAACTGGACAAAATACGGCGACCCCTGGTCTGTAAGATGTCAGCAGGACGCTGTGGATATCCAATATGCAGACATGACCGTAAAAGCCGTTCCGTATGATATGCCCATAATCGGATACGGCACAGATAACGTAGGCAATCTTCGTTTGTGGCAGGCTGAGGCAGTGAACGACTTTGATTTTAACAAGTTCAACGACGGTGACTATACCGGTGCCCAGGCGGAAAAAAATGCAGCCGAGGATATCTCACGGGTGCTTTACCCCAACGATAATACCAACGAGGGAAAAAAGCTCCGCCTCAGACAGGAGTATTTCTTCTCCGCTGCCTCTGTTGCCGATGCTGTAAACAAGCATAAGGCACGCTTTGGCGGCCTTGACGAGCTTGAAAAGTACCTTACCATACAGCTTAACGACACACACCCTGTAATTGCTATCCCCGAGCTTATAAGACAGCTTGTATGTCAGGGTTATGACTTTGAAACAGCTTTTGAAAAAGCACACAAAATATTTAATTATACCAACCATACGATCATGGCAGAGGCGCTGGAGAAATGGGACTGCTCCCTGGTGGAAAGCGTTATCCCCCAGGTTTACACCTATATCCTTATGATAAACGAAAAGTTCATAAAGGATATGTATTCAAAAGGCATGGATAAAAAAGATATTGTCCGCATACAGCCTGTATCCGGCGGAAAAGTCAATATGGCTTATATGGCTATCTATGTTTCATCGTATATAAACGGAGTTGCTCAGATACACACCGAGATACTTAAAAAAGATGCTTTGAAAAAATGGTATGAGCTTTACCCGGAAAGGTTCCAGAACAAAACAAACGGCATTACCCAAAGACGCTGGCTCGCTCTTTGCAATAAGGAGCTTTCCGCCCTTATCACACGGCTTTTGGGCGATAATGGCTGGATAACCGACCTGGACAGGCTAAAGGAGCTTGCAAAGTACGCAGATGATGAAAATGTACTGGGTGAGTTTATTCGTATCAAAAAATCCAAGAAACAGCAGCTTGCTGATTTTATAAAGCAAAATGACGGCATCGAAATAAACCCGGACACCATTTTCGATATACAGATAAAAAGGCTGCATGAGTACAAAAGACAGCTGCTCAACGCATTATCCATTATTTATATCTACTATGGCATCAAGGAAGGAAGCATCAAGGACTTTACACCTACGACCTTTATCTTCGGTGCAAAATCCGCCCCCGGATACAGACGTGCAAAGGCGATCATAAAACTGCTGGGCGAGATAGGGAAAATGGTCAACTCCGACGAGCAGACAAAGGACCTGATCAAGGTGGTATTTGTACAAAACTATAACGTTTCCGCCGCAGAAAAACTTGTGTGTGCAGCAGATGTCTCCGAGCAGATCTCTACCGCAGGCACAGAGGCAAGCGGCACGGGCAATATGAAGCTGATGCTCAACGGCTCTGTTACCCTTGGCACCTACGACGGAGCGAACGTTGAGATAGTTCAGGAGGCAGGCTTTGAAAACAACTACATCTTCGGCGCAAGGGTGGAAGAGCTTGCGGATATTATGCCCGACTACGACCCAAGAAAGATCATTTTTGAGAACGAAAAAATACGTCGTGTGCTTGAAAAGCTGATAGATTCAAGTTTTGACGACGGGGGCGTTCCCTCGGATCAGGAGGGCAGCTTCAAAGAGCTTTATAAGGCTCTTACAGACGGCGCAAGCTGGCACGTTCCAGATCATTACTACGTTGTGGGCGATCTTGAAAGCTATGTGGCTGCAAAGCTCAGATGCAACAGGGATTATAAAGACCAGATGGCATTTGCAAAAAAATGCTGGCTCAATATGTGCAACGCAGGGAAATTTTCATCCGACAGAACTATAAAGGACTATGCTCAAAACATCTGGAAGATAGTCCCCGTATCAAAGTGAGGTGTTTAAAATGAGCTGGGAAGGCGATGTACTGCTTTGGATACAGGACCATCTGAGAAACGCCGTGCTTGACCCTATGTGTAAGTTCATGGGCTATGCAGGAAATCACGGTGAGCTTGCCATAGCGGTGATACTTCTGCTGGTAGTAATACCGAAAACAAGGCGCACAGGATTTGTGTGTGCGGTTTCATTGTTCATCGCATACGGCGGAGCATTTGTTCTTAAACATATTTTTGTCAGAACAAGACCATACGATATGATAGAAGGGCTAAGCTCCCTTGTGGGAACAATGGACAGCCCGTCGTTTCCCTCGGGTCATTCAGCGTCCACCTTCGGGTGTCTGATCGTTATTTTACTTATGATGCCTAAAAAATTCGGCATACCTGCACTTTGCGTATCCCTGTTCATGGGATATTCAAGGCTCCATGTGGGCGTACACTACCCCACAGATGTACTGGTCGGTGCGGCTATCGGCATTATCTCCGCAATTATCTGCACCACGGTTTACAAAAAGAAATTCGCACCGGCTGCACCAGCTGATGAGCAGCTGAGCGATGAAAAGGATAAGGAAAAGGAAGAAGTAGTATAATGGAAGAAAAAAATAAAGACAAGCGCAATTTTGAGATACCACGTCCTGAGTTCCCGAAAAAAGCGGTGATAACAGGCGGTATGCCCTACGGAAATAAAGAACTGCATTTTGGACACGTGGGAGGTATGCTGGTATTTGCAGATACCTATGCAAGGTTTTTGCGTGACAGGATAGGAAGCGAAAACGTCATTTTCGTTACAGGCACCGACTGCTACGGTTCACCTATCGCAGAGGGCTGGAGACAGAAGGTGGAAAAGGGAGAGTTTAACGGCAGCCTTGAGGACTTTGTAAGAAGTAATCACAACAAACAGGCTGACACACTTGAAAAATACGCCATTAAACCAAATCTTTTCGCCGCTTCCGGACTTGACCGGAGCAAGGAGATCCATGCAGAGTTTACTAAGGAGTTTCTTAATTCTCTTTATGAAAAAGGACAGCTTGAAAAGATCTCTACCATGCAGTTTTTCGATGAAAAAGCAGGTGTTTTTCTCAACGGCAGACAGGTCGTGGGCAAATGTCCTGTTGACGGCTGTACCTCTGAAAAGGGCTATGCCGACGAGTGCGATATGGGGCACCAGTATATGCCGGAAAATCTTGTTGACCCGGTAAGTACCCTTACGGGGGAAAAGCCCACAATGAAACCGGTCACAAACTGGTATTTCAAACTCACCGACTATGAAAAGCTCTTGCAGGAGTGGGTGGAAAAAATGCAAAAGCGTAAGGATATCCGCCCTGTTGTGTGGAAAACTATATCCGAGTTCCTAAAGCCGCCTGTTATCTACGTTAAGCGTGAGTTTGAGCAAAAGTATAACGACATCAAAGCGCAGCTGCCAAAGCACGAGTATATCGAGGAGCTTAAAAAGCCCTCGTTCACAATTGCCTTTACTGCGCTTGCCGACTGCGAGCAGGCTTGCAGGGTGCTTACCGCAAACGGCATAAGATACCGCACAGGTAAAAAGCTCGTTCCTTTCAGGCTCACAGGCAACATTGAATGGGGCGTTCCCGCTCCGAAGTTTGAAAAGGACGGCGAGGATCTCACCGTGTGGGTATGGCCCGAATCCCTGTGGGCACCTATCTCATTTACACAGACCTACCTTGAATCACAAGGCAGGGACAAGGGTGAATGGAAAGACTACTGGTGTTCAAAGGATGCATCGGTCTACCAGTTCATCGGACAGGACAATATCTACTTCTACGGCATTGCCGAGCCTGCTATGTGGATGGCTCAGCAAAAGGCGGAGCAAAAAACCGCCGATGTTCCCGACGGCGAGCTGCAAATGCCCATAATAGTTGCTAACCACCACATTCTTTTCCTTGACAAAAAAGCTTCAAGCTCCGGTGCAGTCAAGCCGCCTATGGCTGACGAGCTGCTCAATTACTACACTCCCGAACAGCTGAGGATGCACTGGCTGGGACTTGGGCTCGGTCAGCGCTCGGTAAGCTTTATGCCAAAGCCCTTCAACCCCGACGCAAAGCCGGACGAGCAGGACCCCGTAGTAAAGGACGGACTGCTGCTTTCAAATGTCTACAACAGGATAATCAGAACTGCATTTTACACCGCACAAAAGGAGCTTGACGGCGTTTTGCCCACAAATACTCCAAGCGAAAAAATACTTGCCGAGGGCAAAAAAGCGGTGCTTGACTATGAGCGCCATATGTCACGCTTTGCCTTCCACCAGTGCACCTATGTACTTGACAGCTACATCAGAGGCGCAAGCAAGTACATGGCAAAGGCACTCAAACCGGGCGAGCAAAGCAAAGACGAGCTTTCTCAGGTCCTTGCAGATATGTTCTATGTTATAAGGATCGCCGCAATACTTCTTCACCCCATGGCACCTATCGGCACAGAAAAGGTGCGTGAGTATCTGGGAGCCGGCGAGGAATTCTGGTCGTGGGAACACATCTTTGAGCCGGTAAGCTATTTCACAGGCGAGGGACATAAGCTGAAATTCCTGCCGCCGAGGACTGACTTTTTCACAAGGCATGAAAGCCAGTATGCTCAAAACAGCGACGAATAATTATTGAAATAATATCAAAAACTATATACCGAAGGAGGTCATTATTATGGCAAACAGAATCATTCTCAACACCGTATCCTATCATGGGAAAGGAGCGATCGGGCAGATCCCCGGCATTGTAAAAAGCAAAGGATTCAAGCATATTTTTGTGTGCTCCGACCCGGATCTGATAAAGTTTGGTGTAACAGCTAAGGTAACGGATCTTCTTGATAAGGAAGGCATCTCCTACACAGTTTACTCGGGCATAAAACCCAACCCTACCATTGAAAACGTAAAGGACGGCGTTGAAGCTTTCAAGGCTTGTGCAGCAGATTCTATCATCACCATCGGCGGCGGCTCGTCAATGGACACCGCCAAGGCTATCGGCATAATAATCACCAATCCGGAATTTGCAGATGTACGCTCGCTGGAAGGAGTTGCACCTACTAAGAACCATGCTGTTCCTACCATTGCCGTTCCCACCACCGCAGGTACAGCCGCAGAGGTGACCATAAACTACGTTATCACCGATACCGAAAAGGAAAGAAAATTTGTGTGCGTAGACGAGCACGATATCCCCGAGGTGGCAATAGTTGACCCGGATATGATGTCGTCAATGCCAAAGGGGCTTACTGCCGCAACAGGCATGGACGCTCTGACCCACGCTATTGAAGGCTATACCACAAAAGCTGCCTGGGAAATGACAGATATGTTCCACCTTGAGGCAATACGCCTTATAGCAAAAAATCTCAGAGGCGCTGTTGAAAACATCCCTGAAAACCGTGAAGGTATGGCACTTGCCCAGTACGTTGCAGGAATGGGATTTTCAAATGTGGGACTTGGCATCGCCCATTCTATCGCACATACACTTGGTGCACATTATGATACTGCACACGGTGTTGCCTGTGCAATGATGCTGCCTATCGTTATGGAATACAACCAGGAGTACACCGGGGAAAAGTACAGAGAGATCGCAAGAGCTATGGGCGTTAAGGGCGTTGACGAAATGACCGCAGCGGAATACAGAAAAGCAGCCGTTGACGCTGTAAAGCAGCTTTCAAAGGACGTTGGGATACCCCAAAAGAACGAAAAGATCAGACAAGAAGACCTTGACACCCTCGCAGCAGATGCATACGCCGATGCCTGCCGCCCGGGCAACCCAAGAGACACCAGCATTGAGGAATTAAAAGAGCTTTACAGAAAAATAATGGTCTGATATATCCCCACAATACATTTACCATAAAGCCGCAGGGTAAAAACTGCGGCTATTGTTTTGCACATTTTTAGGTGTACTCGGGCAATAAAACTGTGCAAAATGCTTGAAAAATGTGGGAAGGTGTGGTATAATTATATCATCAAATAGAATCGAGGCGAAAGCTTTATGAAACTTGTATTTTTAGGCGCTACCCACGAGGTAACAGGCAGCTGTACCTATATCGAAGCCTGCGGCAAGAAATTTCTTGTGGACTTCGGCATGGAGCAGGGCATAAACTATTTTGAGAACGAAAAAGTTCCCTGCCCTCCTTCAAGCATAGACTTTGTGCTGCTCACCCATGCACATATCGACCATTCGGGCTTGCTGCCCCTTTTGTATGCAGGCGGCTTTTCCGGGCAGATCCACGCCACAAAAGCCAGCTGCAACCTTTGCTCCATAATGCTGCGTGACTCGGCGCATATCCAGGAGTTTGAAGCAGAGTGGCGTTCAAGAAAAGGTAAGCGCAAAGGGAAAGAAGAGGTCGAGCCGCTTTATACAATGGCTGATGCCGAGGGTGCCATAGCCTGCTTTGTACCCCACGATTACGATACCACTATTGACATCTGCGAGGGAATAAGGGTAAGATATACCGACGCAGGACATCTGCTGGGCTCGTCCAGCATCGAGCTTTGGCTGACCGAGGACGGCCAAACACGCAAGCTTCTGTTCTCGGGTGATATAGGCAACCATAAACAGCCGCTTATACGTGATCCCCAGTATATTGATGAGGCGGACTATGTTATTATGGAAGCCACCTACGGAAACAGGCGCCATGACCCTCCAAAGGATTATGTTCAAGCCTTGGCACAGGTGATCCAGACTACCTTTGACAGGGGCGGAAACGTCGTTATACCCTCCTTTGCCGTCGGCAGAACACAGGAGCTTTTGTACTTTCTGCGGCAGATAAAATCGGGAAATATGGTCAAAAACCACGCCAACTTCCCTGTTTATGTAGACTCCCCCCTTGCCATAGAGGCAACCAGGGTATTTATAGAAAACAAAGAGTCCTGCTTTGATGAAGAGGCTATGAAGTATGTTGAACAGGGCATCAATCCCATAACCTTTGATGACCTTTATCTTGCCACCACAAGTGACGAATCACGTGCCATAAACTTTAACAGCACACCAAAAATAATAATCTCCGCCAGCGGAATGTGCGAGGCAGGACGCATAAAGCATCACTTGAAACACAACCTGTGGAAAAGCGAAAACACAATACTTTTTGTGGGCTATCAGGCTCTTAACACCCTTGGACGCAGCCTTGTGGAGGGAGCAAAAACCGTAAAACTGTTCGGCGAGGAGATATCCGTAAAAGCTCAGATACTTGTTCTTGCAGGCATAAGCGGCCATGCAGACGTTGACGGTCTCAACGAATGGATAAGCAGCGTAAAGGGCGTAAAAAAGGTATTTGTCAATCATTCCGAGGCATCTGTGGCTGATGAATTTACTGCCCATCTGAAAAAAGATATGGGGCTTGAAAGCTACGCACCGTACAGCGGCGGCGTTCTCAACATTCTCACCGGAGAGTTCACAAACGCCTCTCCGATACCCGTTGAGAAAAAATCAAAAGGCTTCTCACCCGGTTATCAGCGCCTGGTGGCATCTTTGGAGCGCCTTACTGCCCTTGTTAACAAAAGCTCCGGACTTACCAATAAGGAACTTGCCAGAATGACAGATACCCTCAATAACCTCTGCTCAAAGTGGGAGGCTTAATCCAAGCGAAAGGAGCTTGTCTTTTATGAAGGTAATCCATGTAAATGCACTTAACCACCGCATTTTGCAGGACGAAAAAAGGTTTATCGAACAAAGCGATAATAACTACGAACAAAGGCTTATTGCCATAGCGGACAATATAGAAAACTCAAAGGATTCCAAACCTATTCTCCTGCTTGCAGGTCCCTCCGGCTCCGGAAAGACCACCACAGCTCTGAAAATACGTGAAATACTCCTTGAGCGTGGGATAATAACCTATAACATCTCCCTTGACAATTACTTTGTCCCAAAGGAACGTTTCCCCGTGGACGAAAACGGGAAGGTCGACCTTGAATCTCCCGACCATGTGGATAAAGAGCTTTTTGTCAGCCAGCTCACCGACCTTTTCAACGGCAAGGAGATAACTTTGCCGATATTCAATTTTCCCGACCAGTCAAGACATTGGGGTCCAAAGCTGAAGCGTGAAAAGGACGAGATATTTATTTTTGAAGGTACCCACGCCCTTAACCCCTCTATTGTAGGCGAGATAGCAGGCTATTCTCACAAAATGTATGTAAGCGTGAGAACAAGGCTGCAATATGACGTTAAAGGCGAAGATGACAGATTGCTCGACCCGGCGTATATACGTCTTATGCGCCGCATTATCAGAGATATTCTTTTCCGTGGCAGAGAAATAACCGCCACCCTTGATATGTTTGACAGCGTTGAAGCGGGGGAGGTAAAGTATATCATGCCATTCAAAAGGCTTGCGGAATACTCTGTGGATTCATTTATCCCATATGAGGTGCCGGCATACAAAAGCTTTATTCTGGGAAAACTGAAAGATGCCATTGCTCAAAACAGCAAGTACGAGCGCTTCAGCCCGATCACCCAGGCACTTTCGCAGATAGGGGCAATAACCCTTGACAATATCCCTCCCCAGTCTCTTACCCGTGAGTTTATCGGAAACAGTGCATATAAATACTGAATATGTAAAGGCTTTCCCCGAAAATGCGGAAAGCCTTTGTTTTTGCCCTCTTTGGGAGAGCATAAACATTTATTTATACAAGCCCCAGTCCGCCATGTCAAGGCGGATATAATAGCCCTGCTCGCCATGGCACACAGGGCAATTCTGAGGAACTTGTGTGCCTTCAAGGATATACCCGCAGTTGGTGCATACCCAAATCACAGACTCATCGGAGGAATAAAGCCTGTCCTCGCTCTGGAGCTGTGCAAAACGCCTGAAGCGTTCACCGTGGCTTTTCTCGATAGAGGCAATGTTTTCAAAGTCCTGTGCTATCTGTGAAAAGCCTTCCTCACGGGCAATTCTTGCAAACTCCGGGTATATCTGCTCATTTTCCTTGAACTCGTGCTCTGCTGCGCTCTGAAACAGACATACCATGTCACAGCTGTCCTTGTCAACAGGGAAAGCCGCCTGTATCTCCGTCTCCTCAACGCCGCCCTTTTGCAGGTGCTCATAGAAGATACGTGCATGCTCTTTTTCCTGATCCGCTGTCCACCTGAACAGGTCTGCCGCAACAAACTGCTTTTGTTCGATCAGTTTTTTCTGTGCAAAGGAATATCTGTTCCTTGCCTGAGATTCCCCGGCGTAAGCCCTCATAAGGTTTACCCTGGTCTGTGAGTCTTTAAGATCCATACTATCCTCTCCTTTTTTATTAAACCGTCAGTGTTCCCGACGGGCTTTCAACAAGCAAAAGTATCTGCTGTTCTTCTCCGGTCAGAGCGTCAAAATAAACCAGTACGTTCCTGCCGTTTTTTGCCTTGCATTTAAACTCGTAGCAAAGCTTTTCTTCAAGATTTTCCGTTGGTATAACTGCCAGACGGCTGCTTTGTACAGTCAGCTTAGGCGATACCCTTTCCTGTGCACGGAGCTTTGAAAACAGCTTCTTTGGATGCTCTCTCTTTGTGTGGTTCACCAAAAATCCCCTTGCGTCAAAACCCAGTATCTCACCGTTGTCAAGGGCGATAGATAGTTTTATAAGGTCGGTGTAAACACAGGTTCCCAGGTCGTCATATGCGTAATTTACAGTCATTATGCCGTTGTGGATATCATAGTAGGTGGTCTTCATCGACAAAATGCCAAGATAATCAAGGTACTTTTCTCCTGTTTTCAAAGCCTGCTGCCGGGACATCTTTTCCTCTTCCACAGGTCTGCTTTTGAGAAAATAAGAGATATATCCCCCGTTTTTAGTCACCTCACAGCAAACGGTGTTGTCTTTATTTGAAAACCTTACGGCAGGCATATTTCCCCCTACCTCGCTTGTGTCTTCAAGGTCGTTGGCGGAAATGTTCATTGCCATGCAGCACTTTTCCAGCGCCTTTTTCCGTGACACCTGCTGTGCGTTCTGTGTCATTTTCGGCTTTTTCTCCATGATATTGTCCGAAAACGGTCCGTCGTAAATAAGGCTGGGATAGTCTTTGAAATCCTGTTCAAAATCGGAAAATCCATCCGTCACCTCAGGGACACCCTGTGTGTCTATCTGTGCATCGCTAAAGTCTATCTCCCCTGCGTTCAGAGCGCTTTCCATCTCGGATATGTTCTGCGCCAGCTTTTTGGAAAAATCGTATAGCTTTGAAATGTTTTCGTAATCCTTTGTGGATATCCCTTTGTCTTTGTCCAGCTTTTTGCCAACTGCAAGCGAGTAGTTTCCCACCTGGGAAAGAAATTTATATGTGTTATTTGTCTGAGCCCTTCCCATAGGCAGCTGAGAAAGTGCTGTTTTTGCCGCACTTGCCTGCTGATAAAGCTTAACGGAAAGATCTTTATGAGTCTTTTCGGAGCCTGCGTAAAGCTCTTTTTCCAGAGTCTCACTTATATTTTTGCAGGCATCTGCAAGCTGTTCAAGTGCGCTTGCATAAGAAGCATTGAGCACCAAGGTATTCCTGCGTGCCTCATCCATAAGCATAAAATTTCGTGCTATGAGAACCGTAAGTGCAAAGATCCCAAAGGTGAATACTCTGATCAGACATCTGCGTTTGCATTTCATTTTCATTCCTCCGTTCATCTTAATCATGTGCAGTTTTGTCGTTTTTATCCCACCGTTTTTGAAAAAAAGACACAGGTTGTATAAATAAAATGTAAAAAAACCGAGGGCGGCTGTGTCAAGGTTGAAAAAAAGGTGCGATTGTGGTATAATATTGCGAGTATGTACAATATGAAAGGAATGACCTTAGTGATATACCTTGATAACGCAGCCACCACAAAGCCTTGTAAAGAGGCTGTGGATGCGGTGATAAACGGACTTGAACACTACGGAAATCCCTCAAGCCTGCATAGCCTGGGGCTTGAAGCGGAAAATCTGGTCAATAAACAGCGTGAGATAATTGCCGCAGCCATAGGAGCAAAGGAAAAGGAGATCTTTTTCACCTCCTGTGCCACAGAAAGCAGCAATACCGCTATTTTCGGGGCATATGCATATCAGGGCAAACGCAAGCACCGTGTGGTCACCACTGCTGTGGAGCATCCAAGCGTTGCAAACCCCATCGGAAAGCTTGAACAGCTGGGCTGCGAAGTCATAAGGCTCTCCCCGGACGAAAACGGACAGATCAGCCCAAAGGCTGTGCTTGAAGCTGTAAACGATGACACGTTCCTTGTGAGCATGATGCTGGTGAACAATGAAACAGGTGCGGTTTTTGACGTTGGTTCAGCTTTTTCCATGATAAAGAAAAAGTATCCCCGGGTGCTTACCCACTGCGACTGCGTTCAGGGCTTCATGAAGCTGCCTTTTACAGTTAAAAAGCTGAATGCAGATATGATCTCCCTGAGCGGTCATAAGATCTATGCACCAAAAGGCATAGGCGCTTTATATGTGAAAAGCGGTGTACACATTCCGCCGCTGCTGCTTGGGGGTGGACAGGAAAGCAGCTTCCGCTCGGGAACAGAATGTGTACCATTGATCCTCGGCTTTGGTGCAGCGGTAGAGGCTCTTTGCGGCAAGGTCGAAGAAAACTACGCAAAAGCAAAGGCTGTGCAGGATCATTTAGTTGAAAAATGTGCCCGCAGCGGCGGCATAACAGTAATATTTTCAGGCGGCTCCCCATATATCACAAGCATTGCCGTGCAGGGATTGAAATCCGAGGTGCTTTTGCATTTCCTTGAGGAAAAGGGGATATATGTATCCAGCGGTTCTGCCTGCTCAAAGGGTAAAAAAAGCCCTGTGATAAAGGAGTTCCATGTGCCCGAAGATCTGTCTGACAGTGTGCTTCGCATAAGCATATCCGCCGAAACGACCGCACAGGACATTGACACTCTGCTTGAAGCCGTAACCGAGGCACAGGGCAGACTTGCGAGGATAAAGAAATGACGGAAAAATATGCTTTGAAAATAGTCCGGGACAATTATCATCTCACAAATGACAGTTTTTTATTCTATCTGCACGAACGGGACAGGTTCCGTGCGGACAGGTTCAATACCCTGTGTACGGCAGTGGAAACGCTTGCAGGAAGCCGATGCGAGATACTTACAGAGAAGATCACACACTGCTATCAGAACATTCTTAAAGAGTTCATATACCATTTCAACCCCAACGACAGCTCACAGATAAAGGATTTTCCCAAAAAATACACACACTATCTGGAAAAGTTCGACTGTGCGCTGGCAAGGTACTATACCTGCGGTAACAAACATAACGAAAAGGAAAGATGAAAATGAAAGAGATAATTCTTTGCAAATACGGCGAGATCGCCCTCAAAGGTCTGAACAAGAGCACTTTTGAGTCAATGATGATGAAAAGCATAAGGCGCAGGCTCAAAAAGTTCGGGGAGATAAATATTACAAAGGCACAGTCTACGGTTTATGTTGAACCTGTGGACGATAATATTGACGTTGACGAGGTAGTGGACAGGCTTTCAAAGATCTTTGGCATAATCAAGCTGTGCCGCTGCTGCGTGGTGGAGAAAACTATGGATGCCATACTAAACGACTCCATAGAATACATACGTGAGGATATGGAGGCAGCAAGGACTTTTAAAGTCGATGCAAAGCGCAGCGACAAGAAATTTCCGTACAAAAGCCCCGATATATGCAACGAACTGGGGGGAAAGCTTTTGGAAACCTTCCCTCACCTGAGCGTTGACGTTCACAAGCCCGATGTTACAGTCACTGTGGAGGTGCGTGAAAAGTATGCGTTTATCCACGCAGGAAAGCTTGAGGGCGCAGGGGGTATACCTGTGGGTTCAAGCGGAAAGGCAATGCTGCTTCTTTCGGGAGGCATTGATTCACCTGTGGCAGGATATATGATGTCAAAGCGGGGTGCGGTCATAGATGCGATCCATTTTGAGGCACCTCCTTACACCTCGGAAAGAGCTAAGCAAAAGGTGGAAAAGCTTGCAAAGAAAATGACGGAATACTGCGGCGACATCGCCTTTTACTGTGTGCCCTTCACTCAGATACAGGAAACGCTGCGGGACAAATGCCCCGAAGAACTTTTTACTATCCTTATGCGCCGCCTGATGATGGAGATAGCCCAGCGCATAGCCGTAAGAGAAGGCTGCCAGGCGCTGGTCACGGGAGAAAGCCTGGGACAGGTGGCAAGCCAGACCATGTACGCTATGGTCTGTACCGATGCTGTTTGCAGGATCCCTGTGTTCAGACCCTGTGTGGGACTTGATAAAACCGAGATCATAGATATTTCACGCAAAATAGATACTTTTGAAACTTCGATACTCCCCTATGAGGATTGCTGTACGGTATTTACCCCAAAGCACCCTAAAACACGTCCCGAACTCGGAGCAGTTGAGGCTGCCCAGGCTCGGGTGGACTGGGAAGAGCTTATACAAAAGGCTGTCAGTCAAACGACTTGCAGTATGATAAAGCTTGAGTGAGGTAAAGCAAAACGGTGACAGCAGTTTATGCTGTAACCGTTTTTTAATTATTTATACAGTTTTTTGGACAGTTTGTGCAGATCGGGTTTTACCCCACCGTTCAGGTGCAAAGGTAAAATTGCGGATATTCGACAAATTCCGTCTTTGTGCACAGTTATCATACGGGGATGTGTGCACGGGTTTTTATTACAAATCTGTAACAAAAAGTGGAAAATACAGCCTGTAAATATTGTTTTACAAACAAATTATTTAATATTGAGTTTAAATAAACCTTGTTTTTTATGTGCAAAACCTAAGAAATGGAGAGCGATCATCTGTGGAAATTCGTAAATATGACAAATCGGTTACGAAAACTATTGACACCCCTTGGGAGGATGTTGTAAAATATCTTATAGATAAGGGTATAACCATATCTACGGCAGAAAGCTGTACCGGCGGGATGATAAGCCAGATGATAACCTCGGTGGCAGGTGCATCGGAAATATTCCCCGGAGGTATATGCACTTACAGCGAACAGGTAAAGCAAGAAACTCTGGGCGTGAAAAAACAGACCCTTGAACGGTATACCGTTTATTCCCCCCAGGTGGCAAGTGAAATGAGCCTGGGAGCGCAAAGGCTTTTCAAAACACAGGCGGCTGTGGGCGTTACCGGTGTTGCAGGCCCCGGCAGTGCAGGAGATAAACCTGCGGGAACGGTATATGTGAGCGTTCGCCTGGCGGATAAGGAAGAAGTAAGAGATCTTAAAGTGTATGAGCTTGTTAAAGACCCTGACAGAGAAACTGTGAGAAGGATATCCTCACAGCTGGCTCTTAAAATGGTGTTTGAGCTTTGTATAAATTCAGGATTAGGATAAAAACGATGACTGAAACAGAAACAAAAAGCATTTTTAAACGTGCAAGGGATTATTTTATCCCCAAAAAAGGCGACAGAAGAGACGATGTTATCAAAAAGATAGTATTTTTGTTCTCTGTGGCGGTTTTTGTTGTCTCTGTGGTACAGCTGGGGCTTTTTCTCAAAGACAAAGGTAAGGAAGAAAGCTATCAGCAGGAGATAATGTCCTATGCACCCCAGCTGAGCGATCTGCCGGCTCCGGCAAAGGAGGACAGCTCAAGCCAGTCCCAGTCTCAAAAGCCTGCTGACCCTCAGAAGCCTGCGGTGAGAGAGCTTCAGGACTGGGGAAAGAAACTTCTTGAAAAAAACAAAGACGTTGTTGGCTGGCTCAGTATCCCCTCTCACAAGGACAGCAAGGGAAACCTTTACATAAACGCCCCCGTGGTCAAGGGCAAGGATAACAGCGAATATCTTTATATAAATCTTGACAGAAGGTACAGCATTTCCGGCACACTGTTCGCCGATTACGGCTGCACCATAGAAAAGGACAAACAGTCCGGCAACGTTACCATCTACGGACATCACATGGGTTATATGGGGACTGCATTCACTCATCTTCACGAGTACAAGCAGGGCGTGGATTTTCTCAAAAAAAATCCTGTGATACAGTTCAACACTATATATGACGGCACAAACCAGAAATATGCTATTGTGGGCTGTTTTATTTCAAACATTACCCCGGCTTCTGACAACGGTACCATCTTCAACTATTGGACCGTGAGAAACTTTACCGACAAGGGCAGCGATTTCAAAGACTGGATAGAAAATGTGAAAAAACGTTCGTGGTATTCATCGGATATAAACTGTACAGATAAAGACGAGTATATCACACTTTCCACCTGTTCAAACGAATGCTTCGGGGTAAGATGGGTGATCGTCGGCAAAAAACTTACCGAAAAGGACGATCTTAACGCTATCATCTCTTCATACAAGGATAAGGCTGAAAAAGATATTTATTTCCCTGCCGTATGGACAAACAAATTTGGCAACAAAAAGGTTTATAAGGGCTGGGATTTCTAATATAAAAGGCGGTTTTATACCGCCGGAAAGGTATTGTGATAAAAAATGAGAACCAACGATAAAAGCAGTGCAAAACCCTCGGTAAAGAAAGGCAAAGTACGTGTTCTTGCAGTAATTGCAGCGGCGCTTGCACTTACAATAGGAACATCAAGCTATTTTGCATTTTCCGGCAGCGACATCACTACCTCTGACGACCGGGACGTGACACAGCAAAGCTCCCAGTCACAGACCTCCGCTGAGACCACAGCTGAAAAAGATGATAAGGGTACATATACCGTCAGCACTTTCGTAAGCTGGAGAAAAGCCGGGATCAGTGAGTATGAGGTAGCTTCGGCAAAACAGACCACAACTACTACCACCACTACAACTACCACAACTACAACAACCACCACAACCACTACCACCACCGCAAAGCCAAAGGCTGTGACCACAAAACAGACAACAGCAAAGCCTGTAACTACCACTAAAAAGGCGGTTACAACTACCGCTGCACCTGCTCCAAAGACAGTATATAACTCATCTACCATAAAGTATACTCAGGAAGAATTCGACATGATGTGCTATGTGGTACAGGCAGAGGTGGGCAACTGCTCCGAGGCCTATAAGATAGCTGTGGCAAACGTTATCATCAACAGAGTCAAGTCTCCTAAGTTCAGCTATGCAAATTCCATAAAGGCGGTGCTTACCGCTTCAAACCAGTTTACTTCGATCAGCAATTACTACAACAAGTATAAAGTGCCCAACCAAAGCACTATAAACTGCTGTAAGAGAGCCCTTGCAGGCGAGGATAATACCAACGGTGCAGTATATTTCTATACTCCCGGATACGTGGGCGCATCGGTCGCAGCTTGGTTTGAATCAATGCAACTTTGCCTTGCATGGCCAAACGCAAGATTCTTTAAGCCGTGGTAAAAGCGTTATGTGTAATGTGACTGTATATACGGTTTAAAATTGTTTAAAATGCTGAAAAGTCAAGACGCAGGTTTGCTATGTCTTGACTTTTTTATTTGCTGTGTTTACAATAAAATGTGTATATGCAGTTAGCTTGTATACATAATTTTACTGCGTGCTTCAACGCAGGATCATGAGGTGAACCATATGGGAATATTCTCAAACGTCAGCCCACAGGAAAAGGCTGTAAATGACCAGATCCAAATGACACACAACCAGATCAACGAGCTTTACATGGATATAGGAAGACATGTTAAGCTGAACTTAAAGGATAAGATCGACGATCAGTATATCCAGAATGCCTGCCGCAACATTGATGATTGCCTTGCAAGGCTTCAGCAGCTCAACACAGACCTTAACGCTATCAGAGGCATCAAGCTTTGCACCAACTGCAACGCACAGATACCTATGGGCGTTACCTTCTGCCCTTCTTGCGGCACAAAGCAGCCTGATATGCCTATGAACAATATGGCTATGGGCGGCATGAATCAGATGGGCGGCTATGGCGTACCAATGGGTGCTCCTATGGGCGGACCGGTAATGGGCGGCGTTCCCATGGGCGGTGCTCCTATGGGCGGATACCCACAGCCTCAGAACGCTCAGTTTAACCCTGTATCCGCAGGAAATTCTCCTGCAAACCCCAACAAGAATATGATGAACGGCGGATTCCAGCCTCCTGTACAGCAAGCTGCGGTACCACCTGTTCCACCGGCACCACAGGCTCCCGCACCGGCAGATCCGGCAGGCGCACAGCAGGCAGATCCTCTTGCAGGTATCCCCCCTGTACCCCCGATCCCGGATAATAAACCGGAAAGCAAGCCTTTAGACGAAAATGTTGTCACCAACCAGCCCCAGCAGCCAAAGGCGGTTGAAGAGGAAAAGGAAGAAAAAACCGAATCTCCCGTGATCCAGCCGGAAAAGACAGAGGCACCTACAGGTGAGTTTATCTTCTGCTCTCAGTGCGGACACAGGGAAAAAGCAGGCGTTGCTTTCTGCTCACAGTGCGGAAGCAAGCTTTGATCCGAAAATAACAGCAGGCGGGATATTTCCGCCTGTTTTTGTTAAAATGCAAATTTTTATAAAGAAGGGATTTTTTAAATGTCATTGACAGTAAGAGAAGAACTGAGAGAGTACGATGTGATACTTGCCTCGTCTTCACCAAGACGCAAGGAGCTTTTAAACCTTATCTGCCCCACTTTCCGTGTTATACCGCCCCAGTGCGAGGAGAAACTCCCCCCGGAGCTTTCGGTGGATAAAGCAGCAGAGTATCTCTCCGACCTTAAATGCAGATCTATTGCCGAGGTTTACGAAAACAGCCTGGTCATCGGCTGTGACACTATGGTGATCTGTGACAATGCAATTTACGGAAAGCCATCCGACGAGGAGGATGCCAAAAGAATGCTGCGTGCACTTTCCGGCAGAGAACATAAGGTCATCAGCGGCGTTACAATAGGCTTTAAAAAGAAGTATCTTTCCTTTTCCGTAAGTACCAGGGTGAAATTTCATACCCTGTCGGAAACCGATATTGACTATTACTGCCGCAGCGGAGAGCCGATGGATAAAGCCGGAGCATACGGAATACAGGGATTTGGCTCTCTTCTTGTGGAAAAAATAGACGGAGAATATTACAATGTGGTCGGTCTTCCCGTTTCCGAAATGGCACAAAGGCTTGGCAGTTTTTTGGAAATATGTGAATAAAGTTAAAAAAATAGTCATTTGCCCTTGAAAAGTCTCGCTTTTTGTGATACAATACTTTTGTGTGTAAATTTCATAAGTAAGGATAGAGATATATGATAGCGGACAAGGATAAAAGCCGCAAGCAAATGGCTCGTGTGCGTTTGCAGCAGAATATAGTTTCGCTGTGCTGCCTTTTATGCGTAGTTTTCGCTGTGGGCTGGATAATACACTCGGCAGGGAAAAAGAGCGATTTTCTCACCTCTTCTTCCGATCCTCAGAGCCAAAGCAGCAGCACACAAAGCTCTGTTTCTGACAGTTCTTCCAAAAACGACAGCTCAAGCGGCGACAGCCTTTCTCAGGCTGACAGCAGCATTACCGATTCATCTGCACCACAGCCGGAAGATCCCGATCAGAACATCCACCCTTATGCTCAGCCAAAGGACACAGCGGACGAACTTGAAAACACTCTTTTCATAGGAGATTCAAGGACCGTGGGACTTTTCAATATCTGCGACAAGCCCAAGGCGACTTTCTACTGCGCTGTGGGACTGAACGTGCAGACAGTTTTCCAAACCCCGGCAATTGCCCTTGACAACGGCAGCATGGGTACGGTGGAGCAGGCTCTGGCACAGGGTCATAAATATTCAAGAGTATACATCAACTTCGGTACCAACGAAATGGGCTGGCCCTATTATGACAGCTTTATAGAGCTTTACAAAAAGCTTGTGGATACCATACGCAAGTACAGCCCCGATGCAAAAATATACGTTGAATCAATACTCCCGGTGACTGCATCAAGAGATCAGCAGGGAGATGCAATAAACAACAAAAATGTTCAGGCGCTGAATGAGTACATCAAAAAATTTGCCGCCGATAACAGCTGCACATATCTGCAGTGCGATAAGGCGGTCATGGGTCAGGACGGAAAACTCCCCCAGGAGGCAAGTCCGGACGGTGTACACCTTAACATTGATTATTGCAGATATTGGTTAAACTATATAATAGATGAAACATGAGGAAAGGAAAGGTAAAATTCTATGAAAACAAGAAAAGCACTCTGTGCAGTTCTGGCTGCTACAATGCTGGCAGTAACAGCTTTCGCATCCTGCGGAGAAAGTTCAAGCAAGACCTCTGACAGCTCTGCAAGCAGCACAAGCACAACAGCAGTTGAAACAAAGGAAAAGACCGCAAAGGATCTTAATGCTATCGCAAACGGTGTAAAGGATACACTTGATGATGCCGTAAAGGGCACAATGACAGAATACGACGAGAACAGAATAGAAAAAATAATCGGCGTAAAGAAGGATCTTTATACAAAGGCAGTTTGCCTGGTAGACGCATCAGGCGCATCTGCTCACGAGATCGACTGTTTTGAAGCAAAGGACGAAAATGCCGCAAAGGATATTGAATCTGCCCTCAAGACCCGTATAGAGAACCAGAAGACAGCTTTCAAGGACTATGTTCCTGCCGAGATGGATAAGCTCAACGACCCGGTTCTTGTAGTTGACGGCAACTATGTTTTCCTTTGCCTTACAAATAACAACAGCAAAGCTAAGGAAGTAATCGGCAAATAATCAATAGCGCATTTTATATCGGTCATGTTCTGCTGCCCAGGGCGGTGGGACATGACTCGATTTCATGTATATGGCATTTTAATACAAAGGTACGGTGATAGATCGGATGCTTTTTTCAAGCATGGTATTTCTGTTTCTGTTTTTGCCAATAGTCCTTATGCTTTATTATGCCTCTCCACGCAAGGTGCGTAACCTGATACTTTTTGTATTCAGCCTTGTGTTTTACGCCTGGGGAGAGCCGAAATACGTTTTTCTTATGATAGCCTCAACTATTGTGGCGTATATCACGGGACTTTTAGCGGACAAAACAAAAAAAGGAAGGAAGCCATGGGTCCCCAAGGTCTCGCTTATAGTGGCGATACTGTGGAACATGGGACTGCTTTTATTCTTTAAGTACACTAACTTCTTTATTGAAAATGCAAACAGCATTTTTGGTCTGAGCATAGAGAAAATGGGACTTGTGATGCCTATCGGCATATCCTTTTACAGCTTTCAGACCCTTTCATACGTTATCGACGTTTACAGAGGCGACGTAAAGGCTCAGAAAAACTACCTGACTCTGGGTACTTACGTTGCGCTTTTTCCACAGCTCATCGCCGGTCCTATAGTAAGATACAAGGACGTTGCCGAACAGATGGCAAAGCGCAAAGAGACCATCAGCAACTTCGCTCAGGGCGTTCACAGGTTTACTATCGGACTTGGTAAAAAAGTCATCCTTGCCAACAGTATAGGCGCACTTTTTGATGCCATAAGCAATTCTCCCCAGGATCAGATGTCTGTAACGGCTTCGTGGATGGGAATAATCGCTTATACCTTCCAGATCTACTTTGATTTTTCCGGTTATTCGGATATGGCTATCGGTCTGGGCAAAATGTTCGGATTTGATTTTCTGGAAAACTTCAACTACCCCTATATCTCAGACTCAATCACCGAGTTCTGGAGAAGATGGCATATGTCCCTTTCAAGCTGGTTCAGAGATTACGTCTATATCCCGCTGGGAGGCAACCGCAAGGGCAAGGTAAGACAGTGTGTCAACATCATGATAGTGTGGTTCCTAACAGGCTTCTGGCACGGTGCAAACTGGAACTTTATGATCTGGGGAGTTTATTTCGGAATAATTCTTCTTTGCGAAAAGCTTTTCCTGCTCAAGGCACTTAAAAAGATACCTAAATTTATCAGCCACATCTATGCGCTGATGCTTATTGTGATCGGCTGGGGAATATTTGCGTTTGACGACTTCGGAAAGCTGACACAGAATTTTAAAAATATGTTCGGCCTGTCGGGAGTGGACTTTGCCAACCACCAGACTTTAGTTTGGTTCACAGGTTATGCCTTAACTTTCGTGATACTGATCTTCACATCTACTCCGCTTATCAAAAAGATCGGAGAAAGACTGAAAAAAGCTGTGCCGGCTGTTTACAGCTGCGTTTTGCAGCCGCTTATGGTAATGGCGATACTGCTTATCTCTACGGCTTATCTTGCGGGAAATTCATTTAACCCGTTCCTTTATTTCAGATTTTAGGAGGTGACTGTAATGAGCAAAAAAACCGAAAGAATATCCCAGATCATTATGGTCAGCATCTTTATAATCTTTATCTTGGGCTTTTGTGTTTGGACATTCTTTACAAAGGACAGACAGTTCTCGGAAATGGAGAACAGAAACCTTGCACAGTTCCCCGAGTTTTCCTGGAAACAGCTCAAGGAAGGAAAGTTCACCCAGGAACTTGAAAGTTATATGTCCGACCAGCTTCCCTTCAAGGATTCACTTGTCACACTGAAAACCGACACAGACAGGCTTCTTATGCACAATCTGCAAAACGGAGTTTATTTCGGAAGCGATGGGTACTACCTGCAAAATTACAAGGAGTTCCCTGTTCAGGTGAATAAGAACATAGGCTATGTTAACGAGCTGGCAGAGCTTTGCAAGGGCACAGAGATAGATTTCATGCTCGTACCAAACAGCATAAGCGTTATGAGCGACAAGCTCCCCTCGGTAAACAACACCGAGGATCAGCAAAAAACTATTGACAAAATAAGAGCCGGACTGGACAAGAGCATAAAGTTCTACTGCCCTATGGACGAGCTTAAAAAAGCTGCCGCAGACGGCGCTCAGCCTTACTATAAGACCGACCACCACTGGACCTCTGACGGGGCGAGGGTGGCTTTTGACGGGTTCATGAAATTCCTGGGAGAGGACGAGCTGAAAGCAAAATACGATGTCAAAGAGCTGAAGGATTTTATGGGCACTCTTTACTCAAAGGCTCCCTCTGCATTTTCTGCAAAGGACACCATGAAGCTTTACACCGACACAAATAACAAGCTGACTGTTAAATATGTGGATCAGAACAAGACCACCGACACGCTTTTTGACAGTTCGTTCCAGGACAAAAAGGACAAGTATTCCACCTTCCTTGGAGGCAACTTCCCTGTGGTTGAGATAAAGGCGGATAACGCACAGCAGGACAAAAAGGTACTTATCCTGAAAGACAGCTATGCAAACTGTGCAATGCCTTATTTCACAAGTATGTACTCTGACGTGACAATGATGGATATGAGATATTATCATATGCAAAAGCTGACTGTTTCGGAATATGTAAAGCAAAACAAGATCGACAAGGTGATATTGCTTTACAATGTTGATTTCTTCAACACCGACACCAACTTTGTGGAAATGACATTCTGACAAAAAATATCCCCCGCAAAAGCGGAGGATATTTTTTATGTCTGTTTTTATTTTGCAACTGCCTTGTGGAATACTTTTTTGCCTTTTTTGATAATGACCGCATCCGCCATATCTATCAATGTCTTGGGGTCGGTTATCTTTTCGTCGTTCACACTCACGCCGCCCTGTGTAACAAGCCTTCTTGCTTCACCGTTTGACGGGCACAGTCCGCACTTTACAAGCAATGTAAGAATACCTATCTTTCCGCCTTCAAGGTCTGCGGCAGCTATCTCGGTGGTAGGCATATCATCGCTCACGCCGCCTTTTGCAAATATAGCCTTTGCGGCATCGTCAGCTTTTTTAGCCTCCTGCTCACCGTGAACGAGCTTTGTCAGCTCAAAAGCGAGAAGCTCCTTTGCCTTGTTCAGCTCTGCACCCTGCAAGGTCTTTTCCATCTCCTCTATCTGCTCGATAGGAACAAATGTAAGCAGCTTGAGGCACTTGATAACGTCAGCGTCATCAACATTTCTCCAGTACTGGTAAAAATCATAAGGCGAGGTCTTTTCCGGGTCGAGCCATACTGCACCGCCAACGGTCTTACCCATTTTCTGTCCCTCGGAATTGAGCAGCAGAGTTATCGTCATAGCGTGAGCATCCTTGCCCAGCTTCTTTCTTATAAGCTCTGTGCCGCCCAGCATATTTGCCCACTGGTCATCGCCGCCGAACTGCATATTACAGCCGTATTTCTGGAACAGCATATAAAAGTCATATGACTGCATTATCATGTAGTTGAACTCAAGGAAAGTCAGTCCCCTTTCCATTCTCTGCTTATAGCACTCAAAGGAAAGCATCTTATTCACCGAGAAGCAAGCGCCAACTTCACGCAGAACATCAATATAGTTCAGATCAAGCAGCCAGTCGGCATTGTTTACCACCATTGCCTTGCCGTCGGAGAAATCTATAAAGCGGCTCATCTGCTTTTTGAAACACTCAACATTATGCTCGATAGTTTCCTTGGTAAGCATCTTTCTCATATCGCTCTTTCCCGAAGGATCGCCTATCATTCCCGTTCCGCCGCCCAGCAAAGCGATAGGCTTATTGCCTGCCATTTGCAGTCTTTTCATAAGGCAAAGCGCCATAAAGTGACCAACGTGCAGGCTGTCGGCTGTGGGGTCAAAGCCGATATAGAAAGTTGCCTTTCCGTTGTTTATCATATCGCTGATCTCTTTTTCGTCTGTTACCTGAGCTATAAGCCCACGTCTTACAAGTTCTTCATAACAAGTCATTTTCTTTTCCTCCGTTTTTTTATTTGATTTGGTTTTTATGCTGAAGATGTATCCCTATATGCCCGATCCCGAGGATAACAGTCGCTATCATCATCGGGATATTTTTTCCGTAAACGCCCAGAAGAAAGAAAGCAAGCACCGGCAAGGTCGCTCCCGCAACGGGGATACCAAGTATTGAACTGTACATATCCGCCATTGTCTTTTCGCTTGTGAAATAACGTATCCAGTATATCTCATAAAGAATCATTATTGCAAATGCCATGACAAGAAAAGCGCTCCACCCGCTGATGCGGATATTAAAATCACTGAATATAAGGCAAAGGGTGCTTACCAGCGCCTCGCCTATACGTTCAAGTGTGAGCAGTATCCTGTTTTCCTTCGGGGCGTATTTTTCGTAATCCTTCGGCTGATTCTTGCTCCAGATAATATTAGGGACAAAGAGCATTATCAGAAAAACAAGTCCCACATACGAAAATCCAAAATGCATGGCTATTCTCCTTATGTTATTTCTCGTTAACGAGCTTTCCTGTCATGTGCTCTATCTCAAGCTCCATAACGACAGTCGCTCTTGCACACTTTTCGATCTCTTTGTCGATATAGCTTTCATCGTTTGTGAACTTATAGCTGAGCTGTCTGCAAAGCTCGATGGCTCTGTCAAAGTCTTCAACTATCCTCATCCGGCCGAAGACCACTACGCTTTTTACGTTCAGCGCCCAGTCTCCCTCTTTCAAAAAACCCTTATCGTATACTGTAAAACAAACCTTGTCGCAGGACTTTACCGCATCAACACGGTGTCCGATCTTCCCTCCGTGAAAGTATATTTTACCGTCCTGCTCGCAGTAGTAATGGTTTATGGGCACACAATACGGGTATCCGTTGTCCCCTGCCATTGCAAGGACGCCTCTTGTTTCACTTTTAAGAAGATCTATGCACTCCTGCCGGCTGATTGCTTGTTTTTGACGTCTCATTTCCCGGAACAATCCATCACACCCTTTCATGTATAAAAAAACCTCTGATAAGCCTTCGCTCATCAGAGGACGATCAGATCGTGGTACCACCTCATTTTGTCTGCTTTTCACAAAACAGACCTTTGAAGTTGACTTTGTCAACTCCGCCCTGTAACGTGGGCAAACCGCACCCGACTACGTTATCACCGGGTGTGCTCGGGGATGTATTCACCAGCCGCCTGCGTACTCCCTTTCACCAGCCGAGAGCTCTCTGAACGCCCGGAACAGCCGCTTACTTGTTCCCGTCATCACATTTCACATATCAAAGTTAATATATCACACACACCTGTATTTGTCAAGCAGGTCATTATTTTTTTACATATGCCGCAACTATTTCTCCGATATACTCGGTGTGGTATCCTCCGTCATTGTACCAGGCATCTATCTGCGACTTGTCGGTAAAGTATTCACTCTTCATTGCCTGTGCATAAAGTTTTTTGCAGACAAAGGCAACACTTGCCTGCTCAAAGATCGTTGAGCCGTCGGTGAACACCGGTACAAGACCTGTCTCCTTTGCTTTGTCAAAATCTCTTCCGCTGTGTGCGCCGCAAAACGCAAGGGCTTTCTTATATTCCTCACCAAAAAAGCAAACGCTGAAATATTCGCTTTTGTCCATAAACTCCTTAGTATATCTCTGGGGACGAATAACGGTAGCTATGGCGTTTTTGCCCCACATGACCCCGGCAAATCCCCACGACGCAGTCATGGTGTTCCAGCTTTTTTCGTCGCCTGCCGTTACAAGCATCCAATCCTGACCTATGCATCTGAAAGGATTGATATCCATAGACAGTATCTGCTCACCCGAGAGCTTTTCAAATCCCAGTTCTTTCATTTTATCAGACATACCGTTTACCGCCTTTCTTTTTTATGATTATACACCAAAAAACTTGAAATTGCAAGCTTTTTACTGTTGCAATTTCGTTTAAAAAGTGGTATAATGTTCACAGGTTTTGGGAGATGTACGGATCGTTTGCATTAAAATGTATATTTTTATGTATATTAAACGAGAATATACATAAAAATTGCAAAAATGATGTATATTTTTAAAAAATATTTGTATATCCCTTGACAACACAGCACAAAGGTGTATAATATGCTTAACAACATATGATATGCACAGATGTTGTACGCTTGTGCACCTTAACAATAACGAAAGACGGAGGAAAATAACTATGGCTAAGGAGATCAAAAAAGTAGTTCTGGCATATTCCGGAGGACTGGATACATCTATCATCATCCCGTGGCTCAAAGAGAACTATAACAACTGTGAAGTAATTGCTGTTTCAGGCGATGTAGGTCAGGGCACCGAACTTGACGGACTTGAAGAGAAGGCACTTAAAACAGGTGCTTCAAAGCTTTACATCGAAGACCTTACAGAAGAGTTCATACAGGATTACGTATTCCCTACTGTACAGGCAGGAGCAGTTTACGAGAACCAGTATCTGCTGGGCACATCTTTTGCAAGACCTATAATCGCAAAGAGGATAGCTGAGATCGCTATCAAGGAAGGCGCAGATGCTATCTGCCACGGCTGCACGGGAAAGGGCAACGATCAGGTCAGATTCGAGCTGGCTATCAAGGCATTCGCTCCTGACATGGAGATAATTGCTCCGTGGAGGATCTGGGACATCAAATCAAGAGATGAAGAGATCGACTATGCCGAGGCACACAATATTCCTTTGAAAATAAACAGAGAGACCAACTATTCCAAGGATAAGAACCTTTGGCACCTTTCACATGAGGGTCTGGATCTTGAGGATCCTGCAAACGAGCCCCAGTATGAAAAGCCGGGCTTCCTTGAGCTGGGCGTATCACCCATAATGGCTCCCGACAAGCCTACATATGTAACTATACACTTTGAAAAGGGTATCCCGACCGCTGTTGACGGAGTAGAGATGAACGGCAAACAGCTGGTATCTAAGCTCAATGAGCTGGGCGGAGCAAACGGCATCGGTCTTGCCGATCTGGTTGAAAACAGACTGGTAGGAATGAAGTCAAGAGGCGTTTACGAGACACCAGGCGGTGCTATCCTCTATAAGGCTCACGAGGTGCTGGAAACTATCACACTGGACAAGGAAACTGCAAGAGTTAAGCAGTATCTGAGCATAAAGTTTGCAGACATCGTTTACAACGGTCAGTGGTTCACACCTCTGCGTGAGGCTATGAGCGCTTTCGTTACAGAAACTCAAAAGACCGTTACAGGTGATGTTAAGCTCAAGCTCTACAAGGGCAACATGATAAACGCAGGCGTTACCTCTCCGTACACACTTTACGATGAGGAAGTTGCTACGTTTGATGAGGACAACGTTTATAACCAGGCTGATTCCGCCGGATTTATCAACCTCTTTGGTCTGCCTATCAAGGTAAGAGCAAAGCTGGAGCAGAAAAGAAAGAACAAGTGATCCTAAGGCAGATGCCCACACGGGATCAATAAACAAATAGATCATTACTGAATTTTTAAGGAGGCTTTACCATGTCAGATGTTATAAATACTTTTGAACCCGCAATAGATAAGAAAGTGGAAATATCCTATGATAGTCTTCCAAATTCATCTTTTGAAGACGTTAACCTGGGAAGTGCGACCTTTGAAAATGTCAACCTAAAGGAAGCAACTTTCAGCGATGTAAATATGGACAATGCAAAGTTTGACGATGTTAATATGAGAGGCACGAACTTTACAGACATTTATATGGTCGATTCCAAGTTCCTCGGTGTAAATCTGAGCAATACACGTTTCGGCTGTTCTATAATGAACAATGTCGAGTTCAAAAACCCGGATCTTAAAAACTCACAGTTCATACACTGCGATCTTTCAAACGTTGAGATCACAGACTGCAAGATCGACGGGCTGAAGATAAACGGTATCGACATCTGCAAGCTTCTTGAACAACACGAAAAAGAGCAGTAATGTCCCATAACAGGATGCCCTTTTTGAGAAAAGATATCGGGTTTTCCATTGATAATTTCAGGGCAGGACAACTCTGTGTATGAGTTGTTTTGCCCGCTCGTTTTTTAAGTGGCACAAAAAAAGAAAAGTAAAAGGACGGTAAGGACAATGTCTCAGAAAATGTGGGCAGGAAGATTTACAAAAGAGGCGGACGAAAGAGTCAACGACTTCAATTCATCCATAAAATTCGATGCAAGGATGTACAGACAGGATATAACCGGGTCGATCGCTCATGCAACAATACTTGGGGAATGCGGGATCATTGAGATGTCAGAAAGCCAGGCTATCGTAAAAGGGTTAAAGGAAATACTCAGCGATATAGAAACAGGAAAGCTGGGATTTGACCCTAACGCTGAGGATATACATATGTTTGTTGAGGCAGAGCTGACAAAAAGACTTGGTGACACAGGCAAGCGTCTGCATACCGCAAGGTCAAGGAACGATCAGGTCGCCCTGGACGTGAGGATGACTCTAAAAGACGAAACAAATGAGATCATCGCCCTTCTCAAAAAGCTCACACAGACAGTAAGCGATATTGCCAAAAAGCACACCCTTACCATTATGCCGGGCTATACCCACCTTCAAAGGGCACAGCCCATAACCTTTGCCCACCATCTTATGGCATACGCAAATATGTTCCTAAGAGACCTTGGACGGCTTAAAGATGCCTACGACAGAACCAACTCAATGCCTCTGGGCAGCGGTGCACTTGCCGGAACAACATACCCCATAGACAGACAAAGGGTATGTGACCTTCTGGGATTTGCCGAGATAACTCAGAATTCTCTGGACGGCGTTTCCGACAGAGATTTCTGCATCGAGCTTTGCTCTGCCCTTTCCATACTTATGATGCACCTTTCAAGATTCTCCGAGGAGGTTATTTTGTGGTGCTCGTGGGAGTTTAAGTTTATTGAGCTTGATGATGCCTACGCAACAGGCTCTTCCATAATGCCGCAGAAAAAGAACCCCGATGTGACCGAGCTGATAAGAGGCAAGACAGGCAGGGTCTACGGTGATCTTATGACCCTTCTGACAATGATGAAGGGTATCTCCCTTGCGTACGACAAGGATATGCAGGAGGACAAGGAGGCTATCTTTGATGCAATAGACACAGTCAAGCTTTGCCTTGTAACATTTGATCCTATGCTGGCCACAATGAAGGTCATCCCCGAAAATATGAGAACAGCTGCGGCAAAGGGATTTATCAACGCAACAGACTGTGCAGACTATCTGGTCAAAAAAGGTATGCCATTCAGAGATGCTTATAAAATAACCGGTACCCTTGTTCACACCTGCATCGAAAAGGGCTGCACGCTTGAGAGTCTTGACATTGCAGAATATAAAAAGCTATGCGACAAGTTCGACAGCGATGTATTTGATGCTATCAGCCTTGATACCTGTGTTATGCAAAGGAAAAGTGCGGGAGGTCCGGCACCTGAACGTGTAAAGGAACAGATAGAATATGTTGAAAAAGCCATTGAAAAATACTAAGTCCGCAGCAAAGCAGCACCCTATCGAAAAGAGACCGGGCTTGTGGTCGGTGCTGTTTGTACTGATATGGGCAGGGATATTCAATCTGCTGTATCTTTTAGCGGATTACATAATACCCTATGGGCTAACAGTGCTGCTGGGATTTATGGTGGTGTACCCGGTGTGTACATTTGTAATTTGTTTCAAATTCGCAAAGCACAACGGTATAACCCCGGTAATGCCTTTTGGCATTATCCCCATTATCGTTATGGAATATATCCTTATCCCCTCTGTAAGGGCGATAGTTCCCAACGTTCTGGTGATAACAGGCTTTTGTTTGCTTTTCGGCAGCGGCATGGGTAACATTTTTGCAGACAGCCGGCAGCTTGAGATTCGCAGAAAGCAAAAGAAAGCCAAAAAGCTTCACGAAGATAAAAAATACAAAAAGATCCTGGATGATTAGGAGAGAAAGTAAAATGAAAACCAGAGTTTTTATTGACGGAAAAGAAGGCACAACAGGTCTGAAGATCTTTGAGCGTTTTACAAAACGTGACGATCTGGAGATACTTCTGATAGATGAAGACAAGCGCAAGGACAGCGCAGAAAGAGCAAAGCTCATCAACAGCTCGGACATAACATTTCTGTGTCTGCCCGATGCGGCAGCAAGAGAGGCTGTGAGCCTTTGCACAAACCCCGATGTGCGGATAATCGATGCGTCAACGGCGCACAGGACAAATCCCGAATGGGATTACGGCTTCCCCGAGCTGAGCGAGAGGCACAGAGAGAACATTCGCAATTCAAAGAGAGTTGCGGTGCCCGGCTGCTACGCAAGCGGATTTATCTCACTTTGCTATCCGCTGGTACAGGCAGGGGTGCTCCCTGAGGACTACCCTGTTACTGCTCACGCAGTATCGGGCTACAGCGGCGGCGGCAAAAAGATGATAGCTGCTATTGAAAGTGAAAACAAGACCGAGGAGATGTGCTCCCCAAGGCAGTACGCTCTGGGTCAGACACACAAGCATCTGCCCGAGATGCAGGCGGTATGCGGACTGAAATATCCGCCCATGTTCAACCCGATAGTTGATGATTACTTTGCGGGAATGGTGGTGACACTTCCGCTTGTAAGCAGATGCCTTACTAAAAAATACACCCCTGCGGACATTCACGAGATAATGAGTGCGCACTACGCAGGACAGCACTTTGTAAAGGTGATGGAGCTTGGGGGAAAGGATACTCTGCCGGATGGTTTCCTGCCTGCGAATACACTTGCAGGAACCAACAATATGCAGATATTCGTTTGCGGAAACGACGAGCAGATACTGCTTTGCTCACGGCTTGACAATCTTGGAAAGGGTGCAAGCGGTGCGGCAGTGCAGTGCATGAACATTATGCTTGGCATTGACGAGACAACGGGACTGGAATAACAGCATACCCAATGGACTATTGGGGAGGACCCTTTTGGAAAAGGGTCTCTCCCCAAACCCCACCCCTAAAACTTTTATTGCTTTTTCGCCATTGAGGTCTTTGACCTCAACAGCGAAAAAGTGGTAAGAGTTCAGCATGGAGATTAAGGAAAACCTCTTTCAGAAGGATGCTCCTCTATAAGCTATCAGGCATACAGTTATTCCAAAAAGACTATTGTTTCGTCAGCATCAAAAATATACTCACAAAGATAACGATCATAGTAGGGAGACAAAATGATAAAATACAGAATAATGGATATATCCGATTACGAACAGGTTTACAGGCTGTGGCTTTCCTGTGCGGGTATGGGGCTGAATAATTTAGACGATTCAAAGGACGGAATCAAGAGGTTCCTGGACAGAAATCCCGATACCTGCTTTGTTGCGCTGGAGCAGGAAAAGATAATCGGCGTGATAATTGCAGGCAACGACGGCAGACGAGGCTACATCTACCACACGGCTGTTGACCCCGAGCAAAGACATCGGGGAATTGCGACAAGGCTTGTTAACGAGGCTATGGGTGCGCTGAAGGCGCTGGGTATCAACAAGACGGCGCTGGTCGTTTTTTCAAAGAACGAGGGCGGAAATGCCTTCTGGGAGAAAAGCGGTTTCACCTTGCGCGAGGATCTGGTTTACAGAAACAAGACGATAACGGAAATGGTCAGGATAGACACTTAACGGAGTGATGATGTGAAGATAGTCAGCGGCGATGGGTACACAAATCAGATAACCGAGCTGATAGGCGAATACAACAAGGCGCTTGGACGAGACCTTTCGTTTCAGGGATTTGACGAGGAGATAAAAGATCTCGCTGTGAAATACTCCTACCCCGAGGGACGCTTGCTGTGCGCAGTGAACGATGACGGAAAGGTCATCGGATGCGTGGCGTATCACAGGCACGATGACAGGCGCTGCGAGATGAAAAGGCTTTTCGTAAAGCCCCGGTACCGAGAGCTTCACGCCGGCAGGCAGCTTATTGAGGCGATAATCGAGGCGGCTGAAAAAGACGGCTTTGAGGAAATGGTGCTTGACACTATTACGCCTTTGCAAAGTGCGATACACCTATACAAAAAGTTCGGGTTTGAACAGTGCGAGCCGTACTATGACAATCCCATGAGTGATGTGGTCTACATGAAAAAATTCTGAGATAACAAAAAAGGTGACAAAAAATGAAAAGACGACTTATGGCAGCGGTTATGTGCGTATGTATGCTGTTTGCATCGTGCGGTGAGTCTGAAAAGGGCGTCGGCGAGGGTGATGTATCATTCTCGCAGCAAAGTGAGAGCATTACCTCAAGCAGACAGGCAAGCGAGGGTGAGGCGGCTGACAGCGACGGTCGGCAGGTACTGACGCTGGATATAAACAACGATAAAAAGCCCGAGCTTACAAAGGTGGAGCTTTCGGGAAAGTGCAGCGGCGACATAGAGCGCAAGGCATCACTTTCGGAAAGCATGCACGTTCTTCACAACCGCGTGGTGGGGCTTATCGGCTCGCCGATAGAGGTGAAATATGACGGCGTTGACGATGGACAGATAGCTTTTTACTACAATAAAAGCGAGCTGCGCGGAGTTCCTGAAAAAAATCTGGTGCTGCTTTACTGCACAGCACCCAACGAGCCGTACAACACGGTGACGAGTGCAAAGCTTGACACGCAAAAGTGTGTGGTCTCGGCAGCGGTGCAGGGCAAGGGTGTTTATCTGCTTGCTGATGCGTACCAGTGGTACGGCGCATGGGGTGAGGACGTTTCAGAGTATGCGTATAAAAGAGATATGACAAGCTACAAGACCGACTGGGAGAGAGAGTTCGACACGGGCAGCATCATGAAGCTTGCGGACAAGGATTGGGCGCAGAAAAATGCTCCCGATTTCCACGTTTCCACGGCGCAGCAGCTGGCATCTGTTGTTTACTATGTGAACGGGCTGAACCCCACCTACAAAAATGTCAGCGTAACGCTTGAAAATGACATTGACCTGACAGGCTACGACTGGAGACCAATGGGCTGGAGCCACGCAAGCAATCACGCTTTCTGCGGAACGGTCAACGGTCAGGGTCACTATATAAAGGGTATGAAGATAAAGCTCGGCTACGAACCGTGCGGATTTATAGGCTATGGCTGGGATGCGGTCGTTCATGACATTAGCTTTATAAATGCTGATGTTACCGGCACGCACAGCACAGGCATCGCAGGCGGCGAGATATACTCTTCAAGCGTATGGAGTAACGTGTATGTACAAGGCAAGGTATCGGGCGGCGGAAAAGACTACGGCGCAATAATCGGCAGAGAAGGCAGTATCAGTTTTAAGGGCTGCTCGGCGGATGTGACTGTCGGCGGCGAGCCGTTCAAGTATTTCTCGTACAAGAAGAAACAAGAGGCTGAAACGCCTGTGGTGGAGACTTTCCACCTTACTCTCAATAAGGATATGTCTATTACCCGTGATGACCACGAAGGTTTCCGCAATCTTGGCTGGATCATAGAAAAAGACGGTGTACAAATACTTGATCGAAGTGCAACAGCCCCGTTCACTAACGCCCCTGAACTTACCCTGTCAACGGATGTTCAGTGGTTTAAAGGAAGTGAAGGAAAGTTCAGGATATACCTTACCGCATCCGGCGAAAACGGCCGTGTTCGTGTAAGCAATGTAATAGAGTACACAAATTAGTTCTGACTGAAACAAGAACCCGGTAACAGAGTAACAGGTAGATATAAAAAAGACACAAGTATACCACACAATTATAGAGGAAAGGACAAATGATATAATACAGACTGATGAGGGCATCTGACCATGATACGCCGCACCGGGTCTGGCGCAGCACGGGTCAGTAAACTAACGGTGCTGTATGCGTTGATGACAGCTTTGATGGGCTGCGCTGGCACGTTGAGCTTGACGGAGTGGAGATACTCGAACGCAGTGCTGAAGATGAGCTGACGCTTGAAACGCAGTATCAGTGGCGAAAAGGAAGCGAGGGAATACACAAGGTTTACCTTATAGCGTCCGGTGAGAACGGCTATGTGCGTGTGAGCAACATTATTGAATACGTGGGAACACAACCATAAATATATTGAGGTGTTTTTAATATGAGCAAGCAAATAACTATGGAGAAATTTGAGGGCTTTGAATACATTGAGGGCGGTGTTTGTGCGCCCCAGGGCTTTAAGGCGAACGGTCTTTACTGCGGTATAAAGGATCCCCATGCAGCAGCCGACGGCAACGAAAGCCCCATAAGTCAGACGAAAAACGATCTGTGCCTTGTGGTGAGCGACAAAATGTGCAATACTGCGGCGGTGTTTACGCAAAACAAGGTCAAAGGCGCACCTGTTACCATTTCGCAGAAAAACCTTGCGGCGACCGGCGGCAGGGCACAGGCGTTCATTCTCAACTCAAAAAACGCCAACACCTGCAACGCCGACGGAGAGCAGAAGGCTTACAGAATGTGCGAGCTGGTGGCTGAGCGCATGAACATAAAGCCCGAAGAGGTGCTTGTGGCACAGACAGGCGTTATCGGACAGATCTTCCCCATAAAGCCTGTGGAAAGAAAGATAGATGAGCTTTTTGCGAGACTTGCATACGACAGGAACATCGAGGCTGCTACGGCTATAATGACTACCGATACAGTCAAGAAAGAGGTAGCAGTCGAATTTGAGCTTAATGGCAAAAAGTGCCGTGTGGGCGCAATGGGCAAGGGCAGCGGAATGATACACCCCAATATGGCAACAACGCTCAACGTTGTGACCACCGACTGTGCGATCTCATCAGAAATGCTCAAAAAAGCCCTGAGCGAAAACGTGAAGATAACCTATAACTGTCTGTCGGTGGACGGCGACCAGTCTACAAACGACACGCTGGCTGTTATGGCAAACGGACTTGCAGGCAACGCTGAGATAACCGCCGAGGGCGAGGATTTTGAGATCTTCAAAAAAGCACTTTACATTGTTATGATGAATATAACCAAGATGCTTGCAAAGGACGGCGAAGGGGCAACAAAGCTTCTGGAATGCTGTGTCAGCGGAGCGAAGGACACGGACACGGCTATCATTATTGCAAAGAGCGTTATCTGCTCTCCCCTTTTCAAGTGCGCTATGTTCGGCGCAGATGCAAACTGGGGACGTGTGCTTTGTGCAATAGGCTATGCCGATGCGGAATTTGATATTAAAAAAGTCGATGTAAAGCTTGCCTCAAAAGCGGGAGAGGTACACGTTTGCGAAAACGGTGCAGGCGTTGAGTTCTCCGAGGAGATCGCTAAAAAGGTATTGCTTGAAGACGAGATCCGGATAATAGTCAGCATAGGCGACGGACAGGGCAAGGCTACTGCTTACGGGTGCGATCTTACTTACGATTACGTCAAGATAAACGGAGATTACAGAAGCTGACAACATAAATAGTACATAACACGAACAAAAGAGTGACTAACGGGGAGAAAATTTATGTATTACAAAAATTACGGCATAAACGGAGAGCTTGAATTAAGATATAACTCCCCTGTGAACACCAATGTTTCACGGGAGGAAAACCAACGGATAATAAAACTTTACAGAGCCTATCTGTTGAGCGGTGAACGAATAATGTTCGAGTGCTCCGGAAAGGTTCCCAAACAAAAACAAAAACATACAAAGATACTGAAAAAATACTTTGACATAAAATCCATTATCACATTTGCAGTAGTTGTTATTGCAGCACTCACGCTTTTCATCATGTGGCTGAATGATACCTCCAGGACAGCGCTTATCCTTGTGGCGCTGGCTTTCCCGTTTGTATATACCACCGGTGTTTTGCTGTACTGGCATATTATAGACAGCAGCCCTGACCTTGAAGCCATCGGAAAAATAAAATATCTCATAACCGATAAGCGTATAATCGCAAGGCACAGAGATGACGTGAATATAACGGATATAAACGATATTATCTATGTTATTCCTGAAAAGCGTGGACCAAAAATAGGAAATGTCATCCTTGCCACAAGCGAGCCTGAATACCCCGTGATCTTCGGGGGAGCGTACCAGCACTGCGGAATATATATGACAAGGGATTATTCCCAGGCGTTTCAGATCATCAGAACACTTATAATGGACAGAGATCTGAGGAACGAGTTTATAAGCGAAAACAGCTCCGGATACGGCCAGATAAAAACTGCTGCCGCACCCCAGAGAAAATACCAAAGGACCATAGTTACAGACTACGGTGAGGGGCTTCACAAACAAAAGACAGACGTACAGATGGACGAGCTTGAGCTTCCCGACCAGCTAACAATGGATGCTTTGCTTGCCACAGATGAAGAATATAAGGAAGATGAGGAGTAGGTAAAATGGAACTGAAAAACAATATGCGCTCACAGGTGCTCATAGATGCGCTGCCGTATATCCAGAAATATCATGACAAGATCGTCGTTGTTAAATACGGCGGAAATGCAATGACCAACAATGAGCTAAAAGATGCGGTAATGAACGATATCGTGCTGCTGAGCATGGTCGGCATAAAGGTCGTGCTCGTTCACGGGGGCGGACCGGAGATAAACGCAATGCTCAAACGGGTAGGCAAGGAAAGCAAGTTTATCGGAGGATTGCGCTATACCGACGAGGAGACAATAGATATTGTTAAAATGGTCCTTTGCGGTAAGGTGAACAAAGAGCTTGTCAGCGCACTTCAGATGCACGGAGGAAAAGCTCTTGGTCTTTGCGGCTGCGACGGACAGATGATAGTTGCACAAAAGCTTATGGGTGAGGTGGACCTGGGTTACGTGGGAGATATCAAAAAGATCACCACAAAGCCTATAATCGACGCTATAAACAACGGCTATGTACCCATAATCTCCACCGTGGGTATCGGCGAGGACGGACACAGCTATAATATAAACGCTGATACGGCAGCCTCACGCATAGCTGCCTGTCTGAGAGCGGAAAACCTTATTCTTATGACCGACATCGTAGGTCTTTTAGAGGATAAGGACGACGATTCCACCCTTATCCCCACAGTCAATGTCAGCGAGGTGCCTTATCTTAAAAAGAAAGGAATCATCAGCGGCGGAATGATCCCCAAGATTGACTGCTGTGTGGAAGCTGTCAGACGAGGCGTAAGAAAGACATCTATAATCGACGGCAGAATACCTCACTCGATACTTATCGAGCTTCTCACCAACGAGGGTATCGGTACCCAGTTCATCTGATCTGACAGACATATGAACGAAAAGAATAAAAAGACAGCACTGACTGTCACCACCATAGTCAGCGCATTATGCCTTGTGCTTGCTCTGGTGCTTGGGGTGCTGTCACGCACAATAAATATAAACAGCATTTTTTATTACATTCTTGCATACATCGCACTTGTCGCTATGCTCACAGATAGCTGTATAAGAAAAAAAGGTATGGCAAGGTTTCTTATGGTGCTTATCTACGGCGTTGGCATAATCGCAGTAACGGTGCTTGTGATTTTTGTAAGGTAGAAGATATAAACGGAGGGAAAGTAAAATGGGAACGATAGAAAAATTTAACCAACATGTTATGCCTACATACGGCAGGCTTGACATCGTGCTTGATAAGGGACAGCAGCAGACTGCCACCGCCGAGGACGGAAAACAGTACATAGACTTTGGCTCGGGCATCGGCACAAACAGCCTCGGATACTGCGACAGCGACTGGGTTGATGCTATTTGTGCACAGGCAAGAAGCATTCAGCACACCTCGAATTATTTTTATACAAAAGTCCAGGCGGACTTTGCAGCAAAGCTCTGCGAGACAACAGGATACAGTAAAGTCTTTTTCGGCAACTCCGGCGCAGAGGCTAACGAGTGCGCTATAAAGCTTGCAAGAAAATATAGCTTTGATAAGTACGGCAAGGACGCACAGAGAAATATCATAATCACTCTTGTGAACAGCTTTCACGGAAGAACGCTTGCTACCCTTTCGGCAACGGGACAGGAGGTTTTCCACAACTACTTTTTCCCCTTTGTCCCCGGATTTGTCAACGTTGAGGCAAACAATATTGATGACCTTAAAGCAAAACTTGCCGAGAATGAGGGCAAGGTCTGCGCTGTGATGTTTGAGTTCGTTCAGGGCGAGGGCGGTGTTTGTCCGCTTACAAAAGAATTTGTTGACGCTATATTTGAAGAGTGCGCTAAAAGCGATATTCTCACCATCGCCGACGAAGTCCAGACAGGCGTTGGCAGAACAGGAGCTGTTCTGACCTCGGAGCTGTTTGGTGTAAAGCCGAACATAACCACCCTTGCAAAAGGGCTTGCAGGCGGCGTTCCCATAGGCGCCTGCCTTGCAGACGAAAGCTGCTGTGATGTACTCACAAAAAGCACCCACGGCTCCACCTTCGGCGGAAATCCTCTTGCCTGTGCAGGAGGAAATGTGGTCCTGAACAAGGTGAGCGACCCCGGATTTATCAGCGAGATAAACCGCAAAGCCGAGCTTTTCAAAAAACTGCTTTTGGAAATAGATGAGGTCCAAAGCGTTGACGGCATGGGACTTATGATAGGTGTGCGCCTTAAAACCAAAAAGGCAGCCGATGTCCTTGCACAGTGTGCAGAAAAAGGTTTGCTCATACTTACCGCAAAAGATAAGCTGCGTTTCCTGCCGCCGCTTAACATAAGCGACGAGAATATAATCAACGGAATGAAGATCGTCAAAGAGATACTTGACGAGAAATAAGGAGGAAAAGAAAATGAAACATTTGCTTAAATTACTTGACCTGTCCAAAGAGGAGATAATGGATATCCTCAACCTTGCAGACCAGCTCAAATACGAAAACAAAAACGGCATCGAACACAAGATCCTCAAGGGCAAGACCCTGGGAATGATCTTCCAGAAGTCCTCCACCCGAACAAGGGTTTCCTTTGAAACAGGAATGTATCAGCTGGGCGGACAGGCATTGTTTCTTTCCAACCGTGATCTACAGATAGGCAGAGGCGAGCCTGTTCAGGACACCGCAAGAGTGCTCTCACGTTATCTTGACGGTATTATGATCCGAACCTTTGAGCAGAAAGAAGTTGAAGATCTTGCAGAATACGGCTCTATCCCCGTTATAAACGGTCTGACAGATTTCTGCCACCCCTGCCAGGTGCTTGCCGATCTTATGACCATCAGAGAATTCAAGGGACGTTTTGAGGGCTTGAAAATGTGCTATATCGGAGATGGCAACAACATGGCAAACTCTCTTATCGTGGGAGGGTTGAAGGTAGGTATGAAAGTAAGCATCGCCTGCCCGAAAGACTATCAGCCGGATCCTCAGGTGCTTGAATTTGCAAAGGGATATGGCGATATGTTCTCTATGACCGATGTTCCCCTTGAAGCCGCTAAGGATGCAGATGTGCTGTTTACAGACGTCTGGACATCTATGGGCGAGGAAGCCGAGACCGAAAAGCGCAAGATCGCTTTTGCCGGCTATCAGATAAACGACGAGATAATGGCCGTTGCCAAAGCAGACGCTATGGTGCAGCACTGCCTGCCTGCTCACCGTGAGGAAGAGATAACCGAGAAGGTATTTGAAGCGCACGCCGGTGAGATCTTTGAAGAGGCTGAAAACCGCCTCCACGCCCAGAAAGCCGTTATGGTCAAGGTAATGGGTGAATAATCAGTCGATGTATTATTGAGGGGAACTCTTTTGGAGAAGAGTTCCCCTCAAACTCCTATGATGCTCTTAGGGGAGTGAAACCCAAAACCGAATAGGACAAATAAAGCCGGTGCTTACTGAAATCAGTAGGCAGCGGCTTTTATTAATTAGTTAAATAATAACTTCGCTATCTCATTAGAAGTATCTTCTACTGTATGTACGATATAAACACAAATTCATCACAGTAAAGTTGATAATTCTTCATTTGTGTTGTCCTATTCATCAGATAACTCTAAATATTATAATACTTATGTAAAAGCATTTTGGGTATATTCATTATTTCCGCTTGATTCTAAAATTATAATCTTACCCAGTTCAAATTAAGTTTTATCGCTTGTGGTATCTCTAATATCTCAGTTGTCTGTCAGATTTGGAGTATCTGATTTTTTGTTGCCAAAGTGTTGCCGGGGGAAAGCTATTATCTTCTTAATGATTCTGGCAACATTTGGTTTAATTCTTCCCTTGAAAAGAATTGCGATTGATTTTCCTTTAATGATTTCTGAGCCAGTGCATAACTCTTGGAATCTGTTAATGGAGCATCGTCATATATTTTTGATAATTCTTCCTGAAGTGCATCTCGTTTTACTACTATTTCATCTCTTGTCATTGTATCATAATCTGTTAGTAATGATAAGTATTTTTCTCTAATCATCCATAACTGATTTGATGAATTATGGTGTTTTCTATATAACTCCGATAATTCGGAATCTTTAGAATATGCGGTTAAAACTAATAATGCTGTTGAACACAATCCACCTACCCATGTGAGTATTACTTGATTTGTAATTAATGTTCCAATAAACCCTCCAGTTGAAACAGCTGAAAGTATCATTTGAGCCCATTTTAGTTTTTTATTTTTCTTATAAAGTCGTCCGGCATGGATTATCTGCGTAGTATGTGAGTAGGCAACTTTTCCGTATGCCTCCTCTATTTGATTATACAGTTCTATATCATGATGGGAATTTGCTTCCATATATTTTCCTCCAATTCTCGTGCCAACTATAAGTGTAACCGTTCGAATAGTCTTCTAATGCTTCCAAACACAATTCATACGCTTTTTGGGCATCGCTCTTGAAAGAATATTTTTTGTATACTCTTTCTCCGCTTCCAGGTTTTAACCAGTATTCTTGATCTGCGTTATCATATAAGTATTTAAAGAAATCTCTTGACATCCAGTCATAATATGAATACGACTTATCAGCATATTCATAATCATTAAGAAAGCGAAATGATATGGTGTCAATTAATATACCTGGCATAAGAACAGTATTTTTTGAATTCCACGCTCTTATCATTCTGCATAGCCTTTTTAAATTGTTATTGGTTTTCTTGTTTAGTGAATTAAAGCAGTCGATTTCTAATTTTGGATTCATTGTTTTCCATGAACCACCATTGTTTGTATCTGGATAGCGATACCCGCTACCATTCGAGTATTTGAAAGCTGGGACTACCTCAAACTGTACTCCATCGGTAAAGCAAATGTCTATTACTTGTCCATCTGCACTTATATCAGAACGACTATATGTACTTCTAAGGCTGAGCTTTACCACTTGTAAAAGATGAGATTGACCATTACCAGAGTAATCGTCATATTTTGAATACTCACTCCATGGTAACTCAACTATAATATCAATATCACTTGTATAAATACAAGTACCCCTTCCGTATGAGCCGACATAAAGACTGTGTATTACGTCAGAATCAGTATTCCAAAAATCCTGATTGATTCTTTTCGTTATCGCATGATAGCGTGTTTGGATATTTGAAACGGTTTCTTCGCTCATTCTCAATTCATTGCAAAATGATTTAAAATCATCGCTGACAGAAATATTCCCCATCTTTTCTCCTTTCAATGCTATTATTTATATTATACCACATTTCATCCTAAAACTCAACCTTTTTCCATAAAAAGAATGGCAGACTACATTTTTGAGATATAGTCTGTCATTCATTATTCCTGTCCTGACTTCTTCAAATTACAATCCCTGCACAGCATCTGCAGATTATCGTCATCGGTCTTACCGCCGGAGTGCCAGGGCTTGATATGATCACCATGCATCTGTTCATACTCGTAATGCTTGTTGCAGATCGGGCATATACCATGCTGCCTTTCATAAGCTCCTCGTTTTTGCGTATCTGAAAAGGCTCTGAGATTCAGATTTTTTTCGTTCCCGTCAAGCACATAATAGTATATACCCTTTTTATTTCCTACCTCATCATCTGCCATAAGCTTTGCAACAGATGTCTCAATTCGAGTTGGATCAAGCTCTGTATCTTTGTAGGTGTTATAGAGCAGTCCCCACTCTATACCCTTCATTTCTTTGCGATATACGGGGAATATCGTTTCTACCCATTCGATCACTCGCTTGAAATATATCCATATCTGATTGGCGTTATCATCGTGCTGGTGAAGCGCCATGTATTCTTCTATCGTATCCAAACCATCACGGGCAGCGATCCACCTGATAGCGGTTTCGAGGTATTCCTGCCTGATAGGAGAACCCGACACATAGTTCTTCGCCATATTGTAGGCGGCACAGGTAGGCTTTGAAAAATGCAGTTTCGCATCTGAAAGCCAAGTGCCTGTATAGGCGGTATTGCGAAGCTCCTGAGCTGTCAGCGGTTTACCAGCTATATTGATGACTTTGAACCACTCATGTACCTCCGAGGGTGTACCATCGCATACATAAATATCAAGGACATAATCATCTATCTGCTTTTGCAGGTCTTTCTCCAAGTTGAAGTAGTATTTTTCATCTACCGCAAATGTTCTCTCACTTTCGGCAGCGTAACGGCAGATAGAGATCGTTCTCTGTTGTCCGTCCATCAGCTCGTAACGCCCGTCATCTGTTTTTGCCCAGTACATCGTGTTCAGAGGGAAGCCTTTCTTGACGGTGCGAATAACTTCATCACGCTCTTTCGGAGCATAAACATATTCACGCTGATACGGCGGTCTGACATCAAGCAGTCCGCCATAGGCAACGATGCCCTCAATGCCGTCTGTTCCACGTTCTTCATAGCCTTGACACAACTCTGCTACTGATATTTGAATACGCTCGATTTTCAAACTTCATCACCATTCTTTCTTTTTCTGATAGCTATTCTCTTGTATTTGGCTTTTCCATTTATAACAGGTTTAGCAAGATCGAGGTCGTTCGTTACGCTGCCGCCATCAAACTTGCCAAGTATCTCAAATTGTTCTTCACAGTGCGATGCAAGATAGGTTATGGGGACACCCATGATCTTATCAGTATCGCAGGGAATCTCAGCAACAGTTTCAACATGAATCGCATCATAAGTATCGTATGTCGGATACGCTTCAGGAGTATAATGTTTGTAAAGATCAAGCGGTTGGTGACGAATATCTATATCCATATTCGTAAACCAACAGATGTTGCCGAGCCTCCGCCATTTCTGACCGTCCTCATCCTGTTTGTAATCGGTGTTCTTAGCTTCATAGTAATCAGGTACTTTGAACCAGAAATGCCCAGCGTTATAACCGAGCCACATTTTGTTCTCTCTGAAATAATGGAATATCTCCTTAAACGTGATATGATTCATATTGCCGAGGACAAGGAATTGCTTTCCGCTCTCTGCGAGCAAGGGAATATACTCTTTCATCAGTGAGAACGGTGGATTTGTTACAACTATATCACATTCATTCAGCAGAGCGATACACTCCTTGGAACGGAAATCACCGTCCTCATTCAGAAGCATAAGAGCATTCTTCTTGTTTTTCAGCAAATATTCAACATCACTAAGGTCAACCGTTGCATCACCGTTTACATCTGTTACTTCGGAAATCTCGATCTTATAAGGCTTTCTGCCTTCACCTGCCGGATAAGTTATCTCCTCATCGGCAAACAAAGAAAGCTGTGTATATGTGATAGGAGAAGTTGCATAACAAGTGGTTATCAGCTTTTTTAAACCGAGAGTGTTGAAGTTCAAAGCAAAATACTTGAAGAAATTGCTCTCGTAGGGATCGTCGCAGTTACAGAGTACTGTTTTCCCCTTGAAATACTTCCTGTAATGACGCAGTTCTTCCTCTATTGTTGATAGCTGTGTATAAAACTCATCAGTCTTACCTGCCTTTGACATGTGCAGATTACTGTTACCCGCCATATTGCACCTCCGAAAACTTGCATCTACTGAAACTTCTCGCCCCAAAACTTTCGTGTATAGAATATATTATAGCATATTCTATCGTATTTAGCAAGTGAAATCGGATATAATATTCCAAATGAGAAACTTGGAGGTGAGGCAAGTGTATGATCTCGGTGCTTTGATAAGATCATTACGTAAGGAACGGAACATAACGCAGAAAAAGCTCGGAGAAATGCTCGATGTTACCGAGGGAACTATCAGCAAATATGAAGCCAATACTATGACACCGCCATTTGAAACACTTCGTTCTATCGCCGGCATTTTCAATGTTTCTATGGATACCCTTTGCGGTATGAAGCATCAGGGAACGCTCTCAACTCACGGACTGACCGAAGCCCAGACTGATACGCTCAAAGCTTTGGTTGATGCCTATCGTATCAAAAACGCTCAGACGGGCAAGCATCTCACGCAGGAGCAGTTTGCGGTACTGGGGAAAATCACAGCCGAGCTGACAAAATAAAGCCGAAGGAAATGCGAATAATCCTTCGGCTTTATTACTTGATTAATGCAAGAAAACATGATATAATAATTGAAAGATGTGATGAAATTATTTCCATTATTCAAGTTCATCTGAAGGAGTGAAGTTAAAATGAATAGAGCAAAAAACAAATGCCCTAATGGTTGCAAACTGCCCCCAAGGAGAAAAACAATATGTAAAGATAATAATGGAAATTATCATTGGGGATATCATGATTTTCCTTTTTGTCCTGTTTGTGGTTCATTAATGCCACAGACAATTGATTGCTTAAAAGGTTTCTTTGATTTATATCAAATTCACCCTAAACTTAAACACTCAGTAGAGCTAATATATAAATCAGAACTCGGTGCGGCTGTACGAGAGGCAAATATTGTCTTGGAGACGACATTACAAGAGAAATCAGGATTAACCCATTTGTGGGGAAAAGACTTGGCTGCACAGGCTCTCAGATTTAAATATGACGCCAAGGAAAAAGTATTACAAGAAGCTCCATTAATTGCTATCAATAAACTTGATACCCCTTCAAGGGTTAATGAACAAGAAGGCCTCATGTATATGCTTATGGGATATTTTCAAGGGACACGCAATATCTATCAGCATAAATTGGTTGGTACATCTGCTAATATGATTATTATCAGTGTCTTACAGATTTCGTATTTCCTTAAATTGCTTGATGGCCATAGCATTACGGTTAATGGTCATTGGATTCCAACCTCAATGAGCGTGAATAGTATTCTTAATCATACGCCCAATAAACTTGATAGAATGAGAATACGTCGAAGCGTAATGAAATCAATTAAGAAAAGAAATCGGCTATATTTTAAGAAACGAAAATCTGACACTAAACATGAAAAATTGACGGAGAATAAATAATGGATGATGTCAAAAATTTGGATCTTAATGATGATCAAGCATGGTTGATATTACTGATGTTTTTTCTAAGTAGTCAGCGGGAATGGGAGAAGTTGCGAAAATATGCTGGTGAACAAGATAATCCTTCACAAGAATTGTTAGATTTCTTTCAACGAGTATTCAATGCCCAGTTGCCGATTCAATTATACTCTCCAGGAACATTATTTTACCGTGCACGTCAAATTGCCAGTAACAATGAAAGCAATTTAGGAGTTAACCTTGATGAAATTGCAAATGAAATGTATCGTGTGATAATGTCGGATAAGGATTTTGAAGCAATACAGCAGATGGATGCAGATGGTTCTTTTCACCTAAATGCTGAGGATTTTTTTCATCTTAAGCTAATATCGATGAAAGAGTATACTCCTGAACAGCTAAGTCACTTTGATTCTTTGAGAAAAAAATATAGTGTTCCTGGTGTATATGGATTTGATGCTGATGGCAGCGGAGTACCTCCTGAAAGATTTAGAAAAGAAGGAAGACTAAACACTGTTTCAGATGCATATTTATACCTTACACTTGAAAAAGAAACTGCAATTTATGAAATGAGACCTTCCATCGGTCAACAGTATAGTCTGGCTTCTTATCAATCTACGAACGAATTGAAAATAGTGAACTTAACCGGTGATTATTCGAATCTTGAAGAATCCACATTAGGCTTTACAGGAATCAGTAAAATAAGTGAGCCAAACGTTGAGAATGATACTCGTTTTTATCGTATCACACAGCATATGGCACATCTATTACAAGAACGTGGATTTGATGGAATTAAGTATAGAAGTGCAATGCGATCTGGCGGTTATAATATTCTCCTGTTTGATGATAAGAAAGTGAAATTTCTTTCATCTGAGATAGTTTCAATCAATGATGTAAAGATAGATTTTTCTCAAGTGCTGCCTTTTACCGATTAATTGAAAGGAATTATTATGCTTTCAGGCAAATGAATCTATTAAAGCCGAAGGACTCCCGCAGAATCCTTCGGCATTTTTCTTTGCAAATATACAGCTTGTTAGCTATCAGTCCATTTGTATATTTCCGATATGACACACCTTATGACACCGATATGACAGTTGTGCGCATCTCTGAATTTTTCTGCTGAGCCTTGACGCACATTTTCGAGTGCGCTATAATTACAACCCGGACAGCAGCAAAGGCGACATTCCATGGAGATAATGTTTGCCGATAGTTTTAAATGTTCAAGGACTCTTTGCTTTATCCAAAACGTAAAGCAAGGGTTCTTTGTTTTTCAAAAAAACAAGGGGAGTGATGCAAAATGGAGTATGTACGGGATCATTGATCGACAGAATATGAAAGAACAATAC
>ONMZ01000024.1 GCA_900319075.1 uncultured Eubacteriales bacterium
GCCCGATGTGTAAAAATCATTAAGAGGTTTAGGAAGGGGGTCTGGGGGATAACCCTTCTCCAAAAGGGTTTCCCCCAGCTGCCACGCAAGGGTGCTGCGATAAATTCTGATTTATTATTCAAACGCTTTTGCGAGGGTTTCAACATTTTCCACATTCACAGCCCTCACGTCGTCAAGTGTCTTTTTTACAAGCCCTGTGAGCACCTTGCCGGGTCCCAGCTCGATATAGTCTGTATAGCCTGTCTTGTGCATTGCGGCAAGCTCGCTTGTGAACTTAACGGGGGAAACGATGTGTTTTGCAAGCAGCTTTGGCATAGCCGAGAAATCTGTCAGTTTTTCGCCCGAGACGTTTGAGTAAAACTCCTTTTCGGCGGTTTTGAAATCAATTTTCTTTGCAAACTCCGAAAGCTCGTCGGCGGCTGTCTGCATAAGCTTTGAGTGGAAAGCGCTTGACACTTTAAGCTTTACCACCTTCACACGCTTTGCACTGCTTGTTTCGCTTATGAGCTTTGCGGCTGCTTCTGCGGCAGCGCTTTCGCCTGCGATGACCGTCTGAACGGGGGAGTTATAGTTTACGGGGACAACGTACCCTTGGGTATTTTCGCAGGCAGTTTCTATCTCCTGCACCGTGGGTCCGATAATAGCATACATAGCACCGTCGTTTTCGTCGGCAGCCTTCTGCATTGCCTCGGCTCTGGCTTTTATAAGCCTGAAGCCGTCCTGAACGCTTACCACGCCCGAGGCAGCCAGTGCGGCATATTCGCCCAGGGAGTGACCTGCCACGCCGTCAAACTCTAAGCCCTTTTCCTTTGCACATTCAAGCGCCATCAGCGAGCAAAGCATGATCGCCGGCTGTGAGTTCACCGTCTTGTTCAGCTCCTGCTCCGGACCGCTGAACATTATGCTGCAAATGTCTCTGCCAAGTACCTCACAGGCAGTCTTTGCAACAGCCTTTGCGCTGTTTGAGCTGTCATAAAGCTCTTTGCCCATGCCAACGTACTGTGAGCCTTGTCCTGAGAATAAAAGCATTGTTTTAGACATATTATTTCTCCTTACATTTTATAAAGTTGGTTTGTGTCTGCCTTGACCTGACGGCAGAGGTTTACAAACTTAAAAACATTTAACTATTGCCGCCGAATTTCAAATTAGTACATATTTCGTTAATTTTCAGCGGAATTATGTTAAAGAATTCCCCGAAAGTTAAAAAAGGCACGGTGTTGTTCACAATTTGTTATTGATTAAAAAATCAAAAGAGAGTATAATAAATTAGTATTGGTGAGAGGATTATACCCCGGTTTAAGGGGCTAAAATGAATTGATTTTCTTATTTTATCAAATTTTTCCCGTCGCCACAGACAGTATAACACATTTTTTTGTGTTTCACAATATATTTTTGCAAAAAAACGGAGGTAAGTTTAAATTGACTGAGAAAAGTGTATGCGGAGTCAATGTGGTAGGCATAGGAATGCACGTTCCGCAGCTTATTGCAACAAACGAAGATTTCACAAAAATAGTTGAGACCAGCGACGAGTGGATAACTCAGAGAACAGGTATCAAACAGCGTCATATAACAAACGGAGAGCCTACATATCATCTTGGTGCCATGGCGGCTGCAAAGGCGATCGAAAACGCAGGGATAAAGGCGGAGGATATCGGACTTATTATCGCCACAACGGTAACGGCGGATTATTACACTCCGTCCCTTGCCTGTCTTATACAAAGAGAGATAGGTGCACAGGGCTGTATGGCTATGGATGTGAACTGTGCCTGCTCGGGATTTGTTTACGGTTTTGATATGGCAAAAAGATATCTTCAGACACAGGATGATTTGAAATATGTTCTTCTTGTGGCTTCCGAGGAGCTTTCAAAGTTCGTGGATTACACCGACAGGACGACCTGTGTGCTTTTCGGTGACGGTGCAGCAGCATTTGTGCTTGAAAAAAAGGAAAACACTCTTTATTCAAGCTTCCTTGGCGCAGACGGCGACGGAGCACAGTTTCTTGCATCAAGAGGTCTGAGGTCGGAGAACGCTTTCAGGAAAAACAGCGAAGAATTTGATATGGCTATGCCCCAGACAAAGGAGCATTTCCTTTATCAAAACGGCAAAGAGGTATACAAGTTTGCGGTAAAGGCGCTGCCCGAGGCTGTGGAGAAGGCTTGTGAAAAGATATCGATGCAGCCAAAGGAGCTTGATGCTATCGTTCCTCATCAGGCAAATATAAGGATCATCGAGACCGCTGCAAAGAATCTTGACGTTGAGATGGATAAGTTCCCGATGTACATAGCACAATACGGAAACACCTCGTCTGCGTCGATACCCATCGCATTTTGCGAGGCAGTCGGTGAGGGAAAGATAAAGCGTGGATATAAGGTGTGCCTTGTGGGCTTTGGCGGAGGACTTACCTACGGTGCAGCTATCTTTGAGTATTGACAAGTAAAAGGGGAAAATTAGAAATGAAAACACAGATAACACAGCTTCTTGGTATACAATACCCCATATTCCAGGGGGGAATGGCGTGGATAGCCGAGTCCACCCTTGCCGCAGCGGTATCAAACGCAGGGGGACTTGGGATCATTGCAGGAGGCTCTGCACCGATCGATTACCTGCGTGAGCAGATAAGAAGATGCAAGGAGCTTACGAATAAGCCTTTCGGTGTGAACATAATGCTTATGTCGCCCAATGCTGAGGAGCTTGCAAAGCTCGTTATTGAAGAAAAGGTGCCTGTTGTAACAACAGGTGCAGGCAACCCGGGAAAATATATGGCTGCCTGGAAAGAGGCAGGAGTTAAGGTGATACCCGTTGTACCTTCCGTTGCGCTTGCCGTGAGAATGGAAAGAGCCGGCGCAGACGCTGTTATAGCAGAGGGTACCGAGTCGGGAGGACATATCGGAGAGAACACCACCATGTGCCTTGTGCCCCAGGTGGTGGATGCAGTGGAGATACCTGTTATTGCCGCAGGCGGTATCGCAGACGGCAGAGGCGTTGCAGCATCGTTTATGCTGGGAGCCCAGGGAGTCCAGGTGGGAACAAGGTTCCTTGCGGCACAGGAGTGCCAGATACACCCCACCTATAAAGAGCTTGTGGTAAAGGCAAAGGATACCGACAGCATCGTAACGGGAAGATATACAGGTCACCCATGCAGAAATGTAAGGACAAAGTTCACAAAGAAACTTGCATCGGGGGAAAAGGACGGAAGTCTGACACCTGACGAGTTTGAGCAGCTGACCCTTGGCTCGCTGAGAAAAGCTGTACAGGAGGGAAATCTTGAAGAAGGCTCCTTCCTTTGCGGTGCCATAGCAGGCATGATAAAAGAGGTCAAGCCCGCAAAGGAGATCATAGAGGAAATGTTTGCCCAGGCAGAAAAGCTGCTTGGGAAATAAAAACAATAATATAGGGGAGGAAAAGTAAAATGGCAACAGCTCTTATAACAGGCTCTGCAAGAGGCATAGGTGCGGCAGTGGCTTTAAGACTGGCAAAGGACGGTTATAACATCGCTCTTAACGATATAAGTGAGGCAATGTTTGAAAACAATACTATTATTGAGGATATAAAGGCTCAGGGGGTGGAGTGCGAAAAGTTTATCTGCGACGTTTCAAGCTTTGAACAGGTGGAAAAGACCGTCAAGGAGATCAAGGAACGTTTCGGCTCCATAGATGTTCTGGTAAATAACGCAGGCATCACCCGTGACGGACTTATGGCAAGAATGAGCGAGGAGCAGTATGATACCGTTATTGCCGTGAACCAGAAAAGCGTGTTTAATATGTGCAAGTTCGTGGGAAATATAATGATGAGACAAAAATCCGGAAGGATAATAAACCTTGCCTCGGTAGCAGGCGTTTACGGCAACCCGGGACAGATAAACTATTCCGCTTCAAAGGGTGCCATAATCGCCATGACCAAGACCGTGGCTAAGGAGCTCGGCTCAAGGGGAGTGACCTGCAACGCAGTGGCACCGGGCTTTATCAAGACCCCGATGACAGATAAGCTTACCGATGAGCAGAAAAATATGATGCTTGGACAGATAGCCATGAAACGCTTTGGCGAGGTGTCCGACATCGCAGGAGTTATCTCTTTTCTTGCCTCAAAGGACGCAGGCTACGTTACAGGTCAGGTCATTGAGATCTCCGGCGGAATAATGATGTGATAAGGAGCAGACAAATGAGAAGAGTAGTTATTACAGGGCTGGGCACCGTGAACCCCCTGGGAAACAACGTGCAGCAGTTCTGGGAGAATATAAAAGCCAATAAGAACGGGATAAGCCCCATAGACCAGTTTGACGCAAGTGATTTTGACGTTAAATACGTGGGGACAGTCAAGGGCTTTGACCCGTCGGAATATATAGATAAAAAAGAAGCAAGAAGAATGGACCGCTTCACACAGTTTGCTGTGTGCTCCACCTTCCAGGCACTCACAATGGCAGGCACAGACCTTAAAGACCTTGACCCGTACAGAGTGGGTGTTATGATAGGCGTTGGCATAGGCGGACTTCTGCTTACGGAAGAAGAGGTAAAGAAGTTCCAGACCAAGCCGGATAAGGTCTCGGTGTTCTTTATCCCCATGATGATAGCCAATATGGCAGCGGGGACCGTTTCTATGAAAACAGGGTTCAAGGGGGATAACTTCTGTACCACCACAGCCTGTTCGTCAGGCACCCACGCCATCGGTGAGGCTTTCAGAAAAATAAAGGACGGCTATCTTGACGCTGCCATATGCGGAGGCACAGAGGCTTGCATCTCAAGATTTTCTCTTTCCTCTTTCAACAATATGCACGCTCTTTCAAGAGCAACAGACATAAATAAGGCGTCAACGCCTTTTGACCTTAACAGACAGGGCTTTGTCCTGGGAGAGGGCTGCGGTGTGCTCTGCCTTGAAGAATATGAGCACGCAAAGGCTCGAGGGGCAAATATCATCGCAGAGATCGCAGGCTACGGCGCAACAGGCGATGCTTACCATATGACAAGTCCGTCACCTACAGGCGAGGCAGCCGCACACGCTATGAAAACAGCGTATGAGGAGGCAGGCCTGAAGCCCGAGGAGGTCAATTATATCAACGCCCACGGCACATCTACCGGGCTTAACGACAAGTACGAAACTATCGCCATAAAGCTTGCTCTTGGCGAGGAGGCTGCAAGAAAGACCGTCATCAACTCCACCAAGTCCATGACCGGACACCTTCTTGGTGCAGCAGGCGGTATGGAGGCTGTGGTAACAGCACTTTCCGTTAAAGAGGGCTTTGTCCACAGGACCATAAATTATACGACCCCCGACCCTGAGTGCGATCTTGATTACGCCACAGACTCTAACAGGAATGTGGATATAAAGGGTGCGCTGTCAAACTCTCTGGGCTTTGGCGGACACAACGCAACCATATGCATAAAGAAATATGAAGGATAAGAGGTGTGGATAAATGAGTGAGAAAAACTCCGGTTTTGACCTTGAGATCGTAAAGAAACTTGCCGAAATGGTAAAATCAAACGATCTGGGCGAGATAACCATAGTAGAGGGCGACAAAAGAATAAGCGTAAAGGGAAAGGTGTGCCTTACAGCAGGCGCTTCCCCGGCTGCTTCCGCTGCTGTACAGGCAGCTCCCGCACCGGCTGTGGCTGCGAACAAGGAGGAGAAAAGCTCCGGCAACAACGTTAAAGCCCCTATCGTGGGAACCTTTTATTCAGCACCTTCACCCGATGCAGAGCCTTTTGTTACAGTGGGCAAAAGGGTGAAAAAAGGTGAGACCATCTTTATTATCGAGTCCATGAAGGTGATGAACGAGGTGCTCAGCGAATTTGACGGAGTGGTAAAGGAGATACTGGTAAGCGACGGAGACCCTGTTGATTTCGATCAGACTGTGATGGTGATAGAGTAATGAACAGCGAAGTTAAAAAGAAGATGACCACCTGTCTTATGCTCTGGGGAATGTTCGTGCTGATAAAATGGGTGATGCTTTTAAGCCCCTCATCTGTATTTTATAAGCTGGGTCCCTTGTCGGTGGTAATGAACGACGGAGAAAAGAATTATACTGTGTCGGGCTGGATATCCCTTGGTATCGAAACTGTCCTTGCAGCAGCATTCTTTCTTCTCAGAGTAAAAAAGGTAAATATTCTTTATATCCTTTGCACCGTGTATTCGTTTTTGTATATACCCTCAACAGGCTACTGGATATTCAAGCTTGAATTTGAGGTGTGGCGTTATGTTGTATTTCTGCCGGCAATCGTTTGCTGTGCAATGATGATGATCTATTTCCCGGACTATGCAAAAATGCCTAAGCTCAAAAGACCTGTAAAGAGTAAGACAAAGCAAAGCGGTGACGGCGAGCAAACGGAAGAGACTGACGAAAAAAGCTCCGAGCAAGAGGAGCAGGAAGTACAGGAGCAGGAATAATGGCAGTAATAATGAATAAAGAGCAGATCATGCAGGTCATACCTCACCGTGACCCGTTTCTGCTGATAGACGAGATAAACGAGCTTGAGGTGGGCAAGCGTGTAAAGGCCACAAAGTACATAAAGGCTGACGATTTCTGGTTCAAGGGACATTTCCCACAGTACCCGGTAACACCCGGCGTGCTGATGGTGGAGATGTGTGCACAGGCAGGTGCGGTAGCTCTGCTTTCGCTCCCCGAGAATAAGGGCAAGATAGGCTTTTTCGGAGGTATAAACAACTGCAAGTTCAGACAGCAGGTAGTCCCCGGCGACACCCTTGAGATAGAGGTGGAGATACTTAAGGTCAAAGGACCTATCGGCGTTGGCAAGGCAATAGCCACCGTGGGCGGAAAGAAAGCAGTTTCAGCGGAGATAACCTTTGCTATAAAGTAAGATTTGTCTCAGCGTATTCGGTGAGAAGCTGGGGACAACTCTTTTGGAGAAGAGTTTTCCCCAAACCCCTTTCAGAAACCTTTTAATGATTTTTATCTATCGGGAACAAGTCCCCGACAGATAAAAATGACTGAGAGATGCCTAAAAGAGTTCAGAGAGAATTCTTTTCAGAAGAACTATCCTCAGCTGCTCAGCGAGTATGCTGTGATAAAGCTTATTTCACAGTAACAATGCCGATAGATGTCATTTGCATTTAAGTAAGGTGATAAAAATGAGCAATAAGAAAAAACTATTGCTGTTTTTGCTTGCTTCTGCCCTGTGCAGCGCAGGCGGTCTTGCAGTGGCTCTTGTGCTCAGCGAGCTTATCTCTGCTGCAATATCCGCAATTACGGGTAATGTGATAAGTGAAAAAACAGAGCTGATCGAGAATATAATTGCTTTACCGCTGTTTCTCATATTGCTCAATGTTCCCGCTTTGCTGCCCGCTATCGTCTATAATAAATTTTGCAATAAGTTTGAGTTTACAGATGACAAAGGAAAAACAAAGCTGTTTCAGTGGCTTATATGGGCAGCTATGTGTACGTTTGTTGCGTGTATAATGGCTTCGAGCGAAAAACTGATGTCGCTGTATTTCCCCAAAGCATATCCCGAAGATGACACACCTGTAAAGGCTTTGTTCTTTTTTATATTCCTGTTCTTCATCGCATCTATCATACTTACCGCAGTTATCAATGCAATTGTAAACAGAAAAAAATCAAACTTCAAGGAGAAGAATGATGTTTAAGAAAGTCCTTATCGCCAACAGAGGCGAAATAGCTGTGAGAATAATCCGTGCCTGCCGTGAGCTGGGCATCCATACGGTCGCTGTCTATTCAACTGCCGACAAGAACGCTCTGCACACCATGATAGCAGACGAGGCGGTGTGCATAGGTCCTGCACCCAGCAAGGACAGCTACCTTAATATGAAGGCTATAATCGCTGCCTGCGAGATAACAGGCGCAGATGCTGTTCACCCCGGCTTTGGCTTTTTGTCGGAGAACGCTTCCTTTGCACGCACCTGTGAAAAGTGCGGTATAACCTTTATCGGCCCCCGTGCACCCTCTATCGAGATGCTGGGGGACAAGGCTCAGGCAAAGGAAACTATGAAGGAAAACGGAGTCCCTGTTATAATGGGCTCTGACGGAGCGATCTCAAATATCTATGCTGCCTATACGCTGGCAAACGAGCTTGGGTATCCTGTACTGATAAAGGCCTCCGCAGGAGGCGGCGGAAGAGGAATAAGGATAGTCAACGACGAAAGCGAGCTTGAAAAGCAGATGAACGCCGCAAAGCAGGAGGCACTTACCTGTTTCGGGAACGACGAGGTATATATGGAAAAATTCATCGTCAACCCCAAGCATATCGAGATCCAGATACTTGCCGACAACTACGGCGATGTAATATACTTAGGCGAGCGTGACTGCTCTATGCAGCGCCGCAATCAGAAGGTCCTTGAAGAAGCGCCCTCCCCGGCAAGCTTTATGACACCACAGCTGCGTGAGAAAATGGGCAAAGCAGCCTGCACCGCCGCAAGAGCCTGCGGATACCGCAATGCGGGTACCATAGAGTTTCTTGTGGATAAGGACGGAAATTTTTATTTCATGGAAATGAATACCCGTATACAGGTGGAGCACCCTATAACCGAGCAGGTAACAGGGATAGACCTGGTAAAGCAGCAGCTGCTTATCGCTCAGGGTGAACACCTTAGCATAAAGCAGGAAGATGTGCAGATAAAAGGTCATGCCATCGAGTGCCGGATAAATGCCGAGAACCCCGAGCAGGGATTCAGACCTTCACCGGGGACCATAAGATCGCTTTTTATTCCCGGAGGCTTCGGTGTAAGAGTTGACACGGCGGTATACCAGGGCTACGATATCCCGCCATATTACGATTCCATGATAGGAAAGCTGATAGTTTACGGCAAGGACAGACAGGAAGCTATCGCAAAGATGAGGTGGGCTCTTAGCGAGTTTATCGTTGAAGGGGTCAACACCAATGTTGACTTCCTGCTAAAGCTTATCAGAACACCGGAATTTATAGACGGAAACTATGACAACGGTTTTCTTAACCGTACAGATATTCTAAAACGTTCAGGAGAGGAGTAATAGCAGATGCTTGAGGATCTTTTTTCAATGGTCAAGGTCAGGTTCAACGGCGACAAGACAGATGACGACACGAAAAAGACCGATATACCCAAGGGCTTGCTGTTCAAGTGCCCCAGGTGCAGAAACGTTACCTTTTCCGATGAGTTCAACAAAAACGGCAAAGTCTGCCCTGTCTGTAACTACCATTCAAGGCTCAGCGCAAGGGAAAGACTGGATATAACCGTTGACAAGGGAAGCTTCAGAGAGTTTGACAGATACATGATTTCCGGCAACCCCATCGGTTTCCCTGATTATGAACAAAAACAGATAGCCATGCGTGAGAAAACAGGTCTGAAAGATGCCGTCCTTACAGGAAGGGCTAAGATCTATAATAAGGATACCGTTATAATAGTAATGGATTCTAACTTTATGATGGCTTCAATGGGAAGCGTGGTCGGAGAAAAGATAACAAGAGCCTTTGAGTATGCCACAGCCCATAAGCTGCCTGTTATTGCCTTCACCGCTTCGGGAGGCGCAAGAATGCAGGAGGGTATAGTTTCTCTTATGCAGATGGCAAAAACCAGCGGCGCAGTGGCAAGACACAATGAGGCAGGACAGCTTTATATCGCCGTTATGACAGACCCTACCACAGGCGGTGTGACAGCGTCGTTTGCATCTTTGGGGGATATTATCATCGCCGAGCCAAAGGTGCTTATCGGCTTTGCAGGCAGACGTGTTATCGAGGGAACTATAAATCAGAAACTCCCCGACGATTTCCAGTCCGCAGAGTTTATGCTTGAAAACGGCTTTGTGGATATGATAGTGGAAAGGAAAAGAATGAGAAGGGTGCTTTCTCATATACTGAGAATGCATAATTATACAGGGGAGGTGGCTGCAAAATGAGCGAGCTTACAGCCAGCCAGCGCCTGGATATTATAAGACATAAAGGCAGACCCACCGTAAACGACTATATCCCCCGCATTTTTGACAGGTTTATGGAGATGCACGGGGACAGACTTTTTGGGGACGACGGGGCAATAATGGGCGGTATAGCCTATTTTAAAGGTACCCCCGTTACGGTCATTGCCCAGGTTAAGGGAAGAGACCTTGCGGAAAACCAAAGGTGCAATTTCGGAATGCCCCACCCGGAGGGCTACCGCAAAGCCCTCAGACTCGCCAAGCAGGCGGAGAAATTCCACAGACCGGTCATCTGTCTGGTGGATACCGCAGGTGCGTTCTGCGGAGTGGACGCCGAAAAAAGAGGACAGGGCGAGGCTATCGCCAAGAATCTTATGGAGCTTATGACGCTGAAGACCCCGATAATCTCCATCGTGCTCGGAGAGGGAGGCTCGGGAGGAGCGCTGGCTCTTGCTGTGTGCGATGAGCTTGCGATGCTTGAAAATGCCATCTATTCGGTGATCTCACCAAGAGGCTTTGCAAGTATCCTGTGGAAGGATCCGTCAAGGGAGCGGGAGGCCTGCGACATAATGAAAATAACTGCTAAGGATCTGACCAGGCTGGGGGTGTGCGACGCAATTATTCCGGAGGCTCCCGGAGGTGCACATAACGACCCGAATGTGACAGCAAACAACATCAGCGACTATATTTCCAAAGCCCTTGAAAGAAAATTGAAAAAAGGGCTTGACGAATTGGTAAATGAACGCTATAATAAGTTTAGAATTGTGGGAGAGTTCAAAGAGCCCCCACGATCGTCGATAACAGGATAAGGGTGCAAAGACCCGTGATCCTGCGAAAATTGAAACGGAGGAATTAAAAATGGTATTTGATAAGGTAAAGAGCATTATCGTTGAGCAGCTTGATGCTGACGAGGCAGAGGTAACAATGGACGCTACTATCCAGGACGATCTGGGTGCAGATTCTCTGGACGTTGTAGACCTTGTAATGAGCATCGAGGAAAGCTTTGATATCGAGATCCCTGACGAAGAGGTCGAGGGTATCAAGACCGTAGGTGATATCGTTAAGTATATCGAGTCCAAGACAGAGGAATAATCAGATCTCAAGATCCCCCCGACCTTATCGGGGGGTATTTTTTTGACGCTTTGGGGAGGTAAAAGAAAAATAAGATATTTTTTCATAATCGGTAGACAAACGGGAGAAAATGTGGTATAATTACCACAATAACAGCAGTACGCAAAATCTATCGAAAGGACAAAAACAACGATGATGCACGAAAAATCCTGTGGTGCCATTGTTTATAGGAAATATCACGGCAACACAGAAATCCTGTTGATCAAGCATATTAACAGTGGGCATTGGTCGTTCCCCAAGGGTCATGTTGAAGAGGGCGAGACCGAGGAGGAGACCGCCAAAAGAGAGATAATGGAGGAAACGGGTATTGACGTAAACCTTGATACCACCTTCAGGGAGATCGTTACTTATTCACCAAAAAAGGATACACAGAAAAATGTGGTCTACTTTATCGGCAGAGCGAAGAATACCGATTATCACCCCCAGGAGGACGAGATAGCGGAGATAAAGTGGGTGGAGATAGGCCTGGCAGGGAAGGTGCTTGCCTATGAAAATGACCGCAGTATCGTAAATAAGGCAAAGAAGTTTATTATTTGATACCTGTTCATTGCTTGATAAAGCTTTCCGACGTAGGTCAGAGAGCTTTTATTTTTTTGCGGATAAAAATTGGTGCAGGGCAGTTCTGTTAATTTTAAATGAATAAAATGAAAGAGTTATAAAACATTCTGTAATATTGCACAACAGGGTTTTTTAGGCTATTTAAGGGGGAAATCATGCGATCGGACGGCATAAAAGGGCGCAAAACAGCTTGATTGTTATAAATATTCTGTGAATAAGCACAAATAATTTGCTTAGCTTCCGGCAAATTTTTATGTAAAGCTACAAATATATCTGTAAAGTTTGACAAAAGTGCGTAAATAGGATATAATATGACCATAGAAAAGATCCAACCAAGAAAAAAACGGAGGTAATCAAAATGACAAAGGCAGAATTACTCAGTGCTATTGCTAAAAAGGGCGGCTATACAAAAAAGGACGCAGAAAAGGCTCTTGAGGCAGTTATCGGCACAGTAACAGACACACTGGCAAAGGGCGAGAAGGTTTCTATTTCCGGCTTCGGTTCTTTTGAAGTAAGACAGAGAGCTGCTAAGGATTCCATCAACCCACAGACCAAGAAGAAGATCCACATCGCAGCTAAGAAGGTTCCTGCATTCAAGGCAGGCAAGGCTCTTAAGGAAGTTGTAAACAAGTAATCTACTAATTGAGATAAGGAGTGTTTAAAATGGCAGTTAAAAAGACAGATGCAGCAAAGGTTGAAAAGAAAGTTGAAGAAGTAAAGGCAGCTGAGAAGAAGGCTCCTGCAAAGGCAGCAGCTAAGAAGCCGGCAGCTAAGAAGGCTCCTGCAAAGAAGACAGCAGCAAAGAAGCCGGCAGCTAAGAAGCCAGCAGGCGACAGCGTTGTTCTTCAGTACAACGGTAAGGATATCGAGATGAAGGCACTTGTTGAGGCTTGCAAGGCTGATTACAAGGCAAAGGGACATAAGAGCGCAAACAACGTATGCGTATATGTAAAGCCTGAGGACAATGCAGCTTACTATACCGTAAACGGTAAGGGCGCAGAGGATTTCAAGGTTGAGCTTTAATTCCTGATCCCGGCTGATTACACAGATATAAAAATAAAGACCGTCGTTTTCACGGCGGTTTTTTTATGCCTTTTTAGCAGTCGCATCATATCCGGCGCAGACCGGAAAGTGCAAAAAAAATAAAAGCAGGGCGAATTATCCGTCCTGCTTTATTGCGTTTATTATCAGCTTGCCCGTACACTCTGTGTTATCCTGTTATCTGTAACGCCGTGTTTAACTCTGTCCTGAACCTCTGCACGCTTTGCGTTGTTGAACCTGTCCAGTGTACCAACGAGGTATCCGGTGATCCTTCTGATCCTCTGGAAAGGAACATCAGCAAAATGATAATCAACATCTACAAAGTCGCCGTCCAGCTTAAGATCAATAGACTCGATTACCTTCTCAGGGTAGAGTTCATGCGCTCTGTTTATATATGCGTTGATCTCCGCCTGTGAAAGCTGTCCGTTGATAACGTTTACATTAACCATTTTTAACAACCTCTCTCCAAAATTTCGGTACATTTTGTGAATGTAAAATTATAATAACACAATATATGGTGTTTGTCAAGAGAGTTTGATATAAATGTTGCACAAAAATGAACAAATATTTTTGACGTTTTAAGCATAAGTCAATAGCTGTGGGCTTTTGCGGACTTTTCAATTGTCCAAAAAAATGTATCATTGCCTGTTTTTCGGAAGGGGCAGTGATACATTTTTTATTTTTACTCACCGTAATCTTTGTCTACGGTAATTTTGCAGATATACCTTTGGTCTATTTCCTTTACCGCTTTGTTCAGGCTCTGGGAAAGCTCCCACTTGGTTATCTTAGCATCAAAGGGGACCACAACGTCAAATATCAGCTCTGTTTTGTCTGCGTGATCCACGACCCTGAAATCGTGCACAGACATTTTTGTGTCCTGCTTTTTAAGATGATCCTCGACGATCTGCCGCAGTTGGGCTGTCCGAGGATCATCTATCTCCACCGGGTCCATATGTATGGTGACAATGCAGCCGTGATTGGTGCTTATTTTTTCTTCAATGCTGTCGATAAGTCTGTGAGCGTCCATAAGGCTCATCTTAGCAGGTATCTCAGCGTGCAGGGAAACGATAAGATTGCCCACACCGTAATCATGCATCAGGATATCATGCACCCCAAGGACCTGGTCAAACTCCAGAACACTTTGCTTTATCTGCCCCATTAGCGCCTCGTCGGGTCTTGCCCCGAGTATGGGGGTAAGGCTTTCTTTAAAGGTCCTTATACCGCTGATGATAATAAAGACCGCTACCGCAGCACCTATGTATCCGTCGATGTTCAGACCGGTCAGCTTCAATATCAGCATTGCGGCAATTACCGCACCTGTGGAGGCACAGTCGGAAAGAGAGTCTGTGGAAGCTGCCCGAAGAGAGGTGGAGTCTATCATTTTGCCCAGCTTTCGGTAGAAAAGAGCCATCCAGAGCTTAAAAAGCACCGAGGCTGCAAGGATCCCAAGGGTCAGGTATGAAAAACGGATCTGGGAAGGGTGAAGTATCTTTTCTCCGGAGGAGTGGGCAAGCTCCACCCCCATAAGCATTATAACAAAGGATATCACAAGCCCTGAAACGTATTCCATTCTGCCGTGACCGTAAGGGTGTTCTTTGTCCGCAGGGAGAGAGGCTATGTAAAACCCCACCAGGGACATTACCGACGAGCCTGCATCGGAGAGGTTGTTGAAGGCATCGGCAGTTACCGAGATAGCTCCCGAAAAAAGTCCTGCAAAGAACTTTCCGATAAATAAAACAAGGTTGAGGGCTATGCCTGTTGCCGAGCCGACAAAACCGCATTTTGTCCGCACGGCAGGGTCTTTGAGATCTGCGGGCTGTTTTATGAAGATACGTATTAAAAGTGATGTCATAACCATACCACCTTATAAAAGATATAGCACAGGTTTAAAAATCATAATATCACTCCTTGGACCGATTGTCAATCATCGGGGAGGGAAAAGTACAAAAGCAAGCGGTGCACACCGTGAGGATAAAAGTCCTGCAGGATGTGCACCAAGGTAAAAATATTAGGGGGGCGTGGTTTCAGCAAGCCACAAGGGACTTGTATTTCAGACATATCTTGTCTGTGATAAGTGCTATAAATTCACTGTTTGTGGGCTTGCCCTTGCCCACGTTTATGGTATAGCCGAAAAAGCTGTTGAGCGTGTCAACATCTCCTCTGTCCCAGGCGATCTCGATGGCATGGCGAATGGCTCTTTCCACCCTTGAAGGGGTGGTGGAAAACTTTTTTGCCACCGCCGGGTACAAAAGCTTTGTGACGCTTTCCAGCATCTCTTTGTCGTTGACCGATGCCATTATTGCCTCACGAAGATAATGGTACCCCTTTATGTGGGCGGGAACACCGATCTGGTGGATAATATCCGTTACGATTATCTCCAGGTTCGGGCTGCCCTTTTTCTGGGAGCGTACATTGTCCGAGTTTATATCCGTATCAATGTCCAGCATGGATTTTATCCTGTCGCCCAGCATTTTAACGTCAAAGGGCTTGAGCATGAAATACGAAGCTCCTGCGTTCATGACCTGGTTCTCTATAAATGCGTTTTCGTATGCGCTGGTTACGATGAACATTGGCTTTTTGTAGCTTGATGCCATTATTTTCTTGATAAGCTCTATCCCGTCAAGCCCCGGCATCACCGCATCGATGATGACCACATCCGGCTGTTCGTTTTTGATGGCGTCGTAGATCACCATTCCGTCCTTTTGTCTGGTGATGACAAAAAAGCCCACCGAGCGAAGGGAAGATGCACAGAAGATCCCGTACTGCGCCGAATCATCACCTATAAGTATCTTGATCTTGCCTGTCATAATAAGTCCTCCTATGTACTGCCGCAGCTTGGGCGGCAGTTTATTGTATTTTTTCGTTCTTTTCAGAACTTTATGTGTTTTCCACGTTTAAAGCATATCACAATTAAATTTCAAATGCAATAGATTTTTGGATAAATCGTCAGTAAAATTGCGACTTTTTACAGCACAATGCACAATAAAACGATAGATAATATTTCTAATCATGATAATTCAGCTTGAAATTACTCTTCTCGACATTGTCAGCTCGTGACGTAAAAAGTGTCTTTCACGCATGGGCGCTTTGCCGGCGGGGACTATGCTGCATTCTCCGCCGTTTTTGGCAGATCGGAAAGCTCGTTATACATTTTTTCCGCAAATATCCCGTAGCCGCAGGTGGGGTCGTCCACAAGAACATGGGTGACAGCTCCCACAAGTTTGCCGTTTTGAATTACCGGAGAACCGCTCATTCCCTGAAGAATGCCTCCTGCGCTGCTGATAAGAGCGGGGTCGGTAACTTGTATATCAAAGTCTTTTTCGCCCTTTTTCCCTGATGAGATGTTGCTTATACGCACCTTGTACTTCTTGGCTCCCTCGTTGGTGATGCTGGTGTATATTTCCGCCTCTCCCTCCTCGATCTCGCTGCTGTATCCAAGGGGTATTGGTTGGTTTTGGCTTTTCGGGGGAGAGTAAAGTGTGCCGAAAACACCGCTGTCGCAGTTTTTGTATATTATCCCTGTCCCGGAAGAACTTACAAAATCGCCTGTCAGCCATCCGGGGGAGCCTTTTGTGGATCTTACGGGCTTGTTAAGCCGTATCTCTCCCGTTCTGCCTTTTGAAAGGGGCAGGGGAGTTTTTATATCCGCATCGCATATGGGGTGCCCCAGCCCTCCGAAGCAGCCTGTTGACTGCTCGTAAAAAGTCATTGTCCCTATGCCTGCCGAGGAATCTCTCACCCACATACCTGCACGGTACTCCCCGCCTATCAGATCGGGGTACAGCGTTACCGTGTTTTCCTTGCCCTCACGGCGATAGGTGATCCGGCAGCCGTCTTTTGCGTGTTTGTTTATCATACGGTCAAGATCGTCGCTGCAGCCGATCTTTTCCCCTCCTGCCCGAAGGATAACGTCTCCCTTTTCAATGCCGCAGTCCTTTGCAGCGCACTTTCCCATAGTCTGCTGAAGATCCACCACCAGCACCCCTTCGGTTATCATTTTTATACCAAATGCCTCGCCGCAGGGAATAAGCATGGGACGCTTGACCAGGCGGCTCTCGGCTGCTGTTACGGGAATAGAGGAAAAAAAGATGTGCCCTCTGTCCGCAGTAGGCTTGTCCGCTAAGGGTTTTATATCCTTGTCGCAGGGTCTGACCGATACGGTGAAAAGTCCGCTGGTGCTAATTTCGTCCCTTTGCACCGGCATATGGGCGAAACGATCGCTCAGTCCCACCGCCGCAAAAGCCGCCGCTGCAAGAACGGCGGCGAATTTTTTAAAAAAACAGCACATAATATGATTAAAGCTCCTTTCGTTTCCGATGATGTTTTTATTGTTTGCTGACCTTTTTTTAAAATGCAAAAGGAAAAACAAACATTATTTGACTTGGTTTTGCTTCCGTTATATTCCTTATGACTTTTTTCCGGTTGATTTGACTTGTGAAATATGGTATAATCTTTTTCGTAAACAGTTTAAACCATATGTGAGGGTCGATTATGTCAAAAACGGACAAGACATCAAAAAAATCCCAAAAAATAAATAAAACCGGAAAAGAGCCTCTCTGGGTCAAGGGGCTGTTGGTACTTATGGCAGGGGCGTGCTTTTATTCGGTGGTGTTCTGGGGCAGTGTAACTCTGACGGCGAGCCTTTCGGGACAGTATTCCGACTTTCCGCCCCCTGCATGGGTCACGGCGTTTATAGGCGCAGGCGAAGGGGTAATTATTTTTTCGGCAGTACTGGCTTTTTGGAAAAAATATATTATTGCCTTCGGGGTGAACTGTGCCGGTACGGTGATGTATCTTTCGGCAGCAGGCTGGTTCGTAAGGACCATACGCCATGAGCTGGAAAATCGTGCCGTGCCTGCTGATCTGCTGGATATGGATAAGGAGTATGCTTTGCGCTTATACCCTGCTGCCGCAGTAAGCGTGATACTGCTGATCCTGGCGGTGCTGTCTTTGGTGCGAATGATCCGAAAAAGGCGCAAAAAACGCCTGGAAACAGAATCCGCCCCTGTAAAGAGCATAGTGGACTGATCTTATGGACTCCCCCTGATGAAGGGGGAGTTTTTTTGGACTATTTTGTCTGTTTTTTTAACTTTTCTATTGACTTTAAGGGTGCTTTATGATATAATTTTTTGTGTATGGCAAAAGCGTTTCTTTCGCCTCGAAGGCGTATCAAGGGCGTTTGCCTGTAAGAAAAATACAATTAAGGATAAATAAAAACCGGTAGGGAGTTTTGTAGAGTGATTTTTGCGGATCTGTTTTTCGTATATTTCTTTTTACCCCTTTGCCTCGCTCTTTATTTTGCCACAAAGAAAATAAAATACCGCAACCTTGTGCTTGTGGTGTTCTCACTTGTCTTTTATGCATGGGGCGAGCCCAAGTGGGTATTTATATTGCTGATATCATCGGTGATAAACTACTTTGCGGCGCTGGCGATAGATAAAAATGCCGGCACGGGAAAGGCAAAGCTGTTTATGGCGCTGGTCACGGTGTGGGACCTGGGAGTGCTGTTTGCGTTTAAGTATATCGGCTTTTTCATGAGCAATATAGATAACTGGTTCGGGCTTTCGCTGCCTGTTCCGAAGATAACCCTTCCCATAGGCATATCTTTTTATACCTTCCAGACTTTGTCTTATGTTATCGACGTATACCGCCGGAAGGTGGCTGTGCAGAAGGAATATTCAAAGCTTTTGCTGTATATTTCCCTTTTCCCGCAGCTGGTTGCGGGACCGATCGTCAGATATTCTACCATTGCCAACGAGATAGACCACAGAAAGACAACGCTCAAGGACGTTTCCGACGGCGTTTCAAGGATAATACTGGGACTTGGCAAAAAAGTCATACTCGCCAACAGCGTTGGCTCGATCGTTACGGCTTTGTTTGGAAAAGCCGCAGATGACTACGCCGCAGCAGCCTCATCCACCGTCCTTGGCAACTGGTACGGTGCGGTACTTATAGCTATGTGGTACTACTTTGACTTTTCCGGATATTCGGATATGGCTATCGGAATGGGACGGATATTCGGCTTCCACTTTGACGAAAACTTCGTTTATCCCTATGTATGCAAGTCCATAACCGAGTTCTGGAGAAGGTGGCATATATCCCTTTCCACATGGTTCAGAGATTACGTTTATATCCCTTTGGGAGGAAACAGAAAGGGAAAGACAAGACAGTGCATAAACATCATGATCGTCTGGTCGCTTACAGGATTCTGGCACGGCGCAAGCTGGAACTTCATGATATGGGGCGCATATTTCGGTGTGCTTTTGCTGATCGAAAAGCTGCTTATCGGAAAATGGCTTGAAAATACAAAGCCCTTTGTGCAGCACCTTTACGCCATCGTTCTTGTGTCCATAGGCTGGGGCATATTCTACTTTGAGGACTTCAAGAGCCTGGGAAGGTTTTTCAAATCCATCTTCGGATTTGCGCCGGGGGGCTTTACAGACCTTTCCACCAACAGCCTGTTTACCCAGAATATATGGCTGTTCTTTGCAGCTGCTTTGTTTTGTACGCCGATCATACCCAAGCTCAAAAAATCCCTGTGTGTGTCCGCAAGCTGGACAAAAGCCGTGGGTATGGCAGGCATCGCACTGAACCTTGGCATATTGTTCATGAGCAGTATGATGCTTGTGAATACAACAAACAATCCGTTCCTTTATTTCAAGTTCTGACAGGTGGTAATTTATGGATAACAATAACAGACCGACGGGCGGCTATGAAAGCCCCCATAAGGATGAATATGATAAGATGGTGGAGCAGATAAAGGCTAAAAGAAAGGCTTTGAGCACCTCTATCTGGACGGACGAACCGCTTTTGAAGCCGGAGAAAAGTATATGGCTTGACGATGATGAGCCGCAAGCTCCTGAAAAGAAAGATCACCAGCCCAAAAGGGAGGAGCCAAAGCAGGCAAAGTCTGCCCAAAGCGACGATTCTTACTATGCAGCCTTTGTTTCCAACCCGGTGATAAGTGATTCACGCAGCGAGAAAATGGAGTTTGAAAGCACGCCGAAGAATTACGACGATGTTATCATGCCCTTTATCAACGACTATTCCGTGGAGAGAAAACTCCCCGATCAGCGCAGGAACCTCAGCCGCAGACCCAAGGCAAATGCCGCTGTGGATACCCATGTGAGCAGACAAAGGTTGGCTCAGGCGCAAAGAACAAGAGCCATGAGTCCGGCAGCTCAGACTCCACCCGTCCATAAGCTGAGAAACGAAAGATTCTTTGACGAGGAGGGAGAGCCTCTTTACAGACATACTCCCGAAAAGAGCAAACGGAAAAGACCGACTATGGTTCCTGCCTCCGAAAGGGAGGAGAACCGCCCCAAAGCAGCCCCTCCTTCACGAAGAGCAGCGGCTGCTGTCATGAAAAAAGCTCCGGAGCCGGATGACCGGGGGAATAGCGGGGAAAAGCCCGTACCTTTGGCAGTGGCAAGGGCACAGAAGGATCTTGAGTTCTTTAACGCCTCTGTATGCCTGGGAGCGATATTTGTTATAGCGGCAATATTACTGGTGCTTACCGTTCTGGGTAAGCGTGAAAAGGAAAGCGAATCGGAAAAGCGCAAGTTGGCAGAGTTTCCTAAGTTCTCTTTTTCATCCCTTTTCAGCGGGGAATTTACAAACGGCATAACCACCTATTTTACCGATACGATACCGGGGAGAGAAAGATTTAAAAACGTCAGCGCAGGCTTTACCAACCTTTTTGGATTCAATATCGGAGATGTAAAGATAAACGGTACCCTTAAAAAGGTCGAGCAGGAAAAGTTTGACGAAAAATCGGTTACCACCACAAAAGTCAGCATAAATACTGCCCCCGTCACCACCACCGCAGCGCCGGAATCACAAAAGGAGGGCGGCTCTTCCTCGGAAAGCAGCAGCCAGAAGTCCAATACCAAAAAGGACGAGGTGGTGAAAATACCCGAAAACACCAACGAGGGTAAAATGCTTGGTAATATTATCGTCTACGGCAGCGGAAAAGAGACAAGAGGTTTGTCTGTTTCCTATGTGAACTTTGAAATGGGAAAACGCTTTGCCGAGGCGCTCAATAAGTGGAAGGCGGATCTTGGGGACAGCGTCAATGTATATTCCATGCCTTGTCCTTTGTCCAGCGCATTCTATCTGCCCAGCAATATGAAAGATCAGGGCAGCGACCAGAACGAGAACATCAAGAACATCAACGGCAACCTTAAAGGCGTTGTGGGCATAAACTGCGTAAACAACCTTGCAAAGCATATGAACGAGGATATATATGCCCGTACCGACCACCACTGGCTGCCTTTGGGAGCGTATTACGGCACACAGGTGTTTGCCGAGGCCGCACAGGTGGATTATCCAAGCCTTGACCAGTACGACAAGATCACCAAGGAGGGCTTTTTGGGGACCTTCTACACCTACTCGGACTATGACCAGGGAATAAAGAATAACCCGGATACATTTACCTATTTCAAGCCGAAAAATATCGACCAGGTGTCCTGCACGTACTATGATACGAGCTTTGCCAATAAGTTTGAGCCTTACGGCACCGATAAGAGCGGGCTTTTCTATGACGGCATGGAGGGAAGCAACTGTTACCTGTCCTTCCTGGGTCAGGACTCCGAGATCGTGGAGATCAAGACCCCATGCACCAACAACCGTGTGCTGGTGGTGTTCAAAAACAGCTACGGCAACGCAATGATACCGTTCCTTACCAACAGCTTTTCAAAGATATATGTCTGCGATTACAGATATTTCAACATAAACGGAGTTGATTTCTGCCGTAAAGTGGGCTGTACAGACCTTCTTTTCGCAGGAGCGATCTCTTTGATCTGCTCCGATGCAGGCATAAATTATATAAACAATATCCGGGTGCAGTAAGCGAAAACGATTGAGTAAAATTAAATAAATCGTGAATTGATATCATGCCTTTTACACAACAGCCTTTCAACGCAGTTTGGAACGGCTGTTGTTTTTGTTAAACAGGCTTTACTTATACTATCTTTTTGCACAAAGAAAATGGCGCATATTCGTGAAATATACCTACGGATAAAACGTTGACAGTTTTCGTGCGATATTGTATAATTAGTTAAGATATTATTACACTCGGCAATTGTCACTATGCGTGTGTAAGAATATGGAATTATGACAAAATTTTTTGTGAAAAGGAGAGGCGAATTATGAAAAAGAGATCATTGTTCAAGCGATTGCTCAGTGGCTTCGTAGCGACTGCAATGGCTCTGTCGATCTGCTTCAGCGACAAGGTTTTTGAAGACCTTTTTGCAAGCGCAGAAAACGGCGACTTTACGGTCAATGTTGATTTCAAAGATCGTGAAGAAGAGACGGTGTATGACGGTCATGAAAATGGTATGAGATATTTCGTGCTTGGTGCCTTGGTAAAGGAGAATGCAAGTCCGGCTCTTACCGTTGCCAATGATGCGAATATCGTTGCGTGGGAGTGCAAGGAGATCTACCCGCAGACAAATTCACACTCTACAGTTACATTTAGTGAGTTTCGTCTGAACGATCATGATTTTGATAATCCTGACAGACAAGAAGACGATCCGAAAGTAACGAAAACATCTCCCGAATGTGCAAACACGGTATTTGTAGGACGTGTTTATCGGTACTGGGGTTCAAATCCGTATTGCCCGAGAAATCCTGACGGATCGTTTAACATTGAGCCGACGAATCTTGTTAATCCAAGATCCGGTAGCTACAATGGCTGGTATGATTACGCAGAGTATTCAGCAGATTCGTTCACGGGCTTTGTTCCGTCAAGCTCCACTGATGGAGACACTACGAATGTTATATTCAAAAAACGCCATGTTGAATTTTATGTAAATGTTAATTTCAGCAAGGAAACAACGATAACAGAAGATGAATATTATTACGTTCTCGTTGAAACGGTACACACAAACGGTGATAAAACGTATTTCTATAGTCGGTTAACTGCTAATAATGATGATGTAGTTATGCCGGTACAGAACAAGGATAATCGCAACTGGATAAAGGAAGGACAGAGCAAACCAGATCAGAATGAGCAGTATAATGGCGGCGAAAAGAGCACTACTGTCAAGCTCTTTAAGGCGAACAAAGAAAGAGATCTGGGCAACCTTATTTCGGGAAGTGAATGCACCGAGCTTAAAACAGGCGATTTTGCAAAAGGTCAGAAGATTGTTATAAGAGGTCAGTCCAGCGAACCGGAAAAACCGTCTAATAATGATACGCTTGTTACATACTATGAGACTATCAATTTTGAAAAAATGGATGAATCTGATAACTATACCTTTAAGGAGATCCTCGGAAGCGGCATCTCATTTGGTATAACCGCTGACAGATTCAGACAGAAGGGTCACTTCCAGAGCAATTTTGCTGCTAATTATTTCAGTGCCAGCGGCAATTTTGACCCCGACCTTTCAAAGCCTTCGGCAGGTGAGATCTATGTTGCAAACTTTGCAAACCTGGATACTCCGACTGATACATCGGCTGCCAATAAAATGCAGATGGACATAGGTGCATCGCATCAGCAGAAGGAAGTTATGGGTCCTGATGCTGATACAGGAGCTGTACTTTATATTCCTAATGATGATACTTATATTCCTGATGTTGTTGGTGATACCCAGACGAACAGACTCAAGATCAGCAGGGATCATGTGACTGTTGATAACAAGACTTATAGTTCTAAGCGGATGTCGGATGAAGTGGTTAATCCTATAATCCAGCAGATGCAGGGAATGTCTGCAAGACTTGCTTCAAAGCCTGCAAACTATACACCTATAAAGATAGGCACAAAATGGGAAGTTGATACTACTGATTATCCCGACGATGCAACTATCTACATTGACGCAGATGTTATGACAGCTGCAAATGGTGACATAGGCGGAAGTGCAGCAATGACTATCAAGAAAAAAGATGGTCAGCTTATTGTCTTTAATTCTACAAAGGCAAATGTTGGTGTCAGAGAACTTAATCTCGTCGTTGACGGTGTTGAAGGTGGCACAAAAGAGAGCCAAAAAATCGCAGGCGTTGAAGGCGGAGAGCAGAACGATTGGCTCAACAAGCATGTAATGAGAAGCGTTGTATGGAATCTTTCAGGTGCTACTGAGGCTGCTATCACAAATACAGCCGGTATCTTCCTTATTCCAAAGAGCAATTCCGTAACAAAACTCGGCGGTACAAGCACAGGCTGGCTTGTGACTGCGGGCTACTTTGAGAATACTTCCGGTGAGTGGCATTTCCCATATGACGAACTCGAGAAGTATAAGAAACCTGAACAGATATCGGTTAATGTTTCCAAGAAGGCTATAACAGGCGATGATGAGCTTGAAAATGCACAGCTCGAGCTTACAAGCAAAAATCTTCCTGAATCAGAGTGGATATACCTGGCTGAAAAGAATTCTTTCGCACAGAAAATTACCGACGAGGCAACAGGAATGATTACCGGCTTGAAGTGGACTTCCGGTACTTCACAGAAGACGCTCACACTTAGAGACGGTGACTTCACCCTCAAGGAAACCGGCACAACGTTTAGATCCGGCGGCAAAGAGTATAAGGTGGTTACTTCCTCTTTCGACTTTGAGATCACAAACGGCAAGATCACCAAGGTTTCAAAGGATGTTTCCGAGGATAACGGTACTATTAAATATACCGACACAAATAATACCATTACTATAAGAGACGCACAGGCTGGCGGACCTGTTACTTACCCTGTTTACATCAGCAAGACTGATATCACAGGTCAGAAAGAAGTTGCAGACGCAACTCTTACCGTTTATACGGATACCCCGAATGCTGCGGACAGAGACGAGGTTGCTCATTACGACTCCACAGCACGTGAAGGCTCCAGAGGAACCTTTATGCTTGAAGCAGGCAAATATGTGCTTGTGGAAAAGGCAACCAAGGAAGGCCAGGCACCTTCTGAGTCCGGTAAGACCTATAAGGTAATTACCACAGAGTTTAAGTTTGAAGTTAAGGCAGACGGCACTGTTGAGTGCACCGGCGCAAAGGCAAGCGTTGACAGCTTTACTGCTGACGAAAAGGCTAACGGTGGTCTGGTTCTTACAAAGTTGGCTGATAAAAACGAGCCGTACTTTATTATGTGCGACGCTGCAAACACCACCAACATCACCGTTGACAAGCAGGCTGTAACAGGGGAGCATACTATTAAGAACGCTCGTCTGTGGCTTACCGACAGCAACAGAAATATCGTTCCCGGCGCTGATATCACTACAGTTGGAAATGCAGCAGAGGATAAGTTTACCGTTGCCCTTGAGGACGGCGAGTATACTATCCACGAAGAGGCTGCAAAGGATAAAAGCGGCCAACCTTTGGATATCACCGACGAAAACGGCGACAAGTATAACATCATACCAAGCGAAGTTAAGTTTACCGTTTTAAACGGCACAGTAACAGAAACCGAGGCTAAGGCTTCCAAGGACGAACTTGGCGAGAACGGCGGAGTATTTGCTGACGGAACAACATTCCACGTTTGCGACGCAATTAAGCCAAAGACCGCTGTAACTATCAGCAAGACCGATGTTACAGGCAATGAAGAGCTTGCAGGCGCAACCCTTACCCTGTTCTATGCAAAGGCAGACGGAACAAAGGGCGCTAAGGTTATA
>ONMZ01000032.1 GCA_900319075.1 uncultured Eubacteriales bacterium
CAGAAAAAGCAATAAAAGTTTTAGGGGTGGGGTTTGGGGAGAGACCCTTTTTCAAAAGGGTCCTCCCCAAGTATTCACCATGCGTATGATGATAAATTCTGATTTGAAAAATAAGGAGGATGGCTATGAAAAGGACAGACTACATATCCTGGGACGAATACTTCATGGGGGTATCGCTGCTGGCGGCGCAGCGCAGCAAGGATCCCAACACGCAGGTAGGGGCTTGTATTGTTTCTCAGGACAACAAGATACTTTCGGTGGGCTACAACGGTATGCCTGCGGGGTGCGACGACGACCATATGCCCTGGGAGCGTGAGGGCGAGATGCTGGACACAAAATACGCCTATGTCTGCCACGCTGAGCTGAACGCTATCCTCAACCGAGGCAACACCTCTCTTAAAGGCTCAAAGCTGTACGTTTCCCTTTTCCCTTGCAACGAGTGCGCAAAGGCGATAATCCAGTGCGGCATTTCCGAGGTGATATACTGCGAGAACAAATACGCAGGCACCGACGGGGTAAAGGCAAGCATGAAGATGTTTGAAATGGCCGGGGTAAAGATGACTCAGTACACGCCAAGCGGAAGAAAAATTACGATAGAGGTATAGACTTATGCAAAGAAAATATGCACTTTTAGGCGGAAAGCTGGGACACACCCTTTCTCCGCCCATACACCAAAGACTTTTTGAGTTAAAGGGCAGAGAGTTTGAATACACACTGATAGAATCCGAGCCTGAGCAGCTTGAGGGTAAAAAAGGCGAGCTTTCAGTCCTTGCAGGCTACAACGTGACTATCCCCCACAAGCAGTCGGTCATAGAATTTATGGACAGACTTGACGCCTCGGCAAAGCGTTACGGTGCGGTAAACTGCGTTGATAACAAAGGCGGTGTTTCCGTGGGCTATAACACCGACTGCGACGGCTTTCTGCGCTCTATAAAGTCAAGCGGAGGACAGCTTGACGGCAGTGTTTTGCTTCTTGGCGCAGGCGGCGTGGGCAGAATGATGGCGATAGAGGCCTGCCTTGCAGGCGGTAGGCTGACTATGGCAGTGCTTGAAAGCTTTATGGCGCAGACACAAAAGGTCAGAGAGGATATCCTCGCCCTTGTGCCGGATGCGGACGTGCGGATCGTGGCGATAGATAATATCCCAAATGAGCATTTTGACACGATGATAAATGCCACCCCTGTGGGAATGTACCCAAAGTGTGACGAATGTGCGGTCCCGGATCAGGTCATTGCAAATGCGGATTTTGTGTTTGATGCCATATATAACCCCAAAGAGACACTTTTGATACAAAAGGCAAAGGCACTGGGCAAAAAGGCAGTCGGCGGCATGGCGATGCTTGTGTGGCAGGCGGTCTCCGCTCACGAGATCTGGGACGGTGACAGCTACACAGACCAGCAGGTCCAGGCGATAATCGAGGAGATGTACGAAAAAGTGGAGAGGGATTTCAAATGAAAAAGACCGTGTTTCTCTGTGGATTTATGGGCTGTGGAAAGACCACGGTGGGAAAGGTCGCCGCAAAGATGCTGGGCATGGAGCTTGTCGACCTTGACGAATATATCGAGCAGCAGGAAAAAACATCTATCCCCGTGATATTCAGCACCAAGGGCGAAGAATATTTCAGAAGCTGCGAAAGAAAAGCTATCGGGCAGTTTGAAGGTAAAAGCGCCGTTGTGGCAACAGGGGGAGGTGCCATGCTGAGCCGTGAGAATTATGAAACGGCAAAAAAGGCAGGCAGGGTCATATTTATCGACACGGATTTTGAGACCTGTTACAGCCGCATAAAGGACGATCCCCACAGACCCATCGCATACAATTCTACAAAGCAGCAGCTCAAAGAAAGATTTGAACAGCGCAGAAAGCTGTATCAGCAGCACTCTGATATTACCCTTGACGGCTCTCTTTCCCCTGTACAGATAGCATCTGAAATAAAAAAAGCCGCCATGGGCTGTATGAACTGAAAGGATGGACGCACAATGAAAAAGCTATTATGTTTATTATTATGCCTACCGCTTATGCTTACAGGCTGCGGCGAGCAGTCAAGCTCAAGATCCCAAAGCCAGATAATCGAAGAAGAACTTAACCCGGATCGGTATGACAGCCACGTTGCCTTCAAAGTGGAGGGAGCATCCACCAAGGAAGATTACGAAAAAGCACAAAAAGAGATGGAAAATCGGCTGGTTAAGGCTCTTTCCGTACTGGATCCGACTATAAATTCCTTTTACGGGATCAAAAGTATAAAACAGGATTCCCAGACCTTAGAGTTCCACTTCAACAACTCCCCCGGACTTTCAGAGGAAGACGTAAACGGAATGATCGGTTCATGCAAGGCAGAGCTTCGTAAGGGAAACAAGCCTGACGGTCAGCTCCTTTTTGATCGGCAGCATATAGAAAGTGCTCTTGCAAGGCAAAGAAAGGGAGAAAACGACTGGGTGGTCGTACTTAAATTCGACCTGGAAGGCTCAAAGCTTTACACGAATATGGCAAACGCCGGCGGCACAGAGGATAAAACTCTGACCTTGTGGATAGATGAAAAGACAGCCGCAGGTACCGTGGGCAGAGAGTCTGTAAACTCAGCCGATATTATTGTCAGCGGCAGCTTCACAGAGCAAAGCGCAAAGGAGCTTGCCCGCAGGATCAACGCCGGCTATATACCCTACAAAGTATCTGTTTTTACCTGTGATCTTGCACACAGACAGACCGACAACAAACAGGCGTGACCCCCTTGGGATAACCTCGGACAGATCATATACAAAACACAAAAAGACCCGGCTTGACCGGGTCTTTGTTATTTATCTTTCTTTTCTTTTTTGTCCTTCTTATCCCTTTTCTCCGCCGTTGCAATTTTGTCGTGCAGTCCAAGAAGGATCTTTCCTTCCTCGATAAGTTCAAGAGCACATTCAACAATGTCCGGGTCAAACTGAGTCCCGGCATTTCCCTTCAGCTCCTGTTTTATCACATCAGGGGGAAGATGCGGTCGGTAACATCTGTCCGAGTTCATTGCATCAAGAGCATCCGCAACGCAGATTATCCTTGCGTAAAGAGGTATCTTATCCCCCTTCAGCCCCTCGGGATAACCGCCGCCGTCGTATCTTTCGTGGTGATAAAGCGCACCCTCCACGATTCCGTCGATGGCATTGAAATCTTTAAGGACCTTTCCGCCGTAGGTGGTATGTCCCTGCATTATCTTGAACTCTTCTTCCGTGAGCTTTGCAGGCTTTGTAAGTATCTCATCGGGGATACCTATTTTTCCGCAGTCGTGCATCAAAGCGATATAGCCCACGTTTCGTACCTCTTCCTCATGGAATCCCAGCTTTTCGGCTATCCTTGCGGTATAGTAGGACACACGGGTGGAGTGACCCTTTGTATACGGGTCTTTGGCATCAACAAGGTTTGCAAATGTATTCATGGACTGTGAGATTATGCTGTCCATATTTTTCTTATACCGTTCAAAGTGAGCATCACGGACTCTGTAAAGTATATATGCCACCACCGAGGTGCACCACACAACGAAAAGCACCATTACAAACCAGAAATTAAAATAGCTGGTCAGAGGTTTGTCCTTATATCCGGTGAGCACATAGGAATCGAACTTCATCAAGCCCTTGGAGATTATTACCGCACCAAAACCTGCGTCCATTCCCGCACGGATAGGGTCCACCTTTTCACCTGCGGTGAAGGTTATCTTTCCGTCCTCGTAGACATAGTCACCGTTCCAGTAGCTGTCTACTACAATATCTTCCTTTTCTGCACCGGGAACCTCGATGACCACCTTCCAGCGTGTGATGTCAAGGTTGGTATTGTTGCGGACTGTGCAGTCATACTGGGCACCGTAGGTCTGACGCTGGGTCCCCTCGTCGTTTATCCAGTGCTTCGCTATTCCGGTGGTTATGGTATAATCGTTGGAGCCCTGGGGCTTTGAGTTATCTATTTGTACTGTAAACGGAGTATTAGAGTCATTTTCTGCTTTCATTTTAACTGCACCGAATGTGGCTCCCAGCAGAACAAGCGTTATAAGCAGAACTATTGTACCCTTATGTTTTGGCAGATGCACTCCGTCACTCCCTTTCATTCAATAATACCCATAAAAATTATTATAGCACAGTTGACAAATGAATATGTTAAATATTTATTAAAAGCAAAGACGCCGAAAAACAATTCAGCGCCACTGCTCACATTATTACATATTTCAGGCTTTTTCCGCCTTTTCCGTCAGGTAGCACTCAAACACCTTTTCGGTGTGCTCTTTATCCTCCGGCTTTTGTCGGGTGATAAGGGACACAACGGGGACTATCACCAGACCGAACAGCATTGCAAATGCGCCTGCATTTATAGGCGATGCAAGGCTCAGTCCGCCGATTGTCTGGGGAAGGTCGAGGTTGCCCCATTTAAGGGTATAAAGGCACATATGCACCGTTGTTATGCCTACGCCGGAAATAAAGCAAGCGACCACCGCTGCCTTGGTAACTCCCTTCCAGAAAAGCCCGTACATAAACGGTGCAAGAAAGGCTCCCGCAAGAGCACCCCAGGATATTGACATAAGCGTGGAAATGACCGTCTTAGGATCCTCAAGGGTTATTATCGCAAGCACCACCGAGATAACCAGGAACAGGGCTATGAACAGTCTCATTATCCTCAGTTCCTTCTTCTCGTCCATGTTTTTAACGTGGGGCTTTATAAGGTCGATAGTCAGTGATGAGCTTGATGTGAGCACCAAAGATGAAAGGGTGGACATAGATGCTGAAAGCACCAACACGATAACTATTCCGAACAGCAGCGTTGGCAGCTTTTCCATCATATGCGGAACTATGGCATCAAAGCCCTCCACCGGGTTGCCGGTCTTGGGGTCTGCGTCCATAAACAGCTTTCCGAAGCCGCCCAGAAAATAGCAGCCTCCTGCCACCACAACGGCGAACACGGTGGAAACCACCGTTCCGGTCTTGATGGATCTATCGTCCTTTATGGCATAGAACTTCTGCACCATCTGCGGCAGTCCCCATGTACCAAGAGATGTAAGTATCACAACGCCTATAAGATTTATCGGGTCCGGCCCGAACAATGAGTTAAGGGTGCCGGTGTTGCCCTTTGCGTCCTTGACATCTCCCATAAGATCAAGAGAAGACGAAAGACCGCCGTTCTCACCAAGGACTGCAAATACCACTGCAGTAATACCCACCAGCATGATTATGCCCTGGATAAAATCGTTGAGAGCTGTGGCTTTGTAGCCCCCAAGGATAACATATATCGCTGTGAACACAGCCATTCCTATAATACAATATTTATATGGTATTCCGAAGCCTTTTTCAAAAAGCCTTGAAAGTCCGTTATATACCGAAGCGGTATAAGGGATCAGAAAAACAAAAACTATAAGCGCAGAGAAGGTTTTGAGGTTAGGGGAGTTATACCTTTTTTCAAAAAACTCCGGCATGGTCTTTGCCTCTATAAACTTGGTCATGATCCTTGTTCTCTTTCCCAGAACGACCCAAGCCATAAGAGAACCTATGAGCGCATTTCCTATACCTACCCATGTGGCTGACACACCGTAGCTCCAGCCAAACTTTCCGGCATATCCCACGAAGATGACCGCTGAAAAATAAGATGTACCGTAGGCAAACGCTGTGAACCAGGGACCTATCCCTCTTCCGCCCAGAACAAAATCATTTACGCTTGCTGATTTTTTTCTGTAATATACTCCGATAAGTATCATCAGCGCCAGATAAATCACCAAGACTATCCATCTCAAAGCCAAATCCAACAACTCCCAATCATTGTGCATATTTTATTGCGGCGCAGCATATCATATAATACGATCCTTAAATAAAAGAGCCTTATGCCGTCCGTTTTGCAGCTATTCGGTCTGCAACATCTTCATTGGTTTAAAGCTTTTGTGCTTTTACTCAATAAAGCAATATAAATTATAGCGCAAAAGCCATGTTTTGTCAATATACTTTTTTGACAAAATAAGCAAAGAAAGCATAGCATCTTTTACCCCTCTAAGGTCTCAGCGTCAGAAAGCTCCGGGATCGTGGCATATCCTGCCGCTGGCAGCATTTGTGGAAATCTCAAAAAAGTGCTTGACAAGTTCAGGACAATGTGATATAATATTCAAGTACCGACTGAGGAAGCCGGTTATAGGACATATCGCGGGATGGAGCAGCTCGGTAGCTCGTCGGGCTCATAACCCGAAGGTCGTAGGTTCAAATCCTGCTCCCGCAACCAGCGTAAATACGCCGTTTGAGACAACTCAAGCGGCGTATTTTTTGTCCAAAAAACCGCTTTCAGGACACCTTCAGGACACATTTTTCAGAAACCTGTTTTTGGCCATTAAAATGCGCAGGCAAAGGATTTTTGACCAGTTTCATATCTTCCTGATGCGGTCTGATAAACACAGCCGAGACCACTTCATCTCGGCTTTATTTATGTACTTTAATATTATCATACTATATATTATGTAAATGAAATAGTCGCACAGCTGTTTGCCGTGCGACTTGATTATTTCTTATGCCATTTCTTTTCTCAGTACGATGTCGGCTATCGTTTCTGCCGATTGCTCATCGCTTTCCTTAAGAATATGTGAATAAATATCTAACGTTGTTGAAATTTTTGCATGACCGAGCCTTTTGCTTATTGCTCCTATGTCCATATTGCCATGCAGCAGCAGACTCGCCATTGTGTGCCTGAATGCGTGAGGGTTTATATGACCAAGTCCGTGCCTTTGAGCAAATGACCGCAGCCATTGGTTTACGGTGTCCGGGTGCATTGGCTTTCCCTCGTTGCCCGATTTATCTTGGAAGAAGAGAAATCCTGTGTTGTTCCAGCGTGAGCCGAACTCGGTACTGGTCTTGATGTACCACTTTCTGTATGCCCTTAACATTTCCATAGTTTCTTCCGGCAATGCTATGTATCTTTCGGATTCCTCGGTCTTGGTGGTATCCTCATATATTCCTCTATCTGTTGAATAGAGTAAGTTAACGTGTATGAAGATCCTGTTTTTCTCCCAATCGATCGCATCCCATTTTAATCCTACTATTTCACCTCGCCTTGCACCCGTTATGAGCAGCAGATTTACAAGTGTCTGCCACTTTATAGGTTCGTCTTTAAGGCTTTTGACTATCTTTTCTACCTCATCGTAGTCGAAATAGTTGACCTTCTTTCTCTTTGACCTGGGTGGCGTTGCCTTTGAGGCAGGATTGAATGGGATTATCATCTCTTTGTCTGCAAGGGCGAGGATACTTGATATCAGCCTGTGGTATTCGCAAATCGTCTTGCTTGACAGCCCTCTCTCGTCTGTCACACACTTGAACAGCGTCGATAAAGGTACACCGAGCGTTTCGCACAGGACTTGTGCTTTCTCAAACAGTATGTTCTCACCTCTGATGACCGAGCGTATCGTCATCATGCCTACTCCCGATTTCTTATGGAGCATTTCCTGTGTGATCTTCCTCTTTTTAAGGTATTGCTTAAAGTCCACTTTTGGAGTTGCCCTCTCAGGAGTCTTACGGGCTGTGCCTTTTTCAAGGCTCTCATAGAACTGATTGAGCATTTGCGGCTTTATATCCACCAAATGCACATATCCGATTTCCTCGTAGATGTCTTTAAGCATTTGTCTGTATCGAACCAGTGTTGAGTGCTTAACGCCTCGGCGTTCTTTGATCTTCATAGCATACTCTGCATACTGCTGAAATGTCTGTTTGCCATCACACACCGTGCCTTTTTGACACTGGCGTTCAAATTCAGCTACGATTTCATTCAGTATCTTCATATTCTGGCGATTGCTGATGTTAGGGTCCATCTTGTATGTCATTACATAAGGCTTCAGTCGCTCTCCGTTTGCATCATTGCCCTTGTTGACTCGGATCCTATAACTGATTATTTCGCCGTCTCGGTTTCTTCTTGGTTCAACGCATGCCATAGTTTATCACCTCCATATTACCACAAGGATACCACAAAGGTACCCTTGTATCCAGCTCAAACCAAAGAGTTTCCACTTACAACACAGAAAGTTATCAGCTATCGATTTGCTCTGAACGCAGGATCCTGAACAATACCTCCTGGTTTATAAGGTACTTTTTACCCGCTTTGATGCACGGGAGCTCGCCGCTTATGCACATTTTTCTGATCCTGAATGCTGTCAGACCCTGAACAAGCTTGGCTGCTTCATTTATTGTAAGCATTATCGGGCAAGTTATCGTCATTTTAATTGTATCTGTCATTTGACTCATCCTTTCATATGTATGTGTATTACTTATTTCCCTCATCCTTTTCGGCGTTTCCCGCTGCAACGCATAGGCACATTGCTAATACTCCTGCAACTCCGCCTGCTAAAAAGCCTAATATAAAGTGCATATATATCTCCTATTCTGATAGATCCAAGCTGATCTTCAAAGCCTCGTCTATCTCGTCCATTTTTCTTTTATCTACCGAACCCACATATCTTACCAATCTGCTCTTATCGATTGTCATGATCTGTTCGGCAAGCGCTGTGCTTTCCCTTTCTATCCCATAGTCAGTACCTATCATTATATGTGTTGGCAAATACCTTTTACGCATAGATGTTATCGGTATCACTATTAGTGTTTCGCTATGAGCATTGCCTATATTGTTCTGAATGACTATGACAGGTCTTGTACCCTTCTGCTCGGATCCTTCGGCCCCGGGCAATCTGGCAAAAAAGATATCTCCACGTTTGATGATCTGCATTTGCGTATAAAACACTCCTTATGATTACATAGTCTGCCGCATATGATAGCCGCCCCCGAAGAAACATCTCCCCACACGCAGTCGCAGCACCTTTTCTGATTTCTTTTTTTCAATATCTCTATGATGAGATCTTCTTTATCTATGCCTTCGATCTTCTTAATTATCATTGTTCCCAACCTTTCTATTATGATTATGTAATAGCGGCGGTCCATCTTTAATCTGACAAACCGCCGCAACTTCGTTTTGCCTTTTGCGGTATTTATCCCTGATACCCGCCGCAACGGAACACTACAGGCGAATGGCAGCGTACCATTCTCATGGGCTTCTCACCCCTCTGTGGGTCTCACAAAGCCGCCCTCATTGCTATTCACTGTGACTGGACGGAAGTATCATTATCCTCCTGCGTTTCATTGCCCTCGGGAAGCTGTCCCGATCTTTGAGTAGATATTTCTCGCTCTGCATTTCTGCGTCATGGCGTATCTCTCGTCCGGCTGTCGACCTTCTACCGACCGCAGGATTAAGGTACCTGTAGTGTTGTTATTCAATTTTCAAAATTCAGTGGAATTATTTCTTCCACTTGTATAGGGAGAGATGTATGGGGTTCTGCAAGTGTTTTTTTATTCGCTTTTTAAAAGTTTGTAACATTTGCCCAAAATTCTCTGCTTTTTTTGGCTAATATACTGATGTGAAACACCTTGTATTTCAGCTATCTGTTCTTCTGACATATTCTTATAGAACATCAGATCAATGAGTTCCCTATCATCTTTTGACAACTGCTTCATTACACCGGGAAGTCGCTCCAAGTAGATCTTGTTAATGATGTCATCCTCATAATCATCATCCTGAACAAACTCATCAAAATTTTCATACGCCCCCTCACTTCCACCTATCAGAGCTGAAAACTGTATCTCATGTTCATAGAAGGATTTATCCTTTTTCTTTATGCACCACTCAGTTCTCATGTACTCCCTATAAACCTCGGGAGTTACCTCTACGTCAACCATCTTGCCTGTAATTGTGTCATAAACCTTAAGTATCTTCTTTTCCATTATTTTTTCCTCCGTTTTGTTTTTTCGTTTTTGACTTGATTTGAACAAAACGAAGGTCATGGATATTTAGCTGTCATAGGCAGCCATTTTGAATAGATAAACAAAAAGAACACCCCTTCGGCAAGCAAGCCGAAGAGATGTTCCGTGCGATAATTCAAACGAGCAATAAAAAAGCACCGTGAAGCCAACAGATAGGTATACACTACGCCAGGGCATAGTTACACACTTATCTGTCAGATCTCGCACGGTGCTTGGTAGCCTGATGCTTATGCATCATCTCCGCTTGCTCGAATAGAAATCAAACAGTATTATTCAATTACTTTTATAAGGGTTACGAATAACCCCTTGTGTCTTGTTCTGAACATTGCAAGGTTTAAAATGTACTTTTCCTTGCACTTGGGACAGCGTATCTGCATGTGCCCTGATATATCAGAGAAGACTTTGGTTATGAGAAACTTACAATTAGGACATCTCAGATCACGCTGAGTAAGGTCAATGGTTTCCTGCTGTGACAAGTCAAGTTTGATCTGCACTTCGTCCGTTATACAGGAGACTTCTGGTATCATACCTTCACCGCCTGTTCCATATCGCCCATTGTAAGCGATATATACTGATCCATGCTGTGATATTTGAACAGCTTGAGTTCCTTCATTCGTATCAAAAGAGATGTGAAAGACACTCCCAGGTAATCAGCCATCTCTATAATGCGCTGCTTATCATCGTTCATAAGAATGTTGTTGCCGAAAATAGGGATCTCCTTGCTGCCGAACATCAGCTTTGATGTTGCGCATACAAGCTGCCTTGGCATCAGAAGTGCTGCTGCACCTCTATCTGCTGCCCATTCGTCAAGTGACATCATTTCACACAATTCTGCCTTGTTATACTGCTCATCTCCATGCACTCGACTGTTGAAACCGTATGAAGAGTTGCCGTTAATTACACTGTCGATGTAATGATACAGTTCGTGTGCAAGCGTAAAGCGTCTTTTTGCTTTTTCGCTGTCACCCTTGAGCGAGATATCCAGCAGTATCGTGTTCTTAGGGAATGAGTAGCCGCCGATCCTGCCGTTCCTAATCAGCTTGTATATGCTTTTTCCATCAGTCAGGCAGCCAAGTCTGTCTTGTTTTTCGGTCGGGAATCTTACATAAAACACCTTGAGCTTGAAAAAAACAAGTGCAAGTCCTGCAATATCTACAGGCTTTTCGATGTAGTTTTCTCCCTCGTATTTCTGAACAATGCTCTCGCACAGTTCATCTATCTCACGTCTGGTCTTGATCTGTCTCATATGCAGCTCCTTTTGCTATCGGTGATTAAGTCGTATTAAGAAATCGTTACGTGTTTTTTGCTGTTTCCAGTTATACCACACAATGCTCCGTTTGTCAACAGAACATTTGCAATTTTGTATGTTCCGTGAGAAAACCGAACATTTTGTTATTCATTTTGCTGAATTTGTGCCAAATCGTGAAATATTGTTCATTTTCCTATTGACATTGTTCCGAACATGTGATACAGTGAAACTATAAAGTTCGGTTCAACAATGATAATAGCGGAACAGAGCACGGAGGAATTGATATGACATTAGGTGAAAAACTGAAAGCATTGCGAACATCAGCAGGACTTACTCAGAAACAGTTAGCTGAAAAGGTCGGTGTATCCGACAAGTCACTTGGCTACTATGAAACCAACGAACGAACGCCACGCAAAAGCACTATAGCCTCTATATCCGAGTATTTCAATGTACCTGCCGAGTTTCTTACGCAGGAATCAGAAGATGATTTTGAAAAGCTTGCACAGTACGCTGATCGTGAAAGCGGAAAAGCAGAGGCTGACAGGATCATCAAAGATGTTCAGGGCTTGTTTGCAGGCGGCAAACTAAGTGAAGAGGACAGAGATGCCGTTATGCTGACGCTCCAGAACATTTACTGGGAAGTAAAGGCGAAACAAAACAAGGATAAGTGACGGGGGTAAAAAGGATTGAACTACATATATGATATGGTTCAAGAATTGATCGAAAAATATTCAACCAGAGATCCCTATGAGTTATGCGACACGCTCGGGATAATGTACCGCATAGCCGACCTGGGCAGTCTCAAGGGCTTTTTCACGCTTGTTGCGGGAGAACCGGTTATAATCATATCCAAAGACATAGATGAGCACCAACAAAGAGAAGTTTGCGCTCACGAGCTCGGTCATGCCCTTCTACACATGGATATTGCAAAAGAAGAGTGCCTGCATGAGTTCGAGGTGTTCAACATGCGTGATAAGACCGAGGCAGCAGCAAACCTGTTCGCTGCTCATTTGCTCATAGACGAGGAACAGGCAGACAGTATGCTTCAGGACGGATACGATGTATTTCACGTTGCCGCTGTTCTTGAGGTGAGTGTTCCCCTGCTCAACATTAAGCTACTTGAAATGAGCACGATGGGATATGACTTTTCTAATGCTTACTGGGGAAGTACCCGACCTTTTGATTAACGGCATACAGGATCGAGGTGAGTTTTATGCCGGACAGAACATATATGTGCATAGATTTAAAGTCTTTCTATGCCTCGGCAGAATGCTCACAGCTCGGTTTGGATCCATTTAAGACCAATTTGGTCGTTGCAGATCCGTCACGAGGACCGGGTGCTATTTGTCTTGCAATAACGCCTGCTATGAAGGCTCTTGGCATAAAAAATCGCTGCAGGCTCAATGAGATACCTCGCAGCGTGGAATATATAACGGCAATACCGAGAATGAATATGTATATGCGGATATCTGCGCATATTTACGGCATATATCTTAAATACATAGCTCCCGAAGATATCCATGTCTACTCGATAGACGAGGTGTTCATTGACGCAACTTCTTATCTTCTGCTATACAAGAAGACGCCCAAAGAGCTTGCCATAATGCTTATGGACAAGGTTTTTGAAGAGACGGGCATAACTGCTACCGCAGGCATAGGGACAAATATGTTTCTTGCCAAGGTCGCTCTTGATATCACAGCGAAGCATGTGCCCGATCACATTGGTATTCTTGACGAAGATTCATTCAAGGAAACCGTTCAGCATCATGAGCCTATAACAGACATATGGGGTATCGGACCGGGTACGGCAAGCCGCCTGGCTCGTTATGGGGCAAAGAATCTTTACGATGTTACCTTGATGTCCGAAAGCCTGCTAAAGCGGCTGTTTGGTGTTAATTACGAGTATCTGCTCGACCACGCCAACGGCAGAGAGCCATGCACTATTGCCGATATCCTCAAATATGAGACAAAGAGCAAGTCGATGTCCAACAGCCAGGTGTTGTTCCGTGATTACACACGCAACGAGGCTTTGACTGTCCTCAAAGAGATGATCGACGGACAGGTCACCGAGATGATAGCTAACGGCTACTACACTGACCATGTTTCCCTTTACGTGGGATACTCTGGCTGGACATCACCGTCTACGGGCGGAAGCAAGAAGATCGATGGTGGGCACACGGATTCGTACAAGAAAATAGAATCAGTCATTGAACGGATCTATCAAGATACTACAAGATACAACGAGCCTATTAGAAGGCTTGGGATCAGCCTTGGCAACCTTACATACGAATGCTGCCGAAACTTATCCTTATTTGAGGACTTTGAAAAAGAAGAGCGAGAACACGATATACTGGTTGCTGTATCGCAGATAAAGAGCCGCTTTGGCAAGAATGCGGTGCTTCGTGGTATGAGCCTGCAAAAAGAGGCAACTGCCAAAGTCCGCAACACACTGGTGGGAGGTCACAATGGTTAATCAACGAGCAGACAGAGCAAAGCTGTTTGCACCCTTCGCTGCTCTCAAGGGGTTTTATGAGCTCATACTGGCTCAGGAAGCTACCCGAGAACAGCGGCAGGAGCTCTGCGAAGACGATGCCGCAGAGATGTCCGAAAGGCTCAAACAGCTTGAAAAAGGCGTTAATATACATATCCGATATTATGACATGATACACTATGTCACTATTTCCGGCGAAGTCAGAGAGATCGACTATGATTTCAGGTTCTTGATCGTTGATGAGCACAAGATCTGGTTTGACGATGTGTTCTGGCTTGAGATGTACACACCTGAGGGCAAGGAGACGTGGCTGAAATAGCTCAGCACAGTATTCATAGTGAAGCAGGACTGCCGTTTTGGCAGTCCTTCATTATTATGATTACTCCGCATATTGAACAGGAACTTGTTACAAAATCGTTTGTTCGATGGAAGCTCACGCTTGCACGAGATTGCTCTGTTCACTTTGAACAGTTTTTGACAACCGCCGTGCTGCACAAACTCTGTAAACTCGCCAATTTCAGAATTCATATGATCTGAGTTACTATACAGATAGTAAACATAAAAAAACAGACCGCCTATTCAGACGGTCTGCGACACTATGTATTTCTATTCATCTTTTTTCTTCTTTGAAGCTATAACAGCAGCTGCCGCTAGCGCTACAGTTCCCATTAATGTTATGGTTACTCCGGTTGTAGATGCAGTTAAACCTGTTGCCGGAGTTGATGCCGAGTCATCACTTGTACCTTTATTGGAATTATCGGACTTGGAACTGTCAGGTTTGCTCGAATCATCGGGGAGCTTCTCTGTCTCAACCGTTAGCTCATATTCACCGTCCTCATAAACCGCAGGCAGGATATACTTGCCGTCTACGATCTTGTCGGTGATGTCCTCGCCGTTCAGAAGAACCTTTGTGATCTTCTCGCCGTCTTTAGCTTTGATCTCAATGACCGGCTTGGAGAGACGCTCAACCTCAAACTCGGTGCCCTCTTTGCCGTTAACCTTCACAACCCCATTGCCTTTCACTTTTATTGTGATCTTGTGGCTGTCGGGAACTACAGTCCCGATAGTCGCTTCGCCCGGGGCGGTGTTAGGCTCAACATCGGCATAGGCTGTCAGAGCGCTTGCAGAAAGCATAGAAAGACATAACAGAAATACTGCTATTTTCTTCATGCGATCAACTCCTTACTATGGATCAGGTGTTGTTGGTACATCCTCGTAGCTAACGTTAAAGGTAACTGTGTCGCTGTAGGAGCCGGCATAAGCCTTGTTCCAGTCGTTCTCGGTGATCTGGATCTCCATAGCAAATGCCTGACCGGTGGTATCGAATGTGAGGTCACTGCCTTTTACATTAAAAGGCATATATACACCACCCGGTTCTCCTGTGGCATACTGTGCTGTCACCATATACGGTATTACCTTGGATGCATCAGCTGCATTGTTCAACTCGCCGTCGGTATCAACAGTTACCTTTATCTGCTTGCCCGGGTCAAGTCTTGCCTGTGTCAGCTCAACTGAACCGAAATCAGTAGACAGGGCATTGAAAGCAACAGTTGTGTCGGCAGGGATAGTCACGATATATGTCGGTTCTATCGTGGTTGTGATGACCGCCTGTCCCTGCTTTGGCTCGGGGGTGGTCTGATCTATTTTGGTAGGCTCGGGTGCAGCAAAAGCTGATATTGACATTGCTGATATTGCAAGTGCCATTGCGGAAAAACCTGCGATAAATCTACTTTTTTTCATGGAAATTCCCTCCTTGTGTTTCTAATCATCAGCCCTCATCAAGTGTGGTTACAATATCCTTGATCTCGATGGTGAATACCACGGGATCGGTGAATGTGCCTGCATACTTGGGCGTTTCGTCTGTTGTGAATGTTACGGGAACTTCCTGATCTTCGGTGGAGGTGGCAAACTTCGCAACGATACCGCCTGCTTCCTTGTCGGTGAGCTTGCCGAAGGTACCCTCTGCGGTGTAGGGCAGCTTGTATGTTGCCGAAGCCGAGGTCTGCATATTGAACTTGCTTGCGCTGGTCAGAGTAATAACGATCTCCTTGCCCTCAGCGAGCTTCACGTCCTCAGCCTTTAGCGTACCGCTGTTTGTGTAGATACCCTCGCCGTTATCTTCGAGTGTTACCTTTGCAGGAATAGTCACGGTATAGGTTGGGTCAACTCTGAACTCCACCGTAGTGGGTGCTGTGCCGGGATTAGGTGTCACATCAAACGGATTGCCGCCTGTGGGGCTGACCGTTGTATCGGCAAATGCGCTCATCGGGGCGATGAGCATTGCCGCTGTGAGTAATGCGGATATACCGCTTATCAGTTTTTTCATTATGTTTTCACTCCTATCGAATACCATTTCTCCGCCATACACTCCGCACAGCAGAGCAAAAAGTATTATGTGTAAAGAAATTATGTCACTAACATTTATCTGCCCCACCGAGCTGCACACCGCAGCTTAGCAAAGCATTTGAATTCTTGTTAATTTGCGTAACCATACACCTCAATCTTTTTTAACCCTTTACTCTGACTCTTGCCACCATCAATGGGTGTGCCATTTATTCTTGGTGTCTTATCTTCTTCCGTAGTCTCCACTACAAAAGGAGCTTCACTATCCGTAGCAGTGCGGTTGGCATCGTCATAGAATACGCATTTGGTAATGGTGTATCCCTCGGCAGGGGTAACAGTTGCTGTCCAGCCGTATCCCCACCAGCCCCAGGCAGGAGAAGCCTGGTACGATACAGTGCCGCTGAACGTAAGGGTTGCAATGCCTTCAGTGCTATAGGTTACATTAGCAGATGTCGCTATGCGAGCATTGGAGCCTGCTCCCGTAATTGTGGTCAGCAGTGTTTCAACTTTAACTTCCTCCACCGAGATCCCAAACGTCAGCGTTTCGGTGTAATCACCGGCAACAGGTTTTGCGGGAAGAGTAATTTTAGAGAACGCAAGTTCTACAGAGCCATCATCAGTAAACTCCGCAACAGTATCGCCGACCTTGACAGCGGTTGTTCCTGCCGTGATAGTGTATGTTGCATCGGACTCACCGTTCTTTGCGTGGAATGTGGTGTCGGTATCATTATCATTGGTAGCCGCATTGAGGGTAACTACGATCTTCTTGCCGTTTTCCTCCATATTTTTGACATTTTCAGCTTTAATGCTCTTTTTTACGGATTCTGAATCGCTCAAAGTTACACCTGCGGGAATGGTTACGGTGTAGGTAGGTGCGGGGTTCGTATAGGTGTACTTAACATCAAATCCTGCGGTTTTGGGTGCCGGATTGTTTGTGTCATCAACAACCGTATCTGCAAAAGCCGACATCGGAGCAAGAACCGATACCATTGCGAGAGCCATAACTGCCGAGATAAATCTTCTCGTTTTTTTCATTGTGATTCCTCCTAAATTTTAATGTTTTTGTTACTTCGCTATCAAAACCGTCTCAACGTTTGCACCATTCAGCGGTGTTTCCTGATCGAGTGCGATTGTCGATATTTTTATTGTTGCGGGATATTCGCCCGACCCAAGGGGCTTGTTCAAATGAACATCATAAATACAGTCACCGGGCTTGACGTACTTCGATTCAAAGATCGTTTCACCGCTGTCCTTCAGCACGATCTCAAACTTGAAGTAACACGGATTGCCTTCGGGATTCATCAAAGCCATTGTAACGTCCTGCTTGTCCTTTGCGATCGTGATCGAGGGGTAGCCGGGTATCTTGATACCGGTTTGCTGTCCGCCCTTATCCTTTGGCTTTTCGCCTGTATACTGCCCTGCGTTCTCGTCAAGTTCTATCCCTGAAGACGAAGAACTGCTCTCAGCAGTTGAACTGCTGCTGTCCTTATCACCGAACCATTTGTTCCAGTTCACCCCGAGTATGATACCGCCTGCAATAAGCAGAGCGATTATAACGCCTCCGATGATGATCTGCTTTTTGGTCAGCGTGATGCCTTGTTTTTGATTTTCGCTCAAATTATCGACCTCCAAACAACAAAAGCGCACCCTGTGGGAAACACTTATCCCAAAGAGCACGCTTCTATTAACATAGTATTAAACGCAAAAAGGGCGCAGTTAAGCCATGTCTGTCTGTCTGTCTGTCTGTCTGTCTGTCTGTCTGTCTGTCGAATTATACAGCAAACGCATAGCCTTGTCAACCCTTTCTGTGTAAAATTCACACTTATTATGACTATATGATATCACAAATCAATTAAAATGTCAATTGTTTTTGATTTTATTTTGTAGTGTTAACAAATTATTTTTTATGTGACAATGCTTGCTGTTCATAATGCTGAGCAAAAGCAGACTATTGATGCTATCGGCGGAAAGGCTGACCAGATAGACAAGCTGATATCGAATCTTTTCCACGCAACGCTCGAAGAGCTTGAACAGCTTGAGGTCAAGCCGGAGGAGCTTTCGTCGCAGGTGCTGGCGGAGATGATAACGCAGAGCGATCACCTGAAAAAAATAAAGTCATCAAGCATTTGTCATAAAGGGGATGTAGTAGTATCTCAGGATTATGGTGTCGCTGCTATGGCTCTTGGAAAAGGTGCATATGCTATTCACCAATCTGGCAAGTGGTATACGAATGATAACATAGATCAGATGCTTATGGAACGACATCTTAACAAGAAGGCAAGACGCAGCTCTCATAAGAATCATATGAAAGGACCGAGAAAGCGTACAGAAGATGATGATGTACGTTTTGGACAGTCCTTTGAAAAACTTATACTGATAGCAAAGTCAAAAGAAGGTGCTCAGAGTGGGACTCTTTAAGAAAAAGACAGTTATAAAGACATATGATAAAGAAAATAAGAAACCGGTAATCAAGGCAAGCATATGTAATGGTGAGCAGGTTGCAGGCTTTAAGGACATTCATACAGGTAAGATAGAGGAGGTTATGCTGATTAAAAATCAGGCAGACCTTGATGCATTCAAGAAAATGTATGGAATAGATGGAGAGATAGAGAAGGAATAATGATATGAGCATATTAGGAAACATACTTTGGTTTATATGTGGTGGATTGTTGAGTGGATTGTCGTGGGTTTTGGCAGGTTGCCTGTGGTGCATTTCCATAATAGGAATACCGATAGGCTTACAGTGCTTTAAGTTTGCAGGTTTGGCATTTTTTCCGTTTGGAAAAGAAGTGGTATATGGCGGCGGTGCAGTTAGCTTAATTGCAAATATTATCTGGCTGATTGTATCAGGAATTCCTATGGCAGTTGGAAATGCTGTGGTAGGTCTGATATGTTGTATAACAATTATCGGAATTCCTTTCGGAAAGCAGTTTTTCAAAATTGCAAAATTGTCTCTGATGCCATTTGGGGCAGAGGTAATATAATAAACAGGCAGGTAAGAAAGATGTATTTGATTAAGACGATAAAAGGTGACATAACAAAAGTAACAGATGTGCAGGCAATCGTAAATGCAGCTAACAATTCACTTCTTGGTGGAGGTGGTGTAGATGGTGCAATTCACAGAGCAGCAGGACCGGAACTTCTGGCAGAGTGCAGGATACTTAACGGATGTGAGACTGGAGAAGCAAAGATAACAAAAGCCTATAATCTGCCATGTGATTATGTGATACATACTGTAGGACCGATGTAGGACGGATTTTGCGGACATTCAAAATAAAAAAGAATGTGGAGGTAACAGACAATGGCAAAATCATTATTTGAGGAACTGGGCGGCAAATACGA
>ONMZ01000025.1 GCA_900319075.1 uncultured Eubacteriales bacterium
TTTCAATTTTGGGTGTGCAAATATTCTTTCTCACTGCCTCTATATTAGAGGGCTATGTTTCACAGCATCTTGAAAAATGAATAACGAAGGAGTGAGTCCGATGTAAAACTAAGCCGCAGGAGTGAGAGAGTGCCGATGATATTATCTCTCTTCTGCCAATGATAGCGAAGAAAGAAAGGTCAATTTGAGGGGTGCAAACGGCAGTCCGAAAACCGCAGGTATTCTGTCAATGCCAGCCTCGCAGGCGGCAGTCCGCCACCCGCAAAATGCTGGCTCGGGGCGGACCCCGGACCCCCTCATAGCGAAAAGAAAGGAGTGATGAAATTGAGAACAAGAGATGTAACTATCACCGTCCGCTGTACCGAGGACGAGCGGAGAAAGATCAGAGAGCGAGCCACAAGCCGAGGTCTTAAACTGTCTGACTTCGTTCTGCGGTCGGCGCTGGGCAAGAAGATCGTTGTGCTTGAAGGCTTCCACGAGCTGAGCAAACAGCTCAAATCTGTGGGCAACAATCTCAACCAGCTGACCAGGCTTTGCAACGAGGGCAGGGTGAAAGTTGCCGAGCTGAAAGAGTGCAGAGGTCTGCTTATGGACATCTACGGTCGGCTGGGCATGATGCTAAAGGAGGTGAAATGATGCCGATAATCCACTTTGCAAACAGCAAGAATCAGACAACGGGCGGCTTAAAAAAGCTGCTCGGGTATGTCAGCAGAGAAAAGAAAACGAAGCTGGAGGACAGGCGGTTGGTGTCGGGTGTGAACTGTTCGACCGAGAATGCCTACAATGAAATGATGCTCACCAAGCAGATGCACAAAAAGAACGGCGGCAGGCTCTACTACCATCTTGTGCAGAGCTTCCCGAAAGGCTATGACATCAAGCCCGAGCTTGCGCACAAGATAGCTTTGGAGCTGACCGAGAAAGCATTGAGCAATTACGAATGTGTGGTGGCGACTCACATCGACCGTGAGCATATCCATTCACACATTGTGTTCAACTCGGTGAGCTTTGAGACGGGGAACAAGTATCATTCCAACAAGGATAGTGTCCTAAAACTGATGCAGCTGTCTGATGAGATATGCGAAAGCTATGGTGTTCACACCTTGCAGAAACCTACATTTAATAAAGACGGGCAGAATGATGTTCTCGGTGACAAGGAGTACCGCAGTGCTGTGCGTGGCGATAGCTTCAAGTTCGCTTTGATGAACGCAATCACAGACTGTATGAAACAAGCCAAGTCCAAAAAGCAGTTTGTCAAACTAATGAATCGCAAAGGTTACGAGGTGCGGTGGGAGCAGCAGCGAAAGTACATCACCTACACCACGCCAAAAGGAAAGAAATGCAGGTGCAACAAGCTGCACGACAGGAGATTTTTAAAGGAGGTAATGGAGTATGAATTCAAGATCAGAGATAGGATTTTTAATGGAGAAGAACAAGGACAATATGCAGCAGGCGACAGAGACCTTGCCTATGGTGGTAGTGCAGGAGCAGAACTGGACGGCGGTGCTGAAGATATTGAGTTCGATATGTCAGTCGCAGGACGAGGTCAGAGAAGAACTAAAAGAGCTGCCGACCGGCAAACAGATGACGAGGTACGAGCAGAACCAGTCGATACTGCTTGGCAGGTACCAGCAGGAGAGCGAACAGAATCGTCAGCAGATACATCAGGAGATGAAAGAGATGAGCAGCGAACTGCTGAAACAGGTTGGGAGTATGAAAGAGGAATACTCATCAAAGCTGAAAGAGCAAGAGAACTGGCGGCAGAAAGTAAGCTCAAGGCTGTGCAAAATTCTGATAGCATCACAAGCAGTGCAATTGATACTGTGGGCGATATTGCTGCGCTGGCTACGCTGATAGAGGACAATGATGAGGACGAGGACAAGCACTACGCTCCCGTTGACCGCAAGCGGCTCAAAGAGGAATGGGAGAAGAAAGAGTCGCTGGGGATGCATATGGGGTAGATTTATGGAATTATGAAAGGAAAAAGCAAATGACAGACATTACAATTACAAACAAACCAACAATGCTGACAATAAAGCAAGCCGCCGCACTGGTCGACGGTCTTACCGAGTACAGAGTAAGGGAGCTGTGCAAGTCGGGCGAGCTGCCGTGCCTTATGGCAGGGAAGAAATACCTCATAAACAAGGAAGTGCTGCTGAGATATCTTCGGGGTGATGCCGATGCGGACTGATAACTTTCTGTGTTGTAAGTGGAAACTCTTTGAGTTTGGTCTGGATACCGGGATACCTTTGTGGTATCCTGGTGTGTAAAACGGAGGTGATAGAATGGCATATATCGAACCAAGAAAGAACAAAAAGGGCGAAATAATCGCATACAGGATCAGAGTCAACAAGGGATATGATGCAAACGGCAAAAAGCTCAATCCCTATCAGATGACATTCAAGCCCGACCCTGACAAGTCCGACAGACAAAACGCAAAGGCTCTCAACGAAACAGCTGTTGAGTTTGAGAAGAAGTGCAAGCAGGGATATGTTGCCGACAGCAAACAGACCTTCAGAGCGTACTCGGAGTATGCGATGAGAATGAAAGAGCGAGCAGGCGTGAAGCACTCAACGCTGGTAAGGTATGAGGCAATGCTCAAGGACATCAATACCGAGATAGGACACCTGCGACTGACTGAGATCAGACCGCAGACGCTCAATGTGTTCTACGAGAGCCTTGAAAAGACAGGTGTACGCAAAACAGCCGAGCGGGCAGCGGTAAGGGTAGATTTCAAGGAATTCCTTAAATCAAAGAAAATCACCCAGGAGGAACTGCATAAAAAGTCGGGTGTGGGCATGATGACAATACGCTCAGCGATAAACGGCGGCAATATACTTCTTGAAAAGGCACAACAGCTGTGTGATACTCTTGGCGTGCCGCTGACAAAACTGTTCATAAAGGTCAGGGACAAGAGTGTGCTTTCCAACAAGACGATAAGGGAGTATCACAGACTCATATCAAGCATTCTCGCCCTTGCTGACAAGGAGATGATAATACCGTTCAATCCTGCGGCAAAGGCTACACCGCCCAAGACGAAAAGACCAAAGGTCAATTACTTTGAGTTTGAGGATATAGAGAGGATAGTAAAATGCCTTGAGAAAGAGCCGCTGAAATGGAAAACACTGATAAACCTGCTCATCATAACGGGCGCAAGGCGGGGAGAGATAATGGGGCTAAAATGGGACGCTGTTGACTGGGAGAAAAGCAGGATACACATACATCTCAATCTGCTTTACACGTCAGACAGAGGCATATACGAGGACACCACCAAGACCGAGGAGTCGGAAAGGTACATTACCTTGCCGCAGGAAACAATGCAGCTTTTGAGAGAATACCGCAAATGGTACATCACCACAAGCACAGCATACGGCTCACGCTGGCATAACACAGGCTTCCTGTTCTTCCAGGAGAGGTCGGGCTACGAGGGAATGCCTATGAATCCCGACTCGGTGAATATCTGGCTGAGGTCATTTTCCAAAAGGCATGAGCTGGGGCATATAAACCCTCACGCATTCAGGCACACAATGGCGAGCCTGCTGCTGCACGGCAATATGGACATAGCTGCGATAAGCAAAAGGCTCGGTCACGCAAAGATAACCACAACGCTTGACATCTATTCTCACATAATGAAAGAGTCCGACAGCGAGTCGGCGGAAACCATAGCGGACATCGTACTAAGAAAGCAAATGGCATAGAAAAAACAAGCCGCACAGAAAAACTGTGCGGCTTGTTTGCATTGAAAAGTATGGTCGCCACCAATACTAATATAGTTTCTTTAATCACGCTACTATTTCTTTTTAGCTTTCCTAAATAATACAAACCCGGCAAGACCTAATGCACTTCCCGCAGCTCCGCTTATTTTTCTTATTGTACCATTTTTGTTCCTACGACAGTTTTCGCACAGCTTTTTCTTATTGGTACTCATTAGCTCACAACCACATTTTTTGCAGTAGCGAATTTCATTCATCGTTATCATCTCCTTTTTCTTCATCGGGGATCAATAATTCATGCATATTATATTCGATTTGCAATGATGTATCAAAAGCAGCAATGCGTCTTGATATATCACCAAATTTATCAACAACATCAATTTTCTTTTCTGCTGCACTTTCATTAATCATCAATAAAGTATCTCTATTATCAAGTTGATTTTCAACTATAAATGCCTTGAACTCTTCTAAGCACACTTTACAAGGCTCGTATTCTCCAAGGATAGCATATCCTTCACATTCGGTTTGAACAGCATTTGTAATAGCGACAAGTGCTTGCAATGCGTCAGTTGCTTTTACAGAGGAATCATTTCTTTTCATCATTTGTTTAATATTGCTTTCGTGGAAATGATCCCGAATGTACAACAAATTCTGAGAAAAATTACGCATTAAGGCTCTCTTGGCATCAGTTGCTGAACTGATCACAAATAATAACGCTTTTTCTCGCAACTTTGAATCTATTATTTTTCTCGCTTGTTTAAGCTTGTCTCTTGCACTATCAGCCATAGCCAATCTATCGTTCTGAAGCTCAATATGAAGTTCTCGAATAGCATCACCTATAAATTCAATCTCATCAAGTATTTGAGCCATTGTAGCGTGAACCGATAGATTATTCAGAGACTGAGTCAGGTTAGGAGCAAAAGACATATTTTCCAGTCTGACCTGCTTTACAATTTTACTACCATCCCGAATTGTTAGTAGTATTTCGCCGTTTTTATCTATGGTAAACCTATACACACCCTTAGCAATAAGGTCTTTTACATAGGTGTCCATTTTTGCTACCATGATATGTTCTTTTTGAGCCATTGATAAAATGATTTCTGCAATGGCAGGAAGTTTAGCCCGTATCTTTTCCCAGTTCCCAAATTGACCTATAAAACTCTTATTATCTTCGTAGGAGATAACGCTAAGGTCGCCACGATTTGCTTGCCAACCTTCAATGTCATATTCAAATGTTGGAGATATTTCAAATTTATCTTGTTCGCTAATTGGACGTGAAGAATCAGCACTTTGGAAACCACAATGAGGGCATTGTGTCGCTTTATCAGATATTTTTGTGCCACATTCAGGACATAGAATCAAACTCATGAGCCAACCTCCAATCGCACTCTTTCAGTTTCCTTTTTTGTGTAGGAATTCTAATGAAAAGCGGTCATAGCTAAGATAGTTTAATCAGTCAACACCTTACCGTAAAGCGTTCGTTCCCTGAGTGGCTGCAGGTGTACAGTGACATGTCGTAGTGGCTTTGGACCATATCAGCCACCTGAGCAGGCTTGAGCATTTCATCGTCCTCAACACGGTATTTGAAAGTCTCATAGTCCATATTGGTGAAAAGAACCGTGTCATCTGATCGCTGTGCGGCTGCTTTTTTTGTGTGAAAAGTTGAAACAGATACTGTAGCACCCTGACGGCTGATGCTCAAAAAAAGAGAGCCGGACGCATCCGACTCCCATAGTCTTTAGCTTTATTTCTACCCTATCGAGCATTTCCCTAAAAACTTTTAAAGAGAGATTTATTACTGTGGGGTTTTGTCATACTGTGAGATCAGCTGCTGCGCTGTCTCACGCTTGGTGATGCACTTGTCCATTGCGAGCTTTTCGATATAGCGGTGCGCATCGTTCTCGGACATTCCTTTTTCAGAGATAAGCAGCCATTTTGCCCTGTTAACAAGGCGTATCTCCTGCATTTTATCCTCAAGCGAGATGGACTTTTTCTCAAGTCTGCGCAGCCTTTCCCTTGCGCTTTCAAGCCAGTCAAAAGCCTGCGAGACCATTTGCTTTGGCGACGGCTTTGGCAGGGTATATACTCCGTGGGGACACACTCTGTCGAACACATCGTGGTAATACTCGCTTTTGACTAGCAGCAGCACAGCACTTGCCATACCTGCGCTGCGGTCGATAGCAAGGGTGATGCCGTCGTCATCTGGCAGAGGGACATTGATTATCAGCATATCAAAGCTGCGTTCGAGCAGTCTGCGTTTTGCACCGCTGACGCTTGTTTCAAGCTCGCATTCATAGTTTCGTCTGTCTGTTATAAGCTCGGTAAGAGCCTGATTGAATTTCGGCTGTGACGAAACTATCAGGACGCTGTATCTGCGTTCTTTGAGCTGCAAATGTATCCCTCCTTATGCATAGTTTTCAGGCATTAAAGCTCCTTTGCATAGCAAACCGCACCGACGAGCTTGTCATACGGCGGATAGTTTTCGATAAGTTTGTAACCACGTTTTGTGTACATACCGACAGCCTCAGTCATCTGCGGTCTGGTCTGAAGTATCACTCTTGCAAAACCCTGCTCTTTGGTTTTTTGCTCAACAAGCTGCATCATTTTGTCTGCGATATGCTGTCTTCTGTATTCGGGCTGCACCCATACACGCTTTATTTCGGTGCTTTTGTCATCATATCTTTTCAAGCCTGCACAGCCTACAGCTTTACCGTCATCATAAGCTATAAGAACGTCAGGTATCTGAGCCGAAGCATTATACGGAACAAAGCCTTTGCGTTTGCTCACGCCGCCGACAAGGCTGCTGTAATAGTCCTCGGTTATCTGATAGAACATCTGAAAGTCGCTGTTTGTAACGCTCGTCCACGTATATGTTATCTCACCCATTCAAAGCTCCTTATTTGCAGTAAATGTCGATAAGCCTCTGCGGCAGGAGGGCTTTGACAAAGCCGCTTTCGGCTGCCAGCTTTTTTGCTTGGGCAAGACTCTCGGGCAGGGTATCAAAGTCTTTTGTCACTGACTCGTCCGCACTGAACAGGTCAAAGTCCGCAACAGGCGGCAGATACAGATTATTATTTATGCCGTCAAGCCCTGCATAGATAAGCATAGTGTATGCAAGATACGGATTAGCCGACGGATCTGCACTTCGCAGCTCTGCACGTCTGTACTCGCCCTTTGCGGCAGGTATACGTACAAGCTGTGAACGGTTCTCACCCGACCACGAGATGAACTTCGGTGCTTTAAACTTGCCAAGCCTTTGGTATGACGCATCACACGGATCAAGAAACAGGTTTATATCCTTTATGTGTTTCATTATCCCTGCTATCACTGACGGCAGGATAGTATGATGCTTGTCGCTGCCGACGGAAATGTTGATGTGAAAAGCATTCCCCGGCTTGTCTTTTAAAGGCTTTGGCGTGAAGTCTGCGTAAAGTCCGTTTGAATGTGCGACTGTTTTGACGACGGTTTTGTATGACATAACATCGTCAGCAGCAGTCAGCGGATCGGCATGACGGAAATCTATCTTGTTCTGTCCCGGTCCTTCCTCGTGGTGCGAGTTCTGCGGAGTAATGCCCATCTGTTCAAGATGCAGGCATATCTGCCGCCTTATGTTCTCACCCTTGTCCTCGGGCGCTATGTCCATATATCCTGCGGTATCGTAGGGGATAGTCGTGGGGTTGTCGTTCTCGTCGAGCTTGAACAGGTAAAATTCCAGCGCAGAACCGAAGGAAAACTCGATGCCCTGTGCTCTTGCGTCTTCGACGGCTTTGACGAGTAGACTTCTTGTGTCGCACTCGAAAGGCTGGTCATTCGGCTTTTTTATCGAGCAGAACATTCTCACCACACGCCCATGTTCGGGTCGCCACGGCAGGACCGACAGCGTGTCAGGATCGGGAAAGAGCATAAGATCGCTTCTTGCTTCGTTTCCAAAGCCCCTTACGGCAGATGCGTCAAAGCCAATGCCCTGCTCAAAAGCTCTTTCAAGCTCAGATGGCATGATCGAGATGTTCTTTTGCTTGCCGTAAACATCACAGAAAGCAAGCCTGATGAATTTAACATCTTCCTCTGCGGTATACTGGATTATTTCCTGCGGTGTGTATTTCATAGTTATCCTCCTGGTTCGGATGTCAGAAATAAGTGTAAGAGGTAAGATAGATCTCCTGCCTCTTGCTTCTTTCATCTGAGATCTTGCTTCTAATTGGCAACGTACATCTGGCGGTATGGGTTTTTGCTGTCGGGCATAACGACTGTGAAAGGAGAATCGAGCAATTCTTTCATATCATAGCCAAAATATGTGCAGAAATGCCTTAAATAGTGGCCGATCTCCTCAAGCTCCTTTTTATCGGCAAAGTGAGTATGCACCTGGCTTGGAAACTTAATTCCCTTGCAGTCGCTTCGTAGGAACATCTTTCCGCCGTGCATGCCTGTCGAGGTAAAGTTGCTGACGATAGGCTTGTCGTTATCGACAAGTCCGAGCACGATGATAGTTCCGCCTGCCTGATATTCTCCAAGAAAGCTGCCGGCTTTTCCGCCGATAACGATAGCAGGCTGCTTTTCCTTATAGGCTTTCATATGAATGCCCGCACGGTAGCCTGCGTTTCCCTGAACATAGATGTGACCGCCACGCATCGCATAGCCGACTGCATCGCCAACGTTTCCGTGAATAACTATCGTTCCGTCGTTCATCGTATCGCCGACTGCGTCTTGTGCGTTGCCCATGACTTCTATCTTTGCGCCGTTGAGGTAAGCGCCGAGAGCGTTTCCTGGGATACCGCTGACGGTAACTGTCTTATCCGAGATGCCTGCCGCTAAAAATCGCTGACCGAGACAGTTCGTGATATTGCAGCTGCCACGGCTCTGACGAAGGGCTTCGTTGAGGTCGATAAAGTCAAGACCTGTTGCATTTATATTCATTATACCACACCTCCGAGCATTTTTCTACGGGTTTCGGGCAAAAAAATCGCAAGTGTTGCATCTTTTTTCAATTCGTCAACATTTACACCGCTTAAATCCGTCTTTTCACGTATGAGCCTCGTATAGATTCCTGCTCCCGTGACATCGCCGATGATGATATATCCCGTGAGCCTGTCGTCCTTGATATAAAGGCGCTTGATGCCGCCGCAGATCTTTTCTTCGTATATCTCGCCTTCACCCTTTGCAAAGTAGCTGCCTGCGCTTGTGCAGTGCAGACCGAAAAATCCGATCGAGTTCATAGGGATAGCGTTAGTTATGCTGCTTTCGCCTCCTGCCATATTTACGCCTGCGCAGTAACCCTGCATATAGGCGTTCGGCAGAATAGCGAGCACTCTGTTCGCACCGGCAGAGCTGTCAAAGCCCTCGGTGCAGTCGCCTGCGGCATAGACATTTTCAAGTGTGGTCTGCATTTTTGTGCCGATGATTATGCCTCTGTTTACCTCTGCGCCTGCGTCCTTTGCGAGCTGAACATTTGCTCTCACGCCGACTGCAAGCACGAGGATATCAAATTCGACAGTTTCGCCGCTTTTCATTTTTGCTTTGTTTTTTTCAAAGCTCTCGGCGCTGTCTGAAAGCAGGAACTTAATACCCTTGCTTTCAAGGTGCTTTTGCATAACATCGGCACATTCACTGTCAAGAATACTTGAAAGCACTCTGTCTGCAAGATCGCAAACTGTCACACTTCCGACTCTGCCAAGGATACCCTCTGCGCATTTGAGTCCGATAAGTCCTGCGCCTATGATAAGCACACGGCTGTCTTTTTTCAGAGCCTTTTCAAGCGCAAGGCTGTCGTCCATAGTCATAAAGGTGAATTTGCTTTTGACATTTTCAAGTCCATTCATTTTGGGAATGAAAGGTGACGAACCTGTTGCAAGACACAGCTTGTCAAACGTTGTTTTTTTGCCGTCAAAGGTGACCTCGCCTTTTTTTGCATCTATCTTTTCAGCCGTGGCATAAATAAGCTCGGTATTATTCTTATCGTAGAAATCAAGGCTGCGGTAGTTCATTTTTTCAAGCGTTGTTTTGCCCTCAAGATAGTAGGATATAAGAGGTCTTGAATAGACGGGGTGCTTCTCTGCGGAGATGACGGTTATCTCGCTTTCCTTGTCAGCGCTGCGGATACCCTCGATGCAGCCTGCTGCGGCAACGCCGTTTCCGATGATAACATACTTGCTCATTGTTACTCCCTACCTTTCCTCATATACTATAGCATTGTTCGGGCAGCCCTTTACACAGGCAGGCTCGCCGCAGCTGTTTTCAAGACAAAGCTCGCACTTTTGAGCCACTCCTGTCGGTCCCGGTCTTACTGCGCCGTAGGGACACACAAGCACGCAGGTCAGGCAGCCCACGCATTTGTTCTTATCTATCTTCACAATTCCGTCCTGCTTGTTTATCGCACCTGCGATACAGCTTTTCACGCAAAGCGGATCTTTGCAGTGACGACAGGACACAGCATAGGTGATGTCGCCCGACTGCTCGATGTGTACACGGGGGTATATCGGCTTATCTTTCAGTGCCTTGACCATATCGGTAAGTCCCGAATTGGCAAAAGCGCAGTTATACTCGCAAAGGTGACAGCCAAGACACCATTGTTCGTTTACATATACTCGTTTCATTCTGATGTCCCTCCTATTCTCCTGCATGGGATATGCCGAGTATCTCAAGCTCTTTGGCGGTCAAGCCGACTCCACGCAGCATAAGTCTGTTTCCTCGCAGAGACTCAATAGAGTTGATGCCCATACCGCCCATAAGCTCCTTGATCTCGTGGCGCCATGCGTTCATAAGGTTTACAAGGCGCTGGCTGCCGATGTCGGGGTTGAGTCTTTTTACAAGGTCTGGTCTCTGGGTTGCTATTCCCCAGTTGCACTTGCCGCTGTGGCAGGTGCGGCAGAGGTGACAGCCAAGCGCAAGCAGTGCAGCCGTTGCAACATAAACTGCATCTGCACCGAGTGCGACTGCCTTGACTACGTCTGCTGCCGAGCGTACGCTTCCGCCGACAACAAGAGAAACATTGTTTCTGATGCCCTCGTCACGAAGACGCTGGTCGACCGATGCAAGTGCAAGCTCGATAGGTATGCCGACATTGTCTCTTATCCTTGTCGGAGCAGCACCCGTACCGCCGCGGAAACCGTCGATAGCGATGATGTCCGCACCGCTTCTTGCGATACCGCTTGCTATCGCAGCGATGTTATGCACTGCTGCGACCTTGACAATGACAGGTTTTTTGTAATCTGTCGCTTCTTTAAGCGAATAGACGAGCTGGCGCAGATCTTCGATCGAATAGATGTCATGGTGAGGAGCAGGTGAGATAGCATCTGTACCTTCGGGGATCATTCTTGTGCGTGACACATCGCCGACTATCTTTGCGCCCGGAAGATGTCCGCCGATTCCCGGCTTTGCACCCTGTCCCATTTTTATCTCGACTGCGGCAGCGGCTTCGAGATAATTCTTGTGAACGCCGAAACGTCCGGATGCGACCTGAACTATAGTGTTTTCACCATAGCAGTAAAAATCCTCGTGAAGTCCTCCCTCGCCTGTGTTATAGCAGATGCCAAGCTCTGTTGCGGCTCTTGCAAGTGATGCGTGAGCGTTGTAGCTTATTGATCCGTAGCTCATTGCTGAAAACATCACAGGCATAGAGAGCTCTATCTGCGGTGGCAGCTGCGTGATAAGCTCACCATTTGCACGGCGCAGTATCTTGTCGGGCTTTTTGCCAAGAAACACTTTGGTCTCCATTGGCTCTCTCAGCGGATCGATAGGCGGGTTTGTAACCTGCGAGGCATTGATAAGTATCTTGTCCCAGTAAACAGGCAGAGGCTTTGGATTGCCCATTGACGACAGCAATACACCACCGCTGTTTGCCTGCTTGTATATCTCTTTGATAGTCTGGTCAGACCAGTTTGCATTTTCACGCAGACGGCAATCGCTTTTTACTATTTTAAGAGCGTGTGTCGGGCACAGCGAAACGCACCTCTGGCAGTTCACGCACTTTGACTCGTCCGAAAGCATTACGCCGAGGTCGGTATCGTAGCGGTGCACCTCGTTGGCACACTGACGCTCGCACACACGGCAGGAAATACAGCGGCTTTGGTTTCTCACCACTTCAAATTCGGGATATATATATTGATCTATCATCAGAATTTACCCTCCTTGACACGAACTATAACAGGCTCTCCGCCGCTCGGTGCATAGAAATTCTCAGCGTCAGGCTCCATGACTCTGACGGCAGCCTCCTCACTTGCGATAAACACCTTGTCGTTCTTTTCGGCGGTTATCATCGAACGCAGCTTCAGCCTGTCGTTGAGTGCCATAAGTCCGCCGTCCCAGCCGAAAACTATCGAGAACGGACCTGTGATGAGTAGGTTTGAAAAGACTGTTCGCAGATAAGTGAGCTTTTCTTTTTCTTTCTCGGGCTTGGAGTTTATCGTACTCCAGAACGGTGCAGCGATAACAGAAGCGACCTCTTCGAGAGTAAGTTTCTGCCGTCTGAGCAGGTAGTCTATTATATAGGTGATGACCTCTGTGTCGGTCTGTAAGTTGCATTTATAGCCAAACATCTCGATAAAGCGGCGATTGGCATCGTATGACGATATTTCGCCGTTGTGGACTACCGAGTAATCAAGCATTGAGAACGGATGTGCTCCTCCCCACCAGCCGGGCGTGTTCGTCGGGTAGCGTCCGTGAGCTGTCCACGAATAGCCCTCGTACTCCTCAAGCCTGTAAAAGCGTCCCACGTCTTCGGGGAAGCCGACCGCCTTGAAGCAGCCCATATTTTTGCCGCTTGAAAAGACATATGCGCCTTTAAGCTCAGTGTTTATCTTAACGACTGTCCTTGCGACAAATTCGTTTTCATCGATCTGCTCGGCTGCGAGCATTGATTTAAGCGGTGCTGCGAAATATCTCCAGATGATCGGTTCGTCGGTTATCCCGGGTATCTTCCTTGTGGGAATGATCTCGCCCTTTACTATCTCAAACCTTTCCTTTAAAAGAGCCTCACATTCTTTTCTTGTACTGCGGTGGTCAAAGAAAATATGGAATGCAAAAAACTCCTTATGCTCTGGGTAGATGCCATATGCGGCAAAACCTCCTCCGAGCCCGTTGGAACGGTCGTGCATCGGCTTCATCGCCTCGGCGATAAGATCGCCCGTGATGCCTTTGCCCTCCCTTGAAATGACTGCGGCTATGGCACAGCCTGACGGGATACGGACCTCTCCTTCTCTTTTCATCATCATCTCTCCCTTTTAGAAAAATTAAGAACGCTTCGCTTTTCAGAAGTAAGAGGTAAGAAAACTAAAACCTTGGTTATGGTGCTTTTCTTACAGCTTACCTCTTTTTTTCTTACAACTAAAAAAGACGCCATTCAGCCCGTAAGCTGAATGAACGCCTTTGCTCATTTGCAAGTATTATACTCCTGAAATTCATTTTTGTCAAGCTTTGATATATAAATTATTTGTAAACTGCAAGTTTTGCAAATGCAAATTGCAAATTTTCATCAAAAAGGGGTTGACAAATCAAAAATCATGTTGTATAATGCAAGACATAGAGGCAAAGGTGTCTTGAAGTAATCTGGCTATCTTCAAGCAATTGTCTCTATTTTTATTGCCTTTGGCAGACTATCTCAATATTTTAGGCAATGGCGTCTTGGGTGCGGGCAATAGCCTGTGCTTAAAGACGCTTTTGTTTTGCAGTTATTCTAAGGGAGGAAACGAAAATGAGCACAGTAACAGAACTTTTTGCAAGCAAGGTATTTGATGACAGAGTAATGAAATCAAGACTTTCATCAAAGGTCTATAAGTCACTCAAGGAGACTATCGACATCGGCGCAGCACTTGACATCACCGTAGCCAATGCAGTCGCAGAGGCTATGAAAGACTGGGCGGTGGAAAACGGAGCGACCCACTACACCCACTGGTTTCAACCGCTTACAGGCATCACAGCCGAAAAGCACGACAGCTTTATCAGCCCGTCGCCTGACGGCAGAGTTATCATGGATTTCTCGGGCAAGGAGCTTATAAAGGGCGAGCCTGACGCATCGAGCTTTCCTTCGGGCGGTCTGAGAGCGACCTTTGAGGCAAGAGGCTACACCGCCTGGGATCCGACTTCTTATGCCTTTATAAAGGGAAAGACACTGTGCATACCCACGGCATTCTGTTCATACGGCGGCGAGGCGCTTGACAAGAAGACACCGCTGCTGCGCTCAATGCAGGCACTTAACAAACAGGCACTGCGTATTCTGAAGCTGTTCGGAAACGACAACGTAAAGCACGTTACTACTTCGGTAGGTCCTGAGCAGGAATACTTCCTTATCCCGAAGGAGCTTTACGACAAGAGAAAAGACCTTATCTACACAGGCAGAACTTTGTTCGGCGCAAAGCCGCCTAAGGGACAGGAACTTGATGACCACTATTTCGGCGTTATCAAGCCAAGAGTCGAGGAGTATATGTCAGACCTCAATGACGAGCTTTGGAAGCTGGGAATCCTCGCCAAGACACAGCACAATGAGGTCGCACCTGCACAGCACGAGCTTGCGCCTATCTATGCTACTACAAATATCGCTACCGACCACAACCAGCTTACAATGGAAATAATGCAGAAGGTCGCTAAGAAGCACGGACTTGTTTGTCTGCTCCACGAAAAGCCGTTCGCAAATGTCAACGGTTCGGGCAAGCACAACAACTGGTCTATCGCCACCGACACAGGAGTAAACCTGCTGACACCCGGCGAAACACCTTACGAGAATGCTCAGTTCCTGCTTTTCCTGTGCGCTGTTATCAAGGCTGTTGACGACTATCAGGATCTGCTGAGAATTTCCGTTGCTACTGCAGGCAATGACCACCGCCTGGGCGCAAACGAAGCACCGCCGGCTGTTATCTCTATTTTCCTTGGGGAAGAGCTTGAGGGTATTCTCAAAGCTATCGAGACAGACACGCCGTATGAAGGCGTTGAAAAGAAGGTAATGAAGCTGGGCGTAAGCGTACTGCCGAAATTCACAAGGGACACTACCGACAGAAACAGAACTTCACCGTTTGCATTTACAGGCAACAAGTTCGAGTTCAGAATGCTCGGCTCGTCAAACTCCATCGCCTGCGCAAACATCATGCTCAATGCCGCAGTTGCCGAGAGCCTGAAGATCTACGCAGACAGACTTGAAAAAGCAGACAACTTTGAAGAAAAGCTGCACGAGATGATAAAGAAAACTATCACCGACCACAAGCGCATCATCTTCAACGGAAACGGCTACGATGATGCCTGGATCAAGGAAGCTACCGAAGTGCGTGGTCTGCTGAATTACCGCACCACTCCTGATGCTATCCCGCATCTTATGGACGAAAAGAACGTTAAGATGCTCACATCTCACGGAGTATTCTCCGAGGCAGAGATCAGAAGCCGTACGGAAATCACTCTTGAAAACTACTGCAAGGCAGTTGTTATCGAGGCAAACACAATGGAGCTTATCGCACGCAGAGAAATTCTCCCTGCTATCGAGGAATATGCTGCATTCGTGGCAAACACAGCAAACGCAAAGAAATCACTTGCAACCGACCTCACCTGCACATACGAGGCAGAAACAGTCAAGAAGCTCTCACAGCTTGCAAGCGACGCTTATGCAAGCCTTGACGAGCTCAAAGCAGCACTTGTCAAAGTCGAGGGCGCAAAGAACGTTATCGAGGCAGGTTATCTTATCAGAGATGAGCTGCTGGGCGTTATGGACAAGCTCAGAGCTTCCTGCGACGAGGCAGAGACAATCACCTCGTCTAAGTTCTGGCCATTCCCGACTTACGATGAACTGCTGTTCGGCGTAAGATAAACATTTGCTGAAAAAGCCGTCTGCCTCCTGCGAACTTCAAACGCGTGAACCGATAATAACTTCCATCTTCACGCAGGAGCAGCGGCTTTAAATTTTAAAGTAAAGAAAAGTATAATATAGAAAGGATATGATCCTATGACAGTCGAATTTTGGTTTTTAATAGGCGCTGCATTGGTCTTCTGGATGCAGGCAGGCTTTGCAATGGTAGAAACAGGTTTCACCAGAGCAAAGAATGCAGGAAACATCATTATGAAAAACCTGATGGATTTTTGTATCGGTACCGTGGTGTTCTCTTTGCTCGGATATACTATTATGATGGGCGAGGATACCCTCTTCGGACTTATCGGTATACCAAACCTTGATATGTTCACACATTTTAAGGAATTCATCGCAAGCCCCGGTGACGGCAGCTTCACAGGCGCATCTACATTCGTGTTCAACCTCGTGTTCTGCGCAACAACAGCTACTATCGTTTCGGGCGCAATGGCAGGCAGAACGAAGTTTTCAAGCTACTGCATATACTCAGCAGTTATCTCGCTTTTCATCTATCCCATCGAGGCGCATTGGATATGGGGCGGCGGCTGGCTTTCAAAGCTTGGTTTTCACGACTACGCCGGCTCTTGTGCCATCCATATGGTCGGCGGTATCGCTGCCCTTATCGGTGCGTCAATGCTGGGTGAAAGAATAGGTAAATACGAGCGTGACAAGGACGGCAAGGTAGTAAAGGTAAACGCTATACCGGGTCACTCTATCACGCTGGGTGCACTGGGAGTTTTCATTCTGTGGCTGGGCTGGTACGGCTTCAACGGTGCGGCAGCAACAAGTGTTTCAGAGCTTTCGTCGATATTCGTCACAACGACTATCGCTCCGTCTGTTGCAACGGTCACAACTATGATCTACACCTGGGTAAAGAACGGCAAGCCTGACGTTTCGATGTGCCTTAACGCATCGCTCGCGGGACTTGTGGGAGTTACCGCAGGAACGGACGCATTTGACGCAATAGGTGCGGCAGTTGTGGGACTTGTTTCGGGACTGCTCGTAGTCTGGGTAGTTGAGCTGCTTGATCTAAAGCTGCACATTGACGATCCCGTGGGTGCTGTGGGCGTGCATATGGCAAACGGTATCTGGGGAACTATCGCAGTTGGCTTGCTTGCAAACCCGGATGCTCCCGCAGGCTTGAAGGGACTTTTCTACACAGGCGAATTCAAGCAGCTGGGCTTGCAGCTTTTAGGCTTTGCATCAGTCGCAGCTTACGCAGCGGTGATGATGATCATCACATTCACCATTATCAAAAAGACCAACGGACTTCGTACCACTGCAGAGGAGGAGATCCTCGGACTTGACATCACCGAGCACGGTCTGCCAAGTGCATACCCCGACTTTATGCCGTCGGTACATAAGTACACCACCTATGACAATCAGGACGTAATCGCAGTTGAGGGCGACACCCCCGAGGCGGAAGCGATCCCTGTCAAGAAGGTACCGACATTTGATGACGGCACAAGATCGTCTGCAAGGAGGCAAAGTTTGACCGCTTGAAGAAAGCGATGAGTAAAATAGGCATCACGGGAATGACTGTATCCCACGTTATGGGCTATGGTACACAAAAGGGCAAGCCGGAATATTACAGAGGCGTTGCGGTTGAAACAAACCTTATGCCAAAGGTACAGGTTGACATTGTAGTCAGCAAGGTGCCTGTCAGAAGCGTTATAGAAACTGCCAAGAAGGCTCTTTATACAGGTCACATTGGTGACGGAAAGATCTTTGTTTACGATGTTGAGAACGTTGTAAAGGTCAGAACGGGGGAAGAAGGCTTTGACGCTTTACAGGACAGCGAGGAATAAATGACAAATAAAGCAGACAGGGAGCGGCAGAAGGCTGCTTCCTGTGCTGTGTTTAATCGGAGGGATAGATATGTGTTGTATAATGGGATACTGCTCCGCACAGGCGGATATGCAGCTGCTGAAAGAATGTTTCGGAAGGACAAAATCACGTGGTCCTGATGACACAAGATATGCCCGGCTTGAAAGGGGAGTGCTGGCGTTTCACAGGCTTTCCATAATGGGACTGACCGATTCGGGAATGCAGCCGTTTCACCTGGGGAAAAGCTATTGTGTATGCAACGGCGAGCTTTACGGCTTTGAAAAGCAGCGTATGAAGCTTGCCGCAAAGGGATATAAATTTGAAAGTGACTCAGACTGTGAGATAATCCTGCCAATGTATGAGCAGTACGGCACGGATATGTTTTCAATGCTGGATGCGGAATTTGCCTGTATCATCTATGACGGCGAAACAAAAAAGTTCATAGCTGCCCGTGACCCCATAGGCATTCGTCCCCTTTATTACGGCTATGATGAAAACGGTGTGATCGCCTTTGCCAGCGAGCCTCAGAATCTTATCGGCATCGCACTTGACATCAGACCGTTCCCTCCCGGGCATTTCTGGGTCGACGGTGAGTTCACCTGCTATTGTGATATTGCTGATGTTGCAAGGGTCTGCCTTGATGACCACGAAACGATCTACAAGAACATTCACGATAAACTTGTGGCAGGGGTTGAAAAGCGCCTTGTTGCCGATGCAAAGGTGGGCTTTCTGCTTTCCGGCGGACTTGACTCGTCCCTTGTGTGTGCCATCGCACAAAAGAAAATGGACAAGCCGATAAAGACCTTTGCAATAGGTATGAGCGAGGACGCTATCGACCTTAAATACGCAAAGCAGACCGCCGATTATATCGGCAGCGAACATACCGAGGTCATCATAGGCAAGGATGATGTTATCGCAGCACTTGAGCCTGTTGTAAAGCTGCTTGGCACATTTGATATAACCACCATACGTGCAAGCATAGGAATGTACCTTGTCTGCAAGGCTATCCACGAAAAGACGGATATACGTGTTATCCTCACGGGAGAGATCTCAGATGAGCTGTTCGGTTATAAGTACACCGATTTTGCACCAAACGCACGTGAGTTCCAGCTTGAAGCACAAAAACGTGTCAGGGAACTTCATATGTACGATGTGCTTCGTGCAGACAGGTGCATCTCGGTAAACTCGCTTGAGGCAAGAGTGCCTTTTGGCGACCTCGACTTTGTAAAATACGTTATGGCAATAGATCCGGCCAAAAAGCTCAACACCTACGGCAAGGGCAAGTACCTTCTGCGCAAGGCTTTCGAGCAGGGCGACTATCTGCCGCACGATATTCTTTACCGTGAAAAAGCTGCGTTCTCCGATGCAGTCGGACACTCGCTGGTAAACTACCTCAAAGCCTATGCCGAGGATTATTATTCCGACGAAGATTTTTACCGCCTCAGCGAAAAGTACACACACGCTAAACCATTCACCAAGGAGTCGCTGCTTTACCGTGAGATATTTGAGCGCTACTATCCGGGACAGAGCAAGATGATAGTCGATTTCTGGATGCCGAACAAGAGCTGGGACGGCTGCAACGTAAACGATCCGTCAGCAAGAGTGCTCTCCAACTACGGCGCAAGTGCGTGTTAGTGCGTAAAGAACAATGCGCTGCTTCATAAACACTGTGATATTTTTCAGCCCTCTCCAAATGGAGAGGGCATAGGCGTTTCTGAAAATATTATTTTTTTTATAGATGAGGAGAAGAGAAAAATGAGAAAGTATATTTTTGTCACAGGCGGAGTTGTTTCGGGACTTGGCAAGGGAATAACAGCTGCCTCATTGGGACGGCTGCTAAAATCAAGAGGACTGACCGTTGCAGCACAGAAGCTCGACCCATATATCAATGTTGACCCCGGCACGATGAGCCCTTATCAGCACGGTGAGGTCTATGTTACTGAGGACGGTGCTGAGACTGACCTTGATCTCGGTCATTACGAGCGTTTCATCGACGAGGATCTTAACAAGTATTCTAACCTCACGACAGGTAAGGTTTACTGGAATGTACTCAACAAGGAAAGACGAGGAGAGTATCTTGGATCGACTGTTCAGGTGATACCTCACATAACCAACGAAATAAAGGAGTTCGTTTATTCTGTCGGCAAAAAGACGGACGCTGATGTCATTATAACAGAGATAGGCGGTACTATCGGAGACATAGAGTCCCAGCCGTTCATAGAAGCGGTAAGGCAGATATCCCTTGAGGTCGGGAAAGAAAACTCGCTGTTTATCCATGTTACACTCGTGCCGTTTCTCAGCGGCTCTGACGAACATAAATCAAAGCCGACACAGCATTCTGTCAAGGAGCTTCAGGGAATGGGCATCAACCCTGATATTATCGTGCTGCGCTGCGACAGACCGCTTGAAGCATCTATTTTTCAGAAGATAGCTCTGTTTTGTAATGTGCGCCCCGAATGTGTTATCGAGAACATCACGCTGCCCGACCTTTACGAAGCACCGCTTATGCTTGAAAAGTCAAACTTCTCCGAGGTTGTCTGCGAGCGCCTCGGCATCACAGCGCCTCGTCCTCATCTTGACGAGTGGCGTGAAATGGTTGAATGTATCAAGTCAGCAAAGACTACAACGACCATCGCACTGGTAGGCAAGTATACCGAGCTGCACGATGCTTACCTTTCGGTAGCCGAGGCACTGCGTCATGCAGGATATTCTATCGGTTCGCACGTTGACATACGCTGGGTAGATTCCGAAAAGCTCACGCCCGATACGATAGTGCAAATGCTTGAAGGTATCAGCGGTATCATAGTCCCCGGCGGCTTCGGCGGCAGAGGCATAGAGGGTATGATACTTGCCGTTAAATACGCAAGGGAAAACAATATCCCGTTCTTTGGAATATGTCTTGGTATGCAGATAGCAGTTATTGAATACGCAAGAAACGTCTGCGGCATTTCGGATGCTGATTCCGGAGAGTTCAATGAGGTGTGCAGGAATAAGGTCATAGACTTTATGCCGGGGCAGAGTGACAGTATCGACAAGGGCGGTACGCTGCGCCTTGGTGCATATCCCTGTGTTATCGCAGAGGGAACAACTATGCACAGATGCTACGGCAAGTCTGAGATAAGTGAACGTCACCGTCATCGCTACGAGTTCAACAATGACTATCGTAAAACTCTTTCGGGCGCAGGACTTATACTCAGCGGAATTTCCCCCGACGGCAAACTTGTTGAGACTGTTGAGCTGACTGACCGTGATTTCTATGTCGGAGTGCAGTTCCATCCCGAGTTCAAGAGCAGACCGAACAGACCACACCCGCTGTTCGTGGGATTCGTTTCAGCGGCTGCCGAAAGGAGTGCAAAATGAGCACGCTTCACGAGGAATGCGGAGTTTTCGGCATTTATTCTCCGGCGAAAACTCACCTTGCAGAGACTGTTTACTACGGGCTCTACGCTCTCCAGCACAGAGGGCAGGAGGGCTGCGGCATAGCAGTCTGCGAGGACGGCGTTATCAAAGCTCACAAAGACATCGGACTGGTCGGCGAGGTGTTTTCGCCCCGTGTGCTGGGCGAACTGCCGATGGGGAATATGGCGGTGGGGCACGTCCGCTACTCCACCACAGGCGGCAACGAGCGCCGCAATTGTCAGCCGATAGTCGTCAATCACATGAAAGGGCGAATGGCTCTTGCGCACAACGGAAATCTTTCCAATGCAAGTGAGTTAAGGCGGGAGCTGGAGCTTTCCGGTGCGATCTTCCATACCACCTCCGACACCGAAACTATCGCCTACATCATCACCAAGAAACGTCTTGTCACAGGCTCTATCGAGGAGGCTGTGCTGTCGGCTATGGACATAATCGAGGGTGCGTATTCGCTGGTCGTTATGTCTCCGACAAAGCTTATTGCCTGCCGTGACCCCTTCGGGTTCAGACCGCTGTGTTTCGGCACAATGTCCGACGGCACCTATGCTGTCGCCTCGGAGAGTTGTGCGCTCAAAGCGGTCGGTGCGGAGTTTGTCCGTGATATCGAACCTGGAGAGCTGCTGATCTTTTCAAAGGACAGCGTGCGTTCCGACCGCTCGCACTGCACAAAGGTGCCCAAGCGCATCTGCATATTCGAGTACATCTACTTTGCACGTCCCGACTCGGTAATTGACGGAGTGTCTGTTCATTCCGCAAGGCTTCGTGCTGGGCAGATACTTGCCAACAGCTGTCCTGCAGATGCGGATATAGTCATCGGCGTTCCTGATTCGGGACTCGATGCCGCCCTCGGCTTCTCGCAAGGCTCGGGGATACCCTACGGCATCGGACTGATAAAGAACAAGTACATCGCAAGAACATTCATCTCGCCCACACAGGCAAGCCGAACCGACAAAGTGCGCATAAAGCTCTCGGCAGTCGAGGAAACGGTCAAGGGCAAGCGAGTTGTCCTCGTTGATGATTCGATAGTGCGCGGAACTACGGGAGGACGCATTGTTTCTCTGCTGCGTGAGGCGGGTGCCAAGGAGATACATTTCCGCATTTCGGCGCCGCCGTTTCTGCATCCCTGTTACTACGGCACGGACATCGACTCGGAGGAAAACCTTATAGCCTGTCACCGCACTTCCGAGGAGATAGCAGCGGAAATGGGTGCAGACAGCTTGGGATATCTGCCCTTGTCCGAACTCGGAGAGCTGAACCTCCACGCAGGCTGCTGCAAGGCGTGTTTCAGCGGCAGCTATCCCACCGCCGTACCCAAGGAAGCGCACAAGGATAAATACGAAATGAAAATTCAGGAGTGATCGCTGTGCTTACACCGAACATTAAGTATTCCTGCCTGAAAGCCTCTTATCTGTTTTTCAATACCACCAAGACCGAGGAGTCGGAAAGGTACATTACCTTGCCGCAGGAAACGATGCAGCTTTTGAGAGAATACCGCAAATGGTACATCGCCACAAGCACAGCATACGGATCACGCTGGCATAACACAGGCTTCCTGTTCTTCCAGGAGCGGTCCGGATATGAGGGAATGCCTATGAATCCCGACTCGGTGAATATCTGGCTGCGGTCATTTTCCAAAAGGCATGAGCTGGGGCATATAAATCCCCACGCATTCAGACATACAATGGCCAGCCTGCTGCTGCACGGCAACATGGACATAGCTGCGATAAGCAAAAGACTCGGTCACGCAAAGATAACCACAACTGTCACCACCCAAAAAGGACACACCCCACCCACCGCAGCCATATTCGATATAACAACAAAGGTCCGGCGACTTGCCAAAGCAGCCGGACCTTTTTGATTACTATTGACTGTGATCTTATTCTTTTCTCTTGAATACATAATGATCCGGTTTCATTCCGCCGTAGATGTAATTTCCCATTTTCCATTCGACGAATAAAAACTCAGTCCCGTTGATCTCGGTTATCCAATACTTTGCGGCAGTTGTACGGTGAAGATTAAGAATATAACCCTTAGTCCATTTATCATGCCATTCGCTGTCCATATAGGTTTGTATCAAGCTCCCTTCAGGGAATATTTCCATAGATCTGAGGTATAGATCATCATACTTTTTATCGGGAGAAAAATCTCCGATCTCTGATACAAATGCGACCGAGTCCCATTCCCCGATCAGCGCTTCATCGGATACAAATGGCAGGTCTATGTTATCATGAATGCCGAGAGTTTCTTTAGTATACCGTTCGCTGTCAGCTTTTACGAACACCTCTGTCTTGTCATCAAGTCTGAAAAAAAGATACTGCCTGCCGCCTATATCCCGAAAGTCATATCTGTATGTAAGTATCGGCTCATCACCGCCGTAGTGGATAAGGATAACGCCCTTTGTCCAGCCCTCAAATATCCAGTAAGGCTCACCGTTCGGGAGAAAAAACAGGATATTATATTCACCGCTTTTGGCGTTCAGGTCTGTGACTGAAAGACTATCCGTACTGCTTGTCCAGCCGATGTTCTCCCATTTGCCTATCACTCTGTCGTCGTTGACAAATTCCATTCCGTTAGCTATTTTCAAAGTGTATCACCCCTTGCATCATCAAGCCACTTTGCAAGCCCCTTGAAACGCTTGTTATCCTCTTTTCGCCAACAGCAGTAAAAGACCACCTTTGCGGCATCGTCGGCTATCGGGATATTGACACGGTTGTCGTGATGCTGCGGCATTTTGATCGTAACGCTTGATGAAAATGACGGCAGGGCCGATGCCTTTATCAGCTCGCCCAAAGCGTCATACTCGCTTTGCACGATGTACTTTGTATTCGGGGTGTGCTTCTGATGCACCTCATGCCAGAAACCGAGGTCTGAAAACAGCAGCATCGTTTCGCCGTCAAGGTCGGAAAAATGAACCTCACTGTATCCTGCCAGAGGGTGTGCAGGCGGCACGGAAAGATAAAGCTGCTCTTCGAAAAAACGCTTGCAGACTATGCCCTCCGCATTCACCTCAAAGGGCGTGACAAGTATCTGACAGCTGCCGTTTGTAAGCTCGTTTATGAAGTCGTCATGGTACTTCATCTCGCTTGATATTTTCATATCGGGAAACTGCTCTGAAAGCGTTGGGACAAGTCTCCACAGCGGTGCAGGGGCACAGGATATTACGGAGATAGTCCTGTGGCTGAGATCAAAGGCACGCACACGCTCGGTCAATGCCTCATTATCATCAATTATCTTCCTTGCAAGCTCGACAGCGAGCCTGCCGTTTTCGTTAAGCTCCACCTTGTTTTTGCCTCTGTCAAAGAGCTTCACGCCGATCATGTCTTCGAGCTTGTTCACAGTCCTACTGAGTGCAGGCTGACTTAAATGCAGCTGCTCCGCCGCTTTTGACATTGTTCCGCAGTCGGCAATAGCCACAAGCTGCACGAGCATATATATTTCTATCATCACATCACCGCCTTTTGTTCAGTATAGCATATACACTGCAATATGTCAACTTCTATAATTCAGACTTATAGCTCTATCAGTAATTAGTATTGTACAATCACGAAAGCTTGATGTATAATAAAGCTAAAGAGGTGGAACTTATGAAAAACATGATCCTTTCAAACGGAGTGGAAATGCCGATGCTTGGCTTCGGCACATTTATGATAAAACAGGACTGCGAGCAGCACGTCGCAGATGCCCTGAAACTCGGCTATCGGCTGATAGATACGGCGGCTTCGTACTTCAACGAAGAGGCTGTCGGCAGGGCGATCAAGGCAAGCGGCATACCCCGTGATGAGCTGTTTGTAACATCAAAGCTAAGGGTTCAAGACGCAGGGTACGAGAACACTTTAAAAGCCTTCGATAAGTCGCTCAAAGCCCTCGGACTCGATCACTTGGACTTATACCTGATACACCAGCCCTACGGTGATTATTTCGGCTCCTGGAGAGCTATGCAGAAGCTGATGAAGGACGGTTACATTCGTGCGATAGGCGTTTCAAATTTCAGCGCCGAACGTGTTGTGGACTTGGCTCTCAACAGCGACAACGCCCCGATGGTGGATCAGATCGAGCTGCACCCGTTCTTTCCGCAGGAGGACACTATCTCAGAGATACGAAAATACGGCTGTGTGCCGCAGGCATGGGGACCTCTCTGCGAGGGGCAGAAGGATATTTTCAACGATCCCACTCTCTGCGAGATAGGCAAGGCTCACGGAAAAGCCGCCGCACAGGTCGCCCTAAAATGGAATCTGCAAAGGGGCGTGGCGGTCATTCCTCGCTCGACAGACACGGCGCACAGAGCCGAAAATATCGACCTTGATTTTGAGCTTTCCGAGGACGAGATGAAGCGCATCTCCGCTCTCGACATAGGCCGCAGCGAGATAATCGACCACCGCTGCGCACACACCGCAAGGCAGCTGATAAACTGGAAGATACACGATTAAGGAGGAATTATTATGAAGAAACTTATCGCTTTACTGGCACTGACAACCGTTCTGCTCACAGGCTGCGGAAGCTCCGAAAGCAGTTCATCAGCTGCTCAGACCACAACTTCGGCTCAGGCAGAAACACAGACTGCCGAAAGAAGTGAACCTGCTGCGAGCGAACAAACAACGAAAGAAGCATCTGACTCTTCAGAAGCCGCACCGCAGGAAAGCACATCTGCAAGCAAGATACTTGTGGCATATTTCACCCCCGCCGAGAACGGTGAAAATGATGCGATAACATCTGCCTCTGTCGTGAGCTTCAAGGGCGAGGATATGGGCAACGCCGAGGCTATGGCAAACATGATCGCTGACTACACGGGCGCAGACCTTTTTTCCATTCAAACGGTAAAGGACTACCCGCTGGAATACAACGACCTTGCCGACAACGCCAAGGCAGAGCAGGACGCAGGCGAACTGCCGGAACTTGCGGCATCTATTGACATCAGCGACTATGACACGGTGTTTATGGTCTATCCGATATGGTGGTACACGATGCCGCAGCCAATCTACAGTTTTTTGAACGAGTACGATCTTTCAGGCAAGACTATATTTCCCGTCACTACTCACGAAGGCAGCGGACTTGCCGATTCTGTATCAAAGCTCTCTGAGCTTGAACCGAATGCGACGGTGAAGGACGGCTTCTCTGTCCGTGGCGCTGATGTGGGCGGCTCTCAGGAGGACATTGAAAGCTGGCTGAAAGAACAGGGCTTTTAAGGAGGAAACAACATGAACATATTCACTTAACCCTGTTTCACAGAATGTTTACAAGTGTTCTCTGTTTTGCACAGATGCACAAGAATTGATTTGTATATTATAACAATGCAGTTTTAGCACAGCAGCTTTACTGCATATCATTTGACTGCCTCTGAATAAGATAAGACCAATACGGTGCAGCGCCGTATTGGTCTTTCATAGTTATGATATATGTTTGAGGGTGGGAGTGAGATTGTATAGTTTAGTTTATAATTCTCCGTTTTAACAGTGAGCTTTAATGATAAAGCATCGGTCCATAAATTATAAAATCAGATGCAAATATTGATAATGTCCATTCAACTCAGAGCAGATACTTCATTTGTTTCTCTATATAGGCTGTAACAGCAAAATGAATTATTGCTATTTGTTTCCTGCAATGTGTTCATAACTGTCAACCGTCTCAAGTTATTGGTTTTACACCCGATAAATTTCCGACATTTCCCCTTGCAAAGCCGTATAAAAGAAACACGTTAATAATTTATTCATTGACTTTGGGCATTTGATATGATAACTTTAAATTAGGCAATGGGGCTGTTTTACCGCTTAATCGGCAAGATAGCCCCATTATTTTTTGCAGAGGGGCAGGTGAGGATGTTGCTTTACAGAGTGCTTGTTGTGGATAATTCAAACTATGACCTCAGGCATTACAGAGCGATGTCCGTCTTTGCCGAGTGCGGCTTTGAAATGACGGCTCACACCTCCGACCCTGCAAAAGCCGTTGAGCTCGCAGCTGAACTTGAATGTGATATGCTGCTGTGCATCAATCGCCCTATGGCAGTTATTGCTGCCGATCTCCTCAAACGCCTTGCAAAGGCTAAGCTGAAAACTCCCGTTGTCATAATCAGCAAGGTGAATATTGCGGGAGATATGCGGGAGTGCTTTCTCCTGGGCGCTGTGGATTACCTTATCGAACCCGCACTTGAGGAGGATATCCGTGCGGCACTGATACGCAGCTCAAAGGCAATAAGCAGGAACATAATGAGTGCGCAGTACGAAAATGTACTAAGAGCAGCTCTTTCACAGATACCCATTACCCAGGGCAGCGATACCTTCATCGAAAAACTGCGAGCCCTGCTTGAAGAAACACAGGGCGCAGCGATAACAGTTGAGGCTGCTGCCGATCGTTTCGGTTTCAACCCCGATTACTTCGGAAGGTACTTCAAGGCAAGAGTCGGTATGCCCTTTACAGAATTCTATAAGCGGCTATCTATGGAGTATGCCAAGCTGCTGCTCGCTTCGGGGCACTATAAGGTCAGCGAGGTGAGCAATCTGCTGGGTTTCGCTTCGGCGGATTATTTCTCCAACGTTTTCAAAAAGGTAACAGGCAAACTGCCCTCGCAGTTCAAGAGATAGTCAGGTCTGCTATGACAGCCTCAGCTATCTCGCTTTTCCGGACACACTTATCCATCGCCTGCTTTTGCAGATATTTGTGAGCCTGCTGCTCGGTCATGCCCCTGCTTTTCATCAGCAGCTGCTTGGCTTTTTCAGTCAGCTCATTCTCGGTCTGTTTATCGGAGAGACCTTTTTCCCACATTTTCATCTACCCCCTTTTGAAACACTATTATAAGAATGCGCTCGCCTGCCGTCAACAGGGGAATAAGGAAGATGTAGGAAATTTAGTGTATAAGTCAGAAATTCACAGGCGCTTAATCGTTGACCTTTCATACCTTTCTGCGGTATGATTTTGATGTGGGCGCATTATTGACAGGAGGAAAGAATAATGTCATACGTTGACGAGATCATTGAACAGGTAACAGTAAAAAATCCCGACGAGCCCGAGTTCCATCAGGCGGTCAGAGAGGTGCTGGATTCTATCCGCCCCATAGTAGATGCAAACGAGGCACAGTTCAGACGTGATGCAGTCCTTGAGCGCCTTGTAAATCCCGAACGGCAGATCAAGTTCCGTGTGCCGTGGCTTGATGACGAGGGCAATGCCCATGTGAACACAGGCTACAGAGTTCAGTTCAATTCAGCTATCGGCCCTTACAAGGGCGGGCTGAGGCTTCACCCTTCTGTAAATATCGGGATCATCAAGTTCTTAGGCTTTGAGCAGATCTTCAAGAACAGCCTGACCGGACTTCCTATCGGCGGCGGCAAGGGCGGCTCGGATTTTGACCCAAAGGGCAAGTCCGACCGGGAGATCATGCGCTTCTGCCAGAGCTTCATGACAGAGCTTTGCAAGTACATCGGCGCTGACACCGATGTTCCCGCAGGTGACATCGGCACAGGCGGCAGAGAGATCGGCTATATGTTCGGTCAGTACAAGAGGATAAGAGGACTCTTTGAGGGAACACTTACAGGCAAGGGGCTTTCCTTCGGCGGCTCGCTTGCAAGAACAGAGGCTACCGGCTACGGTCTGCTTTATCTTACAGATGAGCTTCTCCGCAGCCATACATATTCTATCGAGGGCAAGACCGTTGTTGTTTCCGGTGCAGGAAATGTTGCGATCTACGCTATTGAAAAGGCACAGCAGCTGGGGGCAAAGGTCGTCACCTGCTCTGACTCCACCGGCTGGGTCTACGATCCCGACGGCATCGACGTTGCTGCCCTCAAGGAGATCAAGGAAGTCAAGCGTGCAAGGCTGACAGAGTATAAGTCCTACCGTCCGAGCTCGGAGTATCATGAGGGCAGAGGTGTATGGAGGATCAAGTGCGATATTGCTCTTCCCTGCGCCACACAGAACGAGCTGGATATAGAGGACGCTGTGATGCTTGTTGAAAACGGTGTTATCGCAGTTTGCGAGGGTGCAAATATGCCCACCACCGAGGAGGCAACAAAGTATCTCCAGGAGAACGGTGTGTTCTTTGTACCCGGCAAGGCAGCCAATGCAGGCGGCGTTGCGACTTCGGCTCTTGAAATGTCACAGAACAGCGAGCGCATGAGCTGGACCTTTGAAGAAGTCGATGCCAAGCTCAAAAAGATCATGGAGAACCTTTATCACAATATCGACGAGGCAGCTAAAAAATACGGCTTTGAAGGCAACTATGTGGCAGGCGCAAACCTTGCCGGCTTTGAGAAGGTGCTCGATGCAATGAATGCTCAGGGCATCGTGTAACAGGAGGACGCTATGGACAATACTAACTATGCACCCGTTATTGAGATAGCTCACCCCGAAATGCAGATAGGTCTGCCGCAGCGTGATGTCCGGCTTGATACTCCCACCACCTGCGAATATACCGAAAACACCGAGACTTACGATTAAACGAACCTCCCCATACAGCACGGCAGCACCGCCATATAAGCGATGCTGCCTTATGCTGTGTAATACAAGTAAACAATGGAAGGAGTATGAAAATGAAAAAAATACTGGTCTGCCGGGAAACAGACCCCCGAGAGACCCGCACTCCGCTTATCCCTGATGATGTTAAGAGACTTATATCAATGGGCTATGAGATCAGAGCAGTCAAGGGTACAGGTGCAAAAAGCGGTTTCTCCGATGCTGATTACGAAAAGGCAGGAGCTGTGCTTGTTTCTTCCAACGAGGAGGGCTACAGGGGCAGCGAGGTCGTGCTGCGCATTATGAAACCCGAAAGCATAGAGGGGATCGAGAGCGGCACTCTGCATTTAAGCTATCTTGATCCCTTCAATGAGAAGGCTCTGCTTAATGATATGGCAAAGGCGGGAATACAGGCAGTTTCACTTGAAATGATACCCCGCACCACCCTCGCACAGAAAATGGACGTGCAGTCCTCGCAGACTTCATTAGCGGGTTATGCTGCGGTCGTGAATGCTGCCGCAAAGCTCCCGAAAATTCTCCCGATGATGGTAACTCCTTCGGGAACTATCAACCCTGCGAGAGTGTTTATCATAGGTGTCGGCGTTGCAGGCTTGCAGGCGATAGCCACCGCCAAACGTCTCGGCGCAAGAGTCGATGCTTTCGACACCAGACCGGTAGTCGAGGAGCAGGTAAAGTCTTTAGGCGCGAGCTTTGTCAAGATAGATCTGGGCGAAATGGGACAGACCGATCAAGGCTACGCCAAGGAGCTGACTCCCGAGCAGGTCGCCAAACAGCAGGAGGCACAGGCCAAGGTCTGCGAGCGCTCGAATATCGTTATCACCACTGCAAAGGTCTTTGGAAGAAAAGCGCCGCTGCTTATAAAGAAGGACGTTCTTGACCGTATGCAGCCTGGCTCGATAGTGGTGGATATGGCAGTATCCACCGGGGGAAACGTGGAGGGCTCAAAGCTCTTTGAGGACGTTGTCACCGACAATGGCGTTACCATAATGTCCGGCGATCTGCTGGAGCGGCAGGTGCCTTACGATGCTTCAAAAATGCTTTCGGGAAACTTCACCGCATTCCTTACTCACTTTTACAGCAAGGAGACAAAGGAGCTTGATGTTGATCTGAAAGATGAGATAATGCGGGGCTGTCTGCTTACACAGAACGGCTCTGTGATCCACGAAAGATTCAAGTAAGGAGAGAATGAAATGGCAACAGGAGAAATATTACTGCTGGTTTTCGTGTTCGTGATCGCCGGCTTTCTGGGCGTCGAGCTTATCTCGAAGGTCCCCTCGCAGCTGCACACACCGCTGATGTCGGGTACGAATGCGATCTCCGGCATAACCATAGTCGGAGCGATCTCTGCTACCGCAGTCGCCCTGCACACCGAAGGCATGGTGTCGAATATATGCGGCTTTGCGGCGATAGTATTGGCGACGGTAAACGTCATCGGCGGCTACCTTGTCACTGACCGAATGTTGGGAATGTTCAAGTCAAAGGATAAAAAGGGGGATAAAAAGTGAGCTGGGAAAATGTCAGCACCGTCATGACGACGATCCTTTACATGGTCTCGGCGGTGCTTTTTATCCGTGGAATAAAGCTGCTGGGCAAGGCGGATACTGCCCGCAGGGGAAATCTTATGTCCGCAGCAGGTATGCTTATTGCAGTCGTGACCGTCCTGCTTGAAAAAAACGTCACCGATACCCTCACCGAAGGTCCTGCAAAAAACGCCTATATATGGGCTTTGGCAGCTATAGTTCTCGGCGGCATCATCGGAGCTGTCTGGGCTAAAAAGGTCGAAATGACAGGTATGCCTCAGCTGGTGGCGCTGTTCAACGGCTTCGGAGGACTGTCCTCTCTGCTGGTCGCACTGACGCAGTATATGACTGACAAGAACATCAACGCATTCAGCTCTGCGGCACTCGGTCTGACTATCGCTATAGGAGCGATCGCCTTCACGGGCTCGGTGGTGGCCTGGGGCAAGCTGTCGGGCAAGCTGTTCAAAAAGAATATTTCTATCCCCGGAAAGAATCTGATCAATGCCTGCCTTGCAGCAGTCGGCCTCGCCGGAGTTGTGATGTACGTCCTGAGTGTTGCAGAGGTCGTTGATACAAGCGTAGGAAAGGTCGGCGTTATCATCACCACAGCCGCATATCTGATACTGGGCTTTACTATGGTCATTGCTATCGGCGGCGGAGATATGCCCGTAATAATCTCGCTGCTGAATGCCTTTTCAGGTCTTGCCGCAGCCTTTGCCGGACTTGCCATGAGCAATTCGGTACTTGTGGTTTCGGGCTGTCTGGTGGGAACAAGCGGCCTTATCCTGACGCTTATCATGTGCAAGGCGATGAACAGAAAGCTCACGGCGCTGCTGTTCAGCTCCTTCGGCGCAAGCAGCAAAAAGGGTGCAGCGGGAGAGCATAAGGAGCCAAAGTCCATGTCCGTCGAGGACGCCTATCTGATACTGGAAGCCGCCAGCTCGGTAGTATTTATCCCCGGCTACGGAATGGCTGTTGCGCAGGCACAGCACGCAGTCAAGGAGCTGTGCGACAAGCTGGAGGAAAACGGCGCAGAGGTGAGCTTTGCGATACACCCCGTTGCGGGTCGTATGCCCGGTCACATGAACGTGCTGCTGGCAGAGGCTAATGTGCCCTACGAGCAGCTCAAGACCGCAGACGAGATGAACCCCCAGATGCCGAATACCGACGTTGCGATAGTCATTGGTGCAAATGATGTGGTGAACCCTTCGGCAATATCTGACGAGACCAGCCCGCTTTACGGAATGCCTATCATCAATGCTTTTGAAGCAAGGACGGTATTCGTGCTGAAACGAGGCAAAGGCACAGGCTTCTCGGGCGTGGAGAATCCGCTGTTCACCAACGACAACACCATTATGATCTACGGCGACGCCAAAGCCACAGTCTCCTCGCTCGTAAGCGAGTTCACCGAAGAATAAAATACGCAGGCTTCAGCAGATCGCAGCCACATATTTATCGAAAATACCTTTATTATTGTGAATCAGGCTTAGTATCATATCATTCCCGTCCGATCATTTCCTCCTTCAGCCACCCCTTCCCGACGATGATGACTGTTATCATCATATCCTCAGTTTTGCAGACGATCGGTGGGTGCGGTTTGGGAACAGGATGAGGCAGCAATCTGATGCCGTCCTCGTCCTCCTGCTTTGCAAGGATCTTCGGCGGAGTTTCACCTCGACCATAGCAAAAGCTCGTAAACACGCAGTTTACGGGCTTTTTTCTTTGCCCTAAACTAATGGCTGTCCATTATATGTTCGTAGTGTAGGTAATATATTTTCGGTTGTCCTGCCACTTGACACCTATGCCGTATCGTTGTTTCATCAGAAAACGTTGGTACAAGTGACGGCATAGCAAGCTGGCAAACAATGCAGAGACGTCTGAAAACGCTTGACAGCTACGGCATACCGACCGAGTTTCACAGCTTTGAAGGGCTGCCTCACGGCTTTGGGCTCGGCACAGGCACAGCAGCAGAGGGCTGGATAAATGATGCGGTGGATTTCTGGGAAAGTCAGCTATAACTCATAGTAATAGCAGTATCACGATTCTGTATTGTACATTTTCGGAAAAGTATGCTACAATATAGGTAACCCAAAGGTTTATAAGTAATAACTGATCGGAACTTCACAAACGGTCCCGGTCATGTTATAATAGAGATACAAAAAACACACAAGGAGGTATCCCACATGAGCAAGAAACTGGTACTATACTTCTCGGTATACGGCACAGCAAAAAAAGTCGCTGAGGAGATCGCAAGGCAGACGGGCGCAGACCTGACAGAGATCATTCCCGAAACACCCTATGACAGCAACCGTGACAACTACAATGCACTTGCCGCTTATGCAAAGAAGGAACACGACGAGGATATGCGACCTGCGATCAAGAACGATATCAATATCACTGACTATGATACCATTTTCATCGGCTATCCCATGTGGTGGTACACCTTCCCGATGATCATTTACACGCTGTTCGACAAGTACGATTTCAGCGGCAAGACCATTATTCCGTTCAACACGCACATGGGTTCTCACGACGGCGGTACATATGATACCATTCGTGAGCTTGAACCGAATGCGACCGTTGTGATGAACGGTCTGCCTGTTGAAATGAAAGCAGCGGAAACAGGTGCAGCAAAGCAAGTTGAAAAATGGCTAAATAGTCTTAATTTAGATTGATACGGAGGTGTAGTAATGGACAATGTGAAGGACAAAGTTGTTATTATCGCAGGTGCTTCATCGGGCATCGGTAAAGAAACGGCAAGAATGCTTGCGAAAAACGGTGCAAAGGTTGTCATGAGTGCAAGACGTGAGGATAGACTCAAAGCACTCTGCGATGAGATCGGTGAAAATGCAGTCTATCTGAGATCAGATGTCTCAAATCCCGATGATATGAAAGCACTGGCTGCGCTTGCAAAGGAAACATTCGGCAAGATCGATGTACTGTTCGCCAATGCAGGTATTATGCCTGCCGGAAATATGTCCGAGCTTAAGGTGAATGACTGGATCAGTATGGTGAATATCAATATTAACGGTGTACTTTATGCAATAGCAGCGGTGCTTCCTGAGTTCAATGCCCAAAAGTCAGGTCACATTATCGTAACATCTTCTGTAGCGGGAACAAAATCAGTACCGGGAAATGCGGTTTACAGCGGTACAAAGCACTTTGTCAGAGCGATGATAGATTCATTCCGCACAGAATCTGTCATGGAAGGAACGAATATCCGTACAACGCTCATTTATCCCGGTGCAATTAAGACGGAGCTGCTGAATACTGTTGCACCGTCTGAAACCAAATCAATGGTTGAGGAGTTTTACAAGAATGTCGGCATCGAACCCGACGCGATTGCAAATGCTGTTCTGTATGCTGTTTCACAGCCGGAAAATATTGATGTATCAGATATGGTCGTTAGACCTGCAAGAGAAAATTAAGGAGGATATACTTATGGAATTTGTAACACTGAACACAGGAGCAAAAATGCCGCTGGAAGGCTTCGGCGTATTTCAGGTACCCGATCCTGCCGTATGCGAGCAGGCAGTTTATGATGCGATCAAGACAGGCTACCGTCTGATCGACACAGCACAGGCTTACATGAACGAGGAGGCTGTCGGCAAGGCTGTCGACCGTGCGATTGCTGACGGTATCGCAAAGCGTGAGGAGCTTTTTATCACCACCAAAGTATGGGTGTCCAATATGAAGACTGAGGACACAGCTTATGAGTCCGTGAAAACATCTCTTGCAAAGCTGGGACTTGATTACGTTGACCTTATTCTCCTGCACCAGCCTATGGGCGACTATTTCGCAGCATACAGAGGTATCACAAGAGCATACAAGGAAGGACTTGTCAAGGCGATCGGCGTTTCCAATTTCTATCCTGCGATCCTTGCAAATCTCTGCAAGAATGTGGAGATCATTCCTGCGGTAAATCAGGTAGAGCTGCACCCGTTCTTCCAGCAGGATAAAGCACTTGCAACCATGGAGGAATACGGTATCGCACCGCAGGCTTGGGGGCCGCTTGCAGAGGGCAAGCACGGCATCTTCTCTCACCCCGTCCTCTCCGAGATCGGCAGCAAGTACGGAAAGACCGCCGCACAGATCGCCCTCAAATGGAACACGCAGCGTGGTGTTTCAATTCTGCCGAAGTCCGTTCACGTGGAGCGTATTGAGCAGAATATCGACATCTGGGACTTCACACTTACCGATGAGGATATGCAGAAGATCGCAGAGCTTGACCTTGGTCACAGCGAGATCGTTGACCATGATTCTCCCGAATTTGTCAAGGCTCTGAACGGAATGAAGGTATAAGGAGGAATCTATAATGGAAATGCAGAAAGCCGTATTTATGAACAAGGAGCTGAATCTGCGTCTTGCAGGACTGCTCTATCTGCCGACGAACTTCGATCTCAGCAAAAACTATCCGGCAGTTGTTGTGACCGGACCGATGCTCTCCGTCAAAGAACAGGCACAGTCTGTCTATGCCAAGCGTCTGACCGAAGCAGGATATGTGACTCTCGTTTTTGACGGTGCATATTTTGGTGAGAGCGAAGGTATGCCGAGAGGTCAGGAACTCCCCGATGTCAAGGAAAGCGATATTGAGGGGGCTGTCGATTACCTCACAAGCCTTCCCTATGTAGATAATGAGCGTATCGGCGGACTCGGTATATGCGGTTCAGGTTCGTATATGTCCGTGGCAGGTGTGAAAGAGCCGAGACTGAAAGCAATTACCGCTATCGTTCCGGCGATCTCCGATATTTCCAATTCTCCAATGATGGGCTTTTTCAAGCCGGAGGAGGAAGTCAAAGCAGCGAAAGAAGCCTATGATAAAGGTGAAGGCGAGCTGATATATCTCAATTTTATGCCGAGAGCATTTGATGAGGGTGCAGCCTACTACTATTCCTCCCGCGGCAATTCGGCACGCTGGTCGAATCAGGTCGTTGCGTGGAGCCAACTTGAACTGGTGAAGTACAATGTGGTGAACATCATGAAGGAGATGCAGAAGCCCTATCTTGTCATCACGGGTGAAAATGCGTGGTCGAAACCTTCCTCTACAGAGGTATTCGATGCAGTTCCTCACAGCAATAAGGAAATATTCGTTGTTCCCGAAGCGAGCCACTTTGATATGTATGATCTTGAACCCTATGTGACAGCGGCGTTTGAGCGTATATTGCCGTTCTTTGATAAGTATCTGTAAAGTTCATATTAAACACAGACAAGGTGTACTATGACCTGTAGGGTCTCATGGTACACCTTTTTTGTTTTGCTAAACAGCAGGGAGAAAAACAGTTTTAAATCTAAATATTATGTAAACACGTCCTGTTTTGCCTTAACTTTTCGCCCGAAATCCTAGGTATAAGTGAGAGGCTATTATTTTCGATAAAAAGTATTCTTTGATAAAACTTGCCAGTCTCTCCTTATCTAATACACTGTACAAGTCACACATTTTACATAGGGCTAATTTGTTGAATACAGAGAATTTGTACAATGATAGTGAAATATCGCTTAAAAATATGCCGCATTATGTAGTGTCTTATGAAAGAAGGTTTCACTGTGTCACAATAAAGACCATGTTCAGAAAGGTGGGGCGACTACTCCACAGCAGCTATATGCAAACCATACATTTTACATTGGTCTGATTTGTTGAATACAGAGATAATTATTACAATTCTCTCGAAACCGCTTATATAATCGGCTCAAACTGTCCTTACTATTGGAAGGCAGTTTAATCTCGGCTGCATACGCAGCGAAGAAGTCAAACTAAGCAACAGCCCATACGGACTTAATTATCATTCAGGAGGTGTTTACAATGGTCGCTTAAAAGAAACGTCTATATGTGATAATCATTTTGCAGCCCTATCGGGCAACGGTATAGCTGTTTGAAAAATCGCATTTTTACCCTGATTTCACAGCTATCATTTAGCAAGCATAGATTTTTCCGTACACCGAAAAAATCCGTATCCCGATTTTGCGATGCCCCCGCAAAATCGCTGTTTAGGGAACCCGTCGCCCTAAACTGAAATTCCCCATTCGAGGGATACACAAAGAAGATTACCAAAAGAAAGGATTGATAAAAATAGCAAGAAAATACAAGCAAGTAAAACGCAAGGAGCTGACATTTGACCTTAGTGACTGGGAGAAAATCGAGCGTCGGGCTGAGGCTTGTCACACCGACACAACTAAATATCTCCGCAGAATGATACTCGACCGTGAGCCGATCTTTTATGATATGAAAAATGTCGCCCCGATGATAAACGGTATGCGAACAATCTCACGCAACATCAACCAGATCGCAAAGAAGGCGAACGAAACAAACACGCTCAATGCAGAGGATTATGAATTTTTACGCAAGGAGGTGGAATCGCTATTCCATACTGTAAATCTATCGCTCTCCACGCTACTGTCGAGAAAAGTCTGAGGTACATACTCAACCCCGACAAGACCGAGGACTTGCTTTACACGGCATCGGTAAATTGCATGACTGACGCTGAATCCGCCTACTTGCAGATGAGGCTTGTTTATGATCAATTCGCCAAAGACCATTTCAACAGCCCTCCGCCCCTGCAAGGCAAAGGCTCGGTGAAAGCTATCCATTACATACAGAGTTTCTCGCCTGATGATGACGTCACGCCAGAGCTTGCCCACAAGATCGCAAAGGCTTTTCTCCGCAAAGCTTTTGGTGATGATGTGCAGGCGGTAATTGCAACCCACGTTGACAAGAAGCACATACATTCACACATCATAATAAATTCCTACTCGCTGTCGGGAAAGAAATATTATGCTAACCGCAACTCTTTGAAAGAGATAAGAAATATCTCTGACGGGGTAAGCCTTGTCTATGGCGTAAAGGCTAACCCGAAGCTCACAGGCAAGGGCAAGTCGATCAACTACAGCGAATGGCAGCACCGCAAGAACGGCACCTCTTGGAAACAGAAAATTCGTGATGAGATCGACAAGCTGATACCTACCGTCAATTCGCTTGATGAGTTAATACAAGAGCTTGAAGAACGTGAGTATGAAATCAAGCGTGGGAAGTATATCTCGATCAAAGCCCCCGGGCAGGAACGCTTTGTTCGCACTAAAACGCTGGGGGATGAGTACACGGAGGACAGCTTGAATATCCGCATTCGTTATCGTGAGGTGGGTGCAGGAAGCACGCCCGAGCAGACCGCAAGCTCTGAATTGCAGGCTGCCTATGTTGCAATAATCGGTGATGTTAGAATACTTGCAGCCCAGCGGAAGAAAGTGCCTCGCAAGCGAATCGTCACAGCTGCATACTCGGTTGAAAATGATCTTGATGTTTACAAGCTGTCGGCACAGCTATCTGTCATTAACAATGAAAATATCAAATCAATCGGTGACCTGCAAGGGAGAATTGCTAAGTTGAGTTCCGACTACGAAACACAGAGGGGAGAGATCAATAACTATATTGATGAACACAACAGGCTTGTAAGCCTATGGGAGCAGGCACAGCTTTTTGATGAGTTATCATCTAAGGACAAGCTGTCAGACGCCGAGCAGCTTCAACTCACCATTTGCAGGCAGGCTATAGAACAGAATAACATCCACAGCAAGGCAGATTATGACCTGCTTCGTAATCAGACCTACAGCCTGCAAAGCAAGATCAACAGCCTGAAAGATACACTTGAAAAGACTCGTCAGCGGTATGATGTGTACTGCGATATCTCTAAGACGTATGGCGAGATCTCAAAGGGCGACTATATCAGCAATCTTGTCGAAGAAGAACGTCAGCGGCAGGAGCAGGTCAAAAAGAAAAATAAAAGGCGATGAAGATCGCCGTATGAAGGGAGTGACAATCAATGAAAGTACGTGTAACTTTTATCCTCGCAATAAACTAACTATTAAGAAACGGGAGGATAAATATTTGAGCAGAAGATTAGACATATTTGAATACGCCGAGCAGCATAAGGACTGCCCCGAACACACCAATGAGTATGAGATTGACGGAAAGAAATACATAGTCCACAGCCACTTTGTCGGACAGAAAGATATTGACAAGGTGCTGTCGGAGATAGCCGTGAATAGGGCGCTGTCCGAGGTGCTGTATAATAATGCTGATAGAAACACAAGCAAAACTATAGCGTAGAATATCAAATCGGAGTCTTGCCATATTCGGTATCTTGTGGTATAATGTAGGTATCGAATATGGCTGCTTTGATTACGAAAGGAGTAGAATTATGGCAAAGCAGACCATTTACAATGCAGGAATTTACGTCCGCCTCTCGCAGGAGGATATGAGGGCAGGCGAATCCCTATCAATAGAAAACCAAAAGCTGATACTTACAAAGTACGTTAAGGAACAAGGCTGGAACCTGATCGACATTTATGTTGATGACGGCTTTAGTGGAACAAGTTTTGACAGACCGGGCGTGCAGCGTTTGCTTGATGATGCGAAGGTCGGGAAGATCAATCTGATAATTTGTAAGGACTTGAGCCGTTTCGGGAGGAATTACATAGAGGTAGGCAGATATGTTGACTACATATTCCCGAGCTATAATATCAGATTTATTGCCCTTAACGATAATGTTGATACAGCTAACAAGGACAGCTCGGCACATGATATGATGCCGATAGTCAACCTCTTTAATGAATGGCACGCCGCTTCTACCAGCAAAAAAATCAAGGCTGTTATCGAGGCAAATGCTAAGGCGGGGAAATATCGTGCAACTTGTGCGCCATACGGTTATGTTAAGAGCAATACTGAAAACAGGCTGCCTATACCCGATGAGCCTGCGGCAAGTATTGTCAAGCGTATTTTTGAATTGAGAGCAAAAGGAGTTAGCCCTCGTCACATCTGTGATATGCTTAATGAGGAGAAGATACCCACGCCGTCCGATTATGCAGCGCAAAAGCATGGTGTGACTACCAACCGCAGTGTTAATCACCTTTGGTATCCCGAGGGGATAAGGCGCATAACAAGCAATCCCACATATCTCGGACATCTGGTTCAGCTACGAACAACAACTGTCAGCTACAAAAATCACAAGCTCGTGAAAAAGAGCGAGGAAGACATGGTGATCATCAAGAATACCCATGAGCCCCTTGTGTCGCAGGAACTTTGGGATAAAGTCAGAGGGGTCGAGGCATCGGTCAGTCAGGGCAAGCGTGACAAGCACGGTGAGATAATGCCGCTTTCGGGATTGATGTACTGTGCGGACTGCGGTGATAAAATGCGGCTCGGTTGGAACAATACCACTGCGGGCAGTAAGAAAAAGCCTCGGAAATATCTAAGGCACAACTATCAATGCGGTAAGTACAGCAGATTTGGCAAGTACCTTTGCACAAGCCATCATATCAAAATGAAAGACATTAATGCGATAGTGCTTTCAGATATTCGGTCAAAGGCGGCATTGGTGATTGCAGACGAGGAGTATGCAAGAGAGTTTTTTCTTTCGCAAAAGGAGCAGTACAACACCAAGCAGTCCGAAGCTGATACAAAACGGCTGCATGAGTGCAAGACAAGGCTTGACGAGCTTGCAAAGCTGATACCTTCGATCTACGAAGATAAAGTCATTGGCAAGATACCCGAGAGCGTTTGTGTCGAACTGCTTGAAAAGTATCAGACCGAACAGACTGCACTTACTGACGAGGTCGGTCAGATAGAAAGCAAGCTGTCAGCTATCAAGCAGGACAAGCAGGACGTTGAGGAATACATAAACCGCTTAAAGAAATATGCCGATGTTCCCGAGCTGACTCGTGAAATGGCTCTTGAACTGATCGAGTACATCACGATAGACGAGTATGCGGCAGACCGCCCGAGGGATATTCATATTTATTACAAGTTACTTGACAAGCCGCTGCCGAACAAGATGAGGCTTGATGTTAAGAAGAATGATGAAACGGCGTAAATGCGCTGTTTTTAGCAACAGAAGATTGTGTGTCCTTTTGGCACGTTGACTACGCTTGACATCTATTCTCACATAATGAAAGAGTCCGACAGCGAGTCGGCGGAAACGATAGCCGATATCGTACTAAGAAAGCAAATGGCATAGAGAACACAAAAGCAGCCGCATAGCTGAATTAGCTGTGCAGCTGCTTGATATTGTTTCCCGATAGCATAGAACGTTGACAAAACGATATAATAATGATATAATATGTATAGAATGAATCAAGGAGGTGGCTTGTATGATGATAAAGCCTTCAACAAGTTTGCGAAACGAATATAACGAAATATCCTCATACTGCAAGCAGAACAAACAGCCTGTTTTCCTTACCAAAAACGGTGAGGGTGACCTTGTTGTGATGAGTATGGAAGCATATTCATACCGTGAAGAAATGCTCAATCTGCGTGAAAAGCTCCTTGAAGCCGAGGCACAGAGACTTAGCAGTGCAAGGACGTACTCCGTCGATGAGGTCGATAAGATGATGGAGGACCTGATAAATGGCGCTGAATGAAAACTATAAGATCGAGTATCTGCCGATAGCAGTGCAGGACATGAACGAGATAGTCTCATCTTTTCTGATGATGGGCAGCAAGAACGGTGCGATAAGGATCAAGGATAAAATGAAGCAGACGGCGCAGCGGCTCGGGACATTCCCACGAATGTCAATAACTGTTCCCGATGAGGCTCTTGCAAGAATCGGTTACAGAATGACGGTCATTGAAGATTATCTGATGTTCTACCGTGTCTTTGATGATGAAAAAAAGATCATTATATATCGTGTGCTCAACGGAAAGATGGATTATCCGTCAATACTGAAAAGGCTCACAGAACAAATATAAAATGAAAAGCAGCCGGGCTGAAAAGTCCGGCTGTTGCTATATGAAAATATGAAACTAAAAACTGAGGAGATATACGGGGCTTTCCGACCATATGAAAGCGAGGCTTCCCAAAATAGTGCCCTAATAGTGCCCCAAAGTGCGATTTTGAACAAAAAACACGCTGCTTGAGTTGCCTCAAACAGCGTATCTGCGTGGTTGCGGGAGCAGGATTTGAACCTACGACCTTCGGGTTATGAGAACGTGTCAATAAATATATTAAACTATGCTAATCTCTGCTAATCTCGACTGATTAACGCTTTGAGAGCTTTTACATAACGTAACATATGCTGATTTTAGGTAGGTTTCGTGAAAAAGGTGTCCTTTTGGTGTCCTGGGGTGAGATTTTGGATTTTGGTGTCCTAGAAAATATGAAACTGAATTTTTGTGATTTTGAGGACACCGTAAAAACCCGATGGTCGTAGGTTCGTTAAAATAACTAAAACTACTCTATAAAACAGAATAAAACGACCATAGGGGTGAAAACTCGATGGTCGTAGGTTCTGTTTGGATACTTGAGTGTTACTATACAATCTGTATAGATACTCAATATATATCTTGCTTGTAAACTGCGTATCTACGCACCTTTGTAAACCCAACATAATATAATAACTGTTCAAAGCTCAAGAAATATCGACTGCTCGTACAAATTGGTTCAGAAGAACCGATAGGTACGAGCTTTTTTTGTGTCCATTTTTCGATGAAGGGAGGTGAGATCATGGCTGGAAACTTTGAAGGTATCAAGAATCGGCGGTTCGGCATTGAGATCGAGATGACAGGAATAACCCGCTGCTCTGCCGCAAAAGCAATACGAGATGTGCTTGGCGGTTCTGTTGAGCATATCGGTGGCAGCTACGATAAGTACAAGATCTATGATGAGGACGGCAGAGCGTGGAGCATTGTGTCCGATGCAAGCATTGAGCCATACAAGAAAAACGGCGACAGGGCGAGTGATCTGTACAAGGTCGAGATGAACAGTCCCGTGCTTGACTATGAGGATATTCCCCTTCTGCAATCGGTCATACGAGGTCTGCGTAGTGCGGGTGCGATCACAGGTCCGCAGTATGACTGCGGTACACATGTGCATATCGACGCTTCTGACTTTGATGCACAAAAGATACGAAATCTCGTGAACATCTGGTCAAGCAAGGAAGATTTCCTCTGGGATGCACTTCAGGTGTCATCTGCTCGGTCGACTTACTGCAAAAAGATAAACCGCAGCTTTGTTGAGCAGCTCAACCGCCGCAAACCAAAGGATATGGAAAAGATCAAGCAGATGTGGTATTCGGAGACATATCAGTCACCGAGCAATCACTACAATTCAACCCGTTACCACGCACTCAACCTGCACAGCTACTTTCAGCACGGGCATTTCGAGATACGAGCCTGCAACGCAAGTCTTCACGCAGGTGAGGTCAGAGCACAGATCGTTCTCGCACTTGCTATCTCAAATGCCGCATTTACAAAGAAATACTGTTCACCGGCTGTATCGCATTCTGACAATATGCGGTACAGCTTTCGTGTTTTCTTACTGAATTTAGGCTTGATCGGTGACGAGTTCAAGAACTGTAGAACACATCTGCTCAAACATCTTGACGGCAATATCGCCTGGCGGCACCCCGAAGATGCCATAGCACAGCGTGAACGGTTGAAAGCACAAAGACAGCAGGTTCAACACATTGAGCCTGTTCAGTCGGAAGAACCCGATGAAACCGAAGATGAGACCGAAGGAATGGAAATGAGTATGTAGAAAGGAGAAATATGAGTAATAGAGAAGAACCAAAGAAACTGCTGTATATCGCATACGGCAGTAATATCAACCTGTGGCAAATGGCACTGAGGTGTCCACACTCAAAGCCACTTGATCCTGCGATGCTGAAAGGCTGGGAGCTGGAGTTTCGTGGAGTTGCCAATATCGTTCCCAACAAAGATGCAGAAGTACCGATCCTGCTGTGGGAATTGGATCCAAGAGATATCCCAAGGCTTGACCACTATGAAGGATTCCCGAACAGCTACTACAAAGAAAATGTGGAGTTTGAGCTGAACGGTGAAAAGTGCATAGGTATGGCGTATCTGATGACAAAAGATACAAGGCAGATCAATCCGCCGTCAAGCTACTACATGCAGACGATATGGGAGGGATACCTTGAAAACGGCATGGATACAAGCTATCTGCTAGAAGCACAGTCAAGAGCCTTGGATGTGTCATCGCAGCGTGAGCTTGAAAGTCATCTTGAATTGAACGAGATGGAAGACCAGTTCGATGACGAGGACGATGATCCCGATATGGAAGATGACATTCAGATGTCTTTCGGGATATGAAGGGGGTGAGAAAATGAAGTACAAGGGATATTGGATAACCATTGCTCCTGCCGATGACATCAGAAGGAGTGATGCGATGGGGAACGAAACGGTCTGCAAAGGCTTTAACATCAAGGTGTTCAAGGATAAGGGAAAGACAGAACTGTTTGATGAGTTCTCTGCCGCTGTTGGTCACGAGATACTTGAAAACAGCGTAGAGGAAGCCGAGCAGTTCGCAAAGGACACGATCATCTGCGAA
>ONMZ01000018.1 GCA_900319075.1 uncultured Eubacteriales bacterium
GCCGATAGAACCATCAATAAAGATAATACTGCCGGATCTTAAACGATATGATTCGCTGCTGAAAGGCGGTGATGCAGTATGAACAGCGTACAGAAAGAAACGATAAAGCTCTATGCAAGACAGCTTAAAGTGCCTACATTCAACAACTATGAGAAGGTCATACGGCAGCTTTCAGCTGATGACGGTTATGAGCAATTTCTGATAGAACTGATGAAACAGGAACTTGCAGAACGCTCGGTAACAGGTCAGAAACGCAGGATAAAGGCTGCAAAGTTCCCGACGCTGAAAACACTTGATGAGTTTGATATGTCAAGGCTTGAAAACGTCAGCGAAAGCACTGTACGACAGCTTGCTTCCTGCGATTTCATAAAGCAGCGACAGAACATTGTTATGATAGGCAACCCCGGAAGCGGAAAAACACATCTGTCGATAGCACTGGGCATGAATGCCTGTGAAGCCGGATACCGTGTGAAGTTCTATACAGCGGTCAATCTTGCAGCCGAGCTTGCAGAAGCTGTCCAGATGAACAGGCTATCCAAACTTGAAAAGAGCCTCAGTAAGATAGATCTGCTGATAATCGATGAGCTAAGCTATCTGACTTTCAACAGATACCAGTCGGAAATGCTCTTTCAGATCATATCAGAACGTTCTGAACGAGCCAGCGTGATAATCAGCACAAATCTTGAATTCTCAGAATGGACTCAGCTTTTTGAAAATGAGATGATGCTTGCTGCACTCATTGACAGAGTCACTTTCAGATCCTTCGTTCTGAATATGAACTGCAGCTCGTCTTACCGCATCGATTCGACCATGAATAATGATTAGTGGCTCATTATTTTTTTATCAAAACTGGCTCACTTTTTTATTAGCGCTCTGGCTCAGTTTTTTATTGACAAATGCATCTGACCCGCAGGGCTGTTGCTTTTAAGGCGTTAACCGCTCTTTTCAAGAAATTCTGCAACCGCATTGCTTGCTCGCTGTTTGCTTTGTGCGAAGTAGTGGCTGTATGTTGACATGGTGGTTATCGGCGTTGAATGTCCAAGCGTTGCCGCAACTGTGGTCGGGTCGATGCCAGCCTCGATCTCTATTGATGCGAACAGGTGCCTGAATGTGTGTATGCCGTAGAATGGGAAGTTGTTTCGCTCGCATTCCCTCATCAGCCAGGTGTACGGAGTGTTCGGGTGCATCGGCTCGCCGTTCCACTTGATGAACAGCCTGTCGTTTTCAACCCATTGGTCACCGATGCTGACCTTGTACTTGTCCTGCTCCAGCTTGTACTCTTTGAGCAGCTCGCAGATCGCCTGCGGCATATTGACTGTTCTCGTTGACTTTACTGTCTTTGTGCCGTCGGTGTACACACCTTTTTCTGCGGTGTAGTTTGATGTCTGATGTACATATATCACCTGCTCGTCAAAGTCTATGTCCTTCCACTCCAGCCCGAGCAGTTCGCCACGGCGGCAGCCTGTGTACACAGCCAGCTTGAAGAACACTTTGTATTTCAGCGGTGCAGTGTCTATCATTTGCATAAACTCCCTGACCTGCTCTTTGGTGTAGATCTGCTTTTCTTTTTTCGTCATCAGCTTTGATGTAGACCGAAAGGAAGCGCTTGACACGCTGATGAAAGATACCAGGCAGCTTTATCCAGATTTTGCACCGAACATCGTTCTCGATGCAGACGCTTCGGACTGACATAACAAACCACGCCCGGGAGTTCAAATCTCCCGGCGTTTGTGTTGTTATCAGTATCCCATTGCATCGATAATTATCTTTGCCTTGTCCTCGCCGAGCATCAGACCGAGCAGGCGAAACGCAACGTGCGGTGCGGTCTCGGGACAAAAGCTGGTGATGACATTTTTGTCTGCAACTACGCTCTCATCGGGCACTACAACTGCGCCGAACTCTGCCAGCTGGCGCTGCCTGCGCCCGTCACCGAGGTGATATGTTGTCGCTCTGCGGCCTTTCAGAATACCGCTCGCACCTAACGGCAAAGCGCCAACGCACACCGATGCGATGAACTTTCCACGACTGTCGAACTCACGGATAAGTCCGAGAAGTCTGTCGTCATAGGCTTGCTCGTAGAATCCGTATTCCTCAAAACCGCCGGGCACAACAAGCGCATCGTATTCGTTCAAATCTATCTCATCAAGTGTCCTGTCAACAGTGATCGGCACACCAAAAGCCGATGTGACGACCTTTGTGAAACCTGCGGTCTCGACCGAGATGTCATAGCCGTAGTCGTTGACTGCCCAGCCGGGAACATCAATGAACGGAGCGAACTCCATCATCTCAAACCCCTTGCAGCAAAATAGCAGTATCTTCATTCAATGCGCCTCCGTTCTTTTTGTATATCATATCACATCGCCGATGTGATGTCAATTTGTCAATGCCATTAAAATAGAAAAGCATCAAAAGTTAACTGTATGATTGGTTGGGCAAAGAAATACAGCAAAAAGGCTGCGCTCCGCAATGGAGACACAGCCTTTCGGCAGGGGAAAATGAATCATGAGGCAGCTTGTTATGTCTGATTCCATAAGGATCGGTATATGCCGATCACATCCTGTTTGCTGACCGGCTTTATCGTGTTGGCAGGACTGCCGCTTGCAAGTGCGTCGTCTGCCATTTTATCAATGTGAGCCATAAACTCGTCTTTGCTGATGCCATACTGTTCGAGCGTCGGAACTTCGCATATCCTGCATATCTCGCCGAGCTTTGCAAGGAACTTTTCAGCAGCCTGCTTGTCGCTGTCGGCGCTTTCTGCTGCGCCCGATGCCCTTGCAAGCTCTGCAAAGCGTTTAGTCTCGGGGTTTTATCTTTTCTGCTATTCTTGAGTTACTATACAGATAGTAAACTCCTGCGGCGAGAGTTCCTTGCCCTGTCATTCGCTCACACTTGCGCCACGTTGCCCTGTGTCGCTTCCTGTGCCTGCGGGTCGGGCAAACTCTCCACCGAGGGAGAGAGCGGGCACAAATCGGCTCACAGTGTGGGGTCAAATTCGGGGACGAGAATACCTCGCTCAGCAAAAACCTTTGCTCTGATCTTTGCTGCACACTGGTGGAGTAACTCGTTGATCGAGTAGCTTTTTACCTCGACTTTCTTTCCATTGATGATGATGTACTCAGGGTCAGCTCCACTGCAAAAAGGGACAGCTAACTGCCCGACAGGGTCAGTTGACTTTTCACAAGTGTTGCTTTCTCCTGTTGCCGAAGAGCCAATAGTATCAGCGGTTTGTGAGCTTTCGGTTTGCTCGGCAGTGACAGCAGGGTCAGCATTTTGTGACGGCTCTGGCATAAGATTTCTGCCGTCACCGGTGTCACTGTCACGGTCGTACTCCAGCATAATCAACCGCTGTCCGTTGCTGCGCTTGTGAGAGAATTTCACGCCGTAGCTTTGCAGTTCGTAGCCGTGCAAGGTCAGGTCTTTCTTTATCATGTTGGGAAAGAACTCACGAGAGTATTTCTCTGTCAGCAGTCCGCACAGCTCTGTTGCCGAGCCTTTGAACGTGAGCTTTTCAATCATCAGATCGTGAATTGCAAAAGAGAAAATGTCGGGCGGTTTGTCCTCTCTCTCGTCGGTGACCGTCCACCTTGCACCCTGCCGGGTCAGCAGCAGCTCTGTGTCCTCAATGTCACGACCTGTGCAGTGCAGTGTCGCTTGGTTCGCACTTCGCTTTGCTTTCATCAGAACAAGAAGTCCGTCAACACAGCCGTTAAGCCCTGTGCTGCCCGAGACCATATTGAACGGATCATCGTCAAATCGCTTGCAGGTGTGGTGGATAAGAATGATCGTGATGCCAAGCTCGGTGGCGAGATTTTTGAGCACGCTCATGTCCTTGTAGTCCTTGGCGTAGCTGATGTCGGTGGTCTCACGGACTTTCTGCATTGTGTCGATGATTACGAGCCGAAGGTTGCTGTGAGTTTCACTGAGCGAGCGTATCTGATTTTCAAGACCGCTGTCAATAGACTCCGATGCAATAGCGAATTCAAGGTTTTCGGTCGGCACATCAATGAACTCATAGACCCTGTCCTGCAAGCGTCCCTCGTCATCTTCGAGAGCAAGGTACACCGCCTGACCGATGTCCGTTTCGTGCTTCAGGAACTGTTCACCGAGCGCCACGCTGACACAAAGCTGCATTGCAAGCCACGATTTTCCGACCTTTGGTGCGCCTGCGAGAATGTACAGCCCGGGGTAGAGCATTCGGTCAACGAGGTATCTCTTTTTCTTGAACTCTGTCTCCATGATGTACTCACAGCTGCATAGTTTCAATTCGTTTTGTTGCATATGCTTTCCTCCTTTCAGTTTTGATTGTAGCATATCACTGTTTGGTTTGAAATGCTGTATTGTTCTTTTTGCATCACTCCCCTTGTTTTTTTGAAAAACAAAGAACCCTTGCTTTACCATAGGTGGATAAAGCAAAGAGTCCTTGAGCATTTAAATCTATCGGCAAACATTATCTCCATGGAATGTCGCCTTTGCTGCTGTCCAGAGGTCATTATAGCGCACTTGAAAGTGTGCGTCAAGGCTCATCAGAAAAATTCAGAGATGCGCACAACTGTCATAACGGTGTCATAAGGGGTGTCATATCGGAAATAGACAAAAGAGTATACAGTTGCATAACTGCCGATACTATGCTAAAATGATACTAATTTCTAAAAAATATGGTTAAATCGGTCACATTGCTTTGTGCTGGTGCATCTAAATATAATAGGGGAAAATACAAATGAAAAGAGGTAAGTGTTTTGCTTCCTATAAATATGCTCCTTAATGATGAATGCGAAAGATCAGAGTTTGAGAAGCTCTATAATAAATATAAGAATGAAGCGTACTATGTTGCGTATAGAATACTTGATGACAGTGCTCTGGCAGAAGATGCGGTTGCAGATGGTTTTTTATCATTAGCAGGTAACTTTAAGACAGTCAGTGCCCTTGATGCTCACAAAAAGCACGGATATATCATCGTAACTATTAGAAATTCCGCAAGGATGATACGGAGAAAAAACAGACATCATCTTGATGATATGGAATATAATGACGAGGAATACATACCCCATGAGGATATAAACGTATATGACAAGCTGTGGATAAAAGAGTGTGCGAGCAGGCTATGTAAGGCAGATGCGGAGATATTGTATCTGAAATATGCATTGGAGCTTGATCACAAGGCGATAGCTCGCTTGCTCGGTATAAGCCAGACTGCATCGAGGAAGCGTCTGCAAAAGGCAAGGCAGAGACTTTCCGAAAAACTGAAGGAGGGTGATGAGAATGGATAACCTGGGTATGGCAATGCAGGAGCTTTTTGACGAACAGACTGTAGAGCTTTTGCAGGATATTGATAGATCTGAGCCGCATATTTTCAGCCGCAGACACGAAAAGAAAATGCAAAAACTGTTTAAAAGGCAGCGCAAGCCGTACTTTAGACTTGTCTGTACCGCATCACGAAGAGCAGCTTGTATCGCTGCAGCAATAGTGATAGTTTCTGCATCAGCAATGAGCGTCAAAGCCGTAAGAGAAACAGTCTTTGATTTTTTCACAAGTGTTTTTTCAGATCATCAGGTCATTTCAGCTGATACAGGCTCAAATGACGGATACCCCGATACCATCGAGGAAGAATACCGCATCAGTAAACTGCCGCAGGGCTTCAAACAGCAGTATCACAACAGGACAGAAACAATGGTCGATATCCCATATTACTGCGCTGATAGCAGGATACTTTTTTCACAATTCACTAAAGGTTCATTCAAGATAGTATTCACTGATGAGGCAAAAACAGAAGAGTGCGTCGACACGGACGGGCAGAAATATCAGATCGTTGTGACAGAATACGAGACGGTCTATATCTGGGATAATGGCAGATATGTATTTATGGTTTCCGGCGATCTTGACAAAGATAAAATGCTTGATATATGCAGGTCGGTGAAACCGCAGGCGAAGCAGTCACATTAAACAGAATAACTGCATCTATACTGGTGAGAGCGAAATGCTTTCATCAGTATTTTTTTGTGGAAGTGAGAAAATGAAGCGGGTACTTTCAAACATATTCAGCTTTGCTAAAAAAGAGCGTACGATATTTGCAATAATTGTTATCTGTGTTATCTCGTCGGCGTTTATCATCAACTTTTCCTACGGGCTTTATTATAATTATAAAACGCAGAAAAACGAGACCGAGCTTGAACTTAAAACGTTCAATCCTGAGATACAGCAAGGCAGCAGCATCTCCAAGGGTGACTTCCAGCAATTTGCTGAATCTCTTGATGAGAAAACACTCAATGCGATGATAGTGATCTATGCAGGTGCAGAACTGCCGGAGTTTGAGTCTGATGAGGGCCCGGGCTCTTTCCCGATGCGGTTCGTTATCCACGCAGGCAAGTACGGGATCTGCGAGCAAACCCGTAAAAACTGGGAGGAGAAAGGCGTTATCACGTCGGGCAGATACATCAATAATTACGAGGAGCAATGCGGTGAGCTTGTTGCAGTTGTCGGCGGAAGCAGTGCAGATGAATGGAATGCAGCGTGCAGTAAATTCAGAAATGCAGACGGCACGATAACGATGTTCGGGAAGAAATACTCGGTCGTAGGCACATACTCCGCAGGGACAGCCGCACCGATAGTTCCGTTTCTTACTATTCCCGGAGACGTTCCGATAACGCAGATAGGTTTTTCGTTTGAACGTAATATCACACGCTCAATGTACAATGATATAACGCTCAAGGCAGAGAAGTCTTTCCCGGGGCTGCTGAAATTCCCCGAGCTGAAATTCCCCGACACCGACACTGTGAGCATTTACAACAATATGATCTGGATAGCGCTGCTCATATCACTTTTGTCGGTGACAAACTTTGCGATGCTGTACCGTTTCATTTTGCTCAAACGGCGCAGAGGTCTTGCAATAATGCGCATCTGCGGCTGTAGTCGGGTGAGAGCGGTGCTTATGTACCTTGCCGAGTGCGTTGTCATTACCCTGCCTGCATACGCTGTCGGTGCAGGACTTAATATACTTGTCACAAACAAGGTGATGTGCCGTGTGCTTGATTTTTTTAAGGAAGCATATTCTCTGAAAACGTATCTTTGTCTGTTTGTAGGGTTCATGTTCGTCTTTATCATTATTGTCATACCGATGATAAGTATGTCGGTCGGCAGAAAGATTAATTACCAGGGAATGGGGTGAGGGAATGCTTTTAAAGTGTGCTGTTAAAAACATAAAGCGAAGCAAGCTGATGAGCGTGCTCACCGTCTGCGAAATGACGTGTGCGGTTGTGATAACGCTTGTAATGGTGTCATCGGTGTTGATAAGATCTCAGTATTACACTCCGTTTCAGGATATGTTTGAGTCAAAGGGATTGTACTGTGAGTTCAGCAGTGCGGCGAACAAGGACTTTTATGGTGAGAACAAAGCGGAAGATTTTCTTGCCAATGATGATATTTTTCAATTCCTTCATTCGCCCGAAAGGATCGCTGCCTGCAACATTGTCAGCTGCGGAATGATGACGGATAAGGGGTTGCTTGCTGTGAACAATTTCAGCTATAACGATGAGATGATAAGACGGTTTACGCCCAAGCTCAAAAGCGGACGCTGGCTGAAAGAAAGCACAAAAGCTGACTGCATTGAGTGTGTGGTTTCAAAAAATGAATACGGTTGGGAGAATGGCAGCAGCATAGAGATCGACCTGGGCGGAAAGAACTATACTGCGCAGGTCGTGGGCGTGCTTGAGGATAGATCAAAGATAGTCGGCGGGTTTGCTGTTCATAGTTCAAACGACGATTTCAATATCTTTTTTAACCCTTATGATCACGAGATCGAGCAAGAGCCGCTGATGATATTTTCATCACAATATCTGCAAAAGCTCGGTGCAGTACAGGGCTTGTTTTCAGGTTGCCTGATAACCTACCCCGAAAGCGTTTCCAAAGAGCAGCTTAAAGCAGATCAGCAGATGCTTGCAAAGTTCGGTTGTGCTTACTCTATGGCTTTGACCGATCTTGACAAAAACAGCAAGCAGTATCTGTATCGGCATTTGTACGATATGCTGCCGATAATTATAGTGATACTTGTGCTTGCTTTTGTCAGCAGCCTGAGCAGTTCGGCTCTCACCATGCGTACAAGACTGAAAGACTATGCTGTATTTTGCATCTGTGGTATGCGGTGGAAACATTGTGTGCTCATTGAGCTTATCAGAAGTGCTGTGCTGGCGGCAGTGTCGCTTGTTCTGTCGCTTGCGGCGGTCAGCGTAGTATCAAAGCAGTTTTCGATCAGCATTGTCTGGTCTGGAATAAGCCTTGTGAACATTGCCGCACTTTTGCTGATGTTCCTGCTCGTCAGCCTTGCCGCACCGTATTTTATTTGCAGAGCAAGCACGCCCAAACAGCTGCTCGGACAGTATTAGAATAGGAGAAAGCTATGATAACGATAAAAGATCTCACTAAGATATACAATCCCAAGAAGCCTAACGAATTTGAAGCGCTTCATGGCATCAGTCTTGAAATAAATGACACAGAGCTTGTTGCGATAACGGGCAGATCCGGAGCCGGTAAGTCAACGCTGCTGCATATCCTCGCCTGCATTGACGATTATCAGAGCGGCGAGTACCGCCTTGACGGAACACTTGTCAAAAGCCTTTCGGACAGGCAGTATGCAAAAATCAGGAACGAAAAAATAGGTATGGTCATGCAGGATTTTGCCTTGGTCGAGGATATGACGGCACTTGAAAATGTGATGATACCACTTGATTTTGCAAAGGTTAAAGCAACGGCAAAAAAAGAAAAAGCCTTTGGTGCCTTGAGGGCTGCGGGCATTGGAGAACTTGCAAAAAAGCCTTGCAATAAACTCTCTGGCGGACAGAAGCAGAGGGTGGCAATTGCAAGAGCGATAGTTAATGAGCCTGCGATGATACTTGCCGATGAGCCGACGGGTGCGCTTGATTCAAAGACCTCTGCGGAGATAATGGAGCTGTTCAAAAAACTCAACGCTCAGGGCAGGACAGTGGTTATTGTCACACACGACAGCGAGATAGCTTCGCAATGTACACGGACTATTGAGATCAGCGACGGAAAGGTTATTTCATAATACATAAAAACACCCGGGAGTCATGCTTCCGGGTGTTGTGTTGCTGTTGGGCTTTCTGCTTTTTCTATCTCTTTTGCAATATATGTTGTGCCCATGTATTCCACGCTTTGTATCCTTTCGAACTCAAACAGTTTTTCACCGGGTGCGTTATTGTGTAGGGCGATGAAAAGCCTGCACTTGCATTTACCCTTTTGATGTGCTACAATATATCAAATTTTACCACACAAGATTTTTCCTAACCAAACAGCATTTTTTCCGTCATAATTATAGATCATATAACGGGAAATCTAAAGGTGTGGTGCATATGGAAATGAACAAGCTTATAAAAATCATACTTTTGCAGATGTTTAAATGCAGCCTGCAAGAAACCTACGGACTTGAAAAGGTAGATAAAAGAGTGATGAAAACTATCGGAAAGGAGTGTGAGAGCGATGAACAAGGCAGAGCTTGCCGACACAGTGAAAGCGGCACAGTCGGGGAATAAGGATGCAGTTGAAAAGCTTTACAGGCAGTACCGCGAGCGCATATGGTTTTTTGTGCGCAAGAATGTGTCATCACAAGCTGCATCAGAAGACATCGTTTCGGACACCTTCCTGACTGCCATCGAAAAGCTTTCTGACCTGCATTGTCCCGATTCGTTTGGTTCGTGGCTCTACTCCATAGCATACCATAAGTGTACAGACTACCTGAACTCCGAGAGTGAAAAAGCACACTTCGACAGCTGTGAAGAATTAGACCGCACAGTTGAAAATGCCGCTTTATGCGAACCTGTAATGATCCCAAGCGACTATATTGAAAACGAGGAAACAAAGCGGCTTTTGCGTGAGGCAATAGACAGTCTGAAGCCTGAAACCCGAAGCGCAATAATAATGTATTATTTTGAGGAGCTAAGCGTAGCCGAGGTCGCAAAGGCAATGGGGCTCAAAGAGAATACCACAAAACAGCGGCTGTATGCAGCTCGCAAAAAGCTTGCCTCAAAGCTGAAAAAGCTCAGTAAAAACACTGGTGTTCTCTGCGCTGTCCCTGTTGGAGCAGTAATAAATGCCGCACTTGAAAGCAGCCAAGTCACCGTCAGCACAGGCACCGCAGCAGTCGCCGCAACAGGCATTTCCACCAAGATAGTAATTGCGGGCGTGTCCGCAGCGCTCGCAGTCGGCATGCCGATAGCCTTGCTGAATCATAACAGCTATGGCGACTACCGGCCGCAAAAAACCATAGTTTCGCAGACAGATACTAATTTGCAGGAGGCAGCAGCGCTGCTTGAAAAACTCAAAGGCAAAAGCTTTGACTACCGCTTTGAAATCAGTCCCGATGCAGAGCTTCTGACGCAGACAGACAGTTCTTCAAAGTCCGAACTTCTTGTTGACACCGATCACGAAGATATCGAACAAGGGCAGATGTATGACTACGGGCTTGCACAGATGATGCTTGCCTGTCAAAAGGACTGGAAGGTATCTCTCAAAGATACCGACAGCGAAACAGGTCTGACTTGCATGACGCACTATTATCAAGAACCGAAAATGCAGGTAAAACTGTACTGCACGACCGATAAGCAAACGCATCGTCATTCGGTATACAGGCTTTATCTCCCCAAGGCAGATTCAGACAAGTTTATCTGCATAGAGGTCGCCGACCCCGAGCAGGGACGCTTTATTCTTGACGATATGCACTCTCACCGGATCAAAGCCACTGACCTGACAATGCAAAAGCTCCTTTATCTGCATAAGCAGTCAAGCGGCATAGTTACGCAGTCATATTCAGCAGAGGGCATTGATCTTAACGCCCGATACAACGGAAATGACAAGATAGATATAACCCTTGACCCTGATATAAACATTTTGCAGGATACTGACGGTATGTATTTTGAGGTCAGCGCACTGCAAAACGAAACAGGTAAAAGCATACCCTGTCCGATGTCTGTCAACGGCGAAAAACATACAACAGGCAGCGCAGAAAAATATGTTATCACAAATCCTGTGCAGCACTTGCAATCACAGCAAGCAAACAGCACAAAGATCGAAATAACAGCTATCCCAAGCGACTGTAACAGAGTGAATATAAGAATAAACTACAAACGAAAAAATGAAGTTTCGCCGCCATATAAAACAGCCGATTATAGTCTTGACATTATATTTGACATATCAATGGCAAGAGTAACACAGAACAAAAGGTAAGATATATGAAAAAGATAAAAATGCTCACAAAATTGTCACTCAAATACTGGCTTCACCACAAGCGGCGCTTGTTCACGCTTATGCTGACGCTGGTGCTTGGTGTGAGTGCGCTTTGCTGTACAGCGCTTTTGGTGCGCAGCGAAAAGCAAGCCGTGTACGAGGAAGAGCTGCGTTTGCTGGGAAACTATGATAATGCCGCCCACAATATCTCCCTGAAAACTGCCGAAAGGATCAGGCAGGAAGAAACGGTCGAGAAAGTAGGGCTGCAATTTGAGCTTGGCTATGTGCAGAATGCAGGCGGTGCAAAATTCAATGCCGCTGCATTTGAGGACAAACAGGCACAGGAGATTTACCATATGACCTGCACGCGCGGACGTTACCCCGAAAATGCCGGCGAGGTCGCTATGGACGTTTCCACCGCAAAGGGCTTTGGTATCAAGCCATACCCTGGTGCAAAGGTGAGCATATCACTTTTTTCTGCAAATGGGGAGCATCTTGCCGATAAGCAGTATACCCTATGCGGTGTATTTGAGGAGAAAAATTCATCATCTGCAGGCGGCTGGTACAGATACCCCTACGCTGAAAAAGAATACGATATGCCAAGCGTTTACTTTCATATCTCGCAAAATGACATCTTCAAAAGCGAGCTTGTTTCTGCATTCATACAGACCGACCTGACAAAGCAGACGGTCAAAAACGATCTTTACAGCAGGGTGCTGGGATATGCCGAAGATACAATGATATGGAGCACAAATGCAAGCGGCAGAGTGATGACCTATATGTATATCCTCGGCGCAAACAGGGTCGGTGCTGAAACCGGATTCTCGACTGTAAGCGATGTCATTGAGAACGATGACACTGTAAAGGATTTTTATTCACAGATACTTATGCCGATACTTACCGTCATCATCTTCATTATCGTCATTCTTTCGGTTGTCGGTCTGACGAAAAACATCATAAAGGACAAGCAGGAAAACTTTGCCGTGCTGCGCAGCCTTGGACTTGGACAAACAGCGCTGAAGCTTTACATCTTTTGTGATTTCACGCTGACAGCGCTTGCAGGTATAGCCATAGGACTGGGACTTGGAAGCCTTGCGCATATTGGTATGACCGACCTTCTCAACCGCCTGTACGATCTCAAGCTGCAATACGGATTTACAGTACATAAATATGTAGCCGAGGTTACATATGACCCGTTTATCCTGTCCTCTGCGGCTGTACTGATATGTGTGGAGCTTGCCGTTTTCCACGCCGTGTTCAGCATCAACGGCAAAACACCGATACAGCTTTTTGCACCGCAGAAAGCCCGCACACGCAGACACGCAAAAGCAAAGCCTGCGGGCAAATACCGCAGCTGGAAATGGCTGCTTATACGCCGCATAAAGCTGCACAATGTGCGTATAGCCGTGGTAAGCGTGCTGGTCATGGGTGTGGCGCTGTTCGGATATACCTACTTCTGCGCCCTTACGGACAAAGAAAACAACGAGTTGAAATGGGAGAAAGAGCAAAGCGGTCTTGCCTATTGGGACTACACAGCCGACCGTTCAAACAGCGATGGAATGTACATTTTCAATATTGAAAATCACCACGATAACGGAGTGAGCCAGAGTGCCTATAAACAGCTCAAAAAGCAAAGCTTTGTCAAGGACATCTACGGCAGAGCAATAAACCGTTCAACAAGGCTGACGTTTGCACAAGGCTCGCTTGATAAAAAGTATTTGAGCGCACTTGAAAACTATGATGTCAAGGAACACACCGATATTGACCCTTCCACCGCAGGCGAGCTTGACCGCGGGCTTAAGGAGGCTGAGGATGCGGTCGTTCAAAAAATAGGCTATGACAAGACCGACTTTATTTGCTCCTGCCCCAGCGTCGCTTTTTTTGACGAAGAATTTGAAAAGCTGCGGCAGTACACCGAGCGCGGCGAAATAGATATTGAAAAGCTGCGTAATGGCAGCGAGGTGCTGCTTGTAATGACCAAGACAAGCAGAGATAAATACATCGATCTTTTCGATGTTGGAGACTTGCTGCCCCTTTCGGATATCCGGCTTAATGACACCGAGGAGAACTTTGATTTTAACAAGCCCGACCTGTCAAAGCTGGGCGAGCCTGTCTATAAAAAGAACGTCCCGTCCGAAAGCGGAAACATCGTTCCGCTGACCTCTTACGCAGTCGGCAGGCGCAAGGATCTGCCCGTCAAGGTCGGTGCGATACTTGTCCTTGACAGTGACGAGGCAAAAAGATACATGACCTTTGCCGCAAGCGGAAACTACGGTCTTAACGTGTTCTGCTCACTTGATTCGTTCAAAGCCTGGGGACTTCCCGACCGAAATCTTACACAGGTCAGTATGAAAGTCAAAGATGAATCGTACATCACAAAAGCCGATGAATACTGGTACAGCACAATGTCGGGCGCAAGAGGTATGGTCACAAGCTCGACCGCCGAGATCAGCGCAAATATGAACCGAGGAACTCATAAAATAATGTCTGTCTACTACTGTATGATGATAATTCTCACCCTCATCGCCACCGTGATGATAGCCATAAGTCTGTACACTGATATCCGTATGCGCTCGGGCAAATTCGCAATGCTGCGTGCCTGCGGAATGTCAAGTCGGCAGATACTGTTTATGATATGGCGGCAGAATATCATCTATCCGATAGTTGGCGCAGCACTTTCGATGATCCCTGTTGCTGTGTGCCAGAAGCTCTTTGACTATGTACTGCGTATGTATCGTTCAGAGCTTTGGGTTCACGAGGACCACGAGTGGACAGATCATATACCCTATTTTCAAAACCTGTATGACTATCACATCGTGCGCACGATAGCTATTATTTTTGTGCTTTATCTTGTGATGATAATGCTTGTCACCCTACCTCAGATACGCTTTATCCGCAAGCAGTCTATCGTAGATGAAATTGAAAAGTCAAGCTTTTAAGGAGGCATAAATGGATATTCAGATAAAAACGCAGGGGCTTACAAAGCAATACAAAATGGGCACACAGACAGTTGATGCACTCAAAGGCGTTGACCTTGAAATTGAAAAAGGGAGCTTCACCGCTATCTGCGGCACAAGCGGCAGCGGAAAGTCAACACTGTTGCATATGCTCGGCTGTCTTGACCGACCGACCTCGGGCGATGTATTCATAGGTGATATCAAGGTAACTGAGACTAAAGACAAAAAGCTCGCAAAGATACGGCGGGAAAACATAGGCTTTGTGTTCCAGAAATTCTGTCTTATCCCTGAACTTACCGTCACCGAAAACATAATCGTCCCCGTGCTGCTGTCGAACAAGCGTCCCGATACTGCCTATATCGACGAGCTTTGCGATATCCTCGGACTATCTGACAGAAAAGGTCATCTGCCCTCGGAGCTTTCGGGCGGTCAGCAGCAGAGATGTGCAATTGCACGAGCGCTTGCCAACAATCCGCAGATAGTGCTTTGTGACGAACCAACAGGGAACCTCGACAAGAAAACGGGCGAGGAAGTTATCTCACTCTTGCACGAGGTAAACAAAAAGTATCAGAAGACTGTTGTGATAGTTACTCACGATGAAAGCATCGCAAGCGGCGCAGACCGCATCGTTCGCATCGAGGACGGAAAAATAAGATAGTACAATAACAGCCGATACTTGAATAGTATCGGCTGTATTCGTCCTATTCGGTTGTGTTTGTTTTCTCCCCCTTGTAAGCACTGTGCAATTAATATGGCCATATTTTTATTATGTCCGTTTTATGACAACAGATTCAACATAGTGAATACAACTTAATTATAAACATTCTAATGTAAAAACGTGAACGCTTTTATAAAAAATCAGTGCGGCAAAATGGATTTATTGCATAAAATATGCAAAAGTTCAATTTAACTCTTGACAAAACTGCCGGCTTAGTATATAATGTAAAGTGTGGAGGTGCGGTTATGAAAAATACAGTTTTAAAATCTATATCGGCAACTAACTTCGGACCATTTAATGGTACAATAACATTTGATATGGAAACAGTAGTGCCCAAGGGACAGATTATCGAGAATCACACTTTCTCGGCAGGTGATAATCAGAAATTTAACAAAATCGCATATATCTTCGGAGCTAATGGTGCGGGTAAATCGACCTTTTGTAAAATCGTGTTGCAGATTCAACAAGCACTTGTGTTTTCTCCTGTTCGTGCATCAAACAATCCGCAGCTTCTTGATATGTTTCCATTTAAAGATGAGTTAGCTGCACAAAGAAACCACTTTAAGTTTGATGTGACTAGTAAAGATAGGGAGACATCGTATTCTGTCCAAGTTATTGTTGAGGATGTATTGTATACTTATTCATTCTCCATTGCGGAAAACAACGATATTCTTTCAGAGAAACTTACTAAGAAGAAAAGGCGCACCGAAACTATTCTTGAAAGGACATCACCTGATTATAAGAGTATTACACTGAAATCTGAGTTAAGATCATTTGAGAATAATGTTTATGTTGTTAAAGGGAATGCCCTTTGCTTATCAATGGCATCGTTTTTAAACAACAAAACAGCGTTATCAATTATGTCTGCTATTACTAGCATACAGGTCGTTAATATGGCTGCAATGCGGGGATTATCTAATATTACTGAGGAGACATTTTCTGCAGAAAAAAAAGAGGATTATCTTAAGTTCTTAAGAAGTGCTGATCCGACTTTAAAAGATATCGAGGTAAAGTTTAACGAAAAAAAAGTCGAGAAACATACCATCGAATATGACGATTTTGAGAATCGTGCTGTAGTGCTGAAAAGCGTGAAGGTAGACGTAAAATCAACACACGATGTTTATGATAACCATAAGGTGGTAAATACTAGCGAGCTTCCTTTTTTATTGTTCGAATCGAACGGAACCATTAAGCTGTTAAATATCTTACCAGCTGTATACTCTGTATTAAGTACTGGCAGTCTTATAGTCATAGACGAGATTGAAAACGGCTTGCATCCATTGGTTGTTAAGAAACTGATAGAGTTGTTTTATAATCCCGAAACCAATCCGCATAATGCTCAGCTCATTTGCACTACACATAGCACAATGCTAATCGATGAAGCAGTACAGCGTGATGAAGTTTGGATGTTAGATAAGAATAAATTTGGAGAGAGTTCTATGATGCACATCAGCGATATAACTGGGGTGCGAAGCAATAGCAAACTGGGTAAAAAAATGATTGAAGGTGCATTTGGCGAAATGCCTCACATCATTTTAAATACGCAATAAAGTGGTCACATGAAAAAAGATGCCCGCGTGAGGGGCATCTCTTAGGTCGGCAAAAGCGTTCATACAGAATATGATACTTTAGCCTGTGTTGCAACTACTATTATATCATATTCTCTCACAGAATGCAATAGTTTTTTGTCGACGGAAAGTAAAACTAAGCGTGTGACCTCTTTAAAAAATATTTTAAGGAGGTAGTCGTCGTGGCTACAAAAACAAAAACTGGGCAGAAAGCCCCTGTTTCGGGTCAGTATAAACCCGCAGGTAGCAATACGGAGGTTACGCTTGTTAAAGGCAAGACCGTTCCGCCAACACCTAAGGGTGCAACTACATTTGTATTGGTTGATAAGACAAAACATGGAAAGTGAGGACAATATGAAGTTCACGGAACAACAAATCGAGAAAATGGCATCTCCTATAAGCCAAACAGAAGAAGAGAAGTGTAAAAATGCAATTCATATGGTTAGAGATGCTTTGAAGCAATTGGATTACACTGATGACAATAAAGATATTTCCTATGAAGTAAACGACACTTTTTCATTTACATTGGAAATGCGCAAACGAAATTCAGATGTAAGAATCAAGTTGCTTGTTCAGGGTTCTTACGCTAACAAAACGAACATTCGCTCGGAAAGTGATGTTGATATTGCAGTGATTCTTGAATCGACATTTCAGCCAAACTATAGGAGTGGCGTTTCTGGAAACAATTACGGCTTCTCTGAAGCATCATTTAAAGTAACATCTCTCAAAGACGATGTTGAAAAAGCTCTAAAACAGTATTATGGCTATTCTGGTGTGGAAAGACACGATAAGAGCATTAAGGTCATTGGCAATACATATCGTGTAGACGCTGATGTTGTGCCAGCGTATAGATACAGAGACTACGTCAATGACTATAGCTTTGACAAAAACAATTATGTTGGCGGCATAATGATTAAACCTGATCATGGTGGAAGCATCATTAATTATCCTGAGCAGCATATTAGTAATGGTATCGAAAAGAATAAGCGTACAACTTATCGTTTCAAAAAACTTGTAAGAGTAATAAAGAGTATGCGTGAGGAACTTGAATCCGCAGGATATTCTGTGCCCTCCGAAATCTCTTCATTTGGTCTCGAATCACTACTATGGAATGTAAGCGATTCAGTATTCAACAAATATTCATCACTTAGGTTTTGCTTTGACGAGATTTTAAAATGGCTAATAGATAATATGAATGAGTTTTCTTCGTTTAAAGAAGCAAACGGAATAAAGCAGCTTTTCACATCAGGTGGTATGATTTCCGCTTATCAACAATTCGTCAGGGATTTAAGAAAGTTCTATGAGTATGCAATATGAGGACTTCAGATAATGGATGCAAGAATCAGTAAGAATGTTAAAAGAAGCGCTGGGCTAGCGGTGATTGTTTTTGTGATTCGCTACCTTATAGGATATGTTGGGTTTCTCAGTTTCCTTAAATGTAATACCTGGTTTGATTATCTGGGAGCTGCTGGTGAATCAATCTCTATAACTGTAATAATAATGGCTTTATATGATAAGGTGTTATGGAGAATTAACCCGTTCGATTCAACCCCGAAATTAAAAGGCAGCTATACTGGAAAACTAATCTACAACTATAATGGGCAAGACAAAAGAAAGACCATTAAAGTTGATATAGAGCAAACGAGCTTTAAGGTTAGTGTTAAAATCACCACTAATGAAATCACAAGCAATACAATAACAAGCGATCTTATCAAGGAAAACGGAGAGTATGTACTATATTACACATATCTTACCAACCCAAGTAGTCAGTACAGCGCACAGAACCCAATTCAACACGGAACTTGTAGATTGATACAAACAGATAAGAACAAACTGGAAGGTCAGTACTGGACGTCGAGAAGGACAACCGGTGATATAGTACTGTTAAGGAAATAGTTTATGGCTCTTATCGCCTGCGTAATAACAACAAGCTCGTAAATACTGTATTTGCGAGCTTTTGTTGGTTTGATAACATAATGCTTGAAAAAAAAGCTCAAATGTGGTATACTAAATGAAAATCATTTTTTGTAGATTGTTGATCTGGAGGTCGGAATGGATATAACAAAGCTGATAGGTGAAACAAGTGACTACGAAAAAAAAGTCGCATTAGAAAGGAAAAAGCCAAAGAGCTGGTGTAAAAGTGTAAGTGCTTTTGCCAATACTTTTGGTGGCAGTCTTATTTTCGGTGTTTCAGATAATGATGATTTGATAGGATTAAAAGATGTTAAAGAAGATTCCGAGATAATAAGCGAAGAGATCAAAAAAAGAATTAGTCCGATTCCTGAGTTCAAACTTAGATTTGAAAAGGTCGATGACAAAGAGTTTTTAATACTTTACATTTATAAGGGTGACGAAACACCGTATTACTATTCAGCTGATGGCTCAACGGAAGCATATATCCGTGTCGGAAATGAGAGTGTTCCTGCTAAGGCTGAAGAATTGAAAAGGCTTGTTCTCCGAGGCAAGAATTCAACCTTTGATTCACTCTCGTCAGGATACAATCTGAAGGACTATGCTTTCAGTAGTCTTAGGGCAAGATTCAAGCAGTGGACTAATCGGAGCTTTGAAGATACACAGTACGAATCCTTTGGCATTTCGGATATGAATGGTAAGCTAACAAATGCAGGAGCTCTGCTTGCCGATAATTCTCCTATCCGTTATTCAAGAGTATTCTGCACAAGGTGGAATGGTCTTACTAAAGCCAATGGCAAAATGGATGCTCTTGACAGCGCAGAGTATTCAGGAAGTATCATTGAACTTTTGAATAATGCTCATGCCTTTATAAAGCGCAACACAAAGATGATGTGGAGAAAAACTCCGAATTCAAGAGAGGAATTCCCCGAATATCAGGAAAGAGGATACTTTGAGGCACTTGTAAATGCATTGATACACAGGGATTATCTTGTCAACGGCAGCGAAGTCCATATTGACATTTTTGATGACCGTATGGAGATCTATTCTCCCGGCGGAATGCCGGACGGAACTATGATACAGGACAGAAACCTTGAGCAGATTCCGTCAACAAGGAGAAATCCTGTCCTCGCTGATATTTTTGCAAGGCTTGGTTATATGGAGCGTGAAGGCAGTGGCATCAAGAAGATAAGATTGAGCATCTTTTCCTCTCCAAACTATGCACCTGATAAAGAGCCTCAGTTCTATTCTGACAGAACTCAGTTTGTGGTTACTTTTCCAAATCTGAACTATGGGCATAAAATAGTTCAAGTCACGGACCAAGATACAGACCAAGTCACGGACCAAGATATAGACCAAGTCACGGACCAAGATATAGACCAAGTGATTGGAAACGTAACATTAGCTGCTTTGGTAGCGTATTGTAAGACACCTCGCACAAGGAGGGAAATACAAGAGTATTGCGGATTGAGTGGAAGGAGTCATTTCAGAGAAAAATACTTAAGACCTTTGCTTGACAAGGGCACTCTCAAAATGACTTTACCAGACAAGGCGAACAGCAAAAATCAGAAGTACCGTTCATAATAGATCATGCAATGTGATGATTCGAACCAAACCTTAATGATTCCATACTTGGTCTTTGTTTGGTCTTTATTTTAGCATAAAACTACGCAATACTTCACGATATTACGGTATATACCCCTATGACAGAATCGCCGCAGGAACGGGCAAAGAAATACCGCAGATGCGTGGGTTTTGGCAAGCGGCAGTGCTTCAAGTCCCGTTTGCCGCATAAATGAACAGCTCGCAAACAGGTTGTTTGCGAGCTGTTTTTTGTTCGAGTCCAACAGGTGGCGCCAAGCTGAAAAGCCTGTAAACACGATGTTTGCAGGCTTTTGTCTTGCCTGCGGTTGGGCGGCGATTTAACTTGCCGCCCAGTTGTTTTGTACAATCTTTTCTATATAAAATTATGCAAACTTACAGCCTTTTTGATTCAAAATGTGCAGCTGTTAACCGAAAAGTATTCGTACAATATTCTTGCATATTATTTGATTCTTTATTTCCATAATTCTTTGTGATTCTGTTAATACTTGAAATTCTGCCTCTGATATGGTATAATTTTTAAAAGTATCTCTGTAGGAGGTATAGTTATGACAGAAAAGGAATAGAAAAAAGCCGCTGCCGCATTTGCAAAGGAATGGGCCGGGCAGGGCGATGAAAAACAGCACACTCACCGCTTTTGGATAGGCTTTTTGCAAAAGGTGCTGGGTGTTGATGACGCTGACGAGCATATCCATTTTGAAAAGCCCGTTAAATACAAGGGGCATAAAGTTGCAAACAAAAATCATAAGTTCAACGCGGGGTGAGAAGGTGAAAAGGGAAAGAAAAAAACACAAGCTGCTGTTACAGATAATAGCGATAGTTCTTCCGCTGTTTGCACTTATGACGGTAGCGGTGATCTGGGCTGTATACAGCAGCACGCTCAATGGTTATCTTGAAGCGCAAAATGACCATATCGAAGATTCGATGACTAATACGCTGAGCTATATACCTTTTGTTTCGGGGGAAGTCCTTGATCAGGAATCTAAGGATTGGATGTTTCAGCATATGGAAGAATATCGTATCGACCTGAAAAGTGATGAGACAGATGAATTATCGGAAAAACAGAAGGAATACCTGAATGCCGATAACAAATACGAATACAGCTGGTTTAAAAATATGCCGGAGGATCTACGATACATCTATATAAAGCAGTACCTCAGCGGAACAAAGAATATACTTTACAATAACATAAGCAACAGCAGCTTTGACAGTATGTTCATTATGGATATGCTGCCGCAGTATCGTGGACTTATACTGATCGACTTCAATAAAAACGAGCAGGATGATAAAATGGGAAGCTATCTTGAGTTTGACCTTTCCGATCACCCTGCTCTGAAAAAGGCGCTGGATCAGGGCTCGGATAAGATCGTTTTTGAAAGGGCAACCGACTTCCCAAACAAAGGCAACTATTACATTGGCTACAAGCCTGTGATAATTGGCGGAGAGACAAGGGCAGTCGTGGGCATAACCTACAAGTGGGACGATTTTAAAAACAGCATAGACAGCAGCGTCAAAAAAGCAATTATCATTCTTATTTCGGGTATTGCGGTCGTATTGCTGGTGCTGCTGTTCTTCCTTAACCGAAAAGCAATAAGACCTACCGCCAAGATACAAGAAGCACTCATCGACTACACAGATAACAAGGACACCAACCAGATAGTCAAGAAGATGTATGAGATAAAGGCGAAAAACGAGATAGGCTACCTTGCAGATGTTATTTCTGACCTCGCCCTTGAGATCGACCGCTATACCAAGGAGACAGCCCGTATCGCAGCCGAAAAGGAGCGTGCGCAGAAGGAGCTTTACGAGGCTGAGCTGCAAATAATGGTATCGCAGATAAGACCGCATTTCCTTTACAATGCGCTGACCTCTATCGCTATGATGTGTGAACTTGACCCAAAGACCGCCAAGGAAGCAACTATCGCTTTTTCCAAGTATCTCAGGTGCAATATGGACTCTCTGAAGCAGACTAAAGCTGTTCCCTTTGAGCAGGAGCTGAGCCACCTGAAAAACTATCTATATATCGAAAAGCTGAGATTTGATGATCTGCTTAATATTGAATATGATATACAGGCGACGGATTTTGAAGTGCCGCAGCTGTCCATACAGCCGATAGTTGAGAACGCCGTCAAGCACGGTGTCGGAATGGCAGAGGACGGCGGAACGGTAACAATAGCCACAAGAGAAACGGACGATGCCTATGAGGTGATCGTGTCGGACGACGGTGTGGGCTTTGATGTGAACGCCCCCACGAAGGACGACGGACGTTCTCACATCGGAATGGAGAACACGAAAAAGCGGCTTAAAGATATGTGCGGCGCCGAGCTTATCATAACAAGCAAGGTCGGTGAGGGTACTACCGTAAGAGTTGTGATACCAAAGGTCAGGAGGGACGAAAATGAAAATACTGTGTCTTGATGACGAGCCGCTGGCTCTGAGAATGCTGGAGCAGGCGGTAAAGACCGCCAGACCCGATGCTGAGATCACGGCATTCAGAAAGCAGGCGGAGCTGATAGCCGAGGCTGAGCGCAACGGCTGCGACGTGGCTTTTCTCGACATACACATGAGAGGCATGACAGGCGTTGAGGTCGCTAAAAAGCTCAAGGAGATAAACCCGAAAATGAATATCATCTTTGTGACTGGCTTTTCCGACTACAAAGGCGATGCTATGGATATGAAGGCAAGCGGATATATAATGAAGCCCGTGACTGCCGATGAGGTCAAGGCAGAGCTTGATGACCTGCGTTTTCCCATCGTCCCGAAAAACAATGTGCTGCTGAGGGTCCAATGCTTCGGGAACTTCGATGTGTTCCTGCCGAGCGGTGAGCACGTCCGCTTTGAGAGGAGCAAGGCTAAGGAGATATTTGCATACCTCGTTCACCGTAATGGCAGCTCGTGTACTATTAAAGAGATAGCGGCGGCACTGTTTGAGGACGAGCCGTATGACAAGAAACAGCAGAACTATATGCAGCAGCTCACTTATGCGCTTATGAAAAGCCTTAAAGCTGTCGGGGCGGAGGCTGCGGTAGTCAAGGGCTTCAACGCACTTGCGGTTGACCCCAATGTGCTTGACTGTGACTACTACCGCTTCAAAGAGCTTGATGCCGGCGCTGTGAACTCCTATCAGAATGAATATATGAGCCAGTACTACTGGGCAGATTTTCTGTTTGATGAGGATCTGTATTGAACAAGTTTTTTGCACTCGCATTGTGAAAAATGCGGGTGCTTTTTTATTTTTCAAATAATTATTTTTTTCATTGAGATCTGTAAGTAGTTTGTAAGAGACTGTGTGATATACTAAAATCACAGCAAGGGGAAAACCCCATAAAACAGGCAAAAACAGACGGTCAATAATTTTTTTGAAAAACATGATGATCTGTAAGTAGTTTGTAAGAGGCAGTGTGATATACTTAAATCACAGCAAAGGGAAACACCCGAAAACAACAAAAACAAATCAAAATGAAAAGGAGTAATCACTATGAAAGTAATAACAAGAAAATTCAAGAAGCAGCACAGAGGCATCAAGGCAATACTGAAAGGTATATTGCTGGGTGTAGTTGGCGTACATGAGGTTGATGAGAACGGCTTTGAGGTAGACGAGTTCGGAAATCCAATCGACTGAAAAAACTTTCAAAAAAACAAAAAAGCCCGAAAATCTGTAAGCAGTTTGTAAGAGGTGCTGTGATATACTTAAATCACAGAAAAGGGAAAGACCCTTAAAACAACAATGATAAAACGAAAAGGAGAGATCACTATGAAAAAAACAAGAATAATCGCAGCAGCTTTTGCAGCAGCAATGACAATGACAACAGCCGCAGCTATCAGCGCATCGGCAGAAAGCACAGAGATCAAGTCAGACGAGTTCGTCTGCATCTGGGACGTCCCGGAGGAAAAAGTGCCTTCGCTCTTTGAGCAGGTACAGAAGTGGATAGATCAGATCACACAAAAGAAAAACGAGCCTCAGAAGAAAAGGCTTGTTGATCTGAGTCAGCCCAAAATAGAACAGCTGATAAAAACAGAATACAATATGACATTGATTCAGTTCTATAATGCGGCGTTTTATCTTCGCTCCTGTCAGAGGTATTATTTAACCCTTGAGCAGACAGAGATCAATATCCGTGACGGAATGAGAAGAGCATCACGCTTTAACTGCGAGCCCACATGGAACGAGGATATGATAAGGTTTCTGAAGGACTACTGGGACGAATTCTCAGAATATGTACGCACCAGAGATCTGAAGCTTGAAAGTATCAATGTTTATGATAACTAAGAGTAAACAAAGATAAAAGATAGGAGAAAAAATCCGAAAAACGAAAAAACTGTAAGTAGTTTGTAATAGGCGATATGTTATTATATGATCACAGAAGAAAAACAACAAACAACTTAAACGAAAGGAGGGAAAAACTATGATCATCACATTTTGTTATGTAATGCTCGGTGTAAGCACAACAGCATATATCGTGGGAGGCATCATCTCGACCATCTTCGGATAATAAACGACACTAACGATAACCAAACTTGAATGAAAGGAGGAAAAATTATGTTTACATTTATAGGAGCTTGCATCGCTTGTGTCGGATTCGCAGCATGGCTCAACTCGATCATCTGACATAAAAATAAAACCATAACAAAGACAACAAAACGTTCGTAGCAGTTACGGACGTTTTCTTTTTTGCGCCGAGCGCTTTTTGTTGTGCAAAGCGCAGAACAGTTTTTTTATTTTTTTGAAATAGCAATGATCTTAGCAAAGAGGTAAAGGGGCGTCAACAAAAAACTCCCGCTCCTTATTAAAAGGAATGGGAGTGTATTTTGTATTGGTCAGCACAGCTTGTTGGCTGTTGTGCGTGCTTCATCAAGGTCTATGCCCAGAGCCTCTGCCTTGTCAATAGTGATCTTACAGCCGGGCTTGAGCTTCTGCATTATCAGCTTCATCGTTGCCTCATTTACCGCAACGCAGCCGCCTGTATACGGCTTTACAAGGCTCATACAATGGAAAAAGAAGCAGGAGCCCTCAGCCGGTATACACTCGGTGTTGTAGCCCATGTCCAGGCAGTATTGATATTCATAGGTATAGTCGATAAGATGTTCACATTCATCGGGGTCCAGTCCCGGAACATCATTGATGTTTACGAATTCGTTGAAGTGCATACCGTCACGGCTGTCTCCCGACCAATAGTGATCTTTATTCACCTTAGTGTATTCGACCTGGCAGCCTGGGTCGTCTGCTATGCCGAAAGCCTTGCCAACGGTAAACGTGCCGATCGGAGTTATTGCGTGATCGCAGTCTGCATCGCCCATGCCCTCCAGTCCAATGTAGCCGGGCATTTGCAGGATCATTTCCCATTTACCGTCTTTGTTTTTTTCGTGCATACTAACATAGGCTGTAGTATCTCCCACACCGGCAACGACAATGATCTGGTCTGTGTCCTTAACAGCATCAAGCTTTGTGAGCCATTTCGGAGAATCAATTACCTTTTGCTCTTGAATGGAAAGCGCAGAATCAACAGAAACATCAGCCTTTGATGAACTGTCATTGCTTGCGCACGAGGTTAGCATAAATGCTGCTGAGATAACTGCCGTGGCTAAGGCTGAAATCCTTTTTGCCTTTTTTCTTGGAACGTTCTTCATAGTGAGCCCTCCTTGCATATGCTTTTATACTTTATCATTATAACACAATTACAAATAAGCGTCAACATAAATATGCAGCATTTCCGTAAAGGAGAAGCACGAAAACTAAGTAAAAAACGATCAGCAGATATTTTTTCAAAGTTTTTTGAAATCCCCGGAAATCTGTAAGTAGTTTGTAAGAGGCACTGTGATATACTTAAATCAAAGCAAAGGGGAACACCCGAAAACAACATATTAGATCAAAAATTGAAAGGAGAGAACACTATGAATAATACTAATAAGATCAAAAGAACAATCGCTTCCCTGCTGGCAGCAGCAATGGTAATGACAACAGCGGCATCGTTCGCAGCATCGGCAGACGAACTGCCGTCAGCAAGCGCATCAAACACCGTGACCGTAGATCAGGTCATCGACCTCGGCGTTGACACACTGTTTACAGGCATAGAGGAGTATGTACCGGGCGGAAAGCTTTTTCTTCCTTTCCTCAAGCCTATTGCAAATGACCTTCTCGGCAAGGGTAAAGAGATTTCGCTGGACGATATCAACGCAAAGATCGATGATATGTTCAAAAAGCTAGACGATCTCAACGACAGTCTGAGAGATTCAATCGAAAACATCACAGCGATACAGAGCTTTGACTCGTTCCATTTCAAGACATTCAATTCTCAGATACAGGAGATAATCAGCCAGATCGAAGTCATCAGAAAGCTGAAGATCTCCGAGGAAAACAAATACGCACAGATCGCTGCGCTGGTAAACAACAGCAGCTGCTGGGCTGAATCAAACAATGTATTCGTTACATTCTCAAATCTGACACAGGGTCTGAAAAGAGCGAGCCTCAGCAAAAAGGGCGACATCTTCCGGCTGCTTTACGAGCACTACGCACAGTCCTCAATGTTCAGCGGCGAAGCTCTTGACAAGGCAAATGCAGCGGCAGAACTTATCATGACAGACTACATCGCCGGATATTACGCACTTTTGCAGTGCCTCAGCGCACAGTCAAAGGTCTGCAGCATGACCGCAGAGCAGAAAAGCAGGATCGACCCAAAATATCTTGCAAGAACAACAAATGAGCAGGCGCTTATCAACAAGAAAGTCAACGAACTCAAAAAAGCAGTTTTCGGAGATTCAACGATAGCTGCTGAAAAGTACATCAAGAACTATACTCTCTACGAAGAAGACCCCGAGGATCCCGCTTCTCCTTACATTGAAGTACCTATATACGCTGTCAGATACAACGTAACATACGACGAGACTTCCGTTATTGGCAGATACCGCAGCTTCAAGAACACAAAGAGAAACCTCTTCATCAACAAGGGAACTGCAGATCAGGAAATGGACACTCGTCTTGGCACAATCGGCACAGACTCACTGCCCTATCACAGCAACAATGAGGGCGGCGGAAGAGAATACCCGATCAAGAAGGCGGTCGAGGATTTCAAGGCGCAGATATCTCCCAGAGCTGCATTCAGCGACACTCAGATCAAGGCTATCGCAGCCTTCGTCAACGGTAAGGGAATAACGATCCGTCAGTACCTGAAAAACAACGGATTCAACACCGACGTCCTGCCCGGCAACACCTACGCATTAACAAGCGGAGCTTACCACGATATGATCACAGCAGGCAGCTTCGGAAAGGCAGTCGGCGGAACAGCAACATGGCACGCAATGTTCAAGGGCATCAACATTGACGAGATCAACCCGACAGAAAAGGAAGTCACATACTGGCACACAGGATGCCACTTATACGGTATAGCAGACAGCTGGAACTACGGTGAGCAGCACAACATACTGATAACGACTGCAAAAACAACAAACAACACCATAAATTTCAACTGGCTGATCGAAAGAGCGCTCCACGGCGGCGGATTAATCCTGTGATCAAAAAGCGCACCGAGAAACAAGCAGTTCTTCGATCAATGGGCATCACAAAGCGGAAACATCGTAACATTCAACACAGACAAGGCTCAATGTAATCGGCTGAACCGAATAATAACAGCTTTCTCCAAATATTTTGTGTTTGTTTTAATAAAGACATCACCCGTACCGATAAAAAGGTGCGGGTGAAAGTCTTTTTTGTAAGTAGTTTGTAAGTGGTGGTGTGTTATTATATAGATACAGAATAACAAAGCACAAATAGAAAAGGAGAAAAAACTATGACTATTGAGAACAGATTCGCAAGATTTATGAGAAATACAGGTCCGGCAAGAATGCTGGTACCGCTCGGACTGATACTTATTGTAGTAAGCGTGATACTTTTCGGATTCAACACTGATAAGTACTCTCAGACCACAGGTAAGATAACCTCTGCAGTACAGTCCGCAGCAGGTGAGGAAGGCGAAAAGGGCTTTGATGTAAAGTTCACATACACCGTTGACGGTAAGGAGTATGAGGGCGAGTTCACAAACATCAGTGGAAACTACGCAGCAGGCGACTCTGTCAAGGTCTTCTATGACCCTGCTGACCCTGCAAAGACGGCAGACAGCAAGATGAACAAGCTGATACCTATTGCATTTGCAGGTGTGGGAGTTCTTGCACTTGCCGGCGGTATCGCGCTAACGGTAAGAGCTTTCAAAAAGAGCAGATTGCTTGACAGGACTGCTCCTGCGGCAGACGCACAGACTCAGGCACAGCTTGACGGTCTAAAGACAGCTGCAGGTGTGAACGAGTATTACTTCCGCTTTGACGGTCACAGCTTAAAGCCCGGTTACATCGTTGAGGACGCTGACAGAAACACGCTGTATGAAGGCAAGATGCTCAAAAACTCTTTGGTAGGTGCAAGAATATACGAATTCACTGACCACAGAACAGGTCAGAGCGAGCAGCATGAAGTCGGTCACGTTACGACATCCACGTTCAACGATGAGATGTTCTCGGTAAAGTCATCGTTCAAGTTTGACGGCGAAAAGGTATGGGACCGCCTGCACGGTCAGGGTATCCGCCTTAGCACCAATATGCACAGCAGATTCCCATACTTCATTTACGATGTTACAAAGGACGGCAAGGCACTTGCAAGGATCGAATCGTGCAGCGTATACGTTCATGAGGACGACGAAGCAAAGCACAAGATAAAGATACCCACAGGTAATATGTACTACCGCTTCTGGACAGCATCAGATGACCTCAGCTCACTGTTCCTTTCGATATTTGCTATCTCCGAGTGTGAACAGACAGTTGTTGAATAAAACCTGTATCGTGATACAGACAACAGGTTCCGATATAGTTCGGAGCTTTGTGGAACATTGTTGATAAATGTGATGTTTTATGGTACAACTATACGAACAATAATTTAACAGCATATGTGCGCAGCTTACAGCACGGTGACTTGCAAACCGTGCTGTAAGCTATGATATGAAAAGCAGATAGCATGGTTTTTCGCAAGTGCGCTGAATGACCCGAACAACTCGCAAAACGGAGAGGGACAGTTCATTGCAAACTATATGAACAATAAGTCATAAGCAAGCAGAGAAACAGTTTGAATTACCTTATAGACGAGCTGCTGAATGGGAACGCATTTACCTTGAAGAAAGAACCTGAAGTATCTGTAGTAGGAATTATTGAAGTATATAGTGCGATAATGCAAGGTCTTGCAATAATACACCATGATATGCAACTTTGGTCTTTGTTTTTTATATTGACAATCAGCGATATCTGTGATAAAGTATACCCAAAACGCAAGAGTAGTTTCCCATGCCGCACAGTTTATTGCGGAGCTTGCGAAAGGGGGACTATGATCGCTTGAAAGGGGAAAATGTCATGAATGTTATAGAGGCGATCCATTGCAGACATAGCTATCGTGGGAAATATAAAAATATTCCTGTGCCGAAGGACGATCTGATAAAGATCATGCAGGCGGGCCTTGATGCCCCGTCAGGCTGTAATAAGCAGACAACATCACTGATCGCAGTCGATGATCCGCATATTCTGGCAAAACTTCGCCGTGTGATCGACCCTCCAATCGGGGATACTGCACCGGCAGCTATCTGCGTCCTCACGCAGAGGATAAATGCGTACCGTGATAAATGCTTTGCCGTACAGGACTATTCAGCAGCGATCCAGAATATGCTGCTTGCTATCGTTGAGCTGGGGTATCAAAGCTGCTGGTATGAAGGACACATTACCGATGATGACAAGATATGCGATAAGATAGCGCAGGTGTTAAATGTGCCCGACAACTATGAACTGGTTTGTTATCTGCCCGTTGGGATAGCTGAATGTGAGGCGGCGCAGCCTAAAAAGAAACCCTTTGGTGAAAGAGCATGGTTTAATTCTTTCCCGCAGGAGTAATATAATACCGACACAAGCTGTAACCCCACCCTTGCAGCTCAGTTTAAAGATGACAAAAACCGCCCGGGAGTATTATGCTCCCGGACGGATGCAGGGTATTGTCTGTTCTTACAATGAAAAATATCACATCAGGCGCAGGTTAGTGCAAACTAACTAAATTACACCGCAGGCATTGACAAGAAAATATAAAAGTGTTAAAATTCCCTTTGGTTAGTCTTAGCTAATCGCATGATCGTCGTGAGAAAACAAAGGAGGTAAATAACCTGTGATCTTAACGCTTATCCTTGCACTAATGGTCATTGCGGGGATATTTCTTATGCTTTTTTCAGCAGTTGCCTTTGTGCAGAAAAGGAGTTTTTTCAGCTCTGCACCAAAGGACATACAGTCCGTTATAACCGACAAGCCCGAGAGATTCAGCGGACAGCATTTGCTGGGCTGGTGTCTGCTGATACTGAGCATGGTGGTGATAACTGCGGCGCTTGTTATCGGAGTGTACGACGGCGTTAAAAACGGATTCGGCTTCTGGGGCTTTTTTGCAAGACTTTTGACGGTGCTGTACCTGTATAAAATATGGGATATGATATTTCTCGATTGGTACGTACTCACAAAAACACATTTTTTCCAGCGCTACTATCCCGAGGCGGAGGGCTGTGAGAGCTTTAAAAAGGTCGGCTTCAACAGAAAAAGTCAGATAATAAAGCTTGCGGTATTCCCATTTGTTTCGGCAGCTGTTGCAGGACTGTGTGTACTGATCTTTTGAAAACAGCATATGCAGCACCATGCGGTTGTTTGTTCACAGATGTGTGCACAAAAGTTGAAAACATATGGGGTTGCGAAATGACAAAATTGAGTGAGATCCACAGCCTGATGTGCTTTAATAACAACCGGAGCCGAAGAGCGGTTCCAAAATTTTGAGAATAGGTTAGTGATAACTAACCTACGGAGGTGTATTATTATGGGAAAAGATAAAAACGGCTCCTTCGGTTGGCTGCTTAGCCAATCGGGCGAGCGCAAGGGCAAGTTCACCACCAGCGTGATACTTGCCACATTAAGTATGTTTTGCGGGATAGTTCCGTATTACTTCATTGCGAAGATAGTAAAGCTGCTGCTTGAGGGCAGCACCGACAAAAGTGCGTATATCGCCTATTCGGCAGTGATCCTTGCACTGTGGCTGGGTCACTCGCTTTTTCACTCGCTCTCAACGGCTTGCTCGCACCTTGCCACCTTCCATACGCTTGCCGTCATAAGAAAAAAAGCTCTTGACAAGCTTTCAAGAATGCCCCTTGGCGATGTTATAAGCAAGCCATCGGGAACGCTCAAAAGCACACTTGTCGAGCGTATAGACAGCATCGAGACCACACTTGCACATATCCTGCCCGAGTTCACAACCGGCATCGGCGCACCGATCATCATCCTTATCTACACCTTTACTATCAGCTGGAAGCTCGGACTTGCCGCACTCATCACCCTGCCGATAGGAATAGTCTGCTATGCGCTTATGATGATTGGATATAAAGATAGCTATGGCCGCACCGTCAAAGCTACCAAAGATCTCAACGCTGTGACTGCCGAGTATATCGGTGGGATCGAGGTCATCAAGGTGTTCGGTAAAGCCAAGTCCAGCTACGATAAGTTCGCCGCCGCAGCAAAGGAAAGCGCTGCAAGCTTTGTTGACTGGATGCGCTCGTGTAACGTCTATATGACCTTTGCTATGTGCATCATGCCTGCAACTATGATCTCTGTGCTGCCTATCGGCGGTATAATGGCGATGCACGGTACCATCTCCACAGCTGACTTCATCACCGTAATTATTCTCACCGTAGGACTTATCGAGCCGCTTCTTAGAGTAATGGCATACTCGGACGACATAGCACAGATGGATACTATTGTTTCCGAGGTGCGTACGATAATAGACGCTCCCGAAATGATACGTCCCGAAAAGCTCTCCGAGAAGTTAAGCGGCAGCGACATCGTACTTAACGATGTGTGCTTCGGATACGAGGATAAAGAGATACTCCATGGCGTTTCTCTCACCATAAAACATGGTGAATTTGCAGCACTTGTCGGACCCTCAGGCAGCGGAAAAACTACCATAGCAAGACTTATCGCAAGCCTGTGGGATACACGCTCGGGCTTTATCTCCTACGGCGGAGTGAATATAAAGAATATCCCTCTTGACGAATATAACGACAAAATAGCGTTTGTTTCGCAGGATAACTACCTGTTTGATATGACCGTAAGAGAGAATATCCGCCTGGGCAGACAGTCTGCAACAGATGCCCAGGTCGAGCAGGCTGCAAAGCTGTGCGGCTGCCACGATTTCATAATGACTCTTGAAAACGGCTATGATACCATAGTTGGTACAGGCGGCGGACATCTTTCGGGCGGTGAGCGTCAACGTATCTCTATCGCAAGGGCAATGCTCAAAAATGCCGAAGTAATAATCCTTGACGAAGCCACAGCCTATACCGACCCCGAAAACGAGGCGGTTATCCAGCGCAGCGTTGCAGAGCTGGTAAAGGGCAAAACGCTTATCGTTATCGCCCACAGACTTTCAACCGTGATGAATGCCGACAGCATCTACGTCATAAATGACGGCAGGATAGAGGAGTCGGGCACACACCAAGCTCTGCTTGAAAAGGGCGGACTGTACAGCAGGATGTGGGCAGCACATATCTCGGCAAAGGACGGTGACAGTGATGTTTAGGATACTCAAAAATTTCTTTGATTTCTGTGATCCAAAAGACAGAAAGCGCTTTTATATTTCCATTGTTTTAAGTCTTTTCCAGGCAATGTTCGAGGCACTGAAGATACCTGCCATTGCTATTATGGTGCAGGCGCTTCTTGACGGCAGGGTGACCTCAAAGACCTGTCTTGCCTGCCTTGGCATAATGCTTGTAAGCATCATCGGCGCAGGTGCGTTCAAAGCAAAAGCCACCATGCTTCAGACCGAGGGCGGCTACAACACCTGTGCACAAAAGCGAATGAAGCTTGCCGAGCATCTGCGTTATCTGCCGATGGGTTATTATAACGAAAACAGCCTCGGGCGCATAATGTCGGTTGCCACCAACACCATGCAGAGCCTTGAAAACGTTGCAACAAGGGTCGTAATGATAGTCTGCTCAGGGCTTCTCACCACAGCGGTCATCACCGTTATGATAATGTTTTTCGACTGGCGCATAGGACTTATCCTGCTTGTGGGACTTGTGATATTTTTCATCATAAACACAGGCCTTATGAAAGTCAGCGCAGGAATGGCAAAGCAAAAACAGGAAAAGGATTCCACACTCGTAGCAAAGGTTATCGAGTACATTCAGGGCATTTCCGAGGTCAGAGCGTTCAAGCTCACAGGTCAGCGCAGCGGTGAGCTCAACAAAGCTATTGACGAAAACGAACACGCAAACTCCGCAATGGAGCTTAAACTCATACCCTTCATGTCCCTGCAAAGCTTCTGGCTCAAAGCGCTCGGAACGGTCATTTTGCTCGCATCGGTGCTTATGCACCTTGCAGGCAGTATGGATCTGTTCACCTGCCTTATAATGATCATCAGCTCATACCTTATCTATGCCCAGCTTGACAACGCAGGTACATATTCCGCACTTCTGCGCTCGGTAGATGTGTGCGTAACTCAGGCAAACGAGATCCTTAGCACACCGCAGATGGACATTAGCGGCGAGGATATAACTCCCGAAAGCTTTGATCTTCACGCTGATAATATCACCTTTGCCTATGAGCACAGAAATATAATAAATGGCGTATCCCTGGCTATCCCACAAAAAACCACTACTGCCATAGTTGGTCCTTCGGGCGGCGGAAAGACCACGCTCACCTCGCTGCTCTCACGTTTCTGGGACGTTGACAGCGGCACTGTCACCCTCGGTGGAACGGATGTGCGAAAGTACAGTATGGATTCACTTATGAAGAATTTTAGCTTTGTATTTCAGCGAGTGTATCTCTTTGAGGATACCGTTGCAAACAATATTCGCTTTGGTCAGCCCGAAGCGCCTATGGAAAAAGTTATTGAGGCTGCAAAGAAAGCCTGCTGCCACGACTTTATCATGCAGCTGCCAAATGGCTACGATACCGTTATCGGAGAGGGCGGCGCATCGCTCTCGGGCGGAGAAAAGCAGCGTATATCCATCGCCCGTGCAATAATGAAAGATGCGCCGATAATCGTGCTTGACGAGGCGACTGCAAACGTCGATCCCGAAAACGAGGCGGAGCTTATAGGTGCAATAGATGCGCTCACCAAAGAAAAGACTATCATCATGATAGCTCATAGACTAAAGACTGTGCGTAAGGCAGATAATATCCTTGTTATAGACAGCGGACAGATAGCACAGCGGGGCACACATGAGCAGCTTATGGCGCAGGAAGGTATCTGCCGTGCGTTTGTTGACAGCCGACGTGAGGCGGCATCGTGGAGAGTTTAAGATGATAGGTTTATTTCCGGCAGATACGCCGGAGGGCGGCATTGTATCCCTGATCCCAATAGGCAGGCTCTTTGCAATATCTATTGACATTATGCGTAATAAGTGATAGAATACTTTTAGCAGCAGTGTGCTGCGATTTTTAAGGGTGAGAGTAGGCACCGCTAACTAATTGCATTCAAACGGTGCAAAAACGTATTTTGCCCGAACAATAAATTTATTCCCGGAAAGGATGGTCACTATGAGTTTTGTGAAAAATGCCGCAGTATTTGTGGGAGGCGTGGTCTTTGGATCTCTGGGCTTCAAGCTCCTTGGGAGCAAGGAGGCAAGAAAGGTCTATGTTCACACCGCAGCAGCAGCTATCCGTGCAAAGGATAGCGTTATGACCGATGTTACAAAGGTCCGTGAGGGCTGCGGCGACATAGTTGCTGATGCAAAGCAGCTCAATGAGCAAAAGCGTGCTGCACAAGAGGCAAAGTGCGAGGTCATTGAGGACGAAAGCGAAGCTGAAAAGTAATGAGATGCAGCGTTTTACATGAGAGCAAGGGACGTATAAGGGTCCATATTATGCGCCCTTATATGACCATGCGGCAGGCGGATATCCTTGAATACTATCTGCGTGCAAAGCCGTTTGTAAAGTCGGTAAAGGTCTACGACAGGACCGGTGATGCGGTGATCTGTTACAGCGCAAAAAGGCAGGCTGTGACAGGTGCACTTGCAAGGTTTTCCTATGAGGATGAAAATGCCATAGTGCTTGTTCCCGAGCATACAGGCAGGGAGCTTGACAGGGAGTTTGAGAACAAACTGATAAATGCCATAGCCCTGCGTTATGCAAGGAGTTTGCTGCTGCCGGCACCGATAAGGTTTGCACTTAGTATCTTTCACGCACTTAAATACATTAAGCAGGCGCTTCGTTCACTTTCAAAGGGAAGGCTGGAAGTCAGCGTGCTTGATGCAACTGCAATAACCGTATCGCTTTTGCGGCGTGAACAGAAAACAGCCGCATCGGTGATGTTCATGCTCAGTGTCGGCGAGATGCTTGAGGAGTGGACACACAGAAAGTCGGTGGACGAACTTGCAAGCGTGATGTCACTGGGAGTTGACAAAGTGTGGCTGCACAGCGAAAACGGTGACGTTCTCGTACCTGTGAGCGAGGTAAAAAAGGGTGATGAGCTGGTAGTGCGCACGGGCAGTATGATACCGCTTGACAGTATCGTTGTGTCGGGTGAGGCAGCGATAAATCAGTCATCGCTGACGGGCGAAAGCCTGCCGGTCCACAAAACAAAAGGCAGTTATGTCTACGCAGGTACGGTCGTTGAGGACGGCAGCCTTGTTATAAAGGTTGATAAGATCTCGGGCAGCGGAAAGTACGACAGGATCGTTAAGATGATAGAGGAATCCGAAAAGCTGAAATCTGCCGCCGAGAGCAAAGCCTCAACCCTTGCGGACAGGCTTGTGCCTTACTGTCTTGGGGCAACATTGCTGACATATCTTCTCACACGAAATGCAATGAAGGCAATGTCCATACTGATGGTAGATTTTTCGTGTGCGCTGAAACTGGCAATGCCCATATCGGTAATAAGCGCAATGCGTGAGTGTACCGCAAAGGGCATTACGGTCAAGGGCGGAAAGTTCCTTGAAGCTGTGGCGCAGGCGGATACCATAGTTTTTGACAAAACAGGCACTCTGACACATTCCTCGCCAAGAGTCGCACGGGTAGTCACCTTTGGCGGAAACGACGAAAGCGAAATGCTGCGGCTTGCAGCCTGCCTGGAGGAGCATTACCCCCACTCTATCGCAAACGCTGTTGTTGAGGAGGCAAGGCTGAGAGGTCTTGACCACGAGGAAAGACACTCCACCGTGGAGTATGTGGTAGCACACGGTATCTCAAGTACGGTGGACGGTAAAAAAGCGGTCATCGGAAGCTATCATTTCATATTCGAGGACGAATGCTGCGTTGTTCCCGAGCAGGAGCAGCAAAGGTTTGATGATCTTCCCTCGCAGTATTCGCACCTGTATCTTGCAGTCGGCGGAGTCCTTGCGGCAGTTATTTGTATAGAGGATCCGCTGAGAGATGAGGCTGCACAGGTGATAGAAGATCTGCATATGCTGGGATTTAAAAATGTCGTGATGATGACAGGCGACAGTGAACGTACTGCACGCTCAGTCGCAGCAGCAGTGGGCATAGACGATTTTTACTATGAGGTGCTTCCCGAGGGCAAGGCAAGCTTTATAAAAGGTGAACGGCAAAAGGGCTGCAAGGTCATAATGATAGGTGACGGGGTGAACGACTCGCCCGCACTTTCAGAGGCTGACGCAGGCATAGCCATAAGCACAGGTGCGGCTATCGCAAAGGAGATAGCTGATATAACCATTTCCGCACAGGACCTTTACTGCCTGGTGACGCTGCGTAAGATCAGCGAGGGAATGATGAAACGCATCGGCAGGAACTACCGCAGGATCATCGGATTCAATGCAGCACTTATGCTTCTGGGTGCAAGCGGGATAATGACCCCTGCGATGTCTGCACTTTTGCACAATTCATCGACAGTAGCTATCGCAATTGCAAGCATGAAAAATTATCTTGAGGACAATGCGCAGTAAATATAAGCAGCGAAAGCTGTCAGAATAGCGATAATACAAATCGAAAGGGAGACTGTTCGGTAACACGGCAGCCTCCCTTTTGTGATTGACAAGCCTGCACGGGATATTGTATAATGTAGCTGTGGGTGGTGATAAAGTGCATAAAAATCTTGATCTGTTTGTAACATTTATGAAGATCGGCGCTTTCACATTTGGCGGAGGCTATGCAATGATACCGCTGATACAGCGTGAGGTCTGTGAGAATAAAAAGTGGATAGACCAAAATGATCTGCTCGATATCGTTGCGATAGCAGAATCAACGCCGGGACCGATAGCGATAAATGCAGCGACCTTTGTGGGCTCACGTACAGGCGGAACTGTGGGTGCCTGCCTTGCAACGTTGGGAGTAGTGCTCCCGTCGTTTCTTATCATATCGCTTATCTCGCTCGTTCTGACCGAATTTCAAAGCGTCAGAGCTGTTCAGTATGCCTTTATGGGGATCCGTGCAGCTGTGCTCGCATTGATCCTTAAAGCGCTGTGGATGATGTTCAAGGCATCAAAGAAAAACGGCTTTTCATATTTTGTAATGGCAGCCGTCCTTGTGCTTACGGCCTTTGTAAAAATAGATGCGGTCTATGTCATCATAGGCTGCGGTCTGTTTGGCTTGCTGTGGCCGCTTTTGATGAGAAAGGGGCATAGCGATGATACTGCTTGAGCTGTTTCTCATCTTTTTAAAAATAGGTGCGTTCACCTTTGGCGGCGGATACTCGATGATAGCTATGATACAGTATGAAGCCGAGCAGCACGGCTGGCTTTCCCAGTCTGAGCTTGTGGATTTCGTGGCGCTCAGCGAGAGCACGCCCGGTCCGCTTGCGGTGAATATGGCTACATTTGTGGGAATGAAAACAGGCGGCGTGCTCGGTGCGGTGCTTGCGACTCTCGGGGTAGTGCTTCCGTCGTTTGTGACGATCCTTATCATCGCAAAATGCTATGAGCGATTCAAGTCCAGCAGGGCGGTCGGCGCAGTAATGTCAGGGTTGAAGCCCGCCGTTGTGGGAATGATCGGCACAGCTTTTCTATCCGTCGGACGAACGGTATTCTTTCCAAACGGCTTGCAGACAGTAAGGTTCACACAGGCATCTTTCTGGGTGTTCCTGGGCATCTTTGCCGTATCGGTCGTTCTTGTTTTCAAAAAGGTGAACCCCATAAAGATAATTCTGCTGTCAGCCGCTGTCGGCATCGGCGCAGGGTACAGCCTGAATTTGTAGCACATGACTTATGGAACTAACACCGCCCGGGAGTTTTATGCTCTCGGGCGGTCGTTGTATTATCTTGTTTTGCTTTTAGTTTTACATCCTGTCTGCGAAAGAGGTGAGTGTATCGGGTGTATTTGACAAGTGTGCGTTTATCACTTTGTCAGCCAGCAGAATGCTCCGCCCGGTGCGTAGTTCCACTGCTCTCCGCCTTTCCACAGGTTCCAGCCGCAGTCAAGGAGCTGATACTTCTGCTCAGTTGCTCCGACCTGGTCGATGTTGATGCCCATATAGAAAGTCTTT
>ONMZ01000019.1 GCA_900319075.1 uncultured Eubacteriales bacterium
ATGGAAGATCCCAAGTACGATATAAATGAATGGAAAGATCTTTACTTTTGGGATCCACAAAAGGATACAATAGATCCTGACCTATTTGATAAGATCATATATCTGATCAGACAGATAAAGGTCTTTGGTGAAGAAGCTTTAAATAATGAGTTTGCCAAAAATGCAGACAGAAAACATTCGCTTTGTATGAAGCTTAACAACTTTTATCCGATCAAACAGACGACCATTGATATGATAACAGAAAAGATCGATGATGATGGATTTATAGTGAAGTATATCGGTTTGCTTAATGTTAAACGGGAAGGGACAGAACTTGGTCATTTTCTGCGAGCTATGATGCTTAATACGGATGCATATGAGTATGCGTGGAAACACATGATCGAAGGAAGTGATCAAAAATAGAAAACGAATTAGCATTTCTACTAATGCTATAATCGTACATCGTGTATATGAAGGAGGCACAAAATGAAAACAGTACAGGACCTTATCAAACGCTGTGACAGAAAGCAGCTTTTTGAGGAGTTCGCAAAACGCTTTTGTGAAAAGCCCGATGATATAAAAGACGACGCTGCCCAGCGTTTTTACGATTTTTTGGATGGACTACTTGCAAGAACTCCTATCGCACCGGGTGATGATATCGTAATATGCGAGCCGATATATGACTCCCGTGCAGGTCTTTATTATTCAAGCACTGTTATCAGCGCAAATGACCTCAAAGAGAATTTTCGTGTGCTTGATTTCTTCGAAACCCTAGACGGCGTTGATGCTGACAGCATAAGTGATGAAACGGCGTTGGCGCTTTTGGAAAAGCAGGATAGGCTATTTGAGAAAGGCAGAGAGTTTCTCAGCGACAAGCCGTCAGGCAGCTTCCCGGGGCATATCGAAAGCTTTGCTTATGAATATGAGCCGTGGGATAAGATACTTGGCTATATCGTTCCGCCGCATATCATTGGTTCACCTATGCAGTATATTTTCACAGCGTCAGTGCTTTATGAAATGACCTTCTTCGGCTATGACGAAAAGGAACTTGACAAGGAACGCAAAGAGCTTGAAGAAAGCATTGAGGAGATAGAACAGTTCAAATCACTTCCGCCCGAACAGCAGAAAGATCAGCTTGAATCAATAGAAGATTTCGAGCGAGAGTTTGGCTTCAACGATAACAGAACAGATGAGGAAAAAGAGCACGACCTGTTCGTTATGAAAAAAGACGGAATCAAGACCTCGCTTGAGTGGTATCGTGAAATGAAAAAGGTTTATGCCGATTTCACCTGCGATATGAAATACTTTATCACCGAGCGTGAGCGTGACGGCACCTGGTATCACGAGTGGGCAAAGGGCAAGCATAATGGAGAGACTTTCTGGAGCGACGATTCTATCCTGCTTTCAGTTGAAACAATGCGGGATATAGGTCTGTATAAGTTTTTCTATGATGTTATCCCGCACTATGATAAGTATGAAGATGCAGCGATTGACAAAGACCTTTGGGAGAACATAAAGGAGCGCTCAAAGGAGTACAGCACGCAGATACAGGAATGTATCGCCGAGGCGGAAGACTGGGTACAGGATACATTCAAAGAGTATGAGGTGTTTACGATAATCGGACAGTAGAAAGCGAGGGCAAAACTATGATGTATTTTTTCAAGAAGCTTGATGATGGCGCAGAGGTAAACTACTCCGAGGCAAGCGATGAGGGTAATGTCAAGATGTATATAGAAAAGCCCGACAAGGAGGACGGCTTTCATCATATGACAGTGTATCTGCCGCACTTTGATGTCGAGGAGGAATACGGCTTCAGCGAGGAGGAGTTTGTCAGGTATATCCGTTTCCTATGGGAAAACGGAAAAAATATTGTAAACAGAGCACGGGAGAAAAATCCGCTTGCTGATGATATTGTCCGTTTGGCTAACACCGAGCTGCCCATAGTGGTGCTTAAAGCTCAGCCGCTTAGCGACCGCAGGATGATAGTCATTTTCTCAACGGGTGAAAAAAGATTCTTTGATGCAAAAAAGCTCACAGGACCTGCATTCGAGCCGCTGAAAGACGAGAAGATTTTTTCGGATATTTTCCTGCGTGATGGAGTTATAACGTGGGAAAATGAGAATATTGATGTTGCGCCAGAGTATGTTTATAGCAACAGCTATGATATAAATATGCCGACAGAGGATTTTAAGTCCGAAAAGGAAAAAGTAGCAGTTGTAAAGCTTACGCATTATATACATAACACTTATCAGCTGAACCCCACATCATCAGAAACTAGAGTGTTTTCAAGTATTGATAAAGCGGAAAAGTGGCTGCAGGACAAAGGCTTTGAGATCAAGGAATATAATTATGCGAACCGCAAGTATGATTCCTGGGGACATAAGAACGATGAATCGTGGTCATGCTATGATGTTTCTATTGGCATATATGCCGTTGATTCGAATGAAATATTTGTTTATAGAGAGCCGGGGATATCGCCGTGGGAGAAAAGAACAAGGGTCGAGGCAGGGATGGAGATCCTTCCTGAACTTGTGCAAGAAGGGACAATTACGCCTGAAAAAGCAGCATATATTTTGGATATAGATGTTGAGATATTCGAAATACTAATGAAGGACTACATGAAACACAAAGGTGAGAAAAAGGAATGAGAGGTTATATCATGGACGATAAGAAGGATAAAGCCGCAAAGCTTTCAGGCACACAAAAAATCGTTTCCATCAAGAGTGAAAGGTTTGATTACACGCAGTGGCGCAAGGGGTTGTTTAAAGATAAATCCTCTAAGGAGATAATTGAAGCTGCTGCGAAATATGAGGAAGAGCACCCGTTTCAACTAAAGAAACCACAGCTGAAAATCAATGATTGACGGATTTTAAAGATGTCCTAATATCATTGACAAAAATCTTAAACTTTGATTTTACAAAACGGTGGTGTTGAAAGTGCAAATCATCAAACACAATAATATAAGCATTAAATCGCATCTCGAATCAGGCAGCTCTGTGTTAGCCCTCTTATCATTCGACGGTGAAAAATGCATTGTCGGTGAGTCCGATGATCTTTTGGAGTGTGCAGACATTAACGGGATAGACATCAAGAAATGCTACCGCATTGTCTTTAATAAAGACTGTGCAGATTGGGATTTCTCGTGTCCGCCCGATTACAAAAGTATTCCGCAGGAGCAAAGCCGTAAACTCACTTATTATAAAGACGGACTTACTGTAATTGGAGGGTTTCTCTCACAAATAGGGCTGTTTATCGGCATACAAGTCAATGAAACAAACAATCAAGAAGAATATGCAAGGTCAGATATCAAATACAGGGGTGATGAAAAATGAAGACTGTAAAAATAATTGAAAGCGAGGACGGGCAGATTATACGGCTTCCAGAGGATATGCACCTTGAATCTACGGATTATTGCATTGAAAAGTCAGGGCATTCACTCATTCTTACGCCGCTTGAAGACAATTACACCGAGTGGCGCAAAAAGCATTTCGGTGATATGTCTGCCGAGGAGTTTAATGCAGCTTGGATCGGACGCTTAAGAAAAAAGTGGACACAAATCGTGCAAGAGAATACATACAGTAACTGCCTCGGGGAAGACGGATATGTAAAAACGAGGCTTACAAAGAACTATTTTCATGTGTATGCCTTTGTTATGAGCCAGCTGGATTATGGCTTAAGAGCCTATCTGTTCCCTCGGTTGATAGCTTGCGCAACACCTGATGATAAGGTCAAAAAACTGATATGTTACCTGATACAAGATGAAGCAATAAATGTATCGGATAGTATAAGAGAGGCTGCTGCGAAGAATGGTTTGCATGATTTGACCTTGAACGAGATAATTTCTGAAATTAAACCAGTTGAAAGCGAGTCAGATCAGCAGGGAGAAAAGCTTGATTATGACAAGTGGAGAAACAAGTTTTTAGTCGAGAAATATGTTGATTTAGGAAAAGCGCTTGAAGACCTCAGTCAAAAGGATGATAATTGTACCTGAAGAACATAGAATGGTACATTAAGCACAGAGAGGATATGAATAGGATTATATTCCTGAAGAAATAGACTGGGGAGAGCCTATGGGTAAGGAAGTATTTTGAAACAACGCAGAAATAGAGTTAATAAACCCAATAGTGTGTTTTTGAGAGAATAGATCAGATCTGTGATGCAAGGCTGTTGAGAATGCAGCGCACAAAACTGCGTATTTGCGGGGAATATTCGATGGTAGCCCTTTGCTTTAGTCAACAGGTCAGCATCAAAATGAAGCAGAACCTTACAATTAGTTGCATTAAAACCTACTTTTAGTTGCAATAAAACAGACTGGTTGTGACATTGAAATGATGACCAATAGATAATGCCATTGAAAACTGCTGCAAGTATTGGCGTTGGTTTTCATTGTTGTGCCGCAAGTGCGGCGGATCGGTTTCCGCATTCGTAAAAACCATATACAAGAAAAGACTTGGCATCATGAAGGTGTCAAGTCTTTTTCACTATGTTGGTTTTGAAATTTTTGGGAAATTACTCAACTTTGAAATAGTTCAAAATCGAGTAAAATGTAAATATTAACCTTTCTGAAGGTGTCGGATAATAAGTCAAGAACATTTGCGAAAAGGACGGATACTTCCATTTGAGAAGCATCTGTCCTTTTTACGTCATATCAGAACTCAACAACCTGATCTATCTCCGCCATAAGCTCCTCGGTGAGCTTGAGGGCTGCGATGATCTTCTTGTAATGCTCGATGTCCTCGTCGGAGAGCATTGTTTTCTTTCGGTCTTTGAGCCACTTCTGCAACGGCTGATAACCGCCGATATACTGCTCCCACTGTGCCTGCGGTACGTTGTCGAAATACTGTGTCTTGCTGATGTACACCCTGCCGTTCTTAAATTCGGGCTTGACGACCTCGTTTGTACCGTCACCGATAAATCTGTACGGTTCGGTATTGAACTCGGTCTGCATTAGGTGACATTCTCTCAGTTTGCTGCCAATCTTGACCAGTTTCCAGAAGGTTTCCTGATCTGTTGGGTATGGCACACGGGGAAAGTCGATTTTCAGGAACTCCTTGTACTTCTCACGGTATTGAGGAGAATGTAGAACAGCATAGATATAATCGAAAATATGTAAAGCCATATCATCAGTATATTTAATTCCAATAGGTAATAATAGCTTTGTTGCAATATTCGTTCTAATATTTACCGATTTTGTTCCGTAATCAGCATTATAAAGATACAATGGAATGATGTATGTAATTTCACTGGTTCGATTGGAAACATAACAAGAATCTATCATGGTATCTGAAATGAATATGTGCTGATATGTATCTCCAGTTTTAACAACCTTATTTAAGCAAATGCCTAAGTTATTCCTCCCAAAGAAATTACCCGTTATTTTATCTCTGCTTCTTTCAAGTAAATCCACATCATAGTATATATATCTTTTTTCAAAAGGTCTATAATAGATATGTTTACAAAGAGTATTTTCAGCTTTGATGTTGTAATACTCTGATACTTGCGTTAACAATTTCTTTATGCTTTGACTTGTTAGAACTTTATCTTTAGCTGATACAACACCAACAGAATTAGCTATAAATAAATCGGTAATCATAATAGACGAATTATATTCATTTTGTGATGTAAAATCTTTTGGGACAATAAAGAAATGCGGTTCACTTGGTTTAATGCCTTTATAAGATACATTTTCAAAATTGACTTTATTGAGATAATTATACTTATATGTTCTTAAACCAAATAAGTCAGCATGAAATACTTGTGCATCATTTTTCTTTGTTATATTTTTTACAGATATAATGATACAAACTCCCTGCTGGATATCAAATACATTTTCATCTTTTGAACCGTCGGGGCATACTTCCTTTTTCTTTGCGTTACCATGTAAGTCAAGCACATATATCTTATCATATGTTTGAAGTAAGTTCCACCTCATACCTCTAAATGTGGGGTTGTCAAGAAAACCATGCGGACAAATATATGCTAAGATGCCACTTCCGGCTCTTTCAATATATGTCTGTGCATACCGAATAAACTTAACATAATCATCATTGAGCCACTTCGGATTACGCTCCTGCAATTTTATTATTCCGCCTGGCTCTTTCTTATAATCCTCCATTAAATCCATTATCCATTTGCCTTTATTGGCACTTTCTCCGGAATACGGCGGATTACCAATGATTACATTGATGCCGTTATTCTTTTTTGCCTTATTTGCCTCGATAGATTCACAGGCAAGCGGATCACTGTCAAAAAAAGACAGCTGCAAATCTGTTTTGCCCGCTTCTTCAAGCGAATTCGTCAGGAACACGTTCAAGCGGTGGTCACCGCCAAAATCATAGCCCGTATCTTTCAGCACCATAGCGAGCTTCATGTGCGCTACGGCATAAGGAGCCATCATCAGCTCAAACCCGTTCAGACGGGGCAGCAGGTGCTTTGGAACATACTCGTTCCATGCCTTCTTGATCTGCTCTTCGCTTTCACCCTTGTGCTTGGCTTGGAAATTATCATATATTTGCAGAATGGTCTGACGCAGGAATGTTCCCGTACCTGTTGCTGGATCGAGTATCTGAACCGCAGGCACTTCCTTTGTGTCCTCGGTCATGCCCTGACCTCTGATCTTTTCACGCATATACTTCACAGTCTTGGTTTCTTCCGATGCCAAACCGTCCGCAAGTCCGAACTCCGTTTTCAGAATGCTGTCAACCGCTCTGACAATGAAATTGACAACAGGCTGCGGCGTATAGTAAACGCCCCTCTGCACCTTCTGTGCCTTGTCGTATGCGGTCAGGAATTCCTCATAGAAATGGATAACAGGGTCTTCACGTCCGCCGCCTGTCTGACGGTTGAAGTCGGCAAGTATCAGGTCGGTGTTTGTGTGCGTGAGTATCTCCACAACATTCGCAACTTCCAGTTCGTCAAAGGTCAGGAGACGCTCAGAGCTTTCACCCAGACATTCCTCCATGAGCCTTTTCAGGAACGGGTTGGTGTTCGGAATGCAGGCGATCGCTTCTTTCACATTGAAGCTATCCTGCGTCTTATCCATGCACCTTGCGGAGAACAAACCATAAACAACGGTTTGAGCGTACATATCTGCAAACTGCTGCTTGGTCATATCGTGGATAAGATTGTCCTTGAAATCCTTGAACAGCTTATGCACATATCCGTCATGCGTTTCGACAGCATATATGTCAAGTATACGGTCACGGATAGCCTGAGCCTCTGCCGCCAGCTTGACAGTAAGCGAAGCAGAGTCTCTTATGACCTGATGATATGCCGTTACAAATGCCGCCGACCACTGATCGTACCATGCCTGTGTGTCAGTAACATCTTTCACCCATGATAAATGACTAATACGCTCCTCAAAAGTGCGTATCTGTGTGAAATCCTCAACAGCAGTGGCACAGGAGATCATTTTTATTTGCGGAAGCCCTGCATCCTTATCCTCAAAATGTGCGATACCAATGGTGCGGTTATTATCCGTCCCCCAGAAACAAAGGAACAGCAAGTCCTTCTGCGACCATACAGCGTGTTCAGTGGCGTTTCTTCTCTTGGGGATAAGTCCCGACAGTATCTTACGGAGTGCCGACACTTCAAACTTGTTGCTGTCGAACTCTACGCAGAAGATGCCCCATTTCTGCTCATCGCAGAGCGGCTGTAACTGCCGTAATGATGAAATCTTAGCAAATGCTTCTTCTTTCAATCCTATGTCGGCAGCGTCAAAATCGTATGTAATATCGTCAATCTCATCAAAATCATCAAGGTCGATGTTCCAATTCAGTTCCTCGGTGAAGTACCTGATAAGATCATCTATGCTCTTTATATTTCTGATATCCATAGCCTGTACCTCTTATAACATCTGAAGCCATGTAACCAGCTTGGCTTTTTTGCCCATAGGCGCTTGTATAGCTTTCAAATAATTCTTCTTGATGTAATTCTCTATCACTTTGCGTATCTCGGAGAACTGCTCCTCATTAGCGTTAAAGGCTCTGTTCTCGTCACGCTCGCACTTGATAGCAGTCCATATCTCATGTAGATCTTCCGTGACCTGCTTGCTTTCCGGATCAACCACATACCAGCGGTAAATGCCGTCTCTGTCTGACCATGTTCCGTCTGCTCTCTTGGTCGGCAGTTCATAGCAGAAGAAGTATCCCTTTCGTGTTGAAGCCATTTTACCGCTGTACATTTTCTTCGGCAGTTCCTTGACCTGTTCAAGATAGTCGGGGTTGTCCGCTAACAACTGCTGATATGCAAGGGCAATCTCTTCCTCTGCGGAAGTGCTGCCCTCATAATGTGAATTGAACTCTTTCAGTGCTTCGTATTCATCATCGGGAGTGAGGAGTTTTTCTCCCTCAATGCCGAATGTTTTAGAAATGCGAAGTGTTTTCTTTGATACTGTCTTATATAGTGACAAAAGGTCTTCCAATTCCTTTGGCGGCAGGAAGTTCCAATAGTACGCATAATCACGGTCTGCTTTCAGTTCGGGGTGATCTGCAAGCAGACGGGCTTCGGTATCTGCATCACGGCGGCGGTCGATACGACCTATTCTCTGCATAAGGCGAACAGGATTCCAGTGTAATTCATAGTTTATAAGGCACGATGCGTCTTGCAAGTTCAAGCCCTCGGCAAGTACATCTGTTGCGATAAGTATCTTTATCTCGTCCGTTACTTCCGCCGACGAACAGCCGTTATAATACGGCGCGAAACGCTGTATCATTTCATGGCGGTCACCGGAAGTCTGTCCGTCGATCTCGTAAAGATCGGTAAAACTTGCCTTTTGAAGTTCCCGATAGATATACTGCGCAGTCGCTTTGTATTCCGTGAAAATGATGACTTTCTTGTTCTGAATATGTGTATCTTCATGCAGAATACGCTTTAATTCCCGTATCTTATCATCGTTTTCGGGCTTGAATTCCATCATATCTTCGATAAATTTTGAAAGCGTGTCCATATCCATCATGGTATCAACAAGCAGAGCATTGATATCGAAATCATTGACATCAAAGACTTCCTGCGTATTCCACACATAATCGGGCAGGCTGTCCTCAATATCTTCGATAGAGGTCTGATTCATAGCCGCATATTCCTCGGCATAGCGAAGAATATCTTCCTGTTCTGCCTGTTTTCTTTCAACTCGGCGCTTACTGCTTGCGTCAACGTCCTTATAGTCGTTCAGGAACTTGTTCAGACGGATATATATTTTGATACAAGTTTCCTTGAATGCTTCGATAGAACTTTCAAAGCGTTTCAGGAGCAAAATGCGGATAAGATTTACTACCTGCTGTTGACGACCTGTTACCATCTCGTCCATCCTGGACTTGTCCCCGATGAAATAATCATCGCTGTACGGCGAATAAATGGCAAGGGACAGGATCGTTATCGTTTTTCCGTTCTTGTCCTTACGGTCAAATGACTCCTTGAAGTCCTTTATCAGTCTGCCGTATGACTTTTCAAGGGAGTAGTTCGCAACTGTCGGCGGTTTTCTCTCGGAGAAAAGGACATTATTACCTTGCTCGGTCAGCAGACTCCGCTTGACATAAGCACGGCTGCGCTGTACAACAAGCTCTGTTACAAGTCTGTCTGCACGGATAATATCACCGGATATATCAAGAGAATCGCTGATCGCTGTACCCGATATCTGATCGAGCTGTTTCTCCATCTTTTTGAAGTGCCCTGAAAGACTGTGGATACCCAACGGAGCAGCGGAGAAATAATCTTCCTGTCTGTGAGTGAACAACTCAATAAGATGCTGTAAATCAAGGAAACTGTTATTGATCGGCGTAGCTGTCAGCATAAATATCTGCTTTTTACAACCCGACTGCATCATATCAAACAGCTTTCTATATCTATTGGAGGAACGGTTGCGGAAATGATGTGCTTCATCTATGATAATTATTTCCGCCTGCTGTGCAATCTGATTCATAAGGTTCTGATTCTTGTCAAGCAGCAGATCGGTATGGTTGATGATCTTGAACGGGTAGAAGCCCTCCAATATCTCAGGGATAAGGCGTTTTATCGTTACTTCCCATACAGATACCCTTGCAGATGCAGGAACGATCAGGACGACATTCTTACGCTCTTTCTTGACAAAACGCTCTATCAGCATCATTCCGACAAAGGTCTTGCCCAGACCGACACCATCACAAAGGAATGCCCCGGAGTAACGTTCTGCTATCTGAATAAGGCTGTTGTATCCGTCCTTCTGATACTGCGATAGCCCTTTATATACAACTGATTCGTTTTCTTCCCATTCTGATACGGTTTCCTCATGGCTCTTGAAATACTCATACATAGAGCGCAGATAAACATCATAGGGGCTGAACTCACGGCAGTGCATCTCCATGACCTTCAAAACCGCCTCGGTAATATCCGTGCCGTTCTGCCAATGCTCATCAAACCACTTCTGAAGCTGTTCAACTTCATCTTTGACCTGAACATTCAGCTCAATATTCTGCGTCAGTCCCGCCTTTGTAAAGTTGCTTGATCCGACCAGGGCATACCCCGATGGAACATTCATAGCAGAAATGAACTGATCTCTGTATTCATCACGGAAATATGTGATATATGCTTTAGCGTGGAATTTATTGCTGTCATATACACGGCACTCAATTTTGCCTACCTTCATTGCCCGAATAATAGCAGGGACACCGATCAAAAACTCATTCTTTTCTTGCTCATGCTCTACGCTTCTGCGGAATCGCTCTATCATGGTTTTAGCAACTTCCTCGATAACATCTCTGGTTCGCTTCGTTACTTCGTTGCCAAGGATAATGCGTATTTTTTTGAGGTCCTGCCAATCTTCTCCTAAAGTGAGCAGACCTCCTATTTCAAAATATCCCGTAGCAATATCCATCTGCTTTGAGATAGAACACCATTCGGAAAGATATTTTTTTACAGAAGTCTTTTCGCTGCTATTGTCAACTATATATAAAGTATCGTGTGCCATTACAATCCCCCTGACTATTACATAATTCAGGGATAACTGTTCATTCTGCATGCATACCTAACAAATGCGGTGTTATAATACTAAATAAAGTATCAGGTGCGATGTTTGATTTCTCAAAATAGATACATTCAGGAGAATGCTTACAAAACAGCGTAAAATCGTCACTATTCAATTTTCAAGATACTGTTCTGACAACGATTTACAACTGCATACACATATTCATGAGCCTGCGTTCATAGGTGCGGTCAGGGTGAATATATCGGTTGAGTGTCAGGGTAACGCTGCTGTGACCGAGAACGGCTGACAGCACTTTGACATTAAATCCTTTCTCGGCTGAATTAGTCGCAAAAGTGTGGCGGAGCTTGTGATAATTATGATTTTCTACCTCCGCTGATTGCAGTATCTTCTTGTAGCGGTACTGCATTGTGCGAGGCTCAACAGGCTTGTCCGTACCCGATAAGATGAAATAATCGGCTTCGCTTCGGAACATTTCAAAGTATTTCATCAAAGCATCGGGGATAGCGATATCTCTGAACGATGTTGCAGACTTCGGTGCTGAGATCACGATCTTTGTTTTTCTGTTGCCGTTAGCGGAGCTGATACGCTGAACAGTCCTGTGGATATGCAGTATCTTGTTCCGAAAGTCCACATCTTCCCATCTCAGACCACAAAGCTCACCGATACGCAAACCCATAAAAAGCGACAACAGGATACCGAAAGCAGTCAGTGACATATTGGCTTTCAGATACGAAACAAGCTTTTTTTGCTCTGTATCGCTGATCTTTTCAACCTGCTTTCTTTCAGCTTTCGGAAGAGTTACATTTTTCAGCGAAAGCCTGAAGCCGTACTCCTCCTGTGCATATTTCAGCATTGTTTTGAAAACAGTAAATATATCCCTCACATAGCTTGCAGATAACCCGTCTGCGAGCTTTTTGTTTATAAAGGTGTTTATCCTGCCTGCGGTCAGGTCTGCACAGGGAATATCACCAACTTCGGGGAGTATATGCTTTTCAAACTTATTCCGGTAATTTGCAAGTGTGGACTCCTTGACACGGTTCACCACAGCATTCAGCCATTCCCGATATACCTTGCCGACGGTGATATATCTGCCCGAAAGATAGCGTGTGGCAATTTCTCGCCCAATCAGCACCTTGCTTTCGGCTTCTTCGTAGGTTTTGCCATAAACATATTGGTACTGTGTTTTGCCGTTATCAGTATAATCGGCAATGAACTTTCCGACATACCGCCCGTCTTTACGCTTTGTAATAGTTATACCTATTTTCTCCATTCAGTAGCCCTCCAAACGCCTTCAGAATAGCAATCTGCACATCTGAGTCAGTTCTCTTGTATACAATCCGCCGATTTTCAGCCCGATACTTGAAAAATCCCGAAAAATCCTGTATAATATCATTATGGGATATTATGCCTTTCAACGCAAATACTTGTTTAAAAATGCGGATTTCCTGAATGTATCTATTTTGAGAAATCGGCTATTTTATTATAGATAATTCAAGCGCATATGGTGCACTATGTGTACTGAATATTGAAAAAGCAGGTTCGTAGTATATTTCTAAGAACCTGCTTTGTATTATAGCGCAACAAACAATATGCCGTTATGCCGTTTCAATCTGACTGATTTAAACAACTGTATGCTCAGAAAAAATACATTTGACACTTTAAGAATAGGATGCTTATTAAACATATGCTTACTTTGGATGTATCAAAGTCAAAGGAAGTTATTAGCCAGATCTCTTACGGACTTATCATGTTTCAATGCATACTTTATTGTTTTATATGCTCCACCACTCTTATGCTGAATACAGCAAACAACCAGGTCAGAACGGTCAACCATACACCTGTTACGGACTTGTATTGCGGATTTATAGTGTGCTTTAGATGATTCAGCACAGATTTCCACCTCATCATAGTAATTGAGATAGCTCTGTTCATTGTTACGGTACTCGGCTTTCATATACGGCAGTACAAGGATTAGCGATGTGTTGCCGCAGCCGTACTGCTTGACAGCTCGCCTGATCGCTGATGCCACCAAGAGATCAAATTCTCCGTCTCGACCAATCAGAAATTCAACATACTGCTTCTGTGTGATGAGATCATGCAGGAGCCAGTCCAGCCTGCTTTCAATATTTGATGCGCCTTCTACCTCACGATGCCCAAAGAAACTGACTGTATATATCTCCATAGCTTACACCTATAAATGTTGTTATTCGTATTATTAATGATACTACCGCAAGAATAATCTAATATATCTTGATTATAACATATATTAGAAGATTATTCAAGGCATAACAACATATTTCCCTTGAGTATAGCTGATTCCTTTTGCTGTATTATAGAAGTAAGAGGTGATTTAGCTATGACAGACGATTTTGTAAGGAACCGAATAACTCAGTTGCGGCTTCAAAAGGGTGTATCGGAGTACCAGATGAGCTATGATCTCGGTCATAGCCGTGGATATATCTACAATATTTCATCTGGTAAGTCACTACCGCCGCTTTCGGAGCTGTTTGCGATATGCGACTATTTCGGCATCACTCCTGCGGAGTTCTTCGATGACAGCAATTCAAATCCTGAGCTGATACGGAAAGCGGTTGAAGGCATGAAGCAGCTCGATGACGGTGATCAGTTGATGATACTCAATCATATCAATAGGCTTTTGAAGAAATAAAAGATACTGAATAAGGCTCTCAGAAACACTCTGAGAGCCTTATTCTATGCAACATCAGTATTTCGTATCAACATATATGGTGTATTATAGCTTCACTTATCGTAAGCCTTACCTCTCTCCATTATAAAATAGTATCTGCTGGTATGAGCTATAAGGGGTTATAGATAAACCGTTTCAATATATAACAAGCATCATATTGAAATCAGTTAAACAGCAGTGTTGAGCATTTGTATTTCATTAGCCTATACCCTAACCACCTATTGAAAATATATGTCATATAAATACAGTTTTCTATATTGACATATTGCATAATTCGTGGTATACTTATATCAAACAGTATTGTGTTCAGAGGAGATGTTATTATGGCTTTGATAGGGTATGCCCGTGTAAGTACTGACGGACAGAACGAGGCTCGGCAGGTGGAGGCGTTCAAGGCGCTTGGAGTAGACAAAGTTTTTATCGACAAGCAGAGCGGTAAAGATGCGGCAAGACCTCAGCTCACTGCTATGCGTGAGTATGTGCGTGAGGGTGACACAGTTATTGTTACGGAGTACGCAAGACTTGCACGTTCGGTTCGTGACCTGCTGAACATTGTTGATGAGCTGTCGGCAAAAGGCGTTCAGCTTATATCTCAGAAAGAAGACTTTGATACATCGACGCCGCAGGGCAAGCTTATGCTGACTGTTTTTGCAGGACTTGCAGAGTTTGAGCGTGAAATGATCCTCGAAAGGCAGCGAGAAGGAATTGCCATTGCTAAGGCAGAGGGTAAGTACAAGGGCAGACAGCCGTTGCCGTTTGATGAGAAAGAGTTCAAGCGAGAATGCGAGAAATGGGTCAAGGGCAGCCAGACTGCCGTGGATACAATGAAAAGGCTCGGCATGAAACCGAACAGGTTCTACAGGTATGCAAAGAAATACGGATTTAATAGAGGAAATGCTTGAATTGTTTTTATGGACGAAATACAATAAGAGCCGGCTGTGTTGAATAGTCGGCTCTTTGTGCATTAATTCATTAGATTGTTTAGTTATAATTGATACTATGCTAAATGATCTCCCCAGTCTTTCCAGCTGACATACATAGTATCGTTGATTGTCATGCTGACATCACCGAGATAGAAAACGGCGTTTCGAGCATTTTCATCATTGCGAAGCGAAAGATACTTCTTTGTGTTTGCAGACAGCTTTGCTTCCGCATCACTCGAGCTTTTGATCTCTACTGCAAATGTGTGTTTCCAATCGGCGATAGTATCGACTTCAAATCCGTTGCTGTCTCTGTAAAAGGTCAAATTAGGCTTTTTTGCTTGATTCATTCTGCATTTCAGCATTTCTGCAACAGCACAGGTCTCAACAACAGCTCCTTTGAATTTACTGAGCAGAAGTTCTTCCTTTGACTCCAGCCTTAATAAATGGCAAAGCAGCCCCGAATCAACGAAATACAGTTTCGGCGTTTTTATAATTGAACGCCCGAGATTATTGGTGTCCGGCTCAAGCAGGTGGATAATATATGAGTTCTCAAGAATAGAGAGCCAGCTTTTGATTGTGGGCTGTGAAACACCTAACTGCTTTGCAATGCTGTCCATAGAGAGCAGCTGACCGCTGTAAAGAGCACACATCTGAATAAACTTTCTGAACACTGATAGATTGCTTTCATTGATCTGGTCTTTAACATCAATATCGAGATAAGTGTCGATGTAGCTTTCAAACCAATCCTGTGCAATGTAATGCTTTTCTTTGTCATAAAGCGGAGGATATTGTCCGCCAAAAATGATATCATATGGATTTCCCGGCAGCATATCTTCATCTTTAAGTTCTTTCAGGGAAAACGGAAGCAGCTTAAGAAAAGCAGCCCTGCCCGCAAGACTGTCAGTCATATTCTTTCTGAGCCTGAACTGGCTTGAACCAGTGAGTATAAACTTTCCAGGAGTAAACGCTGTGCTGTCAACATGGAGCTTTAACGCATCAAAGATATCTGGAACTTTCTGTGCCTCGTCTATTATGGCACCGTCCGGGAAAGCCATAACAAAGTCGGCAGGGTTGGAGCTTGCAAGCTCACGCATATTCTTATCATCAAAAGTCACATATTTCTTGTCAGGAAAAGTTAGCTTTGTAAGAGTTGATTTACCGCTTTGCCTCGGACCTGTGATGCCCACAATAGGAAACTGTTCTGCCAGACGCAGCAAAGCTTTTTGAGCAATTCTGGTTACCATATAACTCCTCCTTGATTTTATTGAATTTCAAAGTCTGATATTACTGTAATTCAAAGTATATCATACCTGAATTTCAAAGTCAAGTGTTAGTTAATTTTAAACTCAATAGTATTACTACGACATTTTTATTGTGAGTATCTATCTTTTCAAATCCTGATTATACTACTTCACCCTATAATAACAAGTGTTCTTTCCGTTTCCCTCACGCTTCAGTTCGCCCGCTTCAACGAGCTTTCTCAATGCACCTTCGACAGAGCTTATACTGAGTGACGGGCAAAGCTCACGAATATCCTGCTTAGAAAAGCGACCTATCTTATTCTGCGTTGCAAGCCTTACGGTCTCAATTGCAGGGAGTTTCTTTTCCACCAGTGCAAATCGGTCTTCAAAGTCCTTGTATGCTGCAAGGATAGTTCCGAGCAGATATTTGACAAACGGCATTGGATCATCGTTTCCTTCATGCCAGCCGTCCTGCGATTCGGAAAGTGCATCATAATACAGGTCTTTGTTCTTTGAGATCTTTGCCTCAAGGGAAATGTACTTTCCAACATAAAAGCCGTTCTGATAAAGCAAAAGAGTTGTAAGCAGCCTGCTCATACGACCGTTGCCGTCGTTGAACGGATGAATGCAGAGAAAGTCGTGAATGAATATCGGAATAGCTATCAGCGGTTCGAGCTGCATATTGCCGATAACAAGGTTGTATTGCTCACAGATCCTGTCGAGTGCCTCCGGAGTTTCATACGGGGCAAGAGGAGTGAACAGCGTCTGTGTATGTCCATCGGGATAAGTCGCACTGATATAGTTCTGCACTGTCTTTGTCCTACCTGCAACGGGATTGTTCATGTGGCTGTACAGTATCTTATGCAGCTGAAGAATGTAGTTCTGTGTGATCGAAATAGTGTCATAACTCTCGTGAATAATGCTCAATACATCTCGGTATCCTGCGATCTCCTGCTCGTTACGGTTTTTGGGCGCAGTTGTTTCCTTAACAAGCTGTCTTATACGGGTGTCGGTTGTAACGATACCCTCGATTGCATTTGATGCCTCCGTACTTTGTATCTTCGCAATCTCTACCAGCTTTTCAAGCTCTTGTGGTCGCTGCTTCAGATACATCTCCTGCTTACCGGCTTGCTTGTATATTGATGCTATCAATCCAAGAACATCAGAATCCCATTTCTGTTCGTTTATCTTTGTGTAATTGAATTCTCGCATAACCTCACCTCCGCTATCTTTCCCTTAAAATATACCACAAAATAAGGGTAATGTCAAGCGGTTAAGGGTATATTCCCTTAATATTATGCCGCTTTTAAGCGAAAGTATGTACAAAAACAAGTAACCGGCAACAAGTATGGCTCTGATCTTATATGCCATGTGAGCACAGCTCTTTTTCAAAACAGCCTTCCAACAAGAAGGGCAGTAATTCTCTAGCCGTGCTTTTTAGTATAACACAAATCAAGATTTTTATTTTGCATTACAATACACAAATCAATATTATTGGTGAGCCTTGAATAGAAATTCCTCAAAAACGCATTGAGTCTACCAGTTCTTTGACCTTTTTGCTCACAGCACTAAACATCTCAGGCGATTGAAGGAGTTCTTTTACTTCGTCTCGGAACTGAAAAATAAGATAACCACCTTCAAATTTATATTGTTTGTGCTTAACGAGAATTGATCCGCCTAAATTATTAGGATACTTTTTAAAGTGCTCGGTAAAGCAGTCGTCTACGAACGCCATGAAGCGCAAAAAGAACTCCACCTCGTATCCTCTGCCCGGGAAAAGTGGCTTGAACTCGTGAAATGGTACTTTTAAATCTTTGCTATTGGGATCAAAATGTTTGAGTGCGATCTTGAAGAATATTAAGTGTTGAAGGGTCTGTTTATCCAGCGGAAATATCGCATCCTCAAACTGCCTGACATACTCTTCGCTATTGTAGTCCTTTCCGAACCTTTTCTGTAATTCTTTCTTTGAATTCATAATGTATTCCTCCCATAAAAAATCTCGTACTTGATAATAGTCCGAATTGTACTATATATATACTATAACTCCGAAAAACACAACTTTTTGAGATGCTCAGTTCAGGCTCGCTTCTAAAGACAGATGTGAGGAGAAATAAGATAGCGAAAAGCGGAACCATCAAGCCCTTATAAATGTGCGCAAATGCGCTGTATTTGAATTAGATGTGAGGGAAAATATGAAAATAGGTGTGAGAAGAATTATGATAATATAGGAATATGCCTTTTTCATTCTGCGTCAGCTACTATAAATTTGCCGATATATTCTAACACTTTGTTATACCGTTAAGACATCTCATCATAATCAAAGAATTTTGATTCAGGCAAAGCTGGCGGATGCCTTCTCAAATTGGGTTGAGTTTGATTATTTGCGCAAGTCAAAGTGAGAGCTTATGAGGAGAATTTTGAGAAGGCGTAAAAGAGAAAAAACAAGGCAAAATTCGATGTATAAATTTTTATACATTTTAGGTTTTTGAGTTCAAATTGGTCGATTTTCACTTTTTGAAAATCGAGTGTCTTTGTCGGGGTCGTTTTTAGGTTTTTGAATAGGTTTACCCCTCTGAAAACTCAAAGTTCGGTCGATTTTCGCCTGCTTACCCCGCTCAAAAATCGTTTTTCGTCCTTGTAGGTGTTTTAGCGGTCGATTTTCGCCAAATTTCTCGAAACTTTCTATTTCTATACTAAAGGAGGAGGTCGATTTGCAAATCGACCATATTGAGTGAAAATCGACCATATTAACAACTGATTGTGGGGAAATATGAAATGTATAAAAAGTATAAATATTTATACTTTTTATACTTGAAAACCAATACTTTTGAAACGAAATATCGCCTTTTCTTATCTACTCATTTCCCCTGTTATGAGTAAGACTTATCATCAAATCAGAACCTTTCTTATGCTGATTTTATTTACCGATTTCAATCTGATACATTGCAGTCTAGAACTTGAACGTCATCTGAACAAAATGTAGTGAATAGCTGAAAAAGTCTGTATCAACGCTTTTTACACAAGGTTTATTGTTGTTGAAAGCTTAAAACTGGATGTAGGGGATTGTTGAAAACATAAAACTGAATGTAGGGGATTCTCTTCGATAATTTAATATAATGCTGCATATATTTTTTTCTTGAGGAACTGAAAAATACCGTAATTACGGTGTTTCTTGTTAGCAAGAAAAACAAATAGTCGTTAATGCTGACTTGGTTCGGACGAAAAAACTGAATGTAGGGGATTGTTGAAAACATAAAACTGAATGTAGGGGATTGTATGGAAACAGCGTTGTTTCGCAGTTTTGAGAACGGATAATCCTGATTGCAATCGCCCCCCTTTTTGTAGGAGTTTTAATAGGATATAAGCTACAAAGCCCATAGCTTTCGCATAAATAATATAAAACTGAATGTAGGGGATTCTCTTCGATAATTTAATACAATGCTGCATGTATTTTTTCTTGAGGAACTGAAAATGCCGTAATTACGGCGTTTCTTGTTAGCAAGAAAAACAAATAGTCGTTAATGTTGATTTGGTTCGGACGAAAAAACTGAATGTGGGGGATTCTATGTAAATGCCGTATTTGCGTGATTTCGAGAACGGATAATCGTGACAGCATTTCCACCCCCTTTTTGTAGGAGCATACAAATACGCAGTAAAAAAGCGAGGTGTGCCGACGATGAATCTGAGGTCATAATTATAACTGATATTAAAATCCAAAATCTTATACAATTAATACATTTAATTCGGGCTGCTCCGATAAAAGCGCATAGATACGCTGTTTTCACTTGATAATTAATTGTATATGGGTGTACAATTAATTCGATTTATTTCATAGATCGGTACAATTAATTCGATTAGTTGTACCGATGGCGAATTAATTGTATTTGATTGTACAATTAATTCAAGGCGTATCTACGCTGTTTTGCGGTGCAAAACTTAATTAATTGTATAATTGTATAGATTTATGGTTCTATAAATCGGGGCGAGACATATATGTTCGTTGTTGGTCGTCCGCCATGACCAGTTGGCGGAATGGTTACAGACAAAATGTAATTGTTCTCCTCAAGCAGTTCGAGAGCCGGATTAAGCAGATTTGCATCGTGAAGATGTCTGAACTTGTTGATGATATCAGTCTTTGTATACTGAATTTTACCCTCAGCTTTTAGCCATTCTGCAATTTTGATAGCATTTGACTTTGTTTGGTTATTGCTTTGTGCATTTACTAATGCGTATATTGCCTGAGCCTCGCACCAACTTGCCAGGGTTACGGCTTGTTTGGCGGTTTCCTCATCTACCTTCAAGCTTAGTCCATTTTCACCATGTTTGACAAGGTGATAGATCCCTGCGATTCGGAGAGCCCTTGCAACATGCTTGGATGACCATCCGCATATGGATTCAAAGCATCCTCCATGTGTACTTTGTGATTCAATGTAGTGGTGGTATTGTTTAAAAATGCTCTTTGCCCTCTTATCGCACTCCAGGACAGGGAGTGTTGATGATTTAGGACGAGAAATCCTGAGAAGATTATGTACTAATCTGTTGTATTCTTCCTGGAGCTTGTGAGGTATTTCCTGACTTTCAAACGATCGCTTTCCGATCATGCTTTTGGGATGGGAAAACAAAAACCTTTGAAGAAAACCCTTGCCTAGAAAGAGTTCTCTGCTGGCTATTTTCCTGAATTGTGACGGTTGTGTCATCAGCCCCATGGTAAGCAGAGGCGCATTAAGTACTATGTCATCTCTGCTAATGCGAGAGACAGAATATGGACTTCCGTCGTAAGCGTCGAGCAGTATCTTTATGTTTGGGTCGCCTTTTGAGTAAGCGCCCATGAGGATATCAAAGATTCCGCCCTCGTCGCTCATTACAGCCATATGCTCGTCGTTAACACTCATTTCTTTTACTAGTGCTTCTGGTGTTGCATCACTGACAATAAGCTTCATTGGGTGGACAGGTACAAGAGCAGCCAGCTTTTGATCCATTTCCTTCGCTGCATTAACATCGCCTTTGTTTATCGAGAGGGCTCTCTTCTTGAGATAAGTATCTCTTTCTGTTCTGTAGTTGTTGATGTCGAGTTTGTGATCTTTGTTCCATGCAGCAGTGTATTTGTAAACCGGGTCAAGCAAACAACTAAGTAAACTTGATTTGCGTTCGCCGGAAAAGGCGACAGTTATTGTGTATAAACACAGGTGCTCAAGACTGCCTGTGCCTGGATTCTTGATTATGGCTTTACCCTGTAAACACAGCGCAAAAACCGAGAGCATAGGCAGCGGTACCATTTCGCGTGAAACTTGGGCATAAGCACAAAACGCTTTGAGATATCTATTTGGTAAATCTGGCAAGGCGTCTTCCGGTAAGCTTGGTAACGATACAGAGTTATCCAACCTCTTGGGATCACCCCAGAAATTGGGATCATGACACAGTTCATCAAGCTTTTCAATGAGTTCTGCTTCACAACTCCATGTTTGAGCCTCAGCAACAGTGTCCTTCCAGAATTTGATTCGGCGATTGCCGATTAGATTCGTAAGGTTAATTAGAATTAACTCAAGGTTTTCGATGAACTCATCACTAGATTTAAACGGAATCACTTAAAAGCACCTCCTATAATCTCTGGCACGAGTATGCATGCCAGTGTCTTTTGGTTGTTTACCGTTGGGATTAATCCGGTCTTAAGCCAGTTTGAGCTATTGTGTTGCATGTATTTTACCTCCGATTATTTAGATTTTGATATAAATGGTGTACAAATGGTCTGTTATTTCCAATATTTCCTGCATGACACTTTATTTATATGTTTTTTTTCAAAAAAACACAAGAAATTTTTTATTTCCATATTTTCCATTAAGTTTAATGAGTTCATTTCGTACAATAGTTTTATATGCGATTTTAGAAAAAAACGCAAGAAAACTTTCCGAGGGAAGAAAAAAAGAGCCAACGAATTCAGTTCGTTAGCTCAAAATAATACATATGATTTGGTTGCTATTTCCCAAAACAAAAGAAATCTTGCTTTTGGGAAATAGATTTGCGCTAGTGGCTTGTCAGCCGAGATGAAAAGTCTATATTTTTGATGCAATCATATCCGCATAATTAACTACTTGTAAATGTAAATAAATCGTGGTATAATATGACCAGACCATCATGTTATTTACACCTGACGAAAGGGGTGTTCCCGTGAAAATTACACAATTGATCGGTGAAACTACCGAATATGATAAAAAAGAAAAGCTTGAGGAAAAAGAACCTCGCAGCTGGCTGAAAAGCGTTAGTGCCTTTGCAAACGGATTGGGCGGAACGCTTATTTTCGGTGTTGAAGATAAGACAGGTGAGATTGTCGGGGTTCAGGATCCTGACGGTACTGCTGAAAAGATCAGCCGCTTCATTCGTGACCGTATCGATCCGATACCATCGTTTGTACTGTCCTTTCATACTGAAGCCGAAAAGCATCTGATACTGCTTCGTGTGGAATCCGGAAAAGAAACGCCCTACTATTATGTCGGGAGAAATGAGAGAACTGCCTATCATCGTGTAGGTAACGAGAGCGTAGTTTGTGATGCTAACAAGCTGCGTGAACTGGCATTGAAGGGTTCAGGCAAAACATTCGACAGCTTGACATCAGGATATGATTTTTCAAAAATGTCTTTCACAAAGCTTATTTCAACATATTACAACAGAGCGCACAATGACTTTCTGGACAGTGACTATACTTCTTTCGGGCTGGTCGACGGCGATGGGAACCTGACCAACGCCGGTGCTTTGCTTGCTGACTACTGCCCGATCTATCAGTCTCGCCTTTTCTGCACAAGATGGAATGGTCTTACAAAAGCATCGGGTTTGCAGGATGCTCTCGACGATGCGGAATACACCGGAAGCCTTATTACGCTGCTTGAAGAAGGTGAAGCCTTCGTTAAGCGTAATTCGCATAAAGGCTGGTTCAAAGCTCCAGATCAGAGGATAGAACTGCCTGATTATCCTGAAAGAGCCGTTGAAGAGGGGATCGTAAATGCACTGATACACAGGGATTATCTTGTTGTTGAAAGCGAAGTGCATATCGACATCTTTGATGACAGACTTGAGATCTATTCTCCCGGAGGAATGTTTGACGGCATCAATGTTCAGGACAGAGATATAATGCAGATTCCTTCTCAAAGGCGTAACCCAATTATCGCAGATATGTTTTCAAGGCTTCATTTTATGGAGCGCAGAGGCAGCGGAATCAAGAAGATCATAAAGGAATATAAGGCTCAGTACAAGTATTCAGATTATATGCAGCCTCAATTCGTTTCCGAACACGGCGGCTTTTTCTTAACGCTTAAAAACCTTAATTATCGCCTTTCTGACACGCAGGAGAAGAAAGGAGAAGAAAAGGAGAAGATAGGAGAAGATGAAATAATTGAAAGGATAGAGCGTGTGTTCTCTGCAATCTCCGAAAATCCTAATATTACGATAAAAGGGCTTGTCTCACTTTTGAATATAACTAAAAAACAGGTCGAATCTGCAATCAAGAAACTTAAAGAAGATAAGCGCATACATCGCAGCGGAAGTGACCGCAGCGGTAAATGGATCATTGACTAAAACCTTTCTTCACATAATTGTAGTTGCAAAGAAAAGTAGACATAAAAACGTTCTTTATGAAAAACAATGTATAGATAAGATATTATAGAAAGGATCATGTCTTGGTCTGATTGAACTCGATATGGCTTCAGATATGAAGGATCCCACTCGTTTTTTGCCAAGTGGGGTTTGATATTCACGCTATTAGTTCCACGGTGTATGTATTATCTGCTTTATGCCCGTTGTTGCCGATTTTGCGGTGTGTAAACTTATATTGGAGTTCTGGACACATATTCCAATTATTGTGTCCTCCAACTGTGTTTTGGGAAATAAAAATGCGCTTGTAGAATTACAAACGCCAGCAGTTTTTGATTGTATTTACTTGTTGGAATCACATGAAGGTACATAATATAAGGGTTTATAGCGGCTTGCGGTATGCGCAAATTGTTAATCAACTTGTTAATCACATTGAAAAATGTCCAATATGTTCATTATGTTTATCTGGTATTCTTTTGTCCAGTTTGTACGGTAGAGAAGCTGTACAATATATACTTATTATACAATATAAACAAAACTGTACACGGTTGCACGACTGGAACTCGTGTATGGGTTGATAGCTCATCGAGGGTTCGAATCCCTCCTTCTCCGCCATATATTTTCATGATAAGACCCTGTCCGATTTTATTTCGGGCAGGGTCGTTTTTCTTATATGCGGCTGTTTCACCTTTCATTTTTTACGGGCTTTTTGGTTTTCACCTTGCGCTGGGGCAGTTCGCTGAACATTTCCAAGACCATTTTTTGCAGCAATTCTCTATCGTCGATTATCGTTACGGGCAGCATTTCCTTTGCCCCGTCATACGGCGGGCAGGCAACGCTGACACAGCCGTTCTTTTCGACCATTCCCTGTGCAGCCTGCTCCTGTGCACCCCCGGCAAAGAGAGCATAAAAAGTCTGGACAAAAGCGCCTTGATATGATATATTAAATCCATACAGATTATGCGATATAATTCTTTTGTATACAAATACAGGGGAGGATAAAAAATGAAAAAACTTATTCTTTCAGCGCTCACAGCACTCTGCCTCGCCGCATCTATGACCGCCTGCGCAGGCAGCAGCTCGCAGACAGACTCATCATCGGTGTCATCATCGCAGGCAGAATCCTCATCGGCGGCGGACAGCTCAACATCAGCGGACTCGTCATCACAGGCTGCACCGAAATATGACTACGTCCACGGCACAGACGGCTACTATAATCTTACCGACGAACTTAAAAATTTCAAAAGACCCGTTCAGCAGACAGGCACCTGCTGGCTGTATGCTGCCCGTGCAAGTATGCAGACAAGCTACGAAAAGCAGACGGGCAAGGAGCTGAAAATGGAGATATCCGATATGCTCGATGCCGTTTACGGCGAGGGCAAGCAGGAGGGCATTTTCGTAAAAAACGGTATAAGCAAATCTGACTTAGGCGGCTATCAGCAGTTTGTCACCGACAGGCTGTCAAGAGAATGCAAGGAAGGCATCACGCTGAGTGGCTCGATGATGATCGCCCCAACCGACCGTGAGGCTATAAAAAACGCTGTCAGAACAAGAGGCGGCGTTACTGTCGGCATTGACTCCCAAAACTGTGAAGTTGGTATGTTCGGGATCTACCCGACCTTGATCTACAAGCAGGCTAAAATATATGACCACGCTGTTACCGTGATCGGCTGGGACGACCACTTCCCCAGGGAGTATTTCAAGACCCCGGCAGAGCAAGACGGCGCATGGATAGTTTACAATTCAAACCTCGGTGAGATGTGTCAGTACATCTCCTACTGTGCGCCCCTTGAATACGCAATAAGCCATACTGTCAGCGATAAGTATTCGCAGGTGCAAAGCTATGACGCAGGCAACGTGATGAGCGGCTACATCAAAACAGGTGACTCCACAAAGGCCGCAAATGTTTTCCACAAAAAAGGTAAGCTTGCGGCTGTGGGCACGTTCAACAATTTTGATAAGCAGGACATAAAAATCGAAATTATGTCAGCCGATTTTAAGAACACACTGTACACGCAGGACGCATCGCTCAAAACGGATAAAGTCCGGTCATTTATAGACGGAGACAGCGGTGCGTGGAAAAAATTCCTGACGAGCAGCGACATAGAGGCAATAAAAAATCCCGATTTTGCCCCCGGCAACGCCTGCATCAAAGCACTCTATGCCAAGTAGACCACCAAGGCGCAACACGGGATAGTATAAACATAAGAAAGAGGATGTTGCAATCGCAGCATCCTCTAACCATATCCGAACATCAGAGTAAAAAACATATTAACTGGTAAAATAAGCTGTTTCAGTGCGCACATCCCCAAGCCCTCATGGACGTTGTAACCTCCGCTCCATCATTACTGCTGTATAAAAACTATCTACCTTCTCAGCTAAGAGAAAGTGGGCAGCGTTGTTTATTCGGCAAATGGGAGCTGTATATTCGCAGCTTCCTGATTATTATATTATTTTTTTCTATACAGTTTTCAGCGTATTTGTAGTTTATCTGACAAATGATCCGCAGGGTGTAGCTTATACTACATTACAAGGCGGAATTATCTATTGAAACTGTCGCAAAGGCGTGGTATTATACATACAGAACAAGAGAACAGGACAAACAAAAATAAAAAACACAAAATAAAAAATAAAACTGCGGAAAGGAGACGGTAAACATGGAGTGGCTGGGCATATTTGTTAACGATCTTATTGCAAGAGGACTTTAAGAAATATAATAAACTGAGATAAAAAACATTGAAGGAGGCGGTAAACATGGAGTGGCTGGGCATATTTGTTAACGATCTTATTGCAAGAAGAATTTAAGAAATAGAATAAACTGAGATATAAACACAGCGAAGGAGGCGGTAAACATGGAGTGGCTGGGCATATTTGTTAACGATCTTATTGCAAGAGGACTTTAAGTAGTAAAATGAATTGAAATGGATCAAGCAATAGTAGTAATACGAAAAAAAGAACGAAAGAAGGGACTGGAGTATTTCAGTCCTTTGTTTTTTGCGTTTTGGAAAAACAAAGACCCACGGCCTGAATTATCAGAACTGTGGGCCTTTGTATATAAAAGGAAAATATGAGATAGCAAATCAATATTACTGCGCATACACGCTGCTTATCCCGAGGTACTCCTCAAGGCTCTGACCGCTTGCTTCTATCTTTTTGCAAAGGTCGGTGTCGCCGAGGTATCTGATGTGCCACGACTCAGCCATGCAGCCTGTCGAGGACTCCTTGCAGCCTGGGAACACATAGTCATTCGTCCAAGGAATATATCAAAGTATTCGTACATCGTACATATGCTCTCGTCAATGGTCAGATAAAGGGTGATCCGCTTCTCCTGCAGCCCGTATCTGAGCCTTGTGGCGGTTACTGCATAATTCACACGGTCGTGTATATCAAACTGCATGGGGTCCTTCTCACGAACACGGCTCCTTCGCACATCTGTTTTGTCTGCGATGATAAGCGCCGTATTCCGCATGATGATTCCTGTTGATCGCATTTCCTATATCGTGCATGAACCCTGCGATCTTTGCCAGTTCGATCACATCCTGTCCGTGATCGAATGCTTTTAGAAGATCAGCAGCCCTTCCTGCCACCAGCTTTGTGTGGACCGTTGAGTGATCTGTAAATCCCAGTGCGTCCAGAATAACGCACCCACGCTTATAATATTCAAGTATTTCTTTGTTTTTGATTATTTCTTCGTATGTCATCTTATACATTCCTTTCTTGCAGATCTCGGATCATTGCACAAAAGAGTTGTCGGCTCCCCCAAACCTCTTTTGGCAAAAAGATAATTAAGAAAACAGTTTCTCACCATCTGTGACAGCTTTTAAAAGGCGTTTTCACCGGGATAATAAAAATTGCTGCTCTTTCTTATACTGTCCATTATCTTCATTACCGCTGCGGTGGATCGGTGGGGTACAAGGTCGCTTTGCAGCGCACCCTTGGACAAGCAGCTGTGAACGTGCTCTATCTCGTACTCGTAGCCGTTGATCCTTACAGGCAGGCGGGAGCTTTCCACGATCTTTCCATCATTGTCAAAAAGTGTGATGCTGTCGGTGCAGTGAAAGTACTCACCAAACAGTATGCTGCCCTTGTCCCCTGTGATAAGGGCATCGTTTTTCAGCTTCCTGTCAAAGCCCCAGCGCAGCCTTGCAAAGGCATCGCCCTTATCAAGGATATAATCCCCGGACATATCTACCCCCCTTGAAAGGTTCAGCCTCCCTGAGATATCGTCACATTCCCCCAGAATATCATAGGCAAGTGTCAGGGGATATACCCCCACGTCCAGCAGCGCACCCCCTGCACACATGGGGTCAAAAAGCCGGTCGTTTTTGTCGTAGGGCACAAGGTTGGAAAAATCCGCCCTTATACAAAGCACCTTTCCTATCCTGCCCCGGCGCACCCATTCAAGCGCCCTTTGGTAGGTGGGGCTGCATTTCATCCACATGGCCTCCATAAAAAAGACCTTGTTTTTGCGTGCACATTCCAGCATCTGTTCAAGCTGTATGCTGTTAAGGCAAACGCTTTTTTCGCAAAGAACGTGCTTGCCCTTTTCCATACAGAGAATACAGTTTTCAAGGTGGCTTGCCATAGGGGTGGCAATGTAAACTATATCCACATTTTTATCGCCTGCAAGGGCTTCATAGCTGCCATAGCTTTTTTCAAAGCCGTGTTTGTCCGCAAAATCGGCAGATTTGTCATAAGTGCGTGATGCCGCAGCATAAAGCTGTGCATCGGGACAGCCTTTCAGCGCCTGTGCAAAGGTGTTGGCTATCCTGCCTGTGCCGACAATGCCCCAACGTATTTTTTTCATATCCATCACCTGTAAATTTTTTTCTGTCCTTTTGTCAATGCTGAGAGAGCAAAATCCCGTATCTGCCATTGAACGTGCAGATACGGGAATAAATATCAGTTTTTGTAAAATTCGTCCTCTACCGTCTGATCCAGTCTGGAAACGATCTTTATGATCCTTTCCTCAGGCTCCTGGTAATTGCCCAGCGCCCATTTGGAAATAACGGAAAGAAAACCCTGAGAGCGGTAACAACTCATATACTCAAGGTCCTTGTCGGTTATGTCCGAAGATAGCATCTCGCTTTCCATCTGCCTGAAAAGACCCTCGATAAGCTTGCTTAGCTTGCTGCGAAGCTGACCGGTGCTGTTGGGGCTGAATACCATTTTGAAAAGAGGCTTGTTGTCGGAAATATAACTGATTATCTGAGAGAAAAACTCCTCCGCAGGAAGCTCCTCCAGCTTCAGGACCAAAAGACCCAGCTCCACCAGCGTTTCTGACTCTATCTTGTCGTAAAGATCATATACGTCCAGATAGTGCTTGTAAAATGTTACACGGTTGACCTCTGCTTTGTCGGCTATCTCCTGAACGGTCACCTTGTGAAGCTCTTTTTCCATAAGCAGTTCCGCAAGCGCATCACGCAGCGCCCTTCTGGTTTTTAAAGTTCTGCGGTCTGTAGTTTTTTCAGCCAAATCGGTTCACCTCTGTATAAATGTATAAATATAGTTGAGTTTTTGCGTTTTGTATTGCCCCTTAGGGCACGATAATTTTTACACATCAATTATAACACACATTTTTAGTTTTTTCAACAAGCCAAGGGGTAAAAAAGAAAAAATTTTAAACATTTTCAGCCCCGTTAGCCGTTTTTTTTACTACAATTATCCAAGAAACTGTAAATTAAGCTACACTCTTTGCCGGATCTGTAGCTTAAACTACAAACATAGAGTGATTTGATTATTGATTTTAATTAAAAAGTATGTTATCGTATACCCATGAAATAAAGCTGAACAAAACAGAAAAAACAAAAGAACAAAGAAAAGGGAAAGAAAAAAGACAAAGGAGGGAAGCTGAATGAAAAGCTCTGAAAACAAGAAAAATCCAGACAGAACAAATCCAAAGCTGGTAATATTTCTGTGTACAAGCTTTGTTGCACTTGCAATGCTCACAGGGTTTGCGGTATTTACTGCGTCAGCTTCCGGAGTATCAGATAGCCGCCACAGAGCAGTAAGCTCAATACCGGCAGACAATATCCAGTCAAATCTTCAGAATATCCTGGTAGCTCCCCGGGATCAGAAAGAAGCGGGAAAGACTCAGGTCTTCGGTTCCGGCAGCGAGGAGAAACAACCGACTGAAAACAGCAGCTCACAGGAAGATTCATATAAAAAGAATTATATGTACTATATCCCTAAAGGTGCCTACAAAAGCGGCGGCATCAGAGAGGATCTCACAGGCAGCTATGTACAAAAGGACAACCAGTACAGTCATATCTGTTTTTCCAGAAAAGATGAAGACTCCTACCGCTGTGTAATAACCAGGACTGAGCAGGGAAAAGAGACTGTGGTGTACGAATTTGTATGCAGCACAAATGAATCATATCTTACCTACACAGGCGGTATCAAGTATAATCCGGTCCCCAACGGTGAAGCAAGCGGTTATAAAAACCCTGAAGCCAAGGAGCATTCCGGAAAGATCTATGTGAACAAATCGACTCTTACCTGGACCGACAGCGACGGGTCACACGGGATCTTTGTATTAGAGTAAAAACCACGCCAGTAATTCCCCGAAAAGGAATTTTCCATATATTCTCCCCCTTCTACAAGCGCTCGTAATATTACGGGCGTTTTTATTTTTTGCCCCGGCGTTTAAACTTGATTTTAGGCAGGAGGTCTATACTGGGATCAGAACAAAGAAAGAGGGTGACATAATTGTTTAGTAAAAAAACAAGATTTTTAGCGGCCATACTTGCTGTGTGTATGCTTGCGGGAGGCTGTGCGGATTCGTCAGACCGATCGTCACAGGATTTGTCCGAGGCGGCACAGGAAAGCTCTGTTTCCCTGTCGGATGAAAGCAAAGATACTTCTGTCAGCGACAGCAGCTCTCAAAAGGGAAAAGCGTCAAAGAGCGAAACTGAAAGCTCGGCAGATGCCTCCTCGGGAGCAAGCGAAAAGAGCAGGGCTAAAAAGGACAGCTCAAACAGCTCTCAAAGCTCAGACAGCACCGACGGCTCTGACAGCGGGACAAAAAAGTCTAAAAAGAACAAAAAGAGCAAAACAACAAACGGATCTGACACAAGCTCGGATACCTCGTCTTCATCGTCTTCTTCGGGAAAGAAGAAAAAGGGCGGATCCACAGAGGATAGCTCTTCAAGTCAAGACGACAGCTCAAAAGGGAGCAATAAAAGCGCTTCTGCCTCATCAGGCAGCAGCGCTTCCTCTTCCTCAAAAAAGACCAGATCAAAGGTGAAAAGATCAAAGACTGCCTCGGATGAAAGCACCTCGGAGGTACAAAATACAAGCGCTGTAAAGAAAAAAGCAAAAAGCGCCTCAAGCTCTTCGGACAGCGCCTCTAAGACGGTGACTGACCAAACGGTGACGGAGCAGACCGAGGAAAGTATACAGACATCGGCTGAGCCGGAGCAGGAGACAACTGTGCAGGAAGGATCCTGTACCGGGCAGACACAGCAGATCGTATCGGATACCGAGGCAGACACAGAGCCGGAGGAAAAGGAAAGCGATATTTTCCAAAGCCCACAGGACGCTGCCCTGACCGAGGAAACATCTCAGGAGCAGAGCCCTCAGAGCGAGGAGGAAAATAAAGCCGAACTTGAGGAGGAAAGCAGTACGCCTGATGAGAATGATGAAATGACACAAGATGAGCAGCAGCCGGAAAATGATGAGGAAAAGGAAATTTCACAGCAAAGTGAACAGGAGCTGCAGCAGGAACAATCCACCGAAGAGCAGTCCCTGTCCGACGGTGAGCCTTTGGAGCAGGAACAATCCACCGAAGAACAGTCCCTGTCCGACAGTGAGCCTTCGGAGCAGGAACAGAAGACCGAAGAGCAGGAAAACAGCAGCGAAAAAACCTAACCCACACAACAGAACGAATCACCATAATAAAAAACAACAGCCCGATGACCTTTCAGGAACATCGGGCTGTTGTGCGGTATATGTTATTTTATGCCGTAGGTGGTTTTGTAGTCGCTTACTCTGAAGGACACAGGGAATTGTGTGCTTCCCACATCGGAAAGCTTCACGGTGAAGATAAATCCGTCTTTTTTCCCGTTAAAGAACCTTGCCGAGCCTTTTCCGAACGCAGGCACATTTTCCTCCATCTTGTTCTCAGGCGGCAGCTTTTCTTTAAGACACTTGATAAGTGCCTGTGAAACAGCGGTGGGTTCCACCTTATCATCGTCGTCGCCGATTTTGTAATAGATACCGCCCAGCTTGCCGTCCTCTTTATAGGAAAGGATTATCTTTACACTTACCTGTGAGTCAAACTTGACTCTGCCGGAAAAGACCTCTGTTTTTTTCCCAAGGTCAAAGGTGTAGCTCCTGTTGTATTCCTCAGCGGCATTTTTGTTGTCAAAAGCACCGTTTGTCTTTGCGCTGACCTCCTGGGCGGTCAGACCTAAGAACTGAGTGCTGCCCTCTCCCATAAATGCGCCAAGGAAATCTGCCTCTTCAATTACGCTGCTCTTTTGCGAGCTGTCCGATGATGAGGACGATGACGGGGTCTTCACCTCCGCTTTTGAAGAACTGTCGCCGCAGGAAACCAGCGTGCTCACAGCAATAACTGCCGACAAAACAGCAATAACTAACTTTTTCATGTTAACTCCCCTGCCTTATAATATTTTTTTAATGATAGCATATTTCATATGAAAAATCAAGCCTGATATTTTTACGCCCCGGTTAGCTGTAAAAGTTGACAATCAAAGGGTATAAGTGTATAATACTTTTAGGTATGCAGATATACTGTTTAAGAGGTGGATAATGGGATATTCTCACAAAGCGTATTCCCGCACAGGGAACAGAGATAAAAATGAGGACAGCTATTGCGTTTTCACAGGCGAAAGGGTGCTTTGTGCTGCCCTTGCAGACGGCATGGGAGGGTTCAGCGGAGGCGAGATCGCCTCTGAAACGGTGATACAAGCCTTTGAACAGGCGCTTGAGCGTGACGTTATGACTTTGCCCGTGAACATTATTCTATATGCCAACGATATGATATTGCAAAGACAAAAAGAACTGGGAAATAAAATGAAGACCACCGCAGCGGTGGTAAGGATAGATGACACATGGGCACATATAGCCCATGTGGGGGACAGCAGGGTTTATGCCTTTAAGGACGCAAAGGTAGTGTTTCAGACCCTTGACCACACCGCAGCACAGATGAGCGTGGAGGTGGGAGAGATAACTCCGCAGGAGATACGAAGCCACCCGGACAGATGCGTGCTGACCAAAGCTCTTGGCTCGTCTGACGAACTCAGACCGTCCCTGACGCAGCTTCCCAAAGACAGCTTTGACTGTATCCTTATGTGTACCGACGGGTTCTGGGGGAGCGTAACGGAGAAAGATATGTGTAACTGCCTTTCACAAAGCTGCAGCCCGCAGCAGTGGCTGGAGCTTATGCAGGAAATAAGAGATAAAAACATTTTGAATGATGATGATAACAATACGGCGATCGCCATTATGAAACAAAGGGAGGGATAAGCTATGCTGTGTATGTACTGTATGAAGGATATGGAGCAGACTGCACAGGTGTGCCCCCATTGCGGAAACAGCAAAAGCTACAGTGTGCCTGCCCACAGACTTGCGCCGGGGACCATGCTTGCCCACAGATATATCGTGGGCGTGGCAAAGGGCGAAGGCGGCTTTGGGATAACCTATGCAGGCAAGGATACACGCCTTGACAGGATAGTTGCAATAAAAGAGTATTTCCCATCGGGACTTGTGAACAGAAATGCCACGGTCTCCCCCGTGGTGACAAAGACCACGGAGGAAAGCGGAGCAGAGGCCTTTGAAAGGGGCAGAGAAAGGTTTTTGAACGAAGCAAAGACCCTTGCAAAGTTTTCCGGAGAACTGGGCGTTGTGCATATCCTTGACTTTTTTGAGGAAAACGACACCGCATATATAGTTATGGAATATCTTGACGGAATGAGCCTTGGGGAGTACCTTAAAGCAAACGGCGTAATGACACCCCAGGACACCATAACCGTCTTGATGCCAATAATGCTGTCTTTGAAAAAGATACATAAACAAGGACTTATCCACAGAGATATTAGCCCTTCCAATATAATGGTGCTTAAAAACACAGTCAAGCTAATAGATTTCGGTGCCGCAAGACACGCCACAGGCAGCGGCAACAAGAGCATTTCTCTTATGCTCAAACCCGGCTATGCTCCCGAGGAACAGTACCGAAGCAGGGGGGTACAGGGCCCCTGGACGGATGTTTATGCCCTTTGTGCCACGATCTATAAGTGTATAACCGGCGTAACTCCCGAAGAGGCAAACGACAGGCTCCATTGTGATGAGTTAAAAACGCCTTCCCAGCTTGGAGTAAGGGTGGATCCTTCCTTTGAAGCAGCGCTTATGAAGGGTTTGAGCGTTTTGCAGCAGGACAGGTATCAGACCGTGGACGAACTGCTGGAAGCACTTACAGGCTCGGCAATGTCTGAGGATCCCAAGACCCTTGTGGGTGCAGGCTCAGGGAAAAAACCGGCTGCCCCCGAGGAGGATAACCGCACCACTATGGTGTCCCGGCTTTCAAGCGAGGATAATGTTACACGCTTTGTACCCCGAGAGCAGGCAGTGCAGCAGCAGGCTTACAGAGCGCCTGTACAGCCGCCTTTGTTTAACCCCGAAGGAGCTGTCCCTTTTGCGGATCAGATCTTTACCCCGGGAAAGGAAACCTCCGAGCTGGATAAAAAGGTTGCGGACAGGATCAAAAAGCGCAGGAATAAAAAAGCGCTTATGGTGTTTTTTATCATAGTGCTGATAGTGGTGGCAGTGCTGGTCATAGCGGTGCTGGTGAAAAATTCCTCCGATAAAAAAGGAGGCTCCGACAGCAGCACGGGTCTGGCAACAGACGAGTTTGGAAATACCCCTGCGGGAGGAAGAGTAAGTATCGACCAGGAGTCAAGATATGTGAACTTCTATAAAACACCCGTTACCGTGGACAGCATAAAACAGGTCAAAAATAACTCCGCTGTACAAAGTATCTATATAAGTCAATGTGAGCTCACCCAGGGAGCTGTCGACGAGATAGGGGAGCTGGGGGACAGGATAAAGACGCTGAGCATTGAAGAGAGCAAGGGTTTTGACGACCTTACCCCTGTTTCAAAGCTCACAAACCTTTACAGCCTTTCCATAAAAATGTGCGGGCTGAAAAACGACGACTTCAAGAAAATTGACACAAGCAAAATGCCCGGACTTGGCTATGTTGACCTTACGGGAAACCCTGACCTTTCGGATATAAGCTTTTTAAAGGGCGCAGAAAAATCAATATATACCCTTGGCATATCCTATACTGCCGTAAGCGATCTTTCTCAGATCTCCGGCTTTGAAAAGCTCAGCAGGCTTACTGCGGAAAAGTGCAAGATATCGGATATATCTCCTCTTAAAGGTAAACGGATAGGCTATCTGACCCTGACAGACAACGAAATAAAAGACCTGTCCCCACTCAGCGGCAATACGGTCATAAGCAACCTTGACCTTGCAAGCAACCAGGTGGAGAGCCTCGCCCCGCTGCAGGATTGCACCAATATGAAGGATCTAAATCTGAACCATAATAAGCTCAAAAGCCTTGCAGGGCTTGAAAAGCTCATAAGGCTTGAAAAGCTGGAATGTGCCGACAACCAGATCAGCGATTTGAGCGGCATAACCAACTGTACAGTGCTTTACTATGTGAACATAAGCCAGAACAAGATAAGCGATATAAGCCTTCTGAGCAAAAGCAGCGAAGCGCTGAAAAGCCTTTTTGCGGACGATAACCAGATAAGTGATCTTTCCAGCGTAAGCAAGGCAAAAGGGCTGAAAGCCATAAGCTTCAACAATAATAAGATATCCTCCCTTGATGCACTCAAGGACTGTACCAAGCTTTCTGCCATATCCGGCGACAATAATACCATACAGTCCCTGGAGCCGCTGAAGAATATGTCCGGGCTTTCCCTGGTAAGCTTTGCCCATAATAAGATAAGCGATATGTCACCGGTGGAAATAATACCTTCCACCAGGATGTATGTGCTTGATCTGAGCAATAATAATATCAGCACCCTCGCCCTTGCCTCGGGCAAGACCTATGAAAGTGTGCTGGTGTACAATAACCCCATAAATTCCCTTGACAATGTGAAAGATATCAAGGGTCTGACCATTGCCATTTCGTATTTTGAGGGAATCAAGCTCAAGGAGCTGAAACAGGGGTATCTGAAACTTTCTATTGTCGATTGTCCCCTTGATAAACAGGTGGCTATCGAAAAAGAGGTGGGGAGATATTCCGTAAGCTTTGTCAGCGCAGAGGAAAAGGAAAAAGAAACAAACGAGAAGAAACAAACCGTTTTCAAACAGGTAAATTCGTGATAACGGCTGAAACAGGGGAGTTGTGAAAAATGGCGAATACAGTCTATTACAGCGAAAGCTATAAAGGACCCCAGCTGCTTGTGGTGTGGCAGGGGACAATAAGAGCGCTGAGCCTTGGGGGAGAGATGACCCTTGGCAGGCGCACTCCCGAAAATGTGGTGGATATACCGGTGGATGCAAGCTTTGTTTCACGCTCTCACGGAAAATTTATCTGTGACGAGCAAGGGTGCTTTTATGTGGACACCAAAAGCATGAACGGTACATATTATAACGGCTGCGCTGTTTATCCGGATACCCCATACCGGCTGATGAACGGAGATGTGCTGCATATCTACAACGCAGAGCCTAAAAGCGGCAGCGATGTGGTAACGCTCATATTCATGTTTGACCACCCCCAGAGCTTTACCGCCCAGACCATAGCCCTTGACGGGCAGACGGCGGAAATAAATATCGGCAGGAGCTTTGACAAGGATATAACCGTAGGGTCCCAGGCAGTATCTGCCGACCACGCAGCGTTTTTCAGGGATATGTACGGATGGGCTGTGGCTGACCACGCAAGCGTCAACGGAGTTTTCCTTAATAACAGCAGGATAACCTCTCCCCTTTATATGAAGGTGGGTGACTGCGTAAGGATAGTTGATACAAACTTTGTCTTCCTTGGGGACAGGATAGTTTATCAAAGCTTTAAAAGCAGCGAGAATGCAGGCATCGGCACCACCCTTGAGGTGCATATCGCCCAAAGGACTGTCCGCAGCCTTTTCAGCGTCCATGCCCTTCTCAGAGATATAAATGTCACCTTCCACAGCGGAGAGATGATCCTTATCCTTGGAGGTTCCGGAGCGGGTAAAACTACCCTTGTCAACGCTATACTCGGCTATGAAAAAGCTGACGGCAAGATAACCTATAACGGTATCGACCTTTATACCGACGAGACCGGCTTGCAGCAGAAAATAAGCTTTGTGCCCCAGTCGGATCTTATGAGGGATTTTGACAGCGTTTATTATACCCTGCGAAATGCTGCGGATATGAAGCTGCCCGAAAATATGTCCGATGAGGAAATAGAAAAGAAAGTGATCGAGACACTGCGGCTGTTCAACCTTGACAAGGTGGAGGACAGCCTGGTGAAAAAGCTTTCCGGCGGTGAACGCAAAAGACTGAGCGTCGCCATCGAGTATATCGCCGACCCGGAGGTGTTTTTCCTTGACGAGCCGGACAGCGGCATCGACGGACATTATACCATACAGCTAATGAGCATACTTCGCAAGATCGCCGACAGAGGAAAGATAATAGTTATAATCTCCCACAGCGCCAACCGTATTGCCGAAAACTTCGATAAGGTCCTTGTGCTGGCAAAAAGCAAACAGGACCAGTGCGGATATGTATCCTTCTTCGGGACTAAGGAGGACGCATACACCTTCTTTGATACCGACAATCTTGAGGATATAGTAGGCAGGGTAAATGACCAGCCGGATCATTTTATCCAGAAATTCAACAGCCTTTACAGGTAAAGGAGAAAAGATATGAAGTCATCAAGGGGAGAACAGATAAAAGTATACTTCGGCAAATGCTGGAGAATATTCAAAAACGAAAACGGCTGGAAGGTCTTTATAAGCTCCGGGATAATCACCTTTCTCATAAGCCTTGTTACCGGAGCGGATATGTTCAAAGGCTACCGTGCCACACGAAACGGCGCCTTTGCCCTGGTGTGCGCCTGTATCTGGATAGGCATTTTCAACTCTATCCAGTCGGTGTGCAAGGAAAGAGACATAATCAAGCGTGAGCACCGCTCGGGTATGAGCATTTTCTCTTATGTGAACGCCCACGCACTTTTTGAGCTTATCCAGTGCTTCCTTGAAGCGGTGATAGTAACGGTGATGACCCTTATCTTCAACAGCGATACCATCCCCTCTGCCGGGGCGATAATGCCTGTGGCATTGGAGCTTACCGTTTCATTTTTCGTTATAATCTTCAGCTCCGATATGCTGGGGCTTATGATATCCTGTATAGTAAAAACACCCCAGACAGCCATGACGGTAATGCCCTTTGTGCTTATCCTTCAGCTGATAATGTCCGGCATGATATTTGAGCTAAAGGGATTTACCGACAAGCTCTCCAACCTTATGATCTCAAAGTGGGGACTCAACTCCATATGTATAAGCGCAAACGTCAACGCAATGGCAGGTGCGCCCGGGGACGAAAGCTATAAATTTGAAGCTTTGAACCTGCTGAAAATGTGGGGATTGCCAATGCTTTTTGCACTGGTCTATATCCTTGTGGGAATAATGTTCTTGTCCCTGGTCGACAGAGATAAGCGCTAAAATGTAACAGGTTAAAAACAGACGGTGACAGGTGATTGATTTTTGTAAAAAGATAATGTATAATGTAACCAGGCAAGAGAAGGGAGATGGAGCACTATGGCATATAAACGTTATAAGATGAAGAAAAATCCCACTTTTTTTGACGCAGCCGTGCTTGCGGTGTTCATCCTTTGTCTTGTGTTCGTTGCAGGATACTTCTTACAGCGCTTTATCCACAGCGGTACACGCAACTCTATAAAAGGGCTGAAAGCCCCCGTGCAGCACGAAGTCGATGGTGGCACGGTGCATATGGATAAGGGAGGGTATGATATAACCATAACCTTCAAGTGCTCCTACGATATTGATGCGCTGGTGGTGCATACCAAGGATTACCGTGGCGATTCAAATATGGCTGATGCCATATCCCCGGTGGATCTGGGTCTTGCCTGGGGAAAGGTCGCCGAGCTGAATGAAACGGTGGATTTTAACTGGGATCAGGCCAGCAGGCGGTGCTATTGCGAGGTAAACAGCCAGGAGGATATGTACCTTGTCGGGGGCGAGGATTTTCTGAACCAGAGCTTTTCAAACAACCATATCATCCCCGCTGAGGAGAACGTGAAAAGAGATGTCCAGCGTATACGCCGAGGGGATCATGTCCGGCTGAGGGGATATCTTGTAAATGTGGACGGGGTGGAAAAGAAATCCGGCCAGGGCGGATATTATTGGTATAGCAGTACCACAAGGGAAGATTCCGGCGACGGTGCCTGCGAGATCATTTATGTTACAAATGTGGACTGGATAGACTAAGGGCAAAAAATAATAGGAGAAAGTGTATATCTGCTTGACTTTTGATCGCCGGATGTGATATACTGAAAAAGAAAACAAGTGAATGTCAGAAAGGAGATTTGTTATGACTATCAATAAAGAAGCAAAAGGAAGCAAACTTACAATGGCTATCGAGGGAAGGGTGGATACTACCACCGCTCCGGAGCTGGACAATCAGCTGAAGGAATCCATTGAGGGAGTGACCGATCTGATACTTGACTTTACAAAGGTCGAGTATGTATCATCTGCCGGACTCAGAGTGCTGCTGTCTGCACAAAAGACCATGAATAAGCAGGGTCAGATGAAACTTATCGGCGTCAGCGACGATATAAAAGAGATATTTGACATAACGGGATTTTCCGAGATACTTTCCTTTGAATGATCCCTGTGCAGAACATAAAGGAGAAAAAATGAAGGAAATAGATATTACTGCAGTTGTGGAGAATTTGCAGACTGTCCTTGACTTTGTCGATGAACAGTTGGAAGCGAAAGATTGTCCCCTAAAAATAAAGATGCAGATAGACATGGCAGTTGAGGAGATATTTGTGAATATTTCCAACTATGCATACTTTCCCGACGTGGGTCCGGCAACGGTAAGGGTCAGCATCTCTGACCAGCCGCCCATGGTAGATATAACGTTTATTGATAACGGTGTGCCTTACGATCCACTTAAAAGAGCGGATCCGGACGTTTCTCTCCCTGCGGAACAAAGGGGGATAGGCGGACTGGGGATATTTATTGTTAAAAAGAGCATGGATGACGTTAAGTACGAGTACCGTGACGGACATAATATCCTTACGCTGAAAAAAGGCCTTGAATGAAAATAATTCTTTTGAAAGCAGGACGGGAGACCGCCTCTGCTTTCTTATTTAGGAGGAAGTAAAGTGGCATTTACAGTTAAGACCCTTGAGTTTCTTGACGAAAACTATGTACGCAATGACAGACAGTGGTTCAAGGATAATAAAAAAAGATATGACAGCGATGTCATATCTCCCTTTGTTCAGCTGCTTGAAAGGCTTGCCCCCGTTATGGAAAAAATGGACAGCGAGCTTGTCTGCTCTCCCAGGTGTATTGCAAGGCTGTATCGTGACGCAAGACGTATAAAAGGCGGTGCCATCTTCAAAGATACCCTGTGGTGTTCGGTGAAAAAGAAAAAGACAAGCGCTTATGATTGCGTTGCGGAGTTTTATTTTTATGTGTCCACACGGGGCTTTGGGTATGGGTGCGGTTATTATATCACCCCCACCGATGTTATGCAGCAGCTGAGAAGTGCCGCCATAAACGGCGATAAGCTTTTCAAAAACGCAAAAAGAGCCTTTGAAAAACAGAACAGATTTTACCTTTCAGGGGAAATGTATAAGAAAAACCATTTTCCCGACCAGAAGGCTGATATCCTTGATTGGATAAACAGACGCAGTATCTGTCTTTGCTATGACAGCTGTGACGCACAAGAGCTGTTTGACCCGGGACTGTATGACCGTGTGGCACAGGATTTTGAAAGCATTGCCCCTGTCTATAAGCTTTTCAGCCAAATGGAAAAACGTGCCCATGAACAGACCCAAAAACCTCATAACGTAAAATAAGCCAAGGGGATTTTTGTGAAAAAACACAACATGACATAAGCGCCCCCATGTGGTATAATAATATTATATAAAAGTTATCCCCCAAAAGCAGCAGACTGAAACTGCGCTTGTGGGGGTGTGTTTTAAGTGTGATCGCATAAGACCTTGTGCGGTGCCGTTTTTGAGGAGGCGTAAAATGAATCCCCTTGAGACCATAAGAGAAAAAATGAAACGATTAAAGGACAAAGACCCGAATATCCATGTGAACGTGACCATCAGCCGTCCGAAGATCAGGCTGGATAACACGCCTGCACAGATACTTGATAGTTATCCCAATGTGTTCAGATTAAGGGATATCGCACAGGATAAGCTTTATACGGTAAAATACTCCGATATCCTTACCGGACAGGTGGAAATAATCGAGCTGTCGGGTACAAAAGGAGCGTAAAGAATAACCGTATGCAAAACAAAACCTATTATCCCAGCCCCCGGGGTCATTCACTCTTTGGGGGCTCGTTTTGCTGCTGGACCGGCTGCTGCTGAGGCTGCTGCTGAGGCACTGCGGCAGGGCTTGTAAATTCTCCCTGACGTGGCGCTGGGTAAGGCTGCTGGAACCCTGCCTGCGGAGCATATTGCTGCGGATTTGTAAATGGACCGTTCTGGTATCCGTATGGCTGCTGCGGATACTGAGGATATTGCGGATACTGCTGCGGCTGCTGCGGATAAGGTTGCTGAAATTGCGGCTGTGGATACTGTGGATACTGCGGGTATTGCGGCTGCTGCGGATACTGTCCCGGCATAGGCATTCCCCCCGGCATCTGGTTGTAACCGCCGTAAGGGCTTGGACCCCAGCTGTTAACAACAACCTTGTTGCCGTTCTGAACGCTGCCTACGATAACTATAATAAACATAACAACGTCTACAATTGACAATATAAGCAGTATTATCAACACCGCAGAAATTGATTTTGCAGAGCTTGTGGCAGAGATCATTATCAGCATCCAGATAGCGCTGAAAATAAGGGCGATAATGGCGTTTGCCATTGCCACTCCGGCTTTTTGCGGTTTTTCTGCCTTGCTCACAGCGTATCCTCCTGCAATAACTTTGTAGATATTCAGGATAATAATGAATGCCATGACCCCGTAGACAGAAGAGCTATCCAGACCTGTCTTATTGAAGATAAAGCTTGAAGATGTGTTTGACAGCTGTATCAGCGCATAGATAAACAACCCGGCAGCCAGACCTGCACTTATGCAGGCTGTAAATCCTGCAACTTTCATTTTGTTACTACCCTTTGGCATAATGCCTACCCCCTTTTTTTTATTACTGACATTATACTACATAAATTTCCCTTTGTAAAGCACAAAAAATCCGGCACTCAATGGCCGGATTTTTTGCTCTCCCACATAATTGATCTGCTTTGTTCAGTTTTCCGCTGTGTGAGTATCAGCAATAATGTATTGTTACCCCACTGAACGAAGTGTCTCCTGTAAGCACTACGAACTTGCCGCTTTTTGCAGCATCTTTGGCTCCCTTTTCCTCAACTCCGCCCATTTTGGTGCGAAGCATATTTTTTACTGTCCATTCCTTAGGCACAAAAAGCTCCACTCCCGAGAACTCAGCCTTCAGGTTGATAGTCGCCGACCTGCCCTGAATAACAGCCTTATCAAAATATACCTTTGTTCCGCCGAATGAGCAGTTTATATCGCAGCTTCTGAAATCCTGGCTGTTGATATACTTGCTGGAGCCTGCAAAGCTGGTGTTCATTTTAAGCTGGTTATCTCCGCCGCCTGCGATATTCTCGTCTGTCCAGTGCTCGCTGTCCTCATGCTTTGAAAATGCGTCGTCACCGTTCCAGACGTTTTTGAACCACTTTACGTTTCTTGGCACAAGAAGCGCACAGCCTATGCTCAAAAACAGCGCCGCACCCAGCACCGGCCATGGGGTAAACTTTTGTATCCCCAGCTGTTCGCTGAAAATGATCGCCCAGATAGCCATCGGGAAGAATATTGCGCTGAAAACAAGGTGCATACATCCCACAACAAAAAGCGGGATAAGAAGTGCCGCCAGAAGCAGCGACCAGATGTTGACCGTGTCAAAGTCAGGCAGCCAGCCTGCCGCACGGCAGATTATCATAGTAGCTATGCCTATGAAAAGAAATCCCCAAAGGACATTTTTGATCGTAAATTTTTTCAATTTCGTTGCCTCCCTTTCCATAAGATCCTGCCCCGGCGTCAAAGCTTATGCGCCGAGATTATCATATGGCTTGCTGAGTTTATGGAAATAATAACATTTCCTATCATACAAAGCCTGTTTTCGCCTTCTCCCATGACCCTGCAATCTTCTCTTGAAAGCATATCCTTGCAGTATTCTACCACATCGGCATCGCCCAGATCAAGGTTTTCTCTTATTCTCTCCTGTGCAGGCTCCAAGGCGCAGAGCCGCTGGATATCGTTAAGTTTTGTCCTGCTGACCATGTTCTCTCCCCGTGAAGATCTCAACTGCACAATAGCGGCTTATTTTTTTGTACGCCGTCAGAGGTGCCTTCTTTCATCAAGTCTTTGTTTCATGGCTTTATAATATATCCTTGAAACGTAGACCAACTTATCGGTGCCCATAAACCGTACCAGACTTGAGGCGGTAATATTTTTTTCCACCGAGTACACCATATTCAGATTAAGGATCGCCGATTTGGACACCCTCATAAAGGACCTTGGCAATATCTCCTCAAGCTCATAAAGCTTTTTCTTGATAGTAAAGACATCGTCCGCCGTATGTGCGTCTATGCCCCCGGAGGAGGTTTCAAAAAAAAGGATCCTGTCGATTGGCATATAATACTCGGCATTGTCCTTGAAGAAGGTGAGCTGTGTACCGTCTGTAAGCTCTGTAAGGGCTTGCTGTATTCGTGCGGTGTTGCTGTCAAAGCTGTGACATCTGATAACGACCTCGTCCTGAGTAACGCTGTCGTCTATCTCTATCCTTACTTTCACATCGCCACCTCCACTATGGCCATTGTAATACAATGCCTTTGATTTGTAAATAGTTTTTCTCTAACAGGTGATTTTTAGCACCTAACAGGTTAAAAATCGCCCCCGAATGTACGTCCGGACTGTCAGAAAGCATTTGATTTTACTTTAAGTAATAGGGTATCATGCTTTTAACAAAATGTCAAGAACAATAAAATATCAAGTCACAGCTCAACAAAAAAGGGACACGGATCAACCGTGTCCCTAAATATCATAAGTTTATCAGTTTACAACAGCCTTTTCAGTTTCCTTATCAAAGATATGGATCCTGTTAGGATCAAGAGCAACCTTGATGTTGTCGCCTGTACGAGCAGTTGTACGAGGTGAAACTCTTGCTGTGAGAGAGATGTCTACACAGTTGAGATACAGATATGTCTCTGCACCCATCATTTCTGTAACCTCTACGTTTGCATCAACAACGCCTGTTGTTGCCTGTGCAAGGAATGCAGGCTCGTCATGGATGCACTCAGGTCTGATACCCAGAACAACTTCCTGATCTACCAGCGGAGCAAGTGCCTCTTCGTCAACCTTGCCCTCAGGGATCTCAACAGAGTAAGTTACGCCCTCTTCGTTTCTTGTAGCAGCCCTGCCGAACTCTACAACATACTTGTCGCCGTACTTACGCAGTACAGAGTCGATAAAGTTCATCTGAGGTGAACCGATGAATCCTGCAACGAACTGGTTTACAGGGTTCTGATAGAGGTTTGTAGGTGTGTCGATCTGCTGGATGTAACCGTCCTTCATAACAACGATACGGTCACCCATCGTCATAGCCTCTGTCTGGTCATGTGTAACGTAGATGAATGTTGTGCCCAGCTTCTGGTGCAGCTTTGAGATCTCGGTTCTCATCTGTGCTCTCAGCTTAGCGTCCAGGTTGGACAAAGGCTCGTCGAGAAGGAATACCTGTGGGTTACGAACGATAGCTCTACCAAGAGCAACACGCTGTCTCTGACCACCGGAAAGAGCCTTAGGCTTTCTGTCAAGAAGGTGAGCGATGTCAAGGATCCTTGCAGCCTCTTCAACCTTTCTTGCGATCTCGTCCTTTGGAACCTTTCTGAGCTTGAGGCCGAATGCCATGTTCTCAAATACTGTCATGTGTGGGTACAGAGCGTAGCTCTGGAATACCATTGCAATATCTCTGTCCTTAGGTGCAACGTCATTTACAAGTCTGTCGCCGATATAAAGTTCACCCTCGCTGATCTCCTCAAGACCTGCGATCATTCTCAGTGTAGTGGACTTTCCGCAGCCGGAAGGACCTACCAAAATGATGAACTCCTTATCCTGGATCTCGATATTAAAATCGGATACAGCAATAACTCCTCCGGAGTATTTTTTGTAGACTTCTCTCAATGATACACTTGCCATATTAAGAGGACCTCCTATAATAAAGATTTACTAATATACGCATTAGCTACGAACATATTGTACCAAATTTCCTGCGTATCTTCAAGGGTTTTTTTTACTAAACTTTAATATACTATACTATGAATATTGACGAAATTTCACAGCTGATTTACATATTTTTACAGTCACTCGGTCACTTTGCTAATAATCTTTCAACATCTTTGTGCATTATCTCTAAACACCGTCCCGGAGCCAGTTCGGGGTCCAGAGCCATAGAGCCGATAGCTATGCGCTTTAGCATCACCACATTGTTCCCCAAAGCGGAAAACATCCTTTTAACCTGGTGGAATTTTCCCTCGTGCAGCACAAGCTCACACATATACGGATCGTCCTTGCTTCCTTTGAATTCCGCCGGCAGACATTTTTCTCCCCCGTCGATGGTCATACCCTGTAACATAACGCTTTCATATTCCTCTTCCCAGGGCTTTTCCAGCCTTACAAGGTAAGTTTTGGGCACATGACTTTTCGGGGAAAGCATCTTGTGTGAAAGCTCTCCGTCGTCGGTGATAAGCGCAAATCCCAGGGTATCCTTATCCAGCCGTCCGGCGGGGAAAAGACCGCTTCTGCGCATTTCCTCCGGCACAAGGTCGAGCACCGTGGTGCTTGACCCCTCCTTTGTGGAACACACCACTCCCCGGGGTTTGTTGAGCATGATATAGATATGCTTTTTGTACTCTATCCTTTTTCCGTCCACGATTATCTCGTCGTCGGTATCCACCCGTATATCGCTTCGGCGGACGGTTTTTCCGTTGACGCTTATTTTGCTTTTTAAACAAAGCTTTTTGACCTCTGCCCGGGAGATCTTGGGCATCTGTGAGGCAACAAGCCTGTCCAGTCTTATCTTTTCGCCCATTTTACAGTTATTTGTCCTCCAGCGTTTTGATCGATCTGTTATAGGTCCTTACCACAAACAGCGTACAAAGAGAAAGTGAAACCACCTCTGCGATGGGGAAAGCCCACCAGATGGCATTGAGACCGAAAAACTTTGACAAAAGGTATGCCGCTGGCAGCAGCACTATAAGCTGACGGCAGAATGAAACTATCATCGAGTCCACGCCTCTGCCCAGAGCCTGAAGGGTGGAGATCATTATTATGCTGAAAGCAGCGATGACAAAGTGGGTGCAGATTATCCGCAAAGCAGGGACTCCTATCTCTATCATCTCATCTCCTGCGTCGAAAAAGCCCAGCAGCATTTCCGGTACGGTCAGAAATAAGACCATACCCACAGCCATTATGGAAACGGCGTATATTGAGCCGTACTTGAAGGCCTGTAAGATACGTTTTTTCTTCCTTGCGCCGTAGTTATAAGCCACAATGGGTATATAGCCGTTATTAAGCCCGAACACAGGCATAAAGATAAAGCTTTGCAGCTTGAAATAGACTCCAAGCACGGAAACTGCGGTGCTTGAATATCCGATAAGTATCTTGTTAAGGCAATAGGTCATCACCGAGCCTATGGACTGCATGATTATAGAAGGAAGTCCAACGGCGTAAATACGCTTTATAGTCTTTAGCTCCGGGGGATATTTTCGCAAACTCAGGTGTATTTCCCTGTTGACTTTAATGTTGAAAAAAAGTGCCAGAAGGGCAGCCAAAAACTGACCGATACAGGTCGCCACCGCAGCGCCTGCCACGCCCATTTTCGGAAAAGGTCCCAGCCCGAAGATAAGGCACGGGTCAAGAATGATATTAACTATTGCCCCAAGTCCCTGGGTATACATGGAATAGATGGTCTTTCCCGTGGACTGCAAAAGCTTTTCAAGTGTCATCTGCATAAACAGCCCAAGGCTTGCCACGGTAACGATATAAAGATAATCCTTGCCGTAGGTCTGTATTACCTGAGAATCTGTCTGTGCATGGTAAAAAACGTCTGTGGTCAAAAGACCGATCACCACGAATATAATAAAGTTCACCAAAGCCAGAAATACTCCGTTGCTGGCTGCTTTATTGGCGTTTTCAAAATTCTTTTCACCCAGCGAACGTGACAAAAGGGCGTTTATACCCACTCCTGTTCCCGCTCCCAGGGCGATCATAAGGGTCTGTATGGGAAAGGCCAGAGAAACCGCTGTGAGAGCGTCCTGATCCACCTTTGCCACAAAAACGCTGTCAACGATATTGTAAAGTGCCTGTACCAGCATAGAGATCATTATTGGCAAAGACATGGATATCATAAGCCTTCCCACAGGCTGGGTACCCATTTTATTTTCCTGTAGATTTTCCAAAATTACACTTCCCCGTATTTTATGATAGTTAACGATTTATTATAGCATATTTTCACAACTATTGCATTACAATTTTGTAAATCTGCACAAAACAATTACCGCCGCAAAATAAAAGAAAAAGGGGAGACCCTTTTCAAAAAAGAGTCCCCCGTAAAAAATCTTATTCCTGTGCATCAACGGTCCTGATGTAAAGCTCCTCAAGCTGTTTTTCGTCTACCTCTGCCGGGCAGGCGCTCATAAGCTCGCTTGCGTTTTGTACCTTGGGGAAGGCGACCACGTCACGCAGAGAGTCTGCGCCGCAGATTATCATTGCAAGCCTGTCCAGACCAATGCCCATTCCGCCGTGGGGAGGAGAAGCGTATCTGTACGCATCTACGAGAAATCCGAACTTTGCGTCGATCTCCTCGTCGCTCATTCCCAGTGATTCAAACATTTTCTTTTGAAGCGCCGGGTCGGTTATTCTCATTGAGCCGGATGAAAGCTCGGTGCCGTTGAGCACAAGGTCGAATGCCTTTGCTCTCACCTTTGCAGGGTCAGAATCAAGGAACTCGATACATTCCTCAAGAGGCATTGTAAACGGGTGATGTGCTGCCACCCATTCGCCTGTTTCCTCGTCCTGCTCAAAAAACGGCATTTCGGTTATCCAAAGGAAGTTGTAGCCCTCTTTGATAAGTCCAAGGCGCTTGCCGCAGATAAGTCTGATGGCACCAAGGGTGTTGAGCACCACCTTGTTTTTGTCTGCACAGATAAGCACAAGGTCTCCCTTTTCGGCGCCAACGGCAGAAAGTATCCTTTCAAGATCACCCTCGCCCAGGAACTTTTTGAACGAACAGTTTGGCTCGTCTGCCCAGCGGATATATGCCAGACCCTTTGCACCGATGCCCTTTGCGTGCTCCACCAGCTTGTCGATCTCTTTTCTTGTGTAAGTTTCTGCGCCGCCCTTTGCAACGATAGCTCTTACCGAGCCGCCTGCTTCAACAGCTGATTTGAAAACCACAAAGTCTATATCCTTAACGGTGTCTGTGATGTCCTGTATCTGCATATCAAAGCGTGTATCCGGCTTATCTGAGCCGTATTTGTTCATAGCGTCCGCAAAGGTCATTCTCGGCAGAGGCAGGGGGATATCTATATCAAGTATCTCCTTGAACAGCCTTTGCACCATGCCCTCAGCCATGACAAGGATATCCTCAACGTCCACAAAGGACATTTCAAGGTCGATCTGGGTAAACTCCGGCTGTCTGTCCGCACGAAGATCCTCGTCACGGAAACACCTTGCCAGCTGGATATATCTGTCGTAGCCGGCTATCATAAGCAGCTGCTTGTATATCTGCGGTGACTGGGGAAGGGCATAGAACTTGCCCGGGTGAACTCTTGAAGGAACAAGGTAATCTCTTGCCCCCTCGGGAGTTGAACGCATCATCATAGGTGTTTCTATCTCAAGAAAATCGTTTTCGTAGAAATAATCTCTTACCACCTTAGCTATCCTGTGGCGCATGATGATGTTATTTTGCAGCCTTGGGTTTCTAAGGTCAAGGTATCTGTATTTAAGCTTCAGCTCGTCCCTTACCTTGTCGGAATTTGTTACCTCAAACGGGGTCGTTTCCGCCCTTGCAAGTATGCGAAGCTCCTTAACGTCCACCTCGATAAGACCTGTGGGCAGCTTTGGGTTTATGCTTTCTCTGGGTCTTATTACGCCCCTTGCCATAAGCACGTCCTCGGCTCTGACCGTCCTTGCCTTTTCAAAGATCTCCTTATCGGTGTTGTCGTTGAATGCAAGCTGCAAAAGCCCTGTGCGGTCACGAAGATTTATAAACAAAAGATTGCCTATATCCCTTACCCTGTCCGCAAAGCCGCATACGACCACCTCGCTGCCCTGGGTTTGCGGCACCTTTGTGCAATAGTGTGTTCTGTGCAAGCCTTTCATTGTGTCAAGCATTATGATTACTTCCTTTACTTTGAATATATTTGACCTATTCGTCCTTCTGATCCTTTTCCTCGTATCTGGGGAACCCCTCAAGATAGCTGTAAAGGTACTTTATCTTGTTGTCCCAGAAAAGAAAGAATATCCCCACTGCAAAAAGGGCAGCGCAGGCGGCAGCTCCGTACTCCTGCTTCAGCGAAAGGCAAATAAGCCCGCTGAACAGAGTCAGCACAGCCCAGATGATCCCGAAAATATATGTGGATATCCCCTTGCGGAATTTTCCGGTTATAAGCGTGCCGTGCTGGCTTTTTTCGTAGCTGCCGAAAAAGCCTGTTTCGCCTCCGTCACGCTTTTTGAATTTGTGATAAAAGACCCTGAACTGCTGTCCCTCACGCCTGCCGTAGTACACGTTTTCAAACTTATGTGACTTCATAAATTTTCCCGTGGCAAGAACGTTAAGATCAGGCTTGAACTCGGTGAGCTCCCCGTCCAGCTTTCTCGCCACACGCTTTGGTGCAAGGGTGGTCTCGAAGCGGTACTTTCGTGGAATGATGATAAGCATTAGTCCTCGTCCTTTGCTTGGTAGTCGTCCGGGTCAAAGATCTTGTCGTTTATCTTTATCTCGCCCCCCTGGGTTGCGTCCACATACATTCCGTAAATGGTCCCGCAGCTTGTACATCTGAACTGGTGGAACAGCTTTCTGGAATAGAATCTTCCCTGCTCGTCTATCACCGTATCAAGGGGACAGGTAGCGTAAACAAGCTCCATCTCTCCCTTTTCCACCATTCTTCCGAAGGAGTCTATGCAGATCATATACTCCTGCGGGTTGTGTATCTGTGCAATAGGTATCATATCGCACTGCTGGCATCTTTTACTCATTAGTTTCCGTCCTTTCCAAAAAGATTTCCCACCTCGGCTTCAAGCCCGCTGAACATTTCTCCTATAACAGCCTGTGAAAACGTGCCCACAAAGCTTTGATCCAGCTTTATGTCCGTCTGTTCGCCGCTTGCCATATTTTTAAGCTTTGCCGTGCCCGAGTCGATCTCGTTGTCTCCCAGCACGATAACGAACTTTGCGCCTATCTTATCGGCGTATTTCATCTGAGGCTTCAAGCCTCTTTCCACCAGATCGTACTCTACGAAATACCCCTCGTCACGCAGGAGCGAGGTCAGCTCCAAAGCCTTTTCTGCGGCGTTTTCACCCATTGTGGCAAAATACAGATCACAGCTCTTTTCCTCGATAAAGTCGCAGCCCTGCTTTTGCATAACAAGCAGCAGTCTTTCCAGACCCATTCCAAAGCCCAGTGCAGGTGTCTGTGCACCGCCCAGCTGCTGGATAAGTCCGTCGTATCTTCCTCCGCCGCATACGGTACCCTGTGCGCCTATCTCGGTGGTTATAAACTCAAACACCGTTCTTGTGTAATAATCAAGGCCCCTTACTATCCGTGGGTTCACACAAAACTCTATATTCATCTTTCCAAGGTACTGCTTGAGCTTTTCAAAGTGTGCCCTGCAATCGTCGCACAGATAGTCAAGTATCACCGGTGCGTCCTTGGCAATAGCCTGATCCTCGGCGGATTTGCAGTCCAGTATCCTCATAGGGTTCTTGTCCAGCCTGTCCTGACAGGTGCGGCAAAGCTTGTCCCTGTGTGGCTCAAAATACTCACGAAGAGCCTGCCTGTATTTTTCCCTGCACTGGGGGCATCCTATGGAGTTTATATTAAGCTGGATATTTTGCAAACCTACCGTGTCCAGCACGCTTTTTGCAAGGGCGATTATCTCCGCATCAGCCCTGGGGCTTGCGCTTCCCACCATTTCGCAGCCGAACTGGTGAAACTCTCTGAGCCTTCCTGCCTGGACGTTTTCGTGTCTGAAACATGAAAGGATATAATACACCTTCTGGGGGAATCCCTCGTTCATAATGCCGTTTTCCAGCATTGCACGCATTGTCCCTGCCGTCCCCTCGGGGCGCAGGGTGAACTTTGAGTCACCTGCTGCGGAAACGGTATACATTTCCTTTTGCACCACATCGGTGGTCTCCCCCACGGAACGGACAAACAGTCCAGTATCCTCGAAGGTAGGTATGCGTATCTCTTTAAATCCGTACTGCTGTGCGGTCTCGGAGACTATCTTCTCCACCGTGTGCCACATATAAGACTTACCCGGCACAACATCAGCCGTTCCCTTGGGTTTTTTCACTAACAACGCCATTTTATTCAACCTTTCCTCATAGATGTAAGGGATAAACAGTCGCTCAAAAGACCTTCTGCCCTCTATCCCGCTGATCTCCAATAACTTATAATACCCTATTTTGCACCATAAGTCAACAACAAAAAACACGGCCATCCGCAAGGGACGACCGTGATCGTGATACCACCCTAATTACAAAGGGGCAAAAGCCCTCTTTGTCACTCTCAAGATCCTTAACGCAGATCCTACGCCCGAGCTTTTTATCCCTCGGGGTGCTCCCGGGTGTCCTTCACCCCCGACCGGCGCAGACCCTTTCACCATACGGTCCTCGCTATGCCGCTGCGTCCTGGGTTACTCTCCCGTTCACTGCACATATGCCAATATAGATATTGTCAACGATTTGTGGGATTGACGATGTCACGCCAGTCAAGATCTCCTCTTTCAAGAGCGTGTATCAGCGCCTCTGCCGTGGCAAGGTTAGTAGCCACCGGTATATCGTGAACATCGCACAGCCTGAGCAGGTTTGCCTCGCTTGGCTCGTGGGGCTTGGCGGATATAGGATCTCTGAAAAACATAAGAAGGTCTATCTCGTTGCATGAAATCCTTGCAGCTATCTGCTGATCTCCACCCTGAGATCCGCTGAGATAACACTGGATAGACAATCCGGTGGCTTCGGAGACCTGTTTGCCTGTGGTTCCCGTTGCACAGAGGCGATGCTTGCTGAGTATGCCGCAGTATGCAATGCAGAACTGCACCATAAGTTCTTTTTTGGAGTCATGTGCAATAAGCGCTATATTCAAACAAAACCCTCCGTTCCTTCATTATTTTTATGTGTCCGGATTTTCCGATCCTACATTTTAATGGACAGCGGTATATGCTCGCCCTTTATCCTTCGGGATATTGCGGAGAACGCTAAAAATCCCATAGAGCTGGATGAAAGGGGAACGCCCTTGCCTGTTGCAAGAGGTATCGCCGAATCCTCCGGGATAACTCCCAGAAGCTGAACGCCTACCGTATCAATGATAGCGTCCAGATCGTCCATCTCATCAAATTCAAATATTCTCTTGTTAGCCTTGTTTATTACCAGTCTTTGCTTCTGGTTGCCTCTCTTATAGAACTCATCGCTCATCATCTGTGCATCTCTTACGCATACAGGGTCAGGTGTGGTCACTATAAGGATAAGATCCGAGTTAGTAACAATGTCAAATACCGAACCGTTGATACCTGCAGAGGTATCTATAAGGATATATTCAAAATACTTTCTCATTTCCTGAGTGATCCTCTCGATATCCTCAGCTTTGAGCTGAACAAAAGGATCCGAAGGTGCACACAGAACGCTGAGGTTTGAAGCCAGCCTTACTGTGGTGGTAGCCTTGTTCACATCACAGGTGCCCTCAAGTACATCGCCAAGGTCGTATGTGATGTTGCCCTGCATTCCAAGCATGATATCCATGCATCTCAGACCGAAGTCAAGCTCTATGATAAGAGTTCTGTTGCCCTGCTTTGCAAGAGCATAACCGAGACACGCACTGATCGAAGATTTACCTGTGCCGCCCTTTCCTGAAGTAACTGCTATAATTTTTGACATTGACCTATTACTCCTTTCAAATGGCAAATATATAAGTCCCCGGAGCTTGTGCTTTGTTTGGATATGTGCAAATATCCCCTCAACAGCTCCCGCCCTGCCGGAGCACATATTTCAAGTGTTACCTACACTCTATTTTAGCACATATTTTGAAATTGTCAAAGCAAAATTACTTAAAAAGTGTAAAATCGTTATTTGCTATCAATTTGTCATTTATCTTTTAGTGAATATGCACAACGCTGTTAAGACACTGTTCAACATATGGTGATAACATTGCGGTGCATGGGTCTTTTTATTAACATATTCTTACAACTCCCGTGTGTTTCTTTTTTTGTATGCTGTAATATTTTTTCTGCCGGGACATATATATGTACAAACCTGACAAGAACGGAGGAAAACAAGATGTTTATAAAGACAATAAAGCTGAAAAAGCCCAATTACCTGGCCATAGCCCTTCTGGCGGCAATAGCCTGCCTTGTGGTGATAGTGGGTCTTACGGCTTATAAGCTGACACGGAAAACCACCTATGAGCTTGGCAGCGAGCAGCAGCGCCAGCAGTTCATCAAAGAGATGGGTTGGGAAACGGAAAAAGAGTTTTCCGACTGCAAAAAAGTTACCATCCCACAGGAGTTCAACCAGGTGTATGAAAGCTACAACGAGCTTCAAAAGCAGCAGGGCTTTGACCTTACCCCATATAAGGGCAAAGAGTGTGACATCTACACCTACAAAATAACCAACTACAAAGACCATGAGGACAAAGGCGACGTGGTTTGCAATCTTATGATATGCGACAATAAGCTTATCGGCGGCGATGTGTGCTCCACTCAGCTGGACGGCTTTATGCAGGGGCTTAAAAACAAAGATAAATAAGTGATTGACAAGGGTGCAGCAGCTGTAATATAATATTTGCATAAAGTGCTTAAATTATCAAGGAGTTGCTGTTATGGAGGTTTTCGGCCCTGTCTTTTTTAAAGATTTCAGATGTCTTGGCTGTGAGTGTAAAGATAACTGCTGCCGTATGGGGTGGGACATTGAGATAGACTGTGATACATATAACTACTATATGTCCGCCGACAGCAGCATCTGCAGCCATATTGCCCGGCGAAACGGGGAATACTATATCAAACAGGAAAACGGGCAATGTCCCTTTTTGAACGAAAAGGGGCTTTGCTCCCTTTTGCTTGAATACGGACAGGAGCACATCTCTCAGATCTGCGATCAGCACCCAAGGTTTTACCAATGGTTCGGCGGATATAAAGAAGCCGGTACAGGGCTTTGCTGCGAAGAATCCGCAAGGCTGTGGCTGATGCACGCCGGGAAAATATCCTTTTGCAAATGGGAAACAAACGAACAAGACGACGACCTTGCCTTTGACCCCCGTATGCTTGAAGGGGTAATAAATGCAAGACAGGTGCTTTTCGGGCTGATGCAAAGCGGTGAGCTTACTTTTTCTCAAAAGCTGAAGGCGCTGCTTATTTTCGGGCTGAATGCCCAGGACATGGAAGCAGAGGAAGACCCCGGGTGCTATGAAGAACTGGCGCAGATCTTTTCGGATCCTGAAAACGTAAAGGATCTGGCGGAGCAGCTTGGTAAAAACACAAGGGAGGATATTATAAAAGCCTGCCTTGATGTGCTGAGCTGTTTTGAGGAGTTTGACTATATGAAAGAAGCCTTCCCCGGGGCGATAAGCAGGATAAAAAGCAGACTGGACGACATCGTCGCCGGTGCAAAAGCCTTTGATAAGGCATTCCCCCGGGCAAGCGAACAGCTTTGTGCAGTCGGTGTCTACAATATATTCAGGTATTTTATCGGGTGTTCATCCGGCGCACAGTGCCTGCCGGTCATGGTATGCAGCTTGCTCAATATGTGGTTTATAAGACTGTGGGATATACTCCTTTGGCTGGACGGAAACTTTGATTTTGCCGCACAGGTCCTTGCAGTAAAGGAGTATTCAAAAGAAGTGGAGTATTCCGACAACACCGATACCCTGTGGGAGAGCGTATATACCGACAGCAGACTCAGCGCTGACAGGCTTGTAAAAATAACGGAGGTTTAAGATTATGCGGAAGAAAAAACGTACAGCAGCGATCCCCGAAGGCTGTGAGGGACTTGAGATAAAGGTCAGCTCAAGCACCTGCACCGGGGAAAAGGTGATCGGCTTTTATGACAGGCGCACCCGTGAGCTGAAATACAGCGAGCTGGTTCTCAGCGATAGCGATATAAAAGATTTTTACGAAAAATACGGCGTTGAATATAAAGATTAGATTTGGCTTTTTATTTATGATCGGCTGGTTTTTGTGAATAATGACCCCTTTGCCTCGCATAATATATTGTGAGGTGATGTATTTTGGAACTGAGTATCAAAAAATTTATAAACGAGCTTAAAGTCAAACCCTTTGTTATCTTTCTTGCCATTCCCTTTGCCGTGCAGCTGCTCAGCTATTTTGTGACCAAAGGTTCAATGGATATCTATGACCGTGTGAAGATCCCGCCCCTTTCTCCGCCCTCATGGCTGTTCCCCGTGGTGTGGACGGTGCTTTTCGGGCTTATGGGCATCTCCTCCTACCTTGTGTGGAACGAGGACTCGCCCTATACAAAGCAAGCCCTGGGGATATACGGTATCCAGCTTGCGTTCAACCTGTGCTGGAACGTCCTTTTCTTTGTAATGGAAGCCTTCCTGGTGTCGCTGATATGGCTTATGGGTCTGCTTATCCTTATAATCATCATGATAGCTGCTTTCAGACGAATATCTCCCGCCGCCGCATATTTGCAGATACCCTATGGGCTGTGGGTGGCGTTTGCCTGCTATCTCAACGCAGGTATATATTATCTTAACTGACGCTGTGATCCCCTGCGCCAAAGACAGATACGCAATTTAGTAGTTTTATGCCATAGTGTTCCTGAGGGGCACGCCCTCTCTTGCATGGCGCCGCCCTCGGCCGCACGCTATCCGCAGGATAGCGCATCTTTCTTTTGCGAGAAGAGGCTTGAGCGAAAAACCTGTTAATATTCCGGATTTGAAAGTTTGATCAGAAAGCCAATTTTTTCTTAACAGTCAAATAGATATAATGCCCCAAGCACTTTGTGAACTGACCCCAAAAAGTTAGACAAACTTTTTAAAGAAAAATTATGCAAAGCGACTAAGAGAGATCTTGGTCGCTTTTGTTATCCTGATAAAAAAACC
>ONMZ01000039.1 GCA_900319075.1 uncultured Eubacteriales bacterium
TAAAAATCATTAAGAGTTTTAGGAGAAGGGCGCACCGGCGTAGCCGGCGCACGAGAATATCCATAGGATATTCTCGGTTGGGGCAGAGAATTGACCAAATGGTCAATTCTCCGTAGCTAACGGCAAAGCCGTTAGCGGAACCCATTTTGCAAAAGGGTTTTCCCCAAAAAGCGTTTATAATACTTCTGTATGAGTACCATACTTATTTCGTCCGGGTCGTTTTGTTTTAGTCTGTCAGCGGGACAAACCCTTTAAGCTGTGACATATTGCCGCTTGTGCTGTAAGAAAGAGGAATATGATACTCTCTTTCGTATATCTCCTTCCACAGCTCGTAGTTCTTTTTCATCATGAGCTCCGCCTGCTTGCGGTGAGCAAGACCCTGCTGGGGATAAATAGGGGGAGAAATATGTATGGTGTATTCCTGTACATAGAACCCGTCCTCGCCCATAACGTCAGAATCCTTCATCGTTATAAAGCATGGCAGCACCGGAGCCTGACTCCTTGCGGCGCAAAGGTATGCGCCCCTTTTCAAAGGCTTTGGCTTGCGGTAATTCCACCACATACTCTGCTCAGGGTAAAACAGTACATAGTCCCCGTTTTCGATCAGCTCGTCTATGGCTTTAAAAAACTTTTTCATTGTATCTACGTTTGACGACAAAGGCAAAGTGTTGCAGTGGCGCATCAAAAAGCCGTAAAATCCCGGGAACGATGTGTAATTCCCCTCTCTTATCACACGCCAGAAACTGCGGTTTGGCTGCTTTGCAGCTTCATATGCAAGCTGTATCGCAAAGCTGTCAAAGGCGTTGAAGTGGTTACAGGTTATGATTGCACCCCTGTCAAGGCCATTGAAATTCTCAATTCCCCTAATCTCTTTTATAATAAGCTTTTTTTCCTCGATAAGCCCGTCCACAAACTTATGTGCCATCTTAAAAGCGAATTTTGTCTTTAGCTTTTCCGACTTGGTCTTTCTCACATACTCTATCTCGTCCGGCATGAGCACCCTTCCGGGAGGGTCCTTTTCAACGTCCTCGTCAAAGCGTCCCTCACGCTCATACTGCTCTATCTTGTAAAGTATCTCCACCCGGTCCTTATCACGCTTGTCACGGTTTATGCGGTTAAGAAAGTTGTCCTCACGGTTTGTCTCCCTTACCGCAAGCTCCAAAAGTCTTTCTCCTGCCGCTGCGTCACGGGCCTTTTCCTCGTCGCTGTATGAACGCTGTACCGCCAGCACCTCATCGTAAACCTCTGTCTGACGGGCATACTTCCAGAAAAACTCCCCGTAAAGACAATCCTCATAGTGCCAGGGCTTGTTGGTCATAATGTAGTGTATCATCTCTGCCTGCTCGATGGGATAATCTATCTGACCGAAAGTCTCCGTGTTCCAGCGCTGATCCAGCCAGTATACATGGTCCTTGCAGATAAGGTTGAGATAGTCCTCGTCCTGGGTCACCACAAAGTTATAATAATGCAGATAGTCTATAAACTTATCCAGCACAAAATGCAGCCGGAACTGTTCACAGTTTATAAGCATAAGACCTGCGTTGAAAAAGTTGTAGCGTGAAACTCCCACAACCTTTTCCACATAGGTGCCGTATATATCTGTCTGCACCATTGCCTGCTCGTGGCAGGCACCCAGATATGCGTCTTTTATATCTGTAAGATAAAGCCTGCTCACATCTCCCAGTACCACCGTATCGCTGTCGATATACAGCGCCTTGCTGTACTGAGGGAACATCTCTGCGATGAAAAGCCTGTAATACGTAGTCTTTGAGTAATAGTCACGCAAAGGCAGCTTGTCGGAGATGGACTGCAAATACTGGTCAACGTTAACAAAGCTTATCTCAAAGTTATCGTTGGCAAGCCTGTTTACGGTCTGTTTCATCTTGTCGGAGATCTCCGTATGCAGGATATGCAGCACATACTTGTATTCTTTTGATGCGTTGCTTATCATAGAGTACATGGAGACCACCGTGTACTTTACAAAAGCATCATCGCAGGCATAAAAGATAGGTATTATTGTGTCCTTCATTTTTACTCCTTTGGGGATGGATTTATTATTTTCTGATATTCACGGTAAATATCATCAAACTGTCTGTAACCAAAGACCGAATGGACCTTGGAGATATTCCACTGTTTTATATTGTCCGTATGGGGATAAGGCAGCCAGAAAAGCCGCTTTGAAAAGTGCCGCACAACGGTATGTCTGTGCAAAAACTTCTGGTCGTTGAACCTCTGGGGCAGCATCTTTTTGCATTTCGTGGAGCGTATCAAAGCACTCTGATCGGCAAAGGTGAGCTTTTTGTGCCTGATCCACCATCGTGCTTTTTTGAAAAGTCCCGTCTGCCGGGCAAGCTCCATATTGAAAAGAACCACACCCGCATTGATATAATTTGGATTTATAAGGTACTTGCCGTAGTGATCCCTCGCCGCTGCATACTCTGCTCCTGTAAGATCCGTGTCCCACAAAAGCCTTATATCCCTATTGAACATTATGTCCGCATCAAGGTACAAAAGCTTGCCCGGGATACCCTTTACCACGTCCGCAAACAGCCTTATAAGCGTATACGGCGAGCAGTACGCTCCCTCATTGGGACAGCCGGAAAAGGCTTTCATGTAATACCTTGTCACATCGTGGAGCATAACGGAATTATCGCTGTTATAGCTCTTCACCGTTTTTTCCAGACAGTTGATATGCTCCCGTGAGATACAGGTGTATTTCCCGTCAAGGTGGGAAACGTCCATTGTGAATATATGAAAGCAAAACGGCTCCTTTGTCTGTGTTCGCATAAGTATGGAAAGTGTGCAGGTCAGCACCCCGTCAAACACACCGTCGTTTCCGCAGAACAGAATATCTATCATTTGCTGTTATTCTCCCGTTTTATATATCTTATCTGTATGTGATCGGACCTTTCCGCCCGTTTGCACATTGTGCGGTATACCTTATCACGAAGTTCTCTCCTGCGTGCCTTTAACGGTTTATCCATATCCGGATAGAACGGACCGTCTATGTATGTAACTATCCTTGGCTGAGAAAAAAAGCGTGGCTTGTGATAGGTGTTGGTAAAACAGTATACCGGCGCACCCAGCTTTGCAGGGTATGCAAACGATGTATCGGGAAAATCCCTTATTTTTGTGTAGTAAGGCCAGATATGAGCCTCCGGGTAAATGACGACACAGTGCCCCTGAGCTATCCTTGTTTCCACCGCATCGATAAAGTTTCTGTACGCCTGCAAGCCCTCAGGTATTGGCAAAGCCCCCAGCGAAGGGGTTATCCTGCCCAGAAACGGCATAGAAACGTTATTTGGGTGAACGATAACATAGTCTGTCTTTGGGAAGCTAATAACATTGGGTATAAACGGATCTGCAATGTCCTGTGTGTGGTTGCCGTACATAAAGTACCCGTCATGCAAATGCTTTTTCAGTTTGTGCCTTCCCCTTGCCTTGTGCCCGAAAACCAGCTTCATATAGCCGAAAGCAATAGGCGTAGCGATTATCCTGTACCAAAAAAAATGGGTAAATCTTTTAAACGGCGATGTGTGGATATAAACATAGTTCTCGTCGATCTTCCTGGGTGTGATCTGAGCCGTGGAAAATTCATCGTTAAGCTCATCGGAATAATATATCACCCTGCGCTTGTCCATTATACCACCCACCGTTATCTTTTATCATCACTATCTATTAAATGATACCATAACTGCGCCAATATGTCAATAATATCATTTGTCCGTCAAAGAAAAACTGTTATTTCCCTCGCCCGGAAGGGGTGATTTATCCAAAATAAGGAAATCTATCCTCAAAGTCCCTGTCCGTTTCTCCGGAAATTGTTTATCCCCTCCCTTGTGCCCCTTGACTTTATCCCGATTTGGCTTTATATTTTTATTAGTATTATTAAGGCGGTGATAAAATGACCGAAAAGCTATGCAGGCTCCTGAAAGACTCCCCTTTGTGCGTCCACTCCATAGAGATCATCAGAAACGGAGAGATCCTGCTGCACAAAGCCTTTGACGAAGATATCCCCTACCCTGTGTATTCCGCCGCAAAGTCGGTCACCTCAATGGGCTTCTCCCTGTGCTGGGACGATGGTATACTTTCTCCCGGGGCGATCCTTGGGGACTTTATTGAAAACAAATACAAGCCCTTTTTCCCGAAAGGCTTTGACAAGCTTCCCTTTGAGCGTTTTTTGACCATGACCTCGGGCAGCTATCCCTTCAGACCCCGGGGTGAAGACTGGATGAAATATATTTTTTCCCTTGACGTGGACTTTTCCGACACAGCCTTCCACTATTCAAACATACCCGCCTACCTTGTAGGTGCCGCCTGTGAAAACGCCCTGGGACAAAACCTTATGAGCTATCTTGAAAAGCGTATCTTTGATCCCCTGGGTGTGGCTGCACCCGAGTATACCCTGTGCCCTCAAGGGCACTTTTACGGAGCAACGGGCATGAAAATGACCGTTCATCAGCTTGCCCTGCTGGGACAGCTCTGCCTGCAAAAAGGGAATTGGAAGGGTAAACAGCTAATCTCCCGTGAGGCTGTAACCCAAGCGACCTCACCCCATGTTTTCACCGGCAGCGACTATTACGGCTACTTTTTCCGCATCGCCCCTGACCACTTCTCCATTGTGGGCAAATGGGGACAGCGCTGCATGATCTACCCGGAATTGGGTATAGTTGCCGCCTATCTTTCCGACTGCCCCCGGGATCCCGACGGGCTATATGAAACAGTACACAGCTATATAACACACAATTTTGACCCCCTGCCCCGGTAAAAGTCTGCCGGAAGTTATCACATTGTCAAAACTATGTGAAAATTCTTTCCTGTTTTTTTCACAAAACTATAAAGTTCCTTTTAAGTACAGGTCTTATCATTAAAGACAACCAAAACAGGAAAGGACCATGTACTATGTATCAGACTTATAATAATAACAATTACCGCCCCGAAAACCTCACCGGCAGCTTTCAGCCTGCACCGGTGCAAAAAAGCAAGAAAAACGGCAGCTCTAAAATAGTGGCTCTTGCCCTTTGCTTTTCTCTTCTGGGCGGTGCCATAGGCACAGGCGGGACCTACTTTGCCCTTAAAGATAACTCTGCTGCCAGCCCGTCCTCTGTCTCCGAGCAGCAGACTCAAAGCGATGCCAAAAACGAGCCCGTGCTTCTGAGCACTCCCAAATCTGCGGACAACAGCACCGTAAGCGCTGCCGATACAGCCTCCGACGAGAGCAAAATGACTGCTGCGGAGGTATATAAGGCAAATGTTAACTCCACCGTAGGCATCACCACCTCCATAAATACAAATTACTTTGGATATAAAACCACAGCCGCAGCCTCCGGCTCGGGATTTATAATCTCAAGCGACGGCTACATAGTTACCAACCATCATGTTATAGACGATGCAAATAAAATAACCGTTACCCTTTACGACGGAAAGAAATATGAAGGCGAGCTTGTGGGCAGCGACGAAAGCAACGATATCGCTGTTGTGAAGATCGACGCACAGGGACTTACCCCCGTTAAGCTGGGCTCCTCGGGCGAGCTGAATGTGGGCGATGAAGTCGCAGCCATAGGCAACCCCCTTGGAGAGCTTACCTTCTCCCTTACCAAAGGCGTTGTAAGTGCCCTTGACAGGACCATCACCGCTGAAAATACCACCATGAGCCTTATCCAGACAGATGCTGCCATCAACGCAGGAAACTCAGGCGGCGCCCTTTTCAACATGAAAGGCGAGGTAGTAGGCGTGACCAACGCAAAATATTCAAGCTCCGGAATGGGCACAGCCTCCATTGATAATATAGGCTTTGCTATCCCTATCGACAATGTCAAGGCCATTATAAACAGCCTTATCAAAAACGGATATGCAGCCTCGCCCTATATCGGCGTAGGTGTAGCAGTTTCCTCTGCACAGTCCGAAAGCGAAGTTTCCGGCGCAGTCATAAAAAAGGTCTATGACGACTCCCCTGCACAGCAGGCAGGCATTAAAGAGGGGGATATAATCACCGAGGTAAACGGAAAGAAGATCAAAAACGGCAGCGAGCTCACCTCTTATGTAAAGACCACCTCAAAAGGCGATAAAATGATCTGCAAGGTGGATCGTGACGGAACCACCCTTGAGGTGACAATAACCGTTGACGAAAAGGAATCCGCCTCCCAAAGCGACCAGAGCACACAAGAGCGCAGCAAGAACAGCTCAGGCGGCATTGACGGCTACGACATTTTCGGAAACTTTCCCCTTTACTGATAAACAAAAATACTCATGTGAATAGCTTAAAAAGGATACAACAGCCTTAGACCCGGGATCAACCCCCCGGGTCTTTTTGTCTGCCTATATAAATCAGATTTACCGCAGTACCCTTTGAAAAGTGCAAGGCTAATTATTTTATAATGGTTTAAATTCCCATTTGTCTTATCATTCAATATAACACAACGCCCCAAAGCGCTTTGAAATGCTTTGGGGCAAAACTTAAAAAAAGGTGCCTGACCCTTAAAGGTCAAGCACCTTGCTGACTGCTTTTACTGTATGCACACACTTTGGCGTCCCATTTCGTTGAACCTTGTTTTCAGCTTAGCGTAATCGTAAGCAACGTTGCCGTACAAGGGGTCTGATACCTTGATCTTTGTGATGCTTCCTCCGCTGCTTTCATATCCCGTAAGCACCACGCAGTGCTCGTTGCATCTCCACTGCACCTGCTTGCCCTGGGGAGTTATCCATACTGTGGTCAGATAGCTGGCAGGAAGAGTGTTGTAGCTGCCGCCGCTGTATGTTATCCATATGAGCACAGGTTTGTTCTTGTCTATGTAGTTTTTAAGCAGCGTGTCCAGATCGCTTCCGCTTATGTTGTAAGCTCTTACTGTGCCCCCAACGCTTGAAAGGTATTTGTTTGCTGCGTTGACTATACACGGGGCATAACACCCGTATGAGCTGCTGTCCCTTGGGTCTCCTGCAAATGTGGTGGTGAAATCCGCCCCGTGGAGAACTCCGTTTTGATAATAAAACTTCTGTTTTGAAAGATAATTGTCCGCCAGCGTTGTCTTGCTCACACTGTACCCCAGATGATTGAGAAGCATTGCCAAAGAGGTCGTCTCGCACCCTGTGGGCAGCTCCGGGTTCTGACGGATATTTGTAACGTTTATGAGCTTGCTGCTTTGTGGGTTTTGGGGCTTGGTGTCCGGCTTGGGGTCAGCCTTTGAAGCTGAACCGGAGCTGTTTTTTTCCCCTGACCCGGTTGCCGATGAGCTGTTTCCCGTGCCGTTTTGCCTGCTGCTATTCTGCTGCGTGCTGTTTTGCTGCGTGCCGGCAGAGCTTGTGTTTTCCTTGGCTGCGGTGACTACCCCGGTGTTCCCCTGGGAGTTTTCCACAAGCTGCGGTCTGTCCTGCTCCACCACAGCGTACTGCGTTTCGGAGCTATCTGCGGTACTTTCCGTGGAGTTGTCTGCGGAGCTATCCGTGGAGCTGCTCTGACTTTCCAAAGACGAGCTTTCCCCTCCGCTTTCTGAGCCGTCGGTGCGGCTGCTGTCGCAGTCCGAAGATGTGTCCTCGCTGTTTTGCCGCTCCTGAGTGCGTATTACCAGGGTCTGATCTGTCTCGATCTCCTTTGCACCGTTTATTATGGAAAAAGCGACCACCGTAAAAACGCCTACCGCAACTGCTAAAGATAAAAATATCGTGAGCAGCACCTTGATAAGCTTTTGCTGTCCGCTCTGATCTATCCTCATTGAACCTTCCTCCGTTTTTTATCACGCCTGCTTATTGTTATATTATTTAACTTTATATATTATATCACTTTTCCGCCTTCTTGTCAAGTCCCGTCCCCCGGGGTTCGCCTGCCAATTTTAGCACATTGCACAAAAACATGATAAAAAAACGGCGGGTTAATGTAAAATTTATGTGAACACTATTAACAGCCTATTTACAAAACTGTCGAAAAACTGTATAATATAGGTACATTATTTTATTGGGGGTCGAAAAATATGGCAGACAAAGAAAAAAAGGGATTTATAAAAGAATTTAAGGAATTTATCTCTCGTGGCAGTGTGCTTGATATGGCTGTCGGTATCATCATCGGCGGTGCCTTTACAGCTATCGTAAAATCACTGGTAGAGGATATCTTCACACCATTCCTTGGAATGATCCTTGCAGGCGTTAACTTCAAGAGCCTTAGCGTTACTATCCCGTGGGGCAACAAGCCTACGATCATGTACGGTCTGTTTATTGAAGCTATCGTAACATTCCTGCTCACAGCGTTGTGTGTATTCATTATGATAAAGGCTATCAACAGGTTCCGCAAGAAGAAGGAAGAAGAGCCTGAAGCTCCGGATCCACAGCTGGTACTTCTCACCGAGATCAGAGATCTGCTTGCAAACGGCAAAACTGCCGAGGCAGCTGAGAAGCTTGAGAATAAAGAGGAATGAGCTTTCCCGATCACGATAATACATAAGTTTAACAGCCTCCCGATCTTTCGGGGGGCTTATTTATTGCGACCTCCCCTTGACATAGTGGGTAAAACGTGTTATTATAATGGTTGGTTTTTGTTTCACCTGACCCGACAGTTCGTTCGCACCATCCTGTCGTTAAACAAAACTAGGGCAGAGTATGGGATAACTATGTGCTCCCGTCTGCTTTTTTACAGACGGGACTTTTATTTTTTTCGGAGTGATAAAATGTATACCTTAAAAACTTCCGCATCCTTTGACAGCGCACATTTTCTTGCAGGCTACAACGGCAAATGTGCAAATATACACGGCCACCGCTGGGTCATTGAGGTCCACGCCTTTTCCGAATCGCTGCAAAGTGAAGGTCAGCAGCGTGGAATGGTAATAGACTTTTCCCAGCTGAAAAAAATGGTGAATGCCCTTGCGGATAGGCTTGACCATTGCCTTTTATACGAAAAAGGCTCTTTGAAAAAAACCACCGAGGATGCCCTGCTTGATGAGGGCTTCCGCCTTGTGCCGCTTGATTTCAGACCAACAGCGGAGAATTTTGCAAAAGCTTTCTTTGACAGCCTTTCCCGTGAAGGTCTGGCGGTGTCCAAAGTTGTTGTCTACGAGACCCCCGACAACTGTGCAAGCTATGAGGTGTGAAAATGGGAAATTTTAAAGTTGCGGAACATTTCGTAAGCATCAACGGCGAGGGACGCAAAGCAGGGGAGCTTGCTTTTTTTATCCGCTTTGCCGGGTGTAACCTTGACTGTGCCTGGTGCGATACAAAGTGGGCAAATACCCCCGGCACACCTGTTACACTTATGGACATCCCACAGCTTTGCCGTGCCGCACAGCAAAGCGCCGTGAAAAATATTACCCTTACAGGGGGCGAGCCCCTTTTACAGGAAAACATAACCGGCCTTATAAAAGCTCTTGCCGCTCAGGGGCACAGCCTTGAGATCGAGACCAACGGCAGCGTCCTGCTTCCCTTGGATCTTGACTGCGATGTTTCCTTTACCATGGACTATAAGCTTCCCTCCAGCGCAATGCAGGATAAAATGTGTCTTGAAAACTTTTCAAGGCTCAGGGAAAAGGATACGGTCAAATTCGTCTGTGCCGATCATAGCGACCTTGAATGTGCTTCACAGATCATAAAGCAATATTCCCTTACCGATGTATGCAAAGTATATTTCAGCCCCGTTTTCGGCGTGACAGACCCAAAGGATATAGTGGATCATATGATAAAAAACGATCTTGACGGAGTCCGTCTGCAGCTGCAGCTGCATAAATTTATCTGGGACCCCGACCAGAGAGGAGTTTAATGAAATGATAGATACAAAAGCCATTGAAGAACACATAAAGGGAATTCTTGTAGCTCTGGGAGAGGACCCTGAACGTGAAGGACTGATAGAGACCCCTGCCCGTGTGGCAAGAATGTACGAAGAGGTCTTTCAGGGTATAGCATATTCAAACAGCGATATAGCAAAAATGTTTGGAAAAACCTTTGAAGCACCCGTCAACGCAGGCCCTGTTATCGTGAGAGATATCCAAGTATTCTCTTACTGTGAGCACCATATGGCGCTTATGTACGATATGTCTGTAAACGTGGCGTATATACCAAAAGACAGGGTGATCGGTCTGAGTAAAATAGCCCGTATCTGCGATATGGCTGCAAAGCGCCTGCAGCTCCAGGAAAAGCTCGGCTCGGATATCGCCGAGATAATGACCGAGGCAACAGGCTCTCCCGACGTGGGAGTCGTTATAGCCGGCACCCATAGCTGCCTTACCGCAAGAGGTATCAAAAACGCCTCAGCAAGGACCATCACCCAGACCTTCTGCGGTGCGTTCCGCACAAACGCAGATCTGCAAAAAATGCTGACGGAGGGCGTTAAATAATGAAAGCACTCGTTTTGTTCAGCGGCGGACTGGACAGCAGTACCTGCCTCGCCCTTGCAATAGAAAAATACGGCAAGGAAAATGTCCTTGCCCTTAGTATATCCTACGGTCAGAAACACAGTAAAGAGATAAATGCCGCCAGAGCCGTGGCGGAGTATTATGGTACAGAGCTTATCTCTTTGGATCTTGCCCCTATCTTTGAAGGCTCCGACTGTGCCCTTCTTGAAGGCTCTGACCAGGCTATCCCCAAAGGCGACTATGCAAACCAGCTTGTATCTTCCGACGGAAAACCTGTCTCCACCTACGTTCCCTTCCGAAACGGACTGTTTTTGTCCTGCGCAGCAAGCGTCGCCCTTTCAAGAGGCTGCGGTGTTATCTATTACGGCGTCCACTCAGACGATGCCGCCGGCAGTGCGTATCCCGACTGCAGCAGCGATTTTAACAACCATATGAGCAAAGCCATATCCATAGGCAGCGCACAGCAGCTTAAAGTGGTGGCTCCCTTTGTAGATTGTACAAAAGCAGATGTCGTTGCACAAGGCCTGCGGCTTGGGGTCCCATATGAGCTCACCTGGAGCTGCTATGAGGGAAACGACAAGCCCTGCGGCTGCTGCGGCACCTGTATCGACAGAGCAAAAGCCTTTGCCGCAAACGGGGTAAAGGACCCTGCCCTATCCTGATCTAACCGGAGGTTTAAAATGAGCAGAGAAAAACAAAATGAGAACATCACCCTTCTGGGCGAGCGCAATACGAATTACCCCGCAAGCTACGACCCGTCGGTGCTTGAGACCTTTGAAAACAAGCACCAAGATCGTGACTACTTTGTAAAGTTCAACTGTCCCGAGTTCACCAGTCTGTGCCCCATCACCGGACAGCCTGACTTTGCCACGATCTATATCTCCTATGTCCCCCGTGTAAAAATGGTGGAGAGCAAATCTCTGAAGCTCTATCTTTTCAGCTTCCGCAACCACGGGGATTTCCATGAGGACTGCGTTAATATAATAATGAACGACCTGATAAAGCTGATGGAGCCCTCCTATATTGAGGTCTGGGGCAAATTCCTCCCCAGAGGCGGTATCTCCATCGACCCCTACTGTAATTACGGCAGACCCGGAACAAAGTGGGAACAGGTAGCCTGGGAGCGCCTTTCTCACCACGACCTGTACCCCGAAAAGGTGGATAACAGATAGCTTTATTTGCCCCCTTGTAAGCATGGCACACGCCATGCTTTTTTCTTTTCCTTTATTTCCCCCTTTACAACTTTTTGAGATCGTGTTATACTTTTTGTAACAATAAAGGCAGGTGTTTTCCCAAATGAAATTGAAACCTTTTCTCGCCGTCCTTGCTGCGGCTGCTGCCCTCACAGGGTGCGGAAATGAAATAACAAACGACAGTTCACAGCTTGTCAGCCGGTCGGAAAGTGAAACCGTGACATCCTCTCAGAGCGTGACCTCTGCGTCCACAACTACCACCTGGGCGCCCTCTCTGGCTTATACCGCAACAAGCCGTACAACTGCCGCAAAAACCACCACAACTACTACCACCTCTGCGTCCTCTGCTGCCCCGGCGAAAACTACCACAGCGACTACCGCCCCGGCACCTACAACAACTGCAAGACCAAAGCCCGCTGCCACAGCAGCCCCGGCTTCTGCACCCGCTCCCTCAGGTCCCGATAAGACTAAGCCTGTTGTCTTTTACGGAGCATACAGCATAACCCACCTTGCCGGAAATTCCTTTGACCTTAACAGCTATGTGAGCTACGGCGACGATACCGACCGAAACCCAAAGCTTACATATTCGGGCTATGTAAACCCTAACTCACCCGGCAGGTATAATATCACCGCCAAAGTCACCGATGCCTCCGGAAACTCTACCTCCTGGGGCATAACCGTAAACGTTGTGAACAGCTACCCCTCCTACCCATCATCTCCCGCTTCACCAAGAATATCCTTTGAGAATTTCCGTAAAAAATATGCCGGCGCAAACCGCCGCTACGGCATAGATGTTTCACAATGGCAGGGCAATATCGACTTTAACGCCGTGAAAAATGCAGGCTGCAGCTTTGTGTTTATCCGTGTGGGCACTAAATACAGCAGCTATACCCTTGACCCATATTTTAAAACTAATCTGAGAAATGCCAAAGCCGCAGGGCTTGAGGTGGGCGTCTACCTTTATACCACCGACCATTCCCAGGCTGCTGCCCGTGACAGCGCAAAATGGGTCATAAACCAGCTTGGCGGCACAAAGCTTGACCTTCCCGTGGCGTTTGACTGGGAAGAGCTTTCCAACTTCCAGCGCTTCGGAGCAAGCCTTAACGATATAAATAATGCCTACGCCGCCTTCAGATCTGAGCTTGCAAAGTCAGGTTATTCTGCCATGATCTACGGAAACCCCATGACCCTTAATAATCTGTGGAGCGCCTCAAACAAGTCCACCAGCCCCATCTGGCTCGCCCACTATGTGGATAACACCAACTACTCCGGCAGCTACGGTATCTGGCAGCAGTGCTACGGCAGGATCCCCGGCATAAGCGGAGATACGGATTTTAACATTATGTATACCAATAAAAAATACAAGTAAATATATAAACACCACTCACAGCAAAAGGTTGACAAAATGCCAACTTGGGGATATAATTATCAGGTAACAAATTTGAAACGAGGAATACCAATGAGATATACGTTCCTGAAGCTGGCTGCAATGCTCTGCTGTGCCGTGGTGTTTTTGTCTTCCTGCGCCAAGGGTGATACCTCCGCCGAGGAAAACAGCTCCACTCCGGATCCCGTATCCAGCGCAGTGCAGGAAAGCTCCCAGCCGGAAAAACCAAAGCCTGTTGTTTTTAATACCATACAAGGTGATACCGATCCTTTCAGCACCGCAAGCGCAGTATATTGCGTTGAAAGCAAAACATACAGCTTCGGCAAGAACCTTGAAACAAGGCTTTCCATCGCCAGCACCACAAAGCTGCTGACCGCCGCTGTGGCACTTAAATATATGAAACCCGACGACGTCCTTACCGCAGGCAGCGAGCTGGGGCTTATCGACCCCCAGTCCACCACCTGCTATGTTTACTACGGCTGCGAAATGACCCTTTCGGATCTCCTGGGCGGACTTCTTATCCCCTCGGGGAACGATGCCGCATACGTTATCGCCGTCAACGTGGCAAGAGCCCAGCAAAGCGGCAAACAGCTTACCGATAAACAAGCTGTGGACTATTTCTGTAAACTGATGAACGATTTTGCTTTGGAGCTTGGCATGACCGACAGCCACTTTGTAAACCCCGACGGCTGGGATGATCCACAGCACTACTCCACCGCAGCGGATATGGTAAAGCTTGCAGAGTATGCACTCACCGTTCCGGAAATATGCGAAACAATGACCACCGCCTATAAGACCGTGAACTTTTCCGCAGGCGGCTATGCAACGTGGACAAACAATAACTATTTTGTTATCCCCCAAAGCAACTATTATGATCCCAATGCCCTTGGCATGAAAACAGGCACCACCGAAAAAGCCGGTTATTGCCTTATCTCTGCCTTCAAGCGCAACTCAAAGACCTATATCTGCCTTGCAATGGGCTGTAATACGGATCTGGACAGATTTGAGCTGACAAAAAAGCTCATTGAAAGCTATACATAGCTGACCTATCAACGACACCCATATAGAAATTTTGCCCCGAAGCATTTTAAAGTGCTCCGGGGCGTTGTGTTTATTTGAACGATAAGATAAATCAGAATTTATCATCATACGCATGGTGAATAATCGGGCTGGAACTCTTTGAAAAGAGTTCCCCCCGAGCCCCCCTCAGAAACTTTTTAATGA
>ONMZ01000040.1:0-6086 GCA_900319075.1 uncultured Eubacteriales bacterium
TATACATGGACTTATCTATATTCCTTTTGATAAGAAGGTAGACGAAGTTGCAATCAATCTGATTAGAGAACTCTCAAAGCAAGGCTATAATATTGATCCATCAAGAATATGATTACTGGGAATAATTAAATAGTGTTACTCTAAAAAGGAGAACTATCAATGGAAAACAATATAATGAACAAAGAAATAAAAGAAGAAATAATTAAACAACATCTTATGGATAATGGTTTAAATATAAAAACATTTGATTTTCAGGATGAAAAAATGGTAGATGCAGTTTCTCAACTATTATTCTATTCATATTTAGAGGATTTTAAGCAAAACATTCACCAAAGAAAAAATGAATCACTTAACATCGTTCATTTTGTTATTCCAGGCTCTAATGGTCGATTAGCAACTAATGGTTCTATAAAGAAGAAAAGAATAATAACAAATCTTTTGGAGGCATTTATTATATCCAAAGGTAATCCTAAGGAAGCTATTCGTAATATAATCATATCTATTAGCTCTGATCTTATCAACGAAATATGTATTATAGATAATCACGACGAACGATGCGTAATCCTCAGAATAGCTGCTTTAAGTAAAAATAAAAATACCATACCTGTAAAAATAAATGATGTTTTAAATTATTATATAGATTTTGATCAATCACATTATTGTCCATTCTGTGATGTTTTTGACTGTTCTTTTATCAATAAAGAAAACCATAAGATCTGCAGTATGACAAAAAATGAGATACTGCTAGACACGTTAACGAGATTGGAAAACAATAAAGTAATAACAGTTAAAAATGAGGAAAAAGTTGTTTTTTTGAAATAAGCCATATTACTCAACTCTCAAAAGCTGTATTATTATATCTATTCTGTTTACAAATAGTATTGATAGATTCTTATCAGCAAGCGAAGAAGATGCGTAAAGCATCGGATAAAAGCATCGTGAAAACTCTATTAGCTTCACGATGCTTTTTCTCGTTTGTTACACTAACACGGAACATTTCTTTGGCTTGTAAGCCGTAAGGAGTGTTCTTTTTGCTTTTACAGTCAAAATGGCTCTGCATCATCGCCAAATACCCATAACCTTCGTTTTGTCTTTTCAAATTGAAATTTCAAAACGGAGGTTAATTTAATGAAAAACAAAATACTTAAAGTGTATGATACGATAACACGCAAGCTCGTGGATATCGATGTTCCGCAGGATATCTACGACGAGTACAAAAAGCTTGAATGGAGGATCAAGAAAAAGAATCGGTCGTTTTACGATCATGAGGTCCAGTTTTCAATGCTCATCAGTAATTCAAACAGTTCTTTGGAAGGATTCAAAGAGTTTGTATCTGATCCAGAAGATACTGTGAATAAAGCTATTGATATCGTACTAACAGAAAAGCTTATCGAATGCTTTGATCTTTTGAAACCACACGAAAAGCAGCTGCTAAAAATGCTTTTTATTGACGGATTGACCGAAGATGAATGTGCAACAAGATTAAATGAGTCGAGGCAAAATATACACAATAAACGGAGTCGGATTTTGGTGAAACTCAACAATCTTTTTAAATCCGTATAAAAAAATCGTTTGCAAACCCCTTCTATCTCTCCCTTATACAAGTAGAAGGAAAAACTTCAACAGTATCTTGACAACTAAATAACAGCATTACAGGTACCTTAGTCCTGTGGTCGGTAGAAGGTCGACAGCCGGACGAGAGATACGCCATGACGCAGCAATGCAGAGCGAGAACTATCATCTCAAAGATCGGGACAGCTTCCCGAGGGCAATGAAACACAGGAGGACAATGATACTTCCGTCCAGTCACAGCTAATAACAATGAGGGCGGTTTTGTGAGAACCACAAAAGGGTGAGATCCCCATGAGAATGGTAAGCTGCCATTCGCCTGTAATGTTCCGGTGCAGCGGCAGTCAGGGACAAATACTGCACAAAAGGCAAAACGAAGTTACGGCGGTTTGCCGCAAAGACAGACCGCCGTATTCTTTTTTTATTACTTTGGAAAGGAAGGATATGATGAAACTAATAAAGATAAATAACAATAGTCAATTATTACAAAAGCTGCTCAAAAAGAGAAAAAAGTGCTGTGATTGCATCTGGGCAGATACCTCATCAGGTGTCACAGTCATATGCAGCAGAAATTGCACTAACAAAGAGTGTTTCATACACAAATAAAAAACAGGGCTTACAATTACTTACCCTGTCATCATAACTTTGAAAATAATGGCTTGAGTAAAGCCTAAACATAAATCAGGAGGATCGAAAAATGAGTGAGAAAATCCCACAAAAAATCACTATGATATCAATAAAGGAAGCAGCTGAACTTGTCAACGGTCTTACAAAATATAGGATACGGCAAATGTGTCTTGAAAACCAGATCCCCTACATCATGGCAGGCAGAAAATATCTTTTCAACAAAGAAATATTTCTTAACTACCTTTGTGGCAAAAACAGCTGAACATTTTTGTTGGTTTGGTAGAAGTTCTGAAAACGCCGCATTTTCGGTAGACTTTTACCGCAAGTGATGATATACTGTTTTTGCAGGATATTGTCACTTCAACCTGACATCAGGAGGAATTAACGTGGCAAGCATACGCAAAAGAAAAACAGGTTCATACGAAATCAAAGTGTTCTGCGGCTATCGTATGAACGGAAAACAAAAATATCAGTATAAAAGCTATTATCCCTCGCCGGGTATGACGCAGAAACAAATCGAGAAGGAGGTTCAGAAACAAGCGGTCATATTTGAAGATGAGTGCCAAAGAGGACGAAAAACCGCTGCTATCAAGTTTGAACAGTTCACTGAACAATGGTTTGAAGAATATGCAAGCCTCAATCTCAGACCCACTTCCCTTCAGCGAATGAGACAGGCTACACAGCGTGTCTATCCCGTCTTCGGCAAAATGAGAATGGATAAGATCACCTCTCGTGACATTCAGCTTTTCATCACCGAACTTCTGTCAACAGAAAAGAATAAACGCACAGGCAAGCCTCTGTCCCGCAAAACAGCTATCCATCACCTGAACCTGATAAGTGATGTCTTCACCTATGCGATACGTATGGAAATGCTCACCGATAACCCCTGTCGCAGAGTATTTGTTCCAAAAATGGAGCAGGAGGAAAAAGAGATATTTACAATAGATCAGGTCAAAACACTGTTTGATGGACTTCACAGCGAGCCAACCAAGTTTCAGGTCTATCTGCAGCTCGCAGTATACAGTGGCTTCCGCAGAAGTGAGATGCTGGGCTTGGAGTGGAAAGACATCGACTTTGAAAACGAACTGATACATATTCGCAGAACTTCACAATACACATCTGCACTCGGTATCTACACCGACACTACCAAAACGAGAAAGTCAAAGCGAGTATCAAAGATGCCGAGAGAAATAATGGATCTGCTAAGCAGATTCAAAGAAGAACAAGAAGCAGAAGCAGCAAGACTCGGTTCAAAGTGGGAAGACCATGACCGCCTGTTTACAAAATGGAATGGTGAGCCAATGAACACCGGCACACCTTACGAATGGCTAAAAGGTTATTGCGAGCGAATGAATGTCCCCTTTCATAATATCCACTCCCTGCGGCATCTGCACGCTTCCCTGCTGATCTTTGAAGGAGTCGATGTCGTAGCCGTCTCGGCAGACATGGGACACAGCATGGTCGGAACTACGTTAAATATGTATTCTCATATGTTTCAAGAGGCAAAAGCACGCAGCTGCGACGCTATCAGCAACGCTCTGAGCTTCTCAACACCACCCAAAAAGCCAGCATTGACAAAATGCAAGTGTTATGAACTGCCTTTTTCAGGTGCCCAAGAGGCATAAGAAAAACAGGGTCAATGCCCTGTGATAAAAAAATATACCCAACCGAACCTCAGTGGTTGCACAGTGGTTGGAAACCAAATGCAAGAAAAAGAAAAACCGGAAACAGCGAATCAACGCCATTTCCGGTAAGCCAACAAGTGACCCGTACGGGATTCGAACCCATGATGCCGCCGTGAAAGGGCGGAGTCTTAACCACTTGACCAACGGGCCAAAATGCTACGGGCAATGGTAGCGGTAACTGGATTTGAACCAGTGACACCCTGGGTATGAACCAAGTGCTCTAGCCATCTGAGCTATACCGCCATATTCCCGTAGCAGCTATATTATTATACACTACTGCAATTAGTTTGTCAAGCTTTTTTTGAAAAAAACAGATTATTGGTCTTGAAATAAAAAAATCTTATCAAAATACGCAAAGCCCCTTGAAAAATGCCGCAAGATGTTGTATACTATATACAATACAATGTATATCTTTGAGGAAAGGAGTAAGTGTCTGACCCATCAGGCACGGTGAAGGTTATGGCAAGAGCACTCAAAATATGTCTTATCGTTTTCCTGTCTGTATTTGCGGCAGCTTTTGCTGCGAATATCTTAACGGAAATATTCAAGACCAAGCTTAACAAGTATTACTCGGTAACATGATGACTGCAAAACTGACCGCACTATTGGTGCGGTCTTTTTCTGTAAAACAGTTATAAAAGTGATATAAAGCGCAAAATTTTGATATAAAAAAGCCATGATTATGATAAAATATAAACAACAACAGTACAGGAGGGAAAAGCTATGAGAAAACTTGAAGGATTTGACCACGGAATAGACCTTGGCGGCTGGCTTTCACAATGCGATTATTCAAAAGACAGACTTGAAAACTTCATCTGTGAAAGCGACATAGAAAAGATCAAAAGCTGGGGACTTGACCACGTAAGAGTTCCGGTGGATTACAACATATTCCAGTCTGATGACGGAAGTTTTATTGAGTCCGGCTTTGTCTATGTTCAAAGAGCAATCGACTGGTGCGAAAAATACGGGCTGAACATGATACTTGACCTGCACAAGACAAGAGGTTTTTCTTTCGACAAAGGTGAAAACGAGAGCAATTTCTTCTGTGATACCGCTTTGCAGCAGTCGTTCTACGACCTTTGGGAGGAGTTTTCAAAGCGTTATGTAAAGTATTCTCATATGCTTGCCTTTGAGCTTCTCAACGAGGTGACTGACAAGGATTGCATTGACGAGTGGAACAGGATCTCAGGCGAAGCTGTAAAGGTAATAAGAGGATACAGCAAGGATATAAAGATCATAATCGGCAGCTACTGGAACAACTCTCTTGATGCCATGAAAGACCTTGCCGCACCCGCAGACGAAAATATCGTATACACCTTCCATTGCTACGACCCGCTTATATTTACCCACCAGGGTGCATACTGGGTAGACAAGATGCCTTTGGATTTCCGCATCTCATACCCTGCAACAGTAACAGAATACAAATCCCAGTATGATAAGATCGGGCTGAACGAGTTGTGCGACTTTTCCCATATCACCGTTGAAAAGCTCAGCGAGAAGTATTTTGAAGAGCGCTTTTCAGAGGCAAAGCGTGTGGCAGAGGAAAGAAATGTCCCTGTTTACTGCGGTGAATACGGTGTTATCAACCTGGCAGATCCACAGGATACATTAAACTGGTACAAGGACATTCACGCTGCTTTTGAAAAATACGGATTCGGCAGAGCTGCTTGGAGCTACAAGGAGATGGACTACGGTCTGAGCGACGAGCACATCAGCGGCGTTATAAACGAGCTTATAAAGTACCTTTGATAAAAACTATGACCGCTTCGGGGACGGAGTGGTCTTTTTGTCCAAAAAATCTCCCCGTTGCTAAGATTTTAGCTTATGTTGCCGTGCTCTAAGTGTACCTGTCCAAAAAAATTCCCCACAAATCGGAATTTGTATGTTATAATGCAAAAAAATGATAAAGGGGCGGACAAGTATATGAACGATAAGAAACTTACACAAACACCCGACAACCGAAACAGCTGCAAGGCGGCCGCAGGCATTTCAGGCTATATGCACCTTGCTCCCGGCGGTGAGCGCATCATGGCTGTATTGTCCATCGCAGGCTGGATAACCTTTCTTCTGAAATTCGCTGTGATCTGAAAAAACCACCCGCATACCGGCAGTGTCAATATAGAAGTATTTTGACATTGTGTTTCTGAGGGGCACGCCCTCTCTTGCAGGGCGTCCCCTCTTCCAAAACAGTCCACCGGACTGTTT
>ONMZ01000040.1:6142-21136 GCA_900319075.1 uncultured Eubacteriales bacterium
GACCGCACGCTATCCGCAGGATAGTGTAGCTTTCTTTTACGAGAAAAAGCTTGACCAAAAAACCTGTTTATTATCTGGTTTTGAAAGTTTGCATAGAACCCTGAATTTTGTTTTATCTGAGCAGACAAATAATAAATAATGCCCCGGAGCAATTTGATTTGCTTCGGGGCAAAACTTCTATATCAGCATCGCATATATGCGAGTGGTTTTTTTGTTTTATCTGTTCTGACCGTCCAGAGAACTAAGGTCGATATCGGATGTGTCGATAGCGTCCATTTCTCCCCAGTTGTTCTCAGCGGGAGCCTGTTGCTGTTGTGGCTGTTGTGGCTGTGCGTAAGCCTGCTGCTGTGCATAAGCCTGTTGCTGTGGGTTCTGCTGCTGTTGTGCATAAGCTTGCTGCTGTTCGTACTGCTGTTGTTCGTAAGCCTGCTGCTGTTCGTATGCCTGCTGCTGTGGGTCCTGCTGCTGCTGTGCATATGCCTGCTGCTGAGCATTCTGCTGCTGTTCATAAGCTTGCTGCTGTTCGTAAGCCTGCTGCTGTTGCTGAGCCTGCTGAGCAAATCTGTTCACGCCGTTGCAGGCAATAGGCTGAGGATAGCCGAACATTCCATGCAGAGTTGCTATATAATCAGCATCTACAAGGATATCCTTAACGATCACCGAATTGACCTTCTGATTGTTTTTTGCACTGTTTATCCTGGTGTGCACAACAGTCAGGTAGTTTTCATTGTAATTGCGGCTATGACAATAAGTAACGGTATAATATGTACTCAGCGAACCCATCTGCGGAAGCAGCGGCTGGAGTGTGAACAGGCTGTCTATGTCATTTTTGAATGTGACCTTGAACTGGTTTTCCCCATTGGAATTTCCCGGGAAAGGATCCACAAACTTAAAGGAAAGCTGCGGCTTGTCGGTAACAGCCCAATCGCTTTCGCTCTCGATGAACGGTGCCACAGCCTTTACACGTACAATGGCAACTGCCGGAATGAACATCAGCAGCATCTCGCCTAACCATGTGAGCCACAGCATGACCCCTGTAACAGGAGTTTTACTGCTCTTGGAAGAGTAGCTGTGTCTTGAGCTCATGGTCCATCTTCCCTGGGTATTTATAGAGCGGATGTCGTCCCACAGCTCTCCGGGACGTACCAGAAGGTATCCGATATTATGCTTTGGCTGATTTCTGTATTCATATGTAAATGTATAGGCGTTTTTGCCCCTCATATCCCGAATGGAGGTCTTTATCTCCGAATCGGTTTTTCCCAGAACATTGTCCAGATCCATAAACTCCCACACGGTAGCATTTTTATTGTAAAGATCCCTCTGCTTTGCCGGAAGTGAATTCAGATCAGATGTGGAAAGAGCTGTAAAGTTCTTTACTTTCATGCTCTTGTAAACTGTGATCAAACGATCCGGGTTTTCATACAATCCGTTCTTATCCATTTCGCTGTCGGTAAAGCCCAGATAATACGAAGCGGCCTGCTGGGATTTCATTGCATCGTAAATGTTCTTGTCATAGTCTCTTGACACATAAACGCACCAATGAAAATAATAAACAAAAAGCATTGCGATAAGTGTTGCAAGCATTGCTATCATAGGGTGGCGTATCTTATAGGTCTTTACAAAGAAGTAACCTATGCCTCCGATAGCAGCGCCAAAACCTACGGTAATGAGCACACACAGGTAGATAATAGGTATCGCTGCCTGAAGCACCACATACAGCCAGGACAGCAAAGCTCCCGTAATGAGCATTGACAGGAACATCAGGATAAATCCCACGAACGAAAATGTGTTTGATGGCTTATAACTTACAGCCGGTCTCATATTTATTCTCCCCCTGAATAATAATACGCTTAAAAGCAATAATCATTATATCACAAACGTTTTCGTAAATCAAGATGTTTGCACATAAAAAACGCAAAAAAACACCGCCATGCACGATCGTGCCCACGGTGCTTTTTTGCCATGCTAATGGTAAAAGCATTGATAGCTCTCTCTTGGGGTGCTTTTTTCTCTGTACGCTCCCGCTTTATTTATATCCTCTCCTGCTATAAATGCAGATACAAGAAAGGTAAACACGCTTATTATTCCTTCTCAGTATCGAGCTCGGAAATTATCTGAATGAAAGACTCAACGTCACTGAAATCCTTATAGACCGAGGCAAAACGCACGTATGCCACCAGATCCAGTTTTTTCAGCCCATGCAGCACCATATCACCTATCTCGCTGGTGGTGGTTTCGGTCTGCATCTTGTTCGCATAGGTATTTTCTATATTATCTACCAGCGCTGTCATCTGTTCAACGCTTACAGGACGCTTTTTGATAGCCGTCTGAAGTCCCTTGATAAGCTTGGCTCTGTCAAAAGGCTCAAAAGAACCGTCCTTTTTATACACCATAAGCATCGGCTTTTCTACTACCTCATATGTAGTAAAGCGCTTTCCGCAGTTGGTGCATTCTCTTCTTCTTCTCTTTTTGCCCTCGCTGGGACGTGAGTCGATGACCTTGGTATCTTCAAAACCGCAAAAAGGACATTTCATAATTATACTCCTGTTCTGATCCTGGTCGTAATACTACAATCAGCATTATAACACACTTTTTTCAAAATTGCAAGCTATTTGTACAAAAAAATTCTCTTTATTGAAAAAAATTTTTCGATTTGTGCTCCTTTAATGTGCGAAAACCGCTTATTTTCGCAGTTTATACGAAAATTATTAAAAAACAGGATAAATGAACTGTCCAAAAAATAGCCGTGTGAACAAAAAGGGAGAGAAAAGTTCTCTCCCCATGTGCGTATATAATCTATATTCCCGCAGCACATACTACCTCGCCTTTACAAGAAGCTCCTGTCGTTTCTCGTATTTGTGCTTGGTCGCCATGCCGCCCCTTATATGTCTTTCACGTTTGTTTTCCTCAAGGATCTGCTTGACCTGCTTAAACAACACCGGCGATGCCTTTTTAAGCCGTTCGGTCAGATCCTTATGTACCGTGGACTTGCTTACGCCGAAAACAGCTGCTGTGGCACGCACAGTTCCTTTATGAGCCACAATGTACTCCGCCAGCTGTACGCACCGTTCCTTCTCACGGTGATCCATATAATATCACTCCAATACATTTTGGTGTATTAAAATATATGCAGTGATATTCAGGATATTACAGCTTTTTCACACTCCGGCTGCTACTTTTCAACGTACTCAAATCTTATAAAGGTCTTTCCGTCACGAATCACAGTCTCGTTCCACATTTCTGCCGGCCGGACCCAAAGCTCTCCATCTCCATAAAGTGCCCGGTAGACCACCATTTCTTCAAGGGTCTCCGAATGCTTTGCCGTACCGATGACCTCATACATATTCCCTTTAAAATGTCTGTATTTACCTTTTCTGATCTCCATTTTACCCGCTTCCTACTCTGAAAAAAATGCAAAAACGTCTTTTTTCACCTGGGGCAGTTCATCATAGACCGCATGGCCATAGCCGTCATATATCATCACAGGGCAGCCGATGATACGGGCTGTATCCTTGATGATCTGCTGCGAAAAGATCATGTCCTGCGCTCCGCCCACAACAACGGACGGACATTTGATCTTTTCCAATGCGCTGCGTCCGTCAAAGCGAAGTATCGCACCTGTGAGGCGGATAAATCTTTGCATCTCCTGATCCGTTGCGCCGCAGACCGCATCGATTATCGCTTTTTCGTACTTTCCGTAAAAATCACGGGAGTACACCAGCTTGGCAAACATTTTTGCTGCACTTTCCGTTTCCCCGTTTTTAAAAAGCTCGCCTATTTCCCCCATTGCTTTTGCGGCATCCTGCTCAATGTACGGTGCGGTGGAGATAAGGGCAAGCTTCTGCACAAGGTCTCCCCTTTGCGCCGCAAGGCTCTGGGCGATCATTCCTCCTGTGGAAACTCCATAAACACAGGCATTCTCCACCCCCAGCGCATCAAGTGCATCGGCAGTAAGTTCAGCGGTCTGCTCAATGGTGCAGTTTTCGCTCAAAGGCACCTGGCGCTCAAAAACATAAAATGTATAATCCTTTGTAAATTCGGAAAATGCCAGTTTTACCGCCTCGGAAAGGGTCATAAGGTTTTTTGTGAACACCCCCGGAAGCATGACCAGCGCATTTTCTCCGCTGCCGAAGGAAAAATACGGCATTTCTGCCGAGGGCAGCTTAACACTTGAGATACTGACGCACATATGATCCGTCCTCCTTATTATGTATGTACATTTACCAAATCCTATTATACCACCCTGCTCCGGCAAAATCAACAGCACTCAGGTAAAAAAAGCTTTTTGACTTTTACTCTTTTTACTGTTGCAAAAAATATATTACTGTGATATAATAATCAAATAGATGTCTTAATACGAAAAATGCGATTTGGTATAAACTTACAAATAAATCAAACAGAGGTATGAACATGTCCGACAAAAAAGCTCCAAGCAGCTATCGCAAGCTTTTTTCAAACACGCTTGCATTTGCCATAGGATCTTTCAGTTCAAAAATACTCATTTTACTGCTTATACCCATTTACACCAACGCCCTTTCACAATACGAGCTGGGCTTTACCGACCTGCTGACCCAGATAGCCAACTGGGCGATCCCCATTGCTTCAATGACTATAGCAGAGGCAATAATCCGCTTTGGTCTTGATAAAGCCTACGATAAAAAAGCGGTGTTTACCATAGGCAACGTGGTTTGCCTTGGCGGACTGGCGGTTTTCGGAGTTATCCAGTCCATCGTTATGCTGACAGGTGTTGCAGACAGGTATCTGAAGGATTACGGCGTAATACTTTATCTTTACATTTTCATGTCCAGCATGAAGACCCTTTATTCCACATACGTGCGGGCAATGGAAAAGGTCAAGCTATTTGCACTCAACGGTATAGTTGCCACGTTGTTCACCCTTTTATTCAACATTCTTTTCTTTACAGTCTTTCCCAAAGATTTTAAGTTTTTCGGCATAGGCGGTGTGCTCAGCACACCTATCGCAAAATATCTTCTTGCAATTATCCTTGCGGATTTTATATCGGTGCTGTTTTTATTATTCACCTGCAAGCTGTGGCAGCATTTCGACATCAAGCGCTGGAACAGGGATCTTTACCGTGTTATGATTCAGTATTCCCTGCCCCTTATACCCGCTCAGCTTTTATGGCTTATAACCAACAGCTCCGACTCGTTCATGACAACATATATTATGAACGAGGACGCAAACGGCGTGCTTTCGGCAGCTTATAAGATCCCTAATATCGTTGCAACGGTGTATCTTATGTTCGGACAGGCTTGGAATATGTCTGCGATCACCGAAAACGAATCAAAGGGCAGAAACGATTTCTACAAAAACGTCTTTGACTTTAACCAGAGCCTTATATACATCCTTGCAGGCGGGTGCCTGCTGGTAATTCAGCCCCTTACCTACCTGATGATCGGTAAGGATTTCAGGGACTGCATGAAATATTCTCCTATTCTTATCTATTCATCGGTCTTCTCTTGTTTCACCACGTTTATGGGCTCAATTTACATCGCAACAAAAAGGTCAAAACGCTCGCTTTTTACGAGCCTTATCTCAGGTGTTGTAAATGTTGTCCTTAACATTATCCTTATACCAAGGATAGGCCTTTACGGACCGGCAATATCCACCGTTGCGGCTTACCTCTCGGTTTTTATCGTCCGGTATATAGACTCACGCCGCCTTATCCCGTTTAAGGTAAATGTGGAAAAGCTGGTGATGAGCAATATCCTTCTTATAGCGATGATGCTGCTTAACGTCATGTTCCCACGGTATCTTGATTACCTGGAGTTTTCCGATCTTCCCGTTGCCGCAGCATTGCTTATACTGTTTGCGATGATATTTGTTTACAACGCCAAGTCCCTTACAGGGCTTATGAGCAGGTTCCTTCCCAAACGGGTAGTAAACCATTTTGAAAACGCTTCCTTCGCAAAAGACGTTCTCGCCTTTTGTTTCGCTGTGGCGGCATTCGGGCTTATCGGCGCAGGAGTATACAAAGATGTAATAGGAATAATAGAGATACTTGCCCTGTGTACAGCTTTGCTGCTTGGCGTTGTGGTAAAGAAAAAGCGCTGGCTGGGCTACATGATATTGCTGCCGGTGGTGGGGATCATTGTTGCCGATCGGGGATTATTCGCTGCATCTATCTTTTTTGCAGTGGTGATCCTGCCTTGTCTTGTGGCTAAAAAACAGCTGTTTGAAATGATATGCCTTACCGCCGTTACCGCAGCCATAACAGGATACTATATCAGACCCCTGTTCGCTGTTTTCATCATTCTTTTGTTTATACCATGCTATGTGCTTGCATTCTCAAAAGAAATAGGGGATCTTATCCGCAAATCAGTCAGAAAATAAACTAAAATATATAATTGGAGGTCTTGAAAATGGCAGAGCTAAAGTACGAAATAAAGGAGAATATCGGTGTGCTGTCGGAAAACGCTAAGGGATGGACAAAGGAGCTTAACCTGATAAGCTGGAACGACAGAGAGCCAAAGTACGATATCAGAGAATGGAACCCCGATCACACCAGAATGGGTAAGGGCGTTACCCTTTCTGCTGAAGAGTTTGAAAACCTCAGAAAGCTCATCAACGGTGAAGAGATCGACGATGACATAGACGAAGAAAAAATACTCTGATAAACTCCCCCTTGCCCCGGCGGCAAGGGGTTTTTTACGCCATGTTAAATGAAAAATATTAACAAAATGTAAAAAATGCAGAATGGTTAAATTATAATTGATTGTTAATCTTGTATTCAAAAAATACTGCTATAATTTGTTGTGACAGTAAACAAAAACGTTTGCAGGATCAATTGACTATTTATGCCGGAGGCAAAGAAAAATGGAACAGCATGGAATAAGCAAACTGGATCTGAAAAGGCGTAACCGTATGCAGGTCCTTAAAATACTTAAAACCCGTGGCCCAACGTCAAGGATCGATATTGCCGGAACTCTTGAGCTTACAAGGGCAGCTGTTACTATCATCACCAACGAGATGATAGAACAGGGAATAATCCAGGAAATAGGCGAATACAGACACGTTACGGAAAAGGCACCAAGGGGCAGGAAAAAGATACTTATAGATATAAATCATCACTATAAGTTCGTAATAGGTGTCAGCATCGAGGATAACCTGGTCAGCGTGGGTCTGTCCACCCTTTCCGGTGCCGTTCTTGACAAGCGCAACAATGAGATCAATGAAAAGACCGCATACAGCGAGATAGAGGATTTTATTATCAGTTCCATCAGAGAGATTCTTTCTGACAACTGCCTTACCGCCGAGAACATTCTGGGAATCGGTTTTGGAATATTCCCCACAATGTACGAAAAGCTCGGTGTTAAGGTCACAGATTCGGATCCGGATTATTCGGCTGTCTTTGCAAGGGTAAGAAAGTTCACACAGCTTCCCCTGGTGTTTGATAACTCTGTTAAAGGCACTGCTATGGCAAATATCGACTTCCAAAAGACAAAGGATGTTAACCGTCACAATATCGCCTTTCTTCAGTACGGAAAAACTATCCACTTTGTAGTTACAAACCTTAACGAGCCTATCGTTTCCTATGACAACCGTACCAATTTCGTGGATAAAATGATAATCAATCCAAACTCTGACACGGTATGTGAATGCGGAAGGCGTGGATGTGTCGAGAACGAGCTTACTCCACAGGCAACCCTTCGCAAGATCAAAGAGGTTTTCTCACAGGAGCATACTCCTTTCCTTTATGCCGCTGCAAGAGGAAATTTTGATAACGTTACCACGGAAATGATCAACGCTTCATACGATAAGGGCGATGAAAGCATTGTAAATATCATCAACGAGCGTTTCAGGCTCACAGCAGTTCTGCTTAACAATCTTTATTTTTCTACCAACCCGCAAAAGATCGTGCTGCACAATTTCAACTTCCACGATGAAAAAGAATTCCAAACGCTGAAAAACGTCATTACCGAAGTGGGCGGTTCCCATGTTGCAAGCAAGGTAGAGCTTTCTATCATCGAGGATAAACACAGATTCCTTTCCGGATGTGCCCTTGCTATAAGAGAGCTGTTTTTCAACAAGGGCGGCTTTGAAACAAAAACCTGATAAAATATTTTAATACAAAACCTTAACGGTGCCGTATCCCCATACGGCACTTATTTTTTTCTAAAAACCAACATTATATGCTAAATAGCCTTGATTTTTGACGGCGAGTGTGTTATTATTTAGTGTGGGGGTGGATATCCTTATGAAAAGCTTTTTTTCGGTCATATTCATGAATTTATGGGGGTTTGACCTTATTATTTTTCTTGTTGCCGTTTTCACGGGATTTGTTTATTACTCAACCAAAAATTCAGCAGACAGACTATACAGAAAACTGCACCTTACCGTATTTGTACCCGATGCACGCTCTTCAAGTCAGGAGGCTGAGGGAGAGGTGTCAAAGCTCAAGGAGACAGATGTGGTGGATATGAGAAACCATACCGGTAAGCTCTATTCCCTTTTTGTGAACCTTACAGGCATATTCCCGCTTCTGGGTATACTGGGTACGGTCATATCACTTCTGGGAATGGTAAGCGATATGAGCAACGTTCAGGGGAACTTTTACGGGGCACTCACATCTACATTCTGGGGGCTGATCTTTTCAATAATCTTTAAGCTCCTGGACGGCGTTGTGGCTGCAAAGATCGAGGACAACGAGAAGAACGTTCAACTGTTTTTGGAGCGTAATTCTCCTCATTCCATTGAGGCAAGAGAGACCGTATGAACACTTTTCGCAAAAACAAAGGTATTATCATCGAGCTGACCAGTCTGCTTGACATTATCATGATCATGCTTTTCTGGGTAATGCTCAATATCTCAAACAGCGCTCAGGGCGTTGAGAAAAAAGCACAGGAAAAAATAGATGCGGCGCAATCAAAGGTAGTCCAGGCTCAGCAGGATGCCATCTCACAGATCGAAAAGGCACGTGAAGATGCAAAGGAACAGATCGCTCAGGCTGAACAGCGCAACAAGGAAAACAATGCGGCAGTGGTGAAAATGCAGACTGCCCTTGACGGCTTCAGCAGCGGAATGATGGTAAGCGTCGAAATGAAATATGCCGGCGGCAAGGATACCCTTTATATATCCCAAAACGACGGTACACCTGTAAGCGTGAACATAGGCGACGACCTTTCAGCGGACCTTGTAAAAGCGCTTAACTCATATGGCCTTGACAAAGAATCTATAATTCTCGCTGCGTTCATATACGACGGCGACAAGGTGCTTTACAGAGATGTCAACCGTGTTCAGGAGGTTCTCAGCACGGTGAAGGGCAATTACAAAAATTTGTATTTTACTCATATCAATACATCAAAATCCAATTAAAAAAAGGAGATAATTAAAATGAGCATTGAAAGAGACGTGGAGAAAAAGTATATTGACGAGCTGGAAAGAAAAAATAAAAAGCTTAAAAAAAGGAAGAAGAAAAGACTTCTTATCATGCTTTTGATTTTATTACTGCTTATACTTGCATTTTTACTGCTGCGCTTCGGCTTTGGTCTGGGTACGGGAAAAGGCTCAAGCGGAAGTGAGGCAGGCGCTGACAGCCCAAGCTCATCAAGCGAAAAGGCAACCACCGCAGAAGCTCCGGTTTTTGTTGACGTTAAGGTCAGCGGAAGCTCCTATATTTACGAGAATCAGGTCAAGACTCTGGATGAGATCAAGTCCACTATTTCCACAATGAAGGATAACGTTGTGATACGCATTACAGACGACAACGCCACAAAGAACGCTATGGATGATCTTACCAAGATGCTGGGTGATGCAAATCGCAAATATCAGCGCACAGAGGGCAATACTGCACCGGATTCAAGCTTGGCAGACAGCTCATCCGAAAGCGATAGCGGCGACTAAGACATAATTTTTCCCGAAAGGACATATAATAATGTTGGGTATAACTTTTGAAGGCGGCGCAAGCAGAACAGTATACAGCTGCGGTGTCATGGACGCTTTGCTTGAAGAAAAAATATACGCAGACTACGCCATCGGTGTTTCAGCCGGCGCAGCCTTCGGAGTAAGTTATGCTTCAAAACAAATAGGCAGAAATTACACTCTTGCCACCGAGATAATGAACCGTAAGGAGTATATGGGGCCTCTCAATCTGCTGGATCCGAAAAACAAGTGCTATTATGGTCTGAAATACGCATTTGACACGGTACCCAACGAGATATTGCCATTTGATTATGATGCCTTTGAAAGATCCACCGGGTTTACTGCCGTTGTGACAAATCTCCTCACCGGCGAGGCTGAATATCTCAAGGTCCCGCCTGACGATAAACAGTGGAATGTCCTGAAAGCGACCTGCGCTCTGCCCTTGTTATTTCCTGTTATCGAGATAAACGGGAAAAAATACATGGACGGCGGCATTGCGGATTCTATACCATATAAGCAGGCTATGAAAGCAGGCTGCGATAAGAATATCGTTGTTCTTACAAGGCCCCTGGGCTATGTGAAGGAAACCGAAAAAATAACGGCGCTGGCTTTGGCAAAATATCGCCGTTATCCCCGTTTTTGCAGGGCTTTGCAGACAAGAGCAAGCCGCTATAATAAATGTATCGCACAGCTTATGGAGCTTAAACAGCAGGGCAAGGTCTTTGTTTTTACTCCAAAGACATCATTCAATGTAGGCAGAGTGGAAAACGATCCGCAGAAGCTTAAAAGGCTTTATGACCACGGATACAAGCACGCCAAATGGGCGATGAATGATCTTAAAAAATATCTTGACAGGTGATACAATGTCTAAAAAAACAGTATTTGGTCTGCTTCTGGCATCTGTCGGAGCAGGCTGTTTTCTTGTGGGAAACAGAGAGGTGAAGGTGAATAAGAAGGAGCTGTACTGTCCCCGGCTGCCCAAAAGCTTTGAGGGCAAGCGGCTGCTGATACTTTCCGACCTTCACAAAAAGCGCTACGGCGACAGCTTTAACAACCTCATGGCTTACTGTAAGTGTCAAAGCCCTGACTATATCTTCTTTCTCGGGGACCTTTTCAGCCGTGATGAAACTGATATGCGCCCAAAGGCGTACTTTATGTCCTGTTTGCAGTCAATAGCCCCCACCTATTACATTGTGGGCAATCACGAGCTGTTCCAGCCGGAATGTCTGGCGGCTCTGTGCGAAAAGCTTAAACAAATGGGCGTAACGGTGCTTTGCAACCAAAAGGTCAGGCTTACACAAAACAGCGAGCATATAAATCTTTATGGTCTGAAGCTGCCGTTAAGGTACTATATCAACAGCAGCTGGCATTACAGCGATCTTCCCGTGCCATCGGCTGATTATTTGGAAAGCAAGCTGGGAAAAGCTGAAAAAGATCAATGCAATTTTCTTCTTGCCCATAACCCATTCTTTTTTGAACAATATGCAAAGTGGGGAGCAGATGTTACATTTTCCGGACACTGTCACGGGGGTATCGTAAGGATCCCTCTTATTGGAGGAGTGCTTTCTCCCGAAAGAAAATTTTTCCCGAAATATACAAAAGGGATCTATAACAGCAAGATATATGCCCAGCAAAGAAAACTTGTGGTGACCTCAGGTCTTGGAAAACTAAGATTCAACAATCCGTCGGAAATACTGGTTTGTACACTTAGAAAAGGGTGTGAAAAAAATGCTTGAATACAAGCAGGAGTTTGAAAAATACTTTGAAAGTCACATGGACGAAATAGTTGCCTCGCTGGGAGAGATAATCGGAATAGAAAGCGTCGGCACACTTGACAGCAGCGTGAAGCCTTTTGGTCAAGGGTCTGCAAAGGCGCTGAAATGGGGTGAGGATTTTCTAAAAAGCCTTGGGATGAAAACCTGCAACGCTGACAACTACGCCGTCCACGGAGATTTCAAAGAGGGAGAGCCTGTGCTGGCTGTTCTTTCCCATCTCGATACCGTTCCCGCAGGGGAAGGCTGGAGCTATGATCCATTCAAGCTCACTTGCAAAGATGGGATCCTTTACGGCAGAGGTACTATCGACGACAAGGCTCCAAGCGTTGCTGTGCTGTATGCAGTTAAGGCTATAAAAGATCTTAACATTCCTATAAACAAAAATTTCAGAGTGGTTTTCGGCGGGTTTGAAGAGGGCGGCTGTGATGACATAAAATATTATCAGGAAAAATACCCCTTCCCGGAAAATGTCTTTACCCCGGACGGTACATTTCCTGTGCTGAACTGTGAAAAAGGGCTTATACATCTGACCTTCCAAGGCAAATCGGATAACGCAGACAGAGGTGTGCAGCGCCTTAAAGCAGGCACAGTTATCAACGCAGTCCCCGGCAAAGCGGAGTTTATACTTTCCGGCATCACCATGCAGGAAATGAAGGATGCCCTGGAAAAGACAGAAGGGTTTGATCTTGCATTTGAAACAAAAGACGGAGAGCTTTGCGGAACAATGACAGGTAAGTCCTGCCACGCTTCCTTGCCCCAAAACGGACTGAACACGGCAACCGGGCTTTTACAGGCGTTTTCACGCCTTGGTATATCGGAATTTGAAAGGCTTTCAAAGCTTTTCGTCCACGGGGATCTGAGCGGAAATGCTATCGGTCTGGGCTTTTCCGACAAAATATCGGGAGATATGACCTGTGTGCTGACACAGCTGGAAAAGGAGCAGGAGCAGATCAGAGGCGGAGTCGATATACGCTTCCCTGTTGACAGGACTTCACAGGAGATATATGCGATCATAAAAAGCGCCCTTGAAAAGTCGGGCTTTGAGATAACCTCTTTTGATAGTATGGAGCCTCACTATGTAGATAAAGACTGCCCCTTAGTGCAGACACTTTTAACGGTTTATGAGGGTGTGACCGGCGAAAAGGGTGAATGCCGGGCGGAAGGCGGGATCACCTATGTTCACAATACTCCGGGGGCTGTGGCATTCGGTGCAGAATTCCCATGGGAGAACAACAATATGCACGGCGCCGATGAACACATAAGCCTTGCAACCTTCAAGGCCAATCTCAACTTGTATGCAAATGCAATAATAGAGCTTACAAAATAGCATATGGGGCGTTCAAGGCTTTTTACGCCTGTCCCGTCTTGACAAAACAGGGCATTTGTGCTATCCTTTACTAAGTAAAAGCGTAAAAGTGCAGGAGGAGATCGGGTATGAAGATCGCAATAGTAGGACTGGGACTTATAGGCGGCTCTATGGCAAAGGCAATAAAAAAGCACACCTGTCACAGCTGTTTTGGTCTTGATATCGACAAAAGTGCAGTCAGTGCGGCTTTGGAACAGGAAGCGATCGACGGCGAGATAGAGGCAGACAGACTTGACAGCTGTGATCTGGTGATCGTCAGCCTTCACCCTATTCAGACCATAGATGTCATACTTGATTACAAGGACAAGTTCAGAAAAGGCGGCATAGTTATAGATACCTGCGGTGTCAAAGACCCGATGGCAGGACGGGAATTTTCCGGTTTTGCATACTCTGTGGACAACCTTTTTGAAAAGGCAAGCTTTATTATGACCCCCACTCAGAACAGCTCGCAAAGCGCTGTAAAAACAGTTTCTGATCTGGCGTACGAAATGGGATTTGCAAAAGTCGTAAGCGCCACCTGCTCAGAGCACGACAAGATAATCGCTTACACCTCCCAGCTGGCTCACATTGTTTCAAGCAGCTATGTAAAAAGCCCGAGTCTGCTGCGTGAGGCAGGCTTTTCGGCAGGCTCATTCAAGGATCTTACAAGGGTCGCAAAGCTCAATGAAGATATGTGGACTCCCCTGTTTTTGATGAACAAAAAGCCTCTTGTAGAAGAGCTTGACCACATTATCGCACGGCTCAGTGAATACCGTGATGCAATAGACAGCGAAAACTCACAGCAGCTTCACAGGCTACTCAAAGAAGGAAGAGAACTAAAGGAGCTTTCCAACGCTACAAGTACGAAATAGAAATGGACAATAAATAATACCCCCGGTTTAAGGTAGGTACCTATATAGAAAATTTATAAAACGTTTTGCGGAACATCTTTTATTGCGAAGGACTGTTTCCTAACTGCATTTCTTAACCATAACTATTTTTACCCCCCGATGGATAAAACCATCGGGGGGTAAAAATCATTAAGAGTTTTAGGAAAGGGGTTTGGGGAATAACCCTTTTGCAAAAGGGTTTTCCCCAAAAAGCGTTTATAATACTTCTCTTTTTTCAGGTTTACAACGATTATTCCTGCGGTGATAAAAACAAGGGAAACAATATGCCTTATACCCAGCTGTCCCCCTTCTCCAAGCAAAAGCGCAGAAAGTACCACCCCAAGCACAGGTGTCATAAAGCCAAATATAGATATCTTTGACACGTCGTTCTTTTTCAAAAGCAGTCCCCAAATGGTATATGCCACACTTGACACAAGGGCAAGATACACCAGGATAATAACAGCCTTTGATGTATCGTCCGGGTTGACCGCTGCGCTTTCACCACTCAGCCACAGCCCTGCGTGACCTATGACCGTCATGACAGCGCCCCCGAAAACAAACTGATATCCGCTGAAAATTACAGTATCATGCTGTCGGGAATAAAGCTTTATAAGATTTGAGGACACGCCGTAGCAAAGTGCCGACAGCGCAACCAGTCCGTCTCCCAGGGGGCTGAACGAAAAGCCTGGCACAGAAAGATTGATGATAAGTACGCCAAAAAAGCCAAGCAGACAACCGATCATTTTTTTCGCCGTGAGTTTTTCCATATGCATAACAACGGCAGCGATGATTATTGCAAAAAATCTGAAAGGCAGACAGCAGGATTATCTTCGGCATCTCCTTTGCCTTTGGCAAAAGCAGTTCCCTGCGGGCGATACTCGCAAAGAGTATTACCAGAAGACCTGCAAGGAAAAATCTGACCCCGGCAAATCTTATTATGCGCCATGTGTCGCTGCCTTGTATCCCCCAGAGGCGATAGCCTATCTTTATTCCCGGGAATGCGCTTGCCCACAAAAAACAGCAAAGAAACGCACCTGCAAAGACTGCTGCTTGTATTTTTGATCTTTTCATTTTTACACTTCCAGTTAGTCAAAAGCTTTTT
>ONMZ01000009.1 GCA_900319075.1 uncultured Eubacteriales bacterium
GGGGTAAAAATAGTTATGGTCAAGAAATGCAGTTAGGAAACAGTCCTTCGCAATAAAAGATGTTCCGCAAAACGTTTTATAAATCTTCTATATAGGTACTGCCCTTAGCGAGATGCCCTTGTAATTTAGTAATGGCCGCCTCCGCCGCCGGAGTGACTGCTTCCGCCACTGCCGCCGGAACCGGAGCTGATAGAAGTCCTTGAGGTGTGTTCCGAAACAAAAACGTCCTCCATGACCTCGTAGTTGAGATCTCCGCCTTCCAGATATGCTCCTGTGTTAGGCTTTTCGTGGAACTTGTATTTTGCCCGCACGCTGAAATAGGTTATAAGGAAGAATATGAGGAAACATCCCAAACCTATTGCGATAACCAGAGGGGAGATGTTAAGAAACGACATATACCTTTTAACACCCTTTGTGAAAGCCTCTGCTGCGCCAACATTATCGCGGTCCTTGAATTTCTTGTTTACGTAGTTGTCAACGATCTTGCTGGTCTCCTTGTCGGTTATCTTTTCTTTAGCCTTTCCGGAGAACGCAACGTAGGTGTATCTCGAGCCGGCGTTGTTGATCATAACTGCGCCGTCTGAAAGCTTGTTGACATAGGTTCTGGCTATTGCGGCAACCTGCGAATCCGGCATACTGCTGTCGTTGATATACAGAGCCATGAACTCAATGCCCTGCTTGTCGGAAGCCTTGTCCAGGATATCCTCTATTTCCGAGGCATCGGAAGAGCTTATTGCGTCATCGTTCACAAGGCATCTTTTTGTTTCTGCGAATGTGTTGAATGCCAGCATCGAGCAAGCGATAGCACCTGCACAAATAACTGCCGACAGTTTTTTGAAAAGCTTTATCATAAGAAGATCCCACCTCCTATGATACCAAGGATAAAGCCGATCATTCCGACAAGGCAGCTTGCCCAGAACAGTTTTTTCTTGCTCAGAGGCAGGATACCTGTGACCTTTCCGGTTTCGCCGTTCATAGCAAAGTAGTAGTTCTGGTCAAGATACTTGTAGGTCATAAACCACACAGGCATCATAACATATTCCCAATCGGTCTTTTCGATAACGATATTTTTGTCAAGCACCCTGACCGAGTCATAGTGCATGGTGTTGCGTATAACAGCTTCAGTGTTTTCGTCTACCCTTGCCTTGATCCTTGGGAAAACGTCCTTTCTGTCAACGTCGTATTTTTCAGCCAGAAAGCCTGACAGATAGTTCATTGAAAACTCCTTGAGCTGTGAGTAGTCAAAAGGCTCCAATGCATCCATAAGACCGTCCTCAGCCTTGCTTGACCCGTCAGCCGGGATACCCCGGAACACGCCGTTTGCCTTACGGGAAACGTCATATATCCTTGTTTCGGTATATCTGTAATTACCGCTGGTCCATGATCTGATCTTTTTACCCTCTGCGTGGATCATACCATTGACCGAGCAGTCGGCGAGCCAGAACGGGATATACACACCGCTGATCTTCTCGGCGGTAGTAATAGCCTTGAATTCCTTTGGAACGAACCATTTTTTGCCGCACCATGCCTTATAGTTTGATATTGCCTGTTTCTTGGTGGTCATAAACGGAACAAGTCTGCTTGGACGAAGGTCGCCAGAACATCTTGCCGAAAGAACCACCGGGTTGTGGCAGTAAAGACAGAAAGTAGCCGCTGTGGTATCGTCCGCCATTATCTCGGCGCCGCAGCTCTGGCATCTGTAAATGTTGGTAGAGCCGCTGAACTCAGCGTCCTTCCTCGCTTTTTCTTCTTCCTGTGCACCGTCGGTGTTGAATTTTGCTTTTTCCTGCTCTGCAAAAATTCTTTCGATCTCTGCCTGTTCAAACTCGCTGAGACAGAAAGGACATTTCATTTTCTGGTTTACAGGATTAAGCTCAAGACCGCCGCCGCAATTAGGACATTTGTATTCCAGTACCGGCATATTTATTACCCCTTGATCTCAATTAAAATATTTCCCCTGTTTTTGGGCAGGGGAAATACCTGTTTATTTTTTGCTTATGGCTTTGGATTTCCGCAGTTAGAGCAGAACTTGCCCTCGTTTTCCTGTCCGCATGAGCAGGTCCACTTGCCGTTATCTGCTGCCGGCTTTGGCTTACCGCAGCCCTGGCAGAAATTGCCGTTGTTGCCTGTCTGACCGCACTCCGGACAAGTCCAGCCGCCTGCCTGTGGAGCCGGCTTTGGTTTGCCGCAGCCCTGACAGAAGTTGCCTGTGTTTCCGCCCTGGTTGCACTCCGGACAAGTCCAGCCTGCTGCCTGAGCTTGCTGTGCAGCCTGCTGCTGAGCAGCCTGTTGTGCTGCCTGCTGCTGTTGCTGCTGCTGCATCTGCATAGCGTTGGTCTGGCTGAAGCCGCCTGCAAGACCGCCTGCCATGTTGCCTGCCATGCCCATGCCCATAAATGCGTTCATAGCGCCGTTGGGGTTAGAGCCTGCTGCCTCAAGACCTCTTGCAATAGAGCCCTGCATATAGCTCTCACGGATAGTAGGATCCTGGAGCATAGCACCCTGGTTACGCATATTAAGCAGCTTCCTGGACTCCTCGCTGTATGACATATCGCCCACAGCTGCTCTTACGATCTCCATACCACGGTTCTGACGCCATTCCTCGTCAAGAATGTTGCTCATGTATTTACCAAGCTCAACAGCCTTGCTTCTTACGAAAGAAATTCTCTCGCCGTCAGCAGACATCTGGTTGAGAGCGGAGCCGAATGCCTCCAGGAACTCGTCCAGGAACTGCTCGCTGATAGAATCGAACTCAAGCTGTGCCTGATTTCTCGGAACAACGTTCTGATAGAAAAGAATAGGGTCAATGATCTTGAACGAATATGTACCGTTAGCTCTCAGTTCAAGCTCTGCATTGTAGAATGTATCAAAGTAGTTGACAGGGTTTCTTGTACCGAATCTGTTGCCTTTGATCTCCTGAAGATTGATGTAGAATACCTTTTGTGTTGTGGGGTTAGTTCCGCCGTATTTGAAACGAGAAAAGGTTTCCTTGATAGATGCGCCAATGCCGCCGCCGAAAATAGAAGGCAGAGATGAGTTATCCACCTTATAATAGCCCGGCTCATCGGTATAACCTACCATCTTACCGCCGTCAACCAGCAGCATAGCCTGGTTATCGTAAACGTGGATGATAGAACCATTTGAAATGGTATCACGTGTACCCTTTGTGTTGGAAGATCTTTCTCCCTTTCTTACGAACACACCCGGTGTGCAGACAGTGTGCTCGCCCATGTTGGCAGGCTCGATGACTTCAAGCCAGGTATCTGCCAATCCGCCGCCGACTGCTCCGGCAAGTGCTTTAATAAGTCCCATAACTTATTCCTCCTCTATACTTTAGTAAAATTATTGATTGACCAAACAAGTACATTTATCTGCAAAAGTGCAGAACCGCAGTATTCACAATGTTTTGCGCCCAGCGTCGTGATCGGTGCACCGCAGTTCGGGCAATGACTTCCGATAGAGTCATTTCCGTGGCCGATCTTTTCCATCTTGGTCTTATCCTGGATGTAGATAAGCTCGACGTTGTATTTTTCCTGAGCCTTTCTGTTGGGGTCGCCACGAAGCACCTTTCCGTCTGATTTTCTTTTGATCGTGTGGTAATATTCAAGAGCGCTTTGCAAGGTGATCTTGCATATACCCGCTCGTTTGGTATACGAAGTTATTTCGGTCTGATGGATAACGCAGTCTGAAAAATCCTCATCATATTCGTTGGCCTGATTCATTTCTATAAAGGCTCTTACCTTAGTTTTGAACTCCTCGCTTGCGTCCTGCATAAGACCTGTATTATCGTTAGAGATCGCCGCAAAAGCAGAAAGCATAGATTGCTCGGCTTTATTTTTGAACTGCTCATAGTTGAACTCGGGGAAATCCCTCATTATCTGCGGCAGATATATCTTTGTCATTGAATTTACAGATTTGTGTGTATCTTCCAGAGTCTTATTGCTTTGATTGAGAGCGTCGATGATGTTGTCTGTGCCGTACATTTCTCTGGCGACTTTTTTAAGCCCTCTTCTGACATAAAAGAATATGATGATCGCAGTCAGAAGTATGATACCTATCAAACCCAGGAATATAAAACCTAAAATTTTCACCCTTTGTTTCTCTCCCCGAACGCCGATATAAAGCGCACATATTCCTTTCACGAAAATATACACTCCGCTAATGATAATTATACTTATTTTCGCTATAAAGTCAAGTATATGTTCAAAAAATTTCATTTAATTTGTCACAATTACTAAAAAATAGCGCCCTTTTAAACATAAAGAAAGCCGCCCGGATATGGGCGGCTTAAAGTCATTTTATGTTGTTAGATCAGTGATGACCTCTCTTAACATAAGTTGTATGCAGCAGCTTGTGAGCCTTCTCCTTGCCCGGAGCCTCAAAGTACTCATCATAAAGCAGCTTCATAACAGGGCTCTCGTGAGATCTTCTGAGCTGGTTAGCCTCATCTGAGCTGTAAAGAGCAGAAGCTCTGATAGCCTTGTAGTCAACATAGTTGCGAACGCTATCGCTTGTTACAGGCTGACCGCCTCCGTTGATACAACCGCCGGGACAAGCCATTACCTCAACGAAGTGGTAATTCTTCTCGCCGCTGATGATCTGGTCAACGATCTTTCTTGCGTTAGCAAGACCGGAAGCAACAGCCACATTCAGCTCAACTCCGCCAACCTTGTAGGTAGCTTCCTTGATGCCCTGTGTACCACGAACTTCCTTGAATTCAACAGCCTTGCAGGTGCCGTCGAGAGTAGCAGCTGCGGTTCTCAGAGCTGCTTCCATAACACCGCCTGTTGCGCCGAAGATCACGCCTGCGCCTGTTGCTGTCTCAAAAGGCTGGTCGAATTTCTCGTCCTGAAGGTTTACAAAGTCGATACCTGCGGACTGGATCATTCTTCCAAGCTCACGAGTGGTGAGAGCAACATCCACATCGTCAAACTCCTGAGTTCTCTGTTCCTCTCTTGTTACCTCAAACTTCTTTGCGGTACAAGGGATAACGCTGACAACAAACAGGTTCTTTGGATCAATGCCGTTTTTCTCGCAGTAGTAGCTCTTGAGAACAGCGCCGAACATCTGCTGAGGTGATTTACAAGTGGAGATGTGATCCAGGAAATCCGGATAATAATGCTCACAGAATTTTACCCAGCCCGGGCAGCATGATGTGAACATAGGAAGTGTCTTTCCGCCCTTGATGCGCTCGATAAGCTCGTTAGCCTCTTCCATGATGGTAAGGTCAGCTGTAACGTTCATATCAAATACGCCGTCTGCGCCGAGTCTTCTGATAGCCGCAGTCATTTTGCCCTCAACGTTTGTGCCCATAGGCATATTGAAGGCCTCGCCCAGAGTAGCTCTTACAGCAGGAGCTGTAAAGAATACTACCTTCTTTTCCGGATCAGCAAGTGCGCTCCAAACAGCGTCCTCGTTGCTCTTTTCACGCAAAGCGCCAACAGGACAAGCAACGATACACTGACCGCAGCCTACGCATGGGGACTCCATAAGGTTCTTATCAAAAGCACAGTCAACGTGTACCTTGAATCCTCTTTCGATCTTGCCGATAACGGAAACGCTCTGAACGTCCTTACAAGCGGCGATACATCTCATGCACTTAACGCACTTGTTGTTATCTCTGATGAGATATGGCGAAGAGGTATCAAGCTCATATTCGGGGTCGCCCTCGCCTGAGAATCTGTCCTCGTCTACCTGATAATCTATAGCCAGCTTCTGCAGCTCGCAGTGATTGTTTCTGATACATGAAAGACACTTTTTCTTGTGGTTGGAAAGGAGCAGCTCCACAGTTGTCTTTCTTGAAGCTCTTACCTTAGGAGTATTGGTCTGTACCTCCATACCCTCTGATACAGGGTGTGTACAAGCAGCCACCAGTCCTCTTGCGCCTGTTGCTTCAACAACGCAGATACGGCAAGCGCCTATGCAGTTAACATCCTTGAGGTAGCAAAGTGTAGGGATCTCTACATTTGCAGCCTTTGCAGCGTCCAGTATAGTAGAGCCTTCGGGTACCTCAACGGGAATGCCGTTTATTTTTACATGAATCATCTGATTTTCCATTAGTTACTTACCCTCCTCTACCTTACTTCTTTATGATAGCATTAAACTTACAGTTGGACATACATACGCCGCACTTGATGCACTTGGATTGGTCGATGACATGAGGCTGTTTAACCGTACCGTTAATAGCCTTAACAGGACAGTTCCTTGCACAAAGGGTACAGCCCTTGCACTTGTCTGCAACTATCTCGTAGCTCAGCAGGCTCTTGCAAACGCCCGCAGGACATTTCTTATCCTTGATATGAGCCTCATATTCATCTCTGAAGGATTTGAGTGTGGAAAGAACAGGGTTTGGAGCGGACTGACCCAGAGCGCACAAAGATGAGCTCTTCATATGGGTAGCAAGCTCTTCCAGCTTGTCGATATCCTCCATCTCACCCTTGCCGGATGTGATCTTTTCAAGGATCTGCAAAAGTCTCTTTGTACCCACACGGCAAGGAGTACACTTACCGCATGACTCATCAACGGTGAACTCCAGGTAGAACTTGGAGATGTCCACCATACAGGTGTCCTCGTCCATAACGATAAGTCCGCCTGAACCCATCATAGAGCCCAGAGCTACCAGGTGTTCGTAGTCGATAGGAGTATCGATATACTTAGCAGGGATACATCCGCCGGAAGGGCCGCCTGTCTGAGCAGCCTTGAACTTCTTGCCATTGGGGATACCGCCGCCTATTTCTTCAACTACCTCACGCAGGGTAGTACCCATAGGTACCTCCACAAGACCTACGTTGGTGATCTTTCCGCCAAGAGCAAATACCTTTGTGCCCTTTGATGTCTCGGTACCCATAGAAGCATACCATGCAGCACCCTTGCGGATGATCTGAGCGATATTAGCGAGTGTTTCAACGTTATTAAGAACTGTCGGCTTGCCGAAAAGACCCTTGACAGCAGGGAACGGAGGACGTGGACGAGGCTCACCTCTGTGACCTTCGATAGAGGTCATAAGAGCTGTTTCCTCACCGCAAACGAATGCGCCTGCGCCAAGTCTGATCTCGATGTCAAAATCAAAGCCTGTGCCGAAAATGTCCTTGCCCAGAAGGCCTCTTTCTCTTGCCTGATCCAGAGCTACCGAAAGTCTGTGAACGGCAACAGGATACTCTGCACGAACGTAAACAAAGCCCTGATGAGCGCCGATAGCATAAGCTGCAATAGCCATAGCCTCGATTATAGCGTGAGGGTCACCCTCAAGGATAGATCTGTCCATGAATGCGCCAGGGTCGCCTTCGTCGGCGTTACAAGCAACATACTTGACGTCGTTTTGTGAAGCCTTGGCAAACATCCACTTCTTGCCTGTTGGGAAGCCTGCGCCGCCTCTTCCTCTGATGCCGGAGTCAAGGACTTCCTTGATAACGTCGTCCTGGGACATAGAGGTGAGGACCTTATGAAGTGCCTCGTATCCGTGTGTTCCTATGTACTCTTCAATGTTCTCCGGGTCAATAACACCGCAGTTGCGAAGAGCGATACGTCTTTGCTTCTTGTAGAAGTTGGTCTCTGCAAGTGAGATTATAGAGCCGTCCTCGTGGACAGTCTCCTTATAGAGCAGATCCTTGCAGATGTTGCCTTCCTTGAGGTGCTCCTTAACAACTCTTCTTACACCCTCCGGAGTAGCCTGAGCGTAGAAAACGCCCTCAGGATAAACGATCATGATAGGACCGAGGGAACAAAGGCCGAAGCAGCCTGTTCTTACAACAAGTATCTCGTCTTCGATGCCCTGAGCCTTGAGCTCGTCCTCAAGAGCAGCAAGCACCTTTTTGCTTCCCGATGACTGGCAGCCTGTACCGCCGCAAACAAGCACCTGCTTGCGGTAACCGGTCTTTTCAGCCAGCTTTTCAGCCTCGGAAGCGATTATACGTCTGACCTTGATAAGGTCGGATTTAGACTTTCTTATCTCATTAAGTTCATTTATAGTCATTATTCAGCTGCACCTCCCTCAGTACGATAAGAATCGAGTATCTTCTTTACCTGATCGGGAACGAGCTTTCCGTAAACTTCCTCACCGATAGTCATAACAGGTGCAAGTCCGCAAGCGCCCACGCATCTGCATGAGTCGATGGAGAAAAGTCCGTCGGGAGTACACTCGCCGCTCTTGATACCCAGCTGGTTCTCAACAGCCTCAAGGATCTTGTCCGAGCCTTTAACATAGCAAGCGGTTCCAAGGCAAACGCTGATCTGATGCTTGCCCTTTGGTGTAAGGGAGAACTGTGAATAGAAGGTGGCAACGCCGTACACCTCGGAAAGGGAAACGCCCAGTCCGTCAGCGACCATCTGCTGTACCTCCAAAGGAAGATAGCCGTAGATGCCCTGTGCTTCCTGAAGTACAGGCATAAGTCCGCCCGGCTGGTCGTGATGCTTAGCGATCACGTCCTTGAGAGCAGCTTCCTGCTCAGCAGTACCCTTAAATTCGTTCAGGGTTTTTTCTGACATAATTATAACCTCCTCAATAAATTTTGCCATAGCTGATAATAAAAATAGCAAACGCATAAAATGCGGCACAACAAAGCATGACATACCCACTGTGCCACAACTTGATTATACAACAAAATACGTGAAAATTCAAGCAAATTGCAGTTTTTTAAGCGCCCGCAGACCTTTTATCGGTAAGCGAAAACGGGGTTTCGTGCGCTGTTAATTTTAAGTTAAATATTTGTGAGATGTATGCATAAAACTATCTGTGAGTTGTGCAAAACAAACGATAAAAATGACCGTTAACCGTCATCTTTGGTTTAGTTATCAAAACAAAATCAACATACATAACGAAATTTTCGCAAAAGGTTTCTGCATACCTTTTTTGTAGGCTTTTCAAATTCTACGTATTTCATAAATCAAAGGGCGCATTTTGGGGTAATTTTACATATATTTTTCACCCCGAAATGGCACTATAACGGCAAAAAAACACCGCCTGTCTGATTTTTCCAAATTTGTTTAGATTTCAAAACTGATGTTTCTTTGGTGTTGTCCGGTGCTAACAGAGAAACTGGCGTATCTGCGCTGTTTTATAGGTGAAGTTTAGAATTTCAAAACCAATTTTACCCCCTTGCGGACCTTTCCCTCAAAAGAGGAAAGACCCGCCTGAAAGCACGAAAACAGGTCGGCTGTTACCCCGACCTGTCTCGTAGTAAGGAAAGTAAAATGAATTAAAAATGGAATTAGTCTTTTTTAGCGGCAGCTTCCTTGATGTCTATGTAAGACTTCATTATCTCAACTGCACCGTCGATACCTGTTTTTGAGGTGTTTATGCAAAGATCAAAGTTCCTTGCCTCGCCCCACTTCATATCCGTGTAATAGTTATAATAGGAAGCACGGCGCTTGTCGGTCTTTTTGATAAAGTCCTCCACCTTGTTCTTTTCTATATCGTATCTTTCAAGGATCCGGCGTTTTTTCTCGGCCGTGTTGCCTGTGACAAAGAAATTTATAACGTTTTTTTCGCCCTTGAGAACATAGTCTGCACAGCGCCCGACGATAACACACGGACCCTGCTGAGCGATGCGTTTTATAGTGTCGAACTGAGCAAGGAATATTCTTTGGTTCATAGGCATTTCCGGGCTTATTCTTCCGTCTGAGCCAACAGGGTAGCTGCCCATTACCAGAGAATAGAGGAAGCTGTTTGTATAAGCCTCGTCATTTCTGTCAAAAAGCTCACGGCATATTCCGCTTTCCTTTGAAGCGAGCTCCAAGAGCTCCTTATCGTAGAAGGGTATATCCAACTTTTCGGAAAGTTTTTTGCCTATCTCACGTCCGCCGCTGCCAAACTCACGGCTGATAGTTATTACGGAATTCATAAAACAAGCGCTCCTTCCCACGGTGGGATCATTTACCGTAAATTAAGTATACCACATTTCAAAGCTTTTGTACATAATTTCTTCGCAAATTCTTTCACAAATTTTCACACGGCATTTTGGTTATTTTGACAACAACCATTGTATGCAAAGGAGTATTTGTTGTATAAATTGACAAAACCGTCTGCTATACATTGATAACAGACGGCATTTACATACTAAATATTGATGTTCATACCTATAACAAAAGCCTTTGCCGGCGAAGACATTTATATCTTGATATATCTGCAAATTTATAGTATAATCCCATTAGCGAGATCTCCGGAACGCTCATCAGCTTGCTCAGGTTATATATACTATTAACAATGAAGGGAAAGTGCTATGAATACGATCATCTGCCCTCACTGCGGAGATGAAGTCCCACAGGGTATGCGGTTTTGTCCGCATTGCATGACATCGCTCGTGCAGACTGAAAATGTCCAGGTAAAACAGCCTGAGAATAAAAAGAAACGATATGCTGTTGTAATAGCTGTGTGTGCGTGTGCTGTTATGGCAGTGTGCGGTTATTTCATTTTCACCAAAAACAGCAGCGGCGATGATACTTCGTCGCAAAATAAAAACACCGACACTTCCGTAAGTGCCGACGTTTCCCAAACGCAGAGTTCGTCTGAAAGCTCGCAAAACAAGCAAATGACCACAAGCACAACGACTTTTGCAGTTCCCACCGAAACTACGCCTTCGCAGCAGAACACATCTGAAACACACACTACTTCGGTCAGCCCGCAGAATAAGCAAACGTTTGAAAGCACGTCAGAACCTCAAATTCTTGCAGACAAGATAAATGACTGGTGCTCAGCTCACAGTCCTAAGTATTTCGGGATCAACGCAGCTCAAGACATTAAAACCGAGCATGAAGCAGACGTTACAACTCTGTCCTTTACTGACAAAAGCGGTGCTCAGATAAGTATCGAGACCGATAAAAACGGGAACATCGGTATCTATATCCGCATCAGTCACGTTTCCTTCAATGCAAACGACCCTCACACCAAAGAGATTCTTTCCGCACTGGGAGAGATATTGTTCGGCTGTGATCTCAACGGCAGAAACAGCAAGTTTTCCGAGAACGGCTATTCATTTGAGATCCTCAGCAGAAATATGCCCGAGCTTGGTTTCAGCGAATACATTGTCGCTGCCCAAAAGTCATAGCGTTGCTTCACCGTGAGAATATAGCTCATTGTTCGTTTCGACGACAGTTTTGCGGTTTTGTATGCAAAAAATGATAATGCTGTCACGCTTGTGTTTGGCATACAAAAACGGGTAGCCCGACTGCTTTAAAAAGCTCTGCACCTCGTCAAAGTCAAGCTCCATTGCAATAAGCAGCGAGAGGATCTTATCACGGCCCGGTGCTTGCTTAACGCCCGAAAAGATCTGATAGGCATACACCTGGCTTATCTCAGACTTTGCTATCACCTCTGATTTGTTAAGACCCTTTTGTTCAATCAGAGCCTCAAGCATTTGCGATACTTTTTTTGCACAAATGCTCCCGGAGTTTTCGTCGAGATACTCGTCGATAGTGTTGGCTGATTTTATCTCCTCAAGCAATTCGTCGGTGGATTTGTTCATATATGATTACTCCTTTTCAGGTATTTGCATCACATCTGGATTATAACACGCTTGGTTCGATTTTACAAGGGGGCGGTAGTATAAATTTTTCAGAGATACTAAAAAACGAATATACCCTTGTGTCAGTGCTTGGCACAAAGCAGGGCAGCGAGCTGATCCGCTATCGCAATAACAAGCTTGGCAGGGATATGGTCGTGCGCAAGCTGAAAAGCGCAGCCAACATCGAGGTTTACCGCAGACTGTCAGATATAAGCAACCAGAACCTTGTGCAGATATTTGATGTTGTCCCACAGCAGGATATCACATACATTCTTGAAGAATATATACAGGGCATATCCCTTTCGCAGCTTGTTCCTATGAAGCAGCAGGGTGTGCAGCAGGTGATCGTGCAGCTTGCAAAGGCGCTTTATGTGCTGCATTCACTCGGCATAGTCCACCGTGATGTCAAGGAGGATAACGTTATCCTGACCGAAAACGGGATCGTGAAGCTGACTGACTTTGATATATCTAAAATTTACACACAAGGCAAAAGTCGTGATACCGTGCTGCTTGGTACAGCGGCTTATGCTCCGCCCGAACAGTTCGGACTTGCGCAGACCGACAGCAGAAGCGATATTTACGCCCTTGGTATCCTCGCCAATAAGCTTGTTACAGGCCAACACCCCTCGGTGAAGCTGTATACCAAAGGCAGGCTTGGCAGGTTTATAGTTAAGGCTACAAATATAAGCCCCGATAAGCGTTTTGGCTCAGCAGGCGAGGTGCTTTCACACTTTGGTTAGAAATAATAATTATGCTGACAGCATAAGACAAAAAGATCCTCCTATGGTATAATGACCGTAGGAGGATCTTTTACATTTTGTCGATATTCTCCGCTAAAATCCTGATCGTGCTGAGAAATTTGCTCACCTGCTGTGGTGAATGGTTTTTAAGCTCTGCCGAAATGCTTTGCAGAACATTTGCATCACTGTTCTGGTCTTTGGCATCAAGCAGAAGATAATCAAGGCTTATTTCCAGCACGGTCGAAATGCTTATCGCCGTGTTAAGGGAAAGCTGCCGTGAGCCACGCTCGATATGTCCAATATAAGAGGGGGATATTCCGCACAGGTCAGCAAGCTGCTCCTGACTCATTCCCAGCTTAGCCCTGCGGCTGCGTATCTTGTCGCCAATGGAGTTATAATCGGGGGTTATCCTGCCGGCGTTCATTTGCATCACCGCTTTTATTATACATTGTGCACAAATATTTTGTAAATATACTGTATGTCATAATATTGACAAATAGTATAAGTTATAATATAATAAATTTGTTGAAAAAAGACATTAACTGTCGAGAGGGAGGTTTATTTTATGTTAGGAGTAGGCATGGTATTGATAGCTTTCGGTTTGTGTTCCTTTGGATTTGCAGTTTATACTGCAATAGGTTCGGGAATGTATGAGGGCGCAAAAGATTTACATATGATTCTGAGTAACAGGGGAAATATTCTTGTAGGTATTTTTGTTGTAATAGGCATTATATTGGTTATTTCAGGTATTGTTATGGTCAAAAAATCCAAAAACCAAAACAATAACGGCAATGAAGCCGTTTCTGATAGTAACTGCTCTTCGATAATTCTTGGTGCTGCGATAATAGGTCATTACCAAACAAGAGTTCAAGACGGAAAGGTGACAAAGGTTTTTGTTAATACCCCGGATAGTGTAGGAGGGGTAGATGTAAAAATCAGATTCCGTAATAATTCAGGAAAAGTAATAAAGTATGCGTATTTCACTCTTAGTGCTATAAACAGGGTTGGCGATGTAGTATTAAGTGATATTGAGGGACAGAATGATTGTATAATGCAGTCAACAGGGCCCTATCATCAAGGAGAAATCTGTGATAGTCACTGGGAAAATGTATGGTACAATAATTCCATATCTGATATGCGTATTGATAAGGTAAAACTGGAGTACATGGACGGCACGGAGGAAGAGATAGACGGTAATATGCTCTCAAGAAAAAATATGTCCACAGGAGCAGAAAAACTGGCGATGTTTTTCGGTGCAATAGTGGCATTGGGGACAATTGCTTTCCTGGGATGGATTGTTTATAGGTTTATGAATAGATAATTTACTATAAAATTTGAAAAATTCTAAAAACTGATAGGAGGAATTTACATGAAAAAACTATTAACCTTGACATTGGCGGCGGCGCTTGCGCTCGGAACGCTGACAGCCTGCGGTGATTCATCGTCAACAAGCGGCGATTCAAAAGCAGCCTGCAGTACTTCGAGCCAAGAAAGCGGCGGAAGTCAGGCAGAGCTTTCACAAGATGAGCTGAACGAACTTGCCAAAACAGTCAATCATTCTGCACATAACTACACTGCGGATGTTATTTCCGATGGCGATGAAGCTCCGACAAACGATGTAGTTTTTGAAATCGGAAAAACCGATTCCAGTGACGAGCATATCAAAAGAATGCAAGAAGAGTTAGTAAAAGAAATATCAGACAAGCATAAGGGATATTGGGCGAAAATTTCATTTACATGGTCTGCGAACTACAGCGTCGTGGATATTTGTGTAAATATCTCAAAAAGCCAGAATTCTGATTCTCTCGTGAAGTATAATAGAACTTATGATGATCGCTCATAACACAAAGCCGATACCTACTGTTTTCAGTAAGTATCGGCTTAACTTTGTCCGGATTATTTTGTGCGGGATATAATTGTCATCTTATCGCCGCAAAACCCTTGTCGATATCAGCGATTATATCGTCAACATTTTCAAGACCTACTGAGAATCTTACCAGACCTCCGTCGATGCCTGCCGCAGCGAGCTGTTCGTCGGTAAGCTGGCGGTGTGTAGCGGATGCCGGGTGAAGCACGCAGGTGCGGATATCTGCCACGTGTACCTCGTTTGATGCAAGCTCCAGAGCGTCCATAAACTTAACGGCTGCATCTCTTCCGCCCTTGATAGAAATTGAAATAACGCCGCTTGTGCCCTTAGGCATATACTTTTTACCGAGCTCGTAATACTTGTCACCTTCAAGTCCCGGGTAGTTCACGCTCTCGCAGAATCCGGAATCCTTGAAATACTTTGCAACTTTAAGAGCGTTCTCGCAGTATCTGTCCATTCTCACAGCAAGAGTTTCAAGACCCAGATTAAGCAGGAAAGATGAGTGACCTGCGGGGTAGCAGCCGAAATCTCTCATCAGCTGCATTCTTGCCTTTACGATGTATGCAGCGTTTCCGTAAAGCTTTGTATAGATAGTTCCGTGGTAGCTCTCGTCGGGCTCGGTGAACTCGGGGAATTTTCCGTTTGTCCAGTCGAACTTGCCCGAGTCAACAATTACACCGCCGCCCTGTACAGCGTGACCGTCCATGTACTTTGTGGTAGAGTGGATCACAATATCTGCCCCCCACTCGATCGGACGGCAAAGATACGGCGTAGCAAAGGTGTTGTCAATAATAAGGGGAACACCGTTGTCGTGTGCGATCTTTGCGAACTTTTCAATATCAAAAACTGTCAGCGCCGGGTTTGCAAGTGTCTCACCGAAAACAGCCTTTGTGTTGGGTTTGAACGCAGCTCTTATCTCCTCCTCGCTTGCATCTGCATCAACGAAAATGCACTCGATACCAAGTTTTTTAAGAGTAAAAGCAAACAGATTTATCGTTCCGCCGTAAATTGTAGCGGCAGAAATAAAGCTGTCGCCCGCCTGCAAAATATTGAGAAGGCTCAGCAGGGAAGCAGCCTGACCGCTTGATGTGCACATTGCAGCCACACCGCCCTCAAGTGCAGCGATCTTTTTCTCGACGCAGTCAGTCGTCGGGTTTTCAAATCGTGAGTATATAAGGCTCTTTGTGGGATCGTCAAAAACGTCCGCAACGTCGCTTGTCTTGTCATACACATAAGTCGTTGACTGAACGATAGGCATGACCCTCGGCTCACCGTTCTTTGGCTTGTAGCCCTCGTGGAGACATTGTGTTTCAAACTTCATTTTTCATCAGTTCCTTTCGATTTATAAATAATTATTCATTTGTTTTGATTAGCGAATACATTTTCATATCAAGCACTTTGCCGTTTTTGATCGCATTGTTTCTCAACACGCCCTCAAGCTGAAAACCTGCTTTTTCAAGCACACGGCATGAGGCTGTATTGTATGCAAACGGCTCTGCATAGATGCGGATCAAATCGCTGTTTTTGAAAACATACTCGCATATTTGTCTGACAGCCTGTGTCATAATACCGTTGCCCCAGTATTCCTCAGCGATGTAGTATCCCAGCTCACCGGTCAGTCTATGTATATTACCCTGGCGAAAAACTGCAATACTGCCGATAACCTTATCGTCAACAGTTACCGCAAAGGGAAATGTGTCATTTTTTTCAGCTGAAAGCATGGCTTTGATAAAGTCAAGACCATCTTTCTCTGTATACGGAAAAGGCAAACCGTCCCTCAGATTGTCCAGTATCTTTTTGTTTGATAACGCAGCTGCAAGGTCGGGCGCATCAGATTCTCTCCATTGTCTGATCTTACATATCATTTTTATTTATCTCCCCATTACCTGTATCTTTAGTAAATATCCGGCTGCTTGTCCGATCTTGCTTTCTTTACGGTGTAAATGCCGAACAGCAGCATTCCCGCACCTGCAATAAGAATGGGATAAGCATACCAGCTGCTCTTTGCGGTGTCGTATGCCTCTGTGGGATCGCTTGGGTTTATACGCAGTCTTGTTGTCTGTCCCACTTTGTAGCGGTTGTTCCTGTCAAAGTACCCGGCAAAGGTGTATTTCTGTCCGCCGAATTCGTATTCAAAGACAGGGCGGTACTCGGTACGGCTGCGTATTTGCTGTTCTTCAAGGCGAATGACTTTGGCTGTCACCTCTTCGCTACACCGGCTTTTTTGTGAATGTACTGTCACAAGCGTCCATATGCTGAAACCTGTCAGCAACAGCCCGACGATGATGCGTATTATCGCCGTGAACATATCCATTCTTAATTTTTTCATTTGTTTTCTCCCCGGTGTTTTGTCTTTTTTATCTTTATCTGTATATGTATCTTTGCTTACTGTCCTGCGAGGGACAAGCGAGCCGCCGCTGCGGCGCTTTCCATTATGATGCGTGCCTGCTCGGTGAAAGGCAGTACACTGCGAAAGGCGTTCATAGCCTTTTGCGCCGCCATTGCAACAGCAGCGTACATCGTGCCCTGCGGACATTCACCGATGATCTGCCCGGCAGGCTTCCACATCAATCTGACATAACCCCTTATGTCCTCGCCCGTTTCGCAGTTTCGTACCTTGCCGAAGTCCTCGCTGCCGCAGCTTTTGACGCTGTGTTCAAAGATCTCTTTTACATCAGGTGCTGCTGCGTTTGCCCTGACAAGCACAGCACTAACGTATGTCCAGACCGAATGGTCGTCCCCTGCAAGCTTGTTATCAACAAGCTGGGAGAATAAAAATCTCTCCCCCGACTTTGACGGGATAATATCGAACATGCTTTCAAGGGAAAGCCCCTTGTCCTTAACATATTCGTTTATAACGTCCTGCTGACAGGCGTACCCTGCGAGGCTGCCCAGGGCGCACAGAAACGACTGGGGGTGCAGGCTCCCGTCCGGGTTTTTCAAGCCGAGCATAAGGCGTGCGAACAGCTCGTCCGCACATTTTTTGTATATTGAATTGTTCATTGTCACCCTCTTTTCGCAAAGTTTATGTAAACTCGAATTTACTGTGGGATACTTGCCAAACAGTTGTGGGTGTTCTCTTGGGAATGTTTTTTCTCAAACTCTTTTTCTGAACTCTACTACTTTTTCGTTATTTGGGTTGTAAACCCAAATGGCGAAAAAGCAATAAAAGGTTTAGGAAGGGGGTCTGGACGGGATAGAGTAACCGTTACCACGGTTACTCTAAAGAACGGCTTTGCCGTTCTTTGACCCTCTCTCCAAAAGGGTTTTCCCCAGCTGCTCGACAAGCATGCTGCGGTAATTCAGATTTACACGTTTATCTCCGCAACGTCATCGGAAACACCGTTTGCCTCGATAACAGGCTTAATGCAGTTCTCGATGAACTCGTCCACCTGCTGAGGGCATCTTCCGATATAGTTTTCCGGTTTCATTATTGCGTCAAGCTCCTCACGGGTGACCTTGAATATCGGGTCTGCTGCAATAAGGTCTGCAAGGTCGTTGTCAAGTCCGTCCTGTTTAACGTGAGCGCCTGCGATCATTGAAAGCTCTCTGATGTGCTCGTGAAGCTCCTGCCTGTCGCCGCCCTTTTCGCAGGCATCCATGATGACATTTTCGGTGGCCATGAAAGGAAGCTCGGCCATTACACGCTTGCGTATGATCTTTTCGTAGACAACAAGTCCGTTTTCCGGATCGGTAACGTTGAGCATTATATTGAGTATCGCATCAACGCCCAGGAAAGCTTCCGCCACGGAGATACGCTTGTTTGCCGAGTCGTCAAGAGTCCTCTCGAACCACTGTGTACCTGCGGTGAATGCAGGGTTGAGAACGTCGCACATCACGTATCTTGCCAGGGAGCAGATGCGCTCGTCACGCATGGGGTTTCTCTTGTAAGCCATAGCGGAAGAGCCTATCTGTGTCTTTTCAAACGGCTCCTCTATCTCTTTAAAGGACTGTAAAAGTCTTATATCGTTGCCGAATTTCATAGCGCTTTGTGCAATAGCCGCAAGCACCTGACAAACGGCAAAATCCACCTTTCTCGAATAGGTCTGACCCGAAACGGGAACTACGGCATCAAAGCCCATTTCCTCAGCGATGAGCTTTTCAAGCTCCTTGACCTTGTCGGTGTCTCCGTGGAAAAGCTCCATAAACGAAGCCTGTGTACCTGTCGTACCCTTTGATCCGAGAAGCTTGAGCCTTGAAAGCTGGAAATCCAGATCCTCAAGGTCCATTAGCAGCTCGTTGCACCAAAGGGTTGCACGCTTGCCGACTGTGGTCAGCTGTGCAGGCTGCAAATGGGTGTAAGCAAGGCAGGGGAGCGCTTTGTATTTGTCGGCGAACTTTGCCAGCTGGTCGATCACCTTAATGAGCTTTCTCTTTACTATTTTAAGTGCATCACGCATGATTATGACATCGGTGTTGTCGCCAACATAGCAGCTTGTTGCGCCCATGTGGATAATGCCCTTTGCACCCGGGCAAGCCTCGCCGTAGGTGTGAACGTGCGCCATAACATCGTGGCGGAATTTCTTTTCGTACTGGGCTGCCTTTTCGTAATCAATATCGTCGATATGAGCCTCAAGCTCCTCCACCTGCGCCTGAGTAACGTTCAGACCCAGCTTCATTTCTGCTCTTGCAAGAGCTACCCACAGTCTGCGCCATGTGGTGAATTTCTTGTCTGCGGAGAATACGAACTGCATCTCCTTGCTTGCATAACGTGTGCAGAATGGGCTTTCATAGCTGTTTGTCATAGTAAACCACTCCTTTAAAGTAATAAAAACACAGATTATTATATCATATAATAAGAAAGAATGCAAGACAAAATTGCACACACAGCAAAAAAGCAGCCCACAGGGGAGCTGCTTCTTGTCGGGGGCTTTCCGATTGCCCCCGTGCCCCTTCGGGCATAATATTTAATAATATGAGCAAGAATTGCACACACAACAAAAAAGCAGCCCACATGGGAGCCGCTTTTTGTCGGGGGCTTTCCAATCGCCCCCGTGCCCCTTCGGGCATAATATTTAATCCTTTGTCTCGACCTGTTTGATGTCTTCCGACTGGTCTTTTGTCAGATCAAGCGTCGGGAACATCTCCGTATCAGGCAGCTGCATATTAAAGCCCTTTGTGCAGTCTATTTTAAGCTCTGCTTTATCCACGTCAAGGTCAAGTACATGACCGCCGTACTTTTTGTCCTTTGAAACAAAATGCAGATGCCAGCCTGCGGCATTGAGGTCTTCCATATACTGCGGACAGTACAAAGCGACCACAGTTCCCTCTATATTATCCCAGCTGAATTCTCTTTGATCGGTTTTAAGAGCCTCTGCAAGCGGCTTGTATGGTTTTTCCTGTTTCAGCTCGCTGCGTGCGTGCATCTTTTTGAATATTCCGTCGATCCTGACCATATAAAATTGGTTCTTGCCGAGCTTTTCCACCTTTTCATCAAGCAGCTTTTTAATGTCTGCAATGCTTGAAACACCGCTGATTTCCTGCTTTTCATCGGTGTCAAAAAACGTTACATTTGCAAACGGGATAGTCTCATCGTCAGGTGCAGTTTCTATCGAGCCGTCTGACTTTGCTCTGTAAACTGTTCCGTCTACCATGATAAGCTCTCCGTTGACACCCTCAAATGTCCCTATGCCCGTATCACCTTTTTGTTTCAGCTCCTTGACGCTTACGCTTCCGTTATAGTCGCCAAGTGTCAAGCCCTGCAATAGTGATACCTGATAGATAGTTTCTCTGTCAGCCTTCGGAGCCTCGTCCTTTTTGCTCTCGCTTGCTGATGAACTGTCACCGCAGGCAGTCATGCAAGCCGCCATTACCATTGACAAAACTATCGCTAATGCTCTCTTTTTCATAAATATCGCTCCTTTGCATTATTTCTATGTGTATTGTATCACCGCCGCCTGTCTTTGTCAATACAGCAACGGCATTTGACTTATTTTCGGCAAAACTTTTGACATACCGCCAACAAAAAAGCAGCCCACAGGGGGACTGCTTCTTGCCGGGGGCTTTATGTCTGCATCGAATTGTTTGAGTTTAAATATAATCATGTGTAAGGTATTACATAGGCGTTTACGTAAAAACAGAGTAATGACGCATAATCACTAATAATATTGACACTATTTCTCATATCAGTTCACTATCATAGCTGATAAAACCGATTTATGCGGTCAGAGAGGGAGCTGATCCCAAGCACCATTTTCCGCCTGAATTAAGTGCTTTGACAGTTTTGGTTATGCTGCCTTTCTCTTTGGAACCGGAAACAGTGAAATTGACTTTGAGAGTGTAGCCTTTATCAACTAATCCGAGCGTTTCGTTCGATGTCATCTCTGTTATATTAATGATCTCGTAAGAAATATCAAAATCATCACCGTATTTATTGATGAGTTTATTTAGTCTGTTTTGATACTGGTTTTTTGGAGAGTTTTCTGAAAGTGCTCCCACTGTTGCGAGCGGGCCTTTCGGTGTAACGGAATCAACAAAGAGTTCAGCATCTCTGCTTTCAAGGGACTTTATGTAGTTATTCAGTGGCTTTTCATATTCTTTGTCTGTATTATTATCTGCAATGTTGTTTTCGGCTTTTGAATCTATCGCTTGTTCATTCTCGCTTAGGACAGTTTTTGACGAGTTATCTGCAATACTGTTTTCGACTTTTGAATCTATCGCTTGCTCATTTTCGCTTAGGACAGATTTTGATGAGTTATCTGCAATGTTGTTTTCAACTTTTGAATCTTTCGTTTGTTCATTCTCGCTTAGGGCAGATTTTGACGGGATATTATTATTGCTCTCTCCGCAGGCTGTCAGACACAGTGCAAGCATAACAGCTGACAACAAAACGGATAATAGCTTTTTCATGATATTTCACGTCCTTTAAAACAGTTTTAGTACCAATAAGTACCATAATAGTAATTATACGCCAAAGATATGTTAAAGTCAATAGTACCGAAAGGTACTAAGCTTTTTTTGGCATATATTACAAATTTGTGGGGTGATTTTTATGTATTTCCCAAGGCTGCGTGACCTGCGTGAGGACGCTGATATGACACAGGCTCAGGTGGCAAAGCTGCTTTTCACCAGCCAGACTGTATACTCCCGCTACGAGCGTGGAGTGCTGACTATCCCCGTTGAACACCTGCTTATCCTTGCCGACCTCTACGGCGTTTCCACCGATTATATTCTTGGCAGATCGGACATAAAAAAGAAAAGATAACGGCATTTTGCACATCAAGGTACGAAATGCCGTTTTTTTATCCTTTGTTTACAGTCTGTATTTGACACAGGCGATCAGAAATGTTATAATAAATCGTTCATTGTACCATTACAATAAGGAGAGTAAAAAATGATAACAGTTTCAAACGTCAGCATTTCCTTTGCAGGTCAGCAGCTTTTCAAGGACGTTGACCTTAAATTCACCCCCAACAACTGCTACGGCATCATCGGGGCAAACGGCGCAGGCAAATCCACCTTTCTGCGTATCCTCTGCGGAGAGCTTGAACCCACCACCGGCGAGGTCATTATCCCCAAGGATACCCGCCTTTCCGTGCTTCGCCAGGATCACTTCGCCTTTGACGAATATACCGTCCTTGATACCGTTATAATGGGCAACAAGCGCCTTTACGACATTATGCAGGAAAAGGAAGCACTTTACGCCAAAGAGGATTTCTCCGAGGAGGACGGCGAGCGTGCTGGTGTCCTTGAAAGCGAATTTGCCGAGCTTAACGGCTGGGAGGCTGAGGCGGACGCTTCTAAATTGATACAAGGCTTGGGTCTGCCCGAGGATATCCTCTATTCTCAGATGTCCGCCCTCAGCGGTAACGAGAAGGTCAAGGTGCTGCTTGCACAGGCGCTTTTCGGCAACCCCGATATTATCATGCTCGACGAGCCTACAAACCACCTTGACATCGACGCTATCAGCTGGCTGGAAGATTTCCTTTCGGACTATTTCGGCACCGTGCTTGTTGTCTCCCACGACAGACATTTTCTCAATAACGTCTGCACACATATCGTGGATATCGACTACACCAAGATAAAAATGTATGTGGGCAACTACGAGTTCTGGTACGAGTCCTCTCAGCTTATGCAGAGAATGATAAACAACCAGAATAAAAAGACAGAGGAAAAAATAAAAGAATTACAGGAGTTTATCCAGCGCTTTTCTGCCAACAAGTCAAAATCCAAACAGGCAACATCAAGACGAAAGCTCCTTGATAAGCTCACCGTTGAAGAGCTGCCTGCATCCTCAAGAAAGTACCCCTTTATCGGTTTTACTATGGACAGAGAGCTTGGAAAGGACGTTTTGAAGGTGAACGGCATCTCCAAAACCGTTGACGGAGTAAAGCTGCTCAACAACGTTTCTTTTACCCTTTCAAGAACAGATAAGGTTGCGTTTATCGGAGAATCCGAGCAGGCGATAACCATGCTGTTTAAGATCCTTGCCGAGGAGGAAGAGCCTGATGAGGGCAGCATCAAGTGGGGCGTTTCCACCTCACGCTCTTATTTTCCTATCGACAATTCAAGCTACTTTAACGATAACGACACCACCATCGTTGACTGGCTGCGCCAGTATTCACGCTCGGAGATAACCGATACCTACCTGCGTGGATTTCTCGGGAAAATGCTTTTCTCGGGGGACGAGATATATAAGCCCGTCAAAGTCCTCTCGGGCGGTGAAAAGGTAAGGTGCATGTTTTCACGCATGATGCTTTTCGGCTCAAACGTGCTTATCCTTGACAGACCCACCAACCACCTTGACCTTGAATCTATCACCGCTGTAAACAACGGACTTTCCGACTTTAAAGGCGTAGTTATTTTTGCGACCCACGACCACGAGATCGCACAGACCGTTGCAAACAGAGTTATCGAGATAACCCCCGAGGGCTGCCTTGACCGAATGGGAACTTATGAGGAGTTCCTTGATTTCCGACGTGAAAGAGGCATGAAGTCGTTTATAGAATAAGGAGGATATATGAGCATTTCAGTAAGAGAATACACTCCCGATGATATAGCCGCAATGAGAGATATATGGAATGAGGTCGTTTTGCAGAAAAATGCATTTCCGCAGATAGAACCACTCGGTGATGATGCCGCAGATTTCTTTTCTTCTCAGAGCTTTTGCGGCGTTGCGGAGGAAAACGGTGAGCTGTTGGGTATGTACATACTCCACCCTAACAATGTAGGTCGATGCGGACATATCTGCAATGCGAGCTATGCCGTAAAAAGCTCGGCAAGGGGCAAAGGCGCTGGCAGGGCGCTGGTCACTGACTGCATTTCTCGTGCTAAGAGCATAGGATTTCACATTTTACAGTTCAACGCAGTCGTTGCCTCAAATGTATCAGCGATCACTCTTTATGAAAAGCTTGGCTTTGAACGTGTAGGCACTGTAAAAGGCGGCTTTTTAAACGGCAGCGGAGAATATGAGGACATTATCATTTTCTGCTATTACCTTGTCTGAAAAAATACATATAAAAAACGGAACAGATAAAACTGCTCCGTTTTTTTAATGCCTTTGTGCCTGATCTTATTTTTCCACAAGTGCCAGTATATCTTCCTTTGGCACTGCGCCGACGTTCTGGGCGGTGACCTTTCCGTTTTTCATTACCACCAGCATAGGTATACTTGAAACACCGAATCGGGAAGCGAGCTCGCCCTGATCGTCAACGTCAACCTTGCATACCTTGATGTCGCTGCGCTCCTGTGCGATCTCGTCCACAAGCGGCGATACCATTGTGCAAGGTCCGCACCACGTGGCAAAAAAGTCGATAAGCACAGGCTTGTCCGATCGCATTACCTCCTGTTCAAAATTCAGATTGGTAAGATTAATTACTGACATATTATTTCCGCCTTTCTATGATTTTATTAGTCCTTTGACTTGTAATAAAGCATACAGTGACAGTAGCCTTCATAATTCGGGTCAGCGATCTGATCCCGGAATTCTTTGCACATACACTTTGTATCTTCGGTTTTTTCAAGTCTGCAAGGGCAGTATCCACCCTTTTTTGCAAGTCCCTCTTTTATTGCCTTGACAATTTTTTCGTCCTGGTTAAGCCGGATACTCATCCATATCGCCCCCTTCTTCAAAATGATCGAGCATCTTGTATAAGATCTCGTAAATAGATTCAAATTCCTCAATAGTCAAATTGAGGGTGTGTGCCACACAAGCGGGTACGTGCTTTACCGCTTCCCGCAGATCCCAGCCCTGCTGAGTCAGACTTATCCTTACCACACGCTCGTCCGTCTTTTCACGCTTGCGTTTAAGATACCCCTGTTTTTCCAGCTTTTTGAGCATAGGTGTCAATGTGCCGTTGTCAAGAAAAAGCCGCTTTCCGATCTCGCCCATGGTAGGCTTGCCCCCCTCCCACAGCACCATCATCAGGATATACTGTGTGTAGGTCAGTCCCAGAGGCTTCAGCAACGGAGTGTATTGCTTAACGATCTGCCTTGCACAGGCATAAAGTGGAAAGCAAAGCTGACTTTCCAGCCTCAGAGCAGCGCATTCATCATTTGTCATACTTTATCATCTCACATTATCCCGGCGATATACTCCTCAACCTTGTCCATTTTCACAGTAGGCTCAAAACGTTTGATAACGTTTCCCTGCCTGTCAACAACAAATTTGGTGAAGTTCCATTTTATATCCGGGTTATTTTCATAATCCTTGTCTGATTTTTTAAGCATAGCATTCATAGCCATCGCCTTAACTCCGCTTCCAAAACCGCCAAATCCCTGCTGTGACTTCAGGTAGCCGTATAACGGAAGGGCGTTTGGACCGTTGACATCGGATTTTTTCATCTGGGGGAACTGAGTGTTATATTTAAGTGTGCAGAACTGGTGTATCTCCTCGTCTGTACCGGGAGCCTGCCCCTTGAACTGATTGCAGGGGATATCAATTATCTCAAAGCCTTTATCGTGGTGCTGTTCATACATTCTTTCAAGAGACTTGTAGTGGGGAGTGAACCCGCAGCCGGTTGCGGTATTTACTATGAGCATGACCTTGCCTTTGAAGTCCGAAAGGGGTACCTGTGTTCCGTCCGGAGCCGTTACCGAATAATCATAAATGTTCATTTTTAGCCCTCCTGTTTTATATTTTTTACAATTATATTGTATCAAATATAATTTGATTTGTCAAGACCTTTTTTTAAATATTTTTTTCTCTTGAAAAACGGCGCAGGGTATGGTATACTTATCCCGAAGACTATGGGAGATCTCTGCTGTCCAAGAAGCGGGGATGACCGTAAGCTGCCTGACAAACACACCTCAGACAAAGGAGGAAAACCATGAAGATACGCTGTTTCACACTTTCTGTGCTGGTGATAATACTCGCTGTGCTTTTTACAGGATGCGGCGAGGAAGAATACGAGCTTGACGGGGTCAAGGTAAGCAAGATACAGCTGGACATTGTCAGCGGCAGCGACGCCACGTTCAAATTCAGCGTTTCAAACAGCTCGGACGAAGATATTTTGTTTGACGCAGGCAAGTTCACCCTGAAGCTGGACGGAGAGGACGGAAAGGTCATAGGTTTTATGGGAGGAAAAGAAACCATAAAAGCCGACAGCAAGGACACTTTGTCTTATCTTGTTTATGAAGCTCACCCGGAGATCAAAGAGGATGACACGGTAAAGGTGTATTTTGACGACAAGGAGATCTGCCAGGTGAAGGTGGGAAAGATCGAGCTGTAAGCAGGGCAGAATTCAGCGGAAAAGAGCATATCAAAGATAATAACAAAGCTCCGTCAGGGAACCTGTCCCCGGCGGAGCTGCTTTATTTATTGTATCAGAAGCTTACATAGAATTTTGCCTGGTGGTGTCCGCTGCTGTCGTCGCCTATCATTTCTGCTTTAAGGATAGTGATAGGGGTAACGGGAGCGGATTTTTCACCGTCATCGCCTGTTTTACGTTCTACTTTAAGGAACTCGTCAACTACTTCCATTCCCTTTGTCACCATGCCATAGGCTGCGTACTTTCCGTCAAGGAAGGTATCTTTGTCGGAATAGCAGATAAAGAACTGGCTGGATGCGCTGTCGGGATCGCCGGTCCTTGCCATTGATACAACACTTCTTTTGTGGCTTATGGTATTTTTGCTGAACCCGTTGGAGGAGAACTCACCTTTGATGGTTGAGGCTTGTTTTTGTTTTCCGTTCAGGTCGAAGCCGCCGCCCTGAGCCATAAAGTTGTCGATCACTCTGTGGAACACTGTGCCATCGTAAAAGCCCTCTTTGACCAGCTTTTCAAAGTTCTCGCAGGTCACGGGAGCATACTCGCTGTAAAGGGTGATGACAAAGCTTTTGCTTTCGTCAAGAGCCGCAGAAGAGCTGCTTTCCTGTGATTGAGAGGAGCTTTTGCTGCTGTCGGCAGTGCTTGAGCTGTTATGTCCGCATGATGACATTGAAAGCACCATTACTGCTGCACAGGCAGTGCTTACAATAGTAGAGAGAAGTTTTCTTAATTTCATAATTACTTTCCTTTCCCGGTATGCTCGATACCATTTTCAAATCTCGCTGTTTTCAAAAATAATGCCGGCAAAGCTGCCGCCGCAGGCATTGACAAGATCAAGGGGTGAGAGGATTATCTGCGAGCCAAGTCTTCCGCCGCTGATGATCACTCTGTCATGTTCACGGGCGGACAGGTCGACCACAGTGGGAAATGGCTTTTTCATACCAAGAGGGGAGCACCCGCCTCTTATATACCCTGTTACAGAATTTATGTCTTTTACGTGGAGCATCTCCACAGACTTTTCCCCCACAGATCTGGCTGCTTTTTTCATATCAAGCTCCTTGTCCACGGGGATAACGAAAACAAAGTATCCTCCGCCTTTGCCTTTTGTCACAAGGGTCTTGAAAGAGCTTGCACAGTCCTGTCCCAGCTTGCGGGCGATCTGCACACCGTCGATAAACTCGTCACACTCGTAGGTGTTCACCTCATAGTTTATCCCCTTGCTGTCCAGGATACGCATAGCATTGGTCTTTATGTCCTTATCTTTTTTTGCCTTACCCATTTACTCGGACATCTCCACCGTTTTTGCGATTATGTCCGCACAGGTCTTATAACCCAGCTTGCCGCTGTCAAGGCACATATCGTAGCTGTCTATGCTGCCCCACACTTTATTGGTGTTTGCAGAGTAGAACTTTGCACGCTTGGTGTCATATTTTTTAAGCTTATCCTCAACATCTTCGTACTCTATGCCGTGATTCTCTGTGGCGTTCTGAACACGTTTTGTAAGAGGTGCGGTGATAAACACGCTCAGGGTCTTGACCTTATTTTTAAGGATATAATCGGCACATCTTCCCACGATAACGCAGGACTCCTTTGAACATATGTCAAGTATTATCTCCGCTTCGGCGGCAAATATCTTCTCGGCGAGGGTGAGCTCGGACTGTCCGAAAAAATTTATAGGAGTTTTGAGCCAGTTCATCATGCTCTCCTCGTACTTTGCCACCTCGGTCATGGACACGCCCACTTTTTCAGCAGCCTGCTCCACAAGCTCTCTGTCATAGCATTTTACCCCAAGCTTTTCAGCGACCAGCTTACCGATATCGCTTCCTCCGGCACAGAATCTTCTGCCAATGGTGACGACTTTTATTTTTGCCATTTTATTACCTCCTTATTCCGGGCATTGTTAATTACACACATATTATAATACTTTTTAAAGCATATGTCAATGAATAGCCGCAGACAGATATTAGCTTTTACTTGGCTTGGCTCGGGCTTTACGTGAATGCAGTATGTTAAAAGTTTTGGAATATTATTGACAATTGGGAGGCACTGTTGTATAATATATAATGTATTTTTGTAACTATATGAAAATATGACCACGGGATAATGACAACAAAATGCTAACAAAAAATAAAGGTGGAAAGATAAAATGGGTCTTGTAGACAAATTATTCGGAAACTACTCAAAAAAAGAGCTTAAAAAGATAGAGCCTATGAAACAGGCTGTACTTGATCTTGAGGAAAAGTACAGTGCAATGGATAATAAGGAACTCTCCTCACAGACACAGGTGCTCAGAGACAGGATCAAAAATGGTGAGACTCTTGACGATGTGCTCACAGATGCACTTGCGGTCTGCCGTGAGGCTGCATACAGGGTACTTGACAAAAAGGCATACCCGGTACAGATCATAGGTGCTATCGTGCTTCATCAGGGACGTATCGCCGAGATGAAGACCGGTGAAGGTAAGACGCTGGTGGCTTGTCTTGCGGCTTATGCCAATTCCCTTGACGGCAGGGGCGTTCACGTTGTTACCGTAAACGACTATCTGGCAAAATTCCAGTCAGAGGAAATGGGCAAGGTGTTCAAATTCCTGGGCTGCACTATCGGCTGTGTTCTGCCGGGAATGAGTAATGATGATAAGCGCAAGGCGTATAACTCTGACATCACTTACGGTACCAACAACGAGTTTGGTTTTGACTATCTGCGTGACAACATGGTCATATACAAAAAGGATAAGGTACAGAGAGAACACTCGTTTGCTATCGTGGACGAGGTGGACTCTATACTCATAGACGAGGCAAGGACACCGCTTATTATTTCAGGACAGGGAGATAAGTCTACCCAGCTTTACACTCTTGCTGACAGATTCGCCAAGACCCTCAAGGCTGTCAAGGTGGTAGAGATGGACGATAAAGCGGATAACGACGCTCTTGGCGGAGATTATATCATAGACGAAAAGGCAAGGACCGCAACCCTTACAAAGAGCGGCGTTAAAAAAGCCGAGAAGGCGTTTAATGTCATCAACCTTATGGATACCGAAAATATGACCCTTTTGCATCATATCAACCAGGCTATCAAAGCCAACGGTACCATGAGAAAGGATATAGACTACGTGGTAAAGGACGGTCAGGTACTTATCGTTGACGAGTTTACCGGACGTATCATGATAGGCAGACGTTTCAACGACGGTCTTCACCAGGCTATCGAGGCCAAGGAAGGCGTCGAGGTCGCAAGAGAGTCCAAGACTATTGCGACCATCACATTCCAGAATTACTTTAGGCTTTATGAAAAGCTGTCGGGTATGACGGGTACTGCGCTTACCGAGGAGGATGAGTTCAGGGAGATCTACAGGCTGGACGTTATTGAAGTTCCAACCAACAAACCTATTGCAAGAATAGATCATCCGGACGTTATCTTCAAAACGGAAAAGGGCAAATTCAACGCAGTTATCGAGCAGATAAAGGAATGTCACGAAAAGGGACAGCCGGTGCTGGTAGGTACGGTATCTATCGAAAAGAGTGAATATCTGTCCAAGCTTCTCAAAAACAAGGGCATCAAGCATGAAGTGCTCAACGCCAAGTATCATGACAAGGAAGCGCTTATCGTTGCTCAGGCAGGTAAGTTTGGTGCGGTTACCATTGCCACCAACATGGCAGGACGTGGTACGGATATCATGCTGGGCGGTAACGCAGAGTATAAGGCGCTTGCACAGCTCCAGAAAGAAGGCTACTCCGAGGAGGTCGCTGTGGCAGCTTCCGGCCCTTCGGTAACGGAGGATGAGGAGATCCTTGAGGCAAGAAAAAGATACACAGAGCTTTATAAAGAATATTCTGCCGAGGTTGCAGAGCTTGCCGACAAGGTAAGAGAGGCAGGAGGTCTTTACATAATCGGTACGGAAAGACACGAGGCAAGGCGTATAGATAACCAGCTTCGTGGTCGTTCGGGACGTCAGGGAGACCCGGGAGAGAGCACCTTCTTCCTTTCACTTGAAGACGATCTGATGAGAATTTTCGGCGGCGACAAGGTAACGGGCATAATGGACGCTCTCAAAGTGGACGAGAATACGCCGATACAGTCAAAGATGCTTTCAAACATAATCGAATCTTCTCAGAAGAAGATCGAGGGCAGGAACTTTAACATCAGAAAGAACGTCCTCAACTACGACGATGTTATGAACACCCAGCGTGAGATCATCTACTCTCAGAGACAAAAGGTGCTTGACGGCGAGGATGTTCACGATTACATTGTAAATATGATAAACCAGTACGTTGTGGATTCGGTAGACGCTTATCTGATGGACGACGATATCAAGGATGACTGGAATCTTTCCGGACTGCGTGAGCACCTTATGGGACTGCTTACGACCGAGGACGATTTCAACTATACCGTTCAGGAGCTTGACGAGATAAACAAGGAAGATATCGTTAAAGAGCTTACCGAAAGGGCAGATGCTATTTACAAAAAGCGTGAAGAGGAGATGGGACCGGAGCTGCTTCACGAGGTAGAAAGAGTCTGCCTGCTCAAAGTGGTGGATACAAAGTGGATGGCTCATATCGACGACATGGAGGAGCTGAAAAAGGGTATCGGACTTCGTTCCTACGGTCAGAAGAACCCTGTTGTAGAGTACCGTGTTGAAGGTATGGATATGTTCGACGAAATGGTAGCCTCTATCCGTGAGGACACAGTAAGAATGGTATTTACCATTCAGGTCAGAAGAAACGAGGAGGCTCCTCAGCGTGAGGACGTTTACAAGGAAAACAAAGTGCATCACAACATGACTATCCGCAAGAAGGAAAAGATAGGCAGAAATGCACCTTGTCCATGCGGAAGCGGAAAGAAATACAAGAACTGCTGCGGCGCAAATAAGGGCGCAGCTTCGGCAGCAAATGAGAACAAGGAGCAAGACAAAGAGGAAAAGTCAGAGAAATGATGACCGGATAAGGGGAACGGTAAATATTTGAGATGAGGGCAGGGCGGTTAAGATAATTTTTCCGCCCTGTTTGAGCAGATGGGGGGAGAGGCTATGTCAACGGCTGCGGTATGCCTGTCAATTTTTACGTTTGCATCATGGATCCTATGGGTCATGGATCCGTGGATCTTGTGGGTCGTGGGTTTTATCGGCTTTATGTGGCTGGTGCCGCCGATGATATCATCGTGGATAGCCCTTGCTTCAAGCAAGATGAGGGAAGCAAAGGGCAAACCGGCAGGAAACATATTTGTTATCTATTCTGTGGTAACAGGGCTGTTCCTTGCAGGCGATATAGTATATGCGATAATAAATTTCGTTATCAATGGTCCAAACTCGAATTTCGGATATGGTTTTCTGGTGATGTTTTTTGTGTCGCCGATCATGTTCGCCGAGTTTATCGCAATGATGATCGCAGCTATCAGCAAGAGCAAAAAGCCCCAGAATAATGCCGCATACGGTAGGTATGCATATCCTGTTAATGCTCAGTATAACAATATGTATCAGAGCTATCCCAATTATCAGAATTATCCGAATGCGAACTATCCCTATCAGAACTATCCTTATCCCAGCGGGAATTATTCGAATTATCCGAACAATCCTTATCCCAACGGGAATTATCAGAATTACCCTAACTATCCTGATGGGAATTATCCAAACTATAATAATGCCACAAATGGGTACGACCCGAACTACCCGAACAACAATTTTGGGGGTAGATAAGCTATGCAGTATGTTTACACAAGGGCAGATATCGGCGATATTGAGCTTCTGGTCTCGTCAAGGGTTATGGTGCTAAGGGCGGCGAACAAGCTGTCCGATGAGGCGGATATGAGCGAGATCGAAAGGCGGTCGAGGGAATACTACAAAAAAGCGCTTTCAGACGGCAGCCACACGGCTTATCTCGTTTTTGACGGGCAAAGGCTTATCGGTACCGGCGGCATGAGCTATTACAGCGTTATGCCCACTTGCGATGTGCCTTCGGGCAAAAAGGCATACGTTATGAATATGTACACCGATCCCGAGTACAGACGGCAGGGTATAGCATACAGGACTCTTGAGCTGCTTGTTGCAGACGCAAAGCAAAGGGGTGTTGAGCATATAACGCTTGAGGCGACGGATATGGGCAGACCGCTGTACGAAAAGTACGGCTTTGTGCAGATGCAAAGCGAGATGCAGCTAAAAAATGCTGCGCAATGTACGGAGAAAAAATGCCGCTGCTGTTGGTAAGGCAAAGGCACTTTTGAACAGTATATACAGCCTTTGGCTGATGATAAATTGAAATCCAATAATGAAAGGTTGATAAAAATGGCAGCATTTAAACCGGCGGATATCCTTCTGCCAAAAAACACGGATATGTCAAAATGGGCGGTGGTTGCCTGCGACCAGTACACAAGCGAGCCGCAGTACTGGGAAGACGTTGAGAAGATAACCCAGGGCAGCAAAACCACCCTTGACCTTATCCTGCCTGAGGTCTACCTTGAGGGTGACGACGTTGATGCACGCATCGACAAAATTCACGAGAAGATGAACGAGTACATGGCGCAGGATACTTTTACCGAGTATAAGGACGCACTTATTTACATTGAGCGTGTGCAGGCTGACGGAAAGGTGAGAGCAGGCGTTGTGGGCGCTATCGACCTGGAGGAGTATGATTACAACAAAGGCTCAAAAAGCAAGGTGAGAGCGACCGAGGCAACGGTGGTTGAGCGTATCCCCCCAAGAATAAAGGTAAGACGTGGCGCACCGGTCGAGCTGCCGCATATAATGATACTTATAGACGACGTGAAAAAGAGCATCGTTGAGCCCCTTGCCGCTAAAAAGGACAGCTTTGAAAAGGTGTATGACTTTGATATGATGAAAAACGGCGGCCATATCACAGGCTGGCTGATAGACAAGGATACGCAGGCAAAGCTGCTTGAAACACTGGAGGAGTTTGATTCGCAAGGTGCTTTCAATGAGCGTTACGGCTATGAAAACGAATCTCCGCTGACTTTTGCTATGGGTGACGGAAACCACTCGCTTGCTACGGCAAAGGCATTTTATGAGGAGCAGAAAAAAGAAAATGCCGGTAAGGATATGTCCGGGGCAAGGTGCAGATATGCCCTTGTGGAGATAGTTAATCTTCATTCGCCTGCCCTTGAATTTGAGGCTATACACAGAATATGCACAGGTATTGACAGAAGCAGGCTTATGGGTGAAATGACCAAGGCTCTGGAGCTTTCAAAGGAAAAGAGCGAGCAGAAGATAACGGTCGTTACCGACGGCGTACACGAGGACTTTTATATCCACAAGCCAAGCTCCAAGCTGACTGTGGGTTCACTTCAGAATTTCCTTGATGCATATATTAAGGAAAACGGCGGCAAGATAGATTACATTCACGGCACAGAGGTCATCGACAGCCTTTCAAAAAGCTCAGATGCCCTTGGGGTGTTGCTGCCTGATATGGCTAAATCGGAGCTTTTCCCCACAGTTATCTGTGACGGGGCACTTCCGAGAAAGACCTTCTCTATGGGTCATGCATGGGATAAGAGATATTATGTTGAGGCAAGAAAGATAGCTGACTGATGGAATTCATTTATGAGACCCACTGCCACACATCTCAGGCAAGCGCCTGCGGACGGGTGAGCGGAGGGGAGCTTGCGAGATATTATAAGCAAAATGGCTTTGACGGCATTATCATCACCGATCACTTTTTCAACGGCAACACCTGTATTGACCAAAGTCTTGACTGGGAGAAAAGGTGTGAGCTTTACTGCGCCGGGTATAGGGACGCAAAGGCTGTGGGCGATGAGATAGGGCTGACTGTGATGCTGGGAATAGAGTACTCGTACAAGGGTACAGACCTGCTCACATACGGCGTTGATGAGCAATGGCTGAAGGCGCACCCGGAGGTCATGGACATAGATGTTCATGAATATATTGATCTTATCCACCGCAGCGGGGGATTGATCGTTCACGCTCACCCGTTCAGAGAGGCAAGCTACATTGACACCATAAGGCTGTATCCTTACGAGGTGGACGCTGTGGAGGTATTCAATGCGGGTAATCATGATGCGCAGTTCAACCGCCGTGCGTTATGGTACGCTGACAGCTACGGGCTTACAAAGACCGCAGGCTCGGACAGGCATGACACGGCGGACAAAGGCTGCGGGGTGACGGTATTTAATGAAAAAATACACACCATACAGGATTATATAAGGCTTGTGAAGTCCTCGGGGATCTCACGGCTTATAGGCGAATACGAATAAAAAAACTCCCCTTTCCCGGGGAGATTTTTTTGCGTCTTTTTTTCACAGAGCTTTCATTTTAGATTAAAGTATATTTAAGCTAAGGCGGTTATACTTTAAACATAGACAAAACAAACACCTCCCCGGGCGGTTCGCTGCAGGGCGGCTGCCCGGGAACTTCTCCCCCTTACTTAGCCGGAGTCAGGCGGAGATTTGTTATAATAATTTTCTTCTTCCTTCCACAAAAATACGAAAGGCTGCCGTAAAAATGCGGCAGTCTTTTGTTTATGCGCCTTTTCAGGTAATAGCGAACTGAGAATTGTAGAGTTGTGCGTAAAAGCCGTTTTTATCCATAAGGCTTTTGTGGTCGCCCTGCTCGATAATGGTCCCGTCTTTCATAACGATTATGGTATCCGCTTCTTTTATGGTGGAAAGGCGGTGGGCGATTATAAAGCTCGTTCTGCCCTGCATTAGCTTGGCAAAGGCGTTCTGGACAAGTATTTCCGTTCTTGTGTCGATGGAGGAGGTCGCCTCGTCAAGAATGAGCATTTCGGGGATACACAGCATTACACGGGCAATACACAAAAGCTGTTTTTGTCCTGCGGAAAGAGTGGAATAGCTGTCGGAGATAACGGTATCGTATCCAAGGGGAAGACGTTTGATAAAGCTGTGGCAATAGGCTGCCCTGGCGGCGGCGATAATCTCCTCGTCGGTGGCATCGGGCTTGCCGTAGGCTATATTTTCACGTATTGTGCCTGTTTTGAGCCAGGTCTCCTGAAGTACCATTCCGTATCCTGAACGCAGGGACTTTCTGGTGATTTCACGTATGTTTTCACCGCTTACCCTTATCTCACCTTTGTCGGTGTCATAAAAGCGCATAAGCAGGTTTATAATTGTGGTTTTTCCGCAGCCGGTGGGCCCCACGATAGCGGTGCGCTGACCTTTTTTTACGTGCAGGTCAAAGCCCTGAATAAGAGGTTTTTGCGGTGTATAGGAAAAGTCTACCGAGTCAACGTCAACGCTTCCGTCGATTTTTTCAAGGACCTTGGAGTACCTGTCGTCGGGGATCTCTTCTTGGCTGAGCAAAGAGAAGATCCTGTGGGCTGATGCCAAGGCTCCCTGCAGCTCTGTGATAACTCCGGAGATCTCGTTGAATGGCTTGGTGTACTGATTGGCGTAGGTGAGAAAGCTTGAGAGCTGACCTACGGTGATCCCACCGGAAAAGACCGTAAAAGCACCTACGATTCCCACGCCCGTATAGACAAGTCCGTTGACAAATCTTGTGGTGGGGTTTGTAAGGCTTGAAAAGAATATGGCTTTTACGCTTACCTTTGAAAGCTCCAGGTTAAGCTCCTGCATACGCTTTTGTGCCTCTTGCTCATATCCGAAGGCGCTGACAGTTTTTTGGTTTCCTGTCATTTCCTCGATAAGCCCTGTAAGTTCTCCACGTGCAACAGACTGCTTATGGAAAAGCTTATAGGTATTGCCCGACACAAAGCGTGCCACAAAAAGGGACAACGGGGTTATGAGGACCACCACAAGGGTTATTTTAAAGTTTATGGTGAGCATAAAGATAAGTGTGCCCACGATGGTGCAAAGGCCTGTGAAAAGCTGGGCAAAACCCATGAGCAAGCCGTCGGATACCTGCTCCACATCGGTTATCACACGGCTGATAAGATCTCCGTGAGAGTGAGAGTCGATATAGGAAAGGGGCAGCTTTTCAAGCTTTGCAAAGGCTTCGTTTCTAAGGTCACGGACAATATTGAAGGTGATCTTGTTGGTACAAACGGTCATGAGCCATTGGCAAAGTGCGGTGAGCGACACGGTCACAAGGAGAACGATAATAATAGGGATAAGCTTATCAAAGTCCACATCGCCCTTGCCGATGATAACGTCCACACCCTGACCTATAAGGATCGGAGCGTATAGGGTAGCTGCTACGCTTATAAGTGCAAACACGAGAGAAAGGGCAAAAAGCTTTTTATAGGGCGATGCGTAACCCATGAGGGTTTTGAGGGCTTTAAGAGAATCGCTGCTTTTTTTCGCAGAAGGCTTTTTATCACTCATGCTGTGCCACCTCCTTTTCGGAAAGCTGCGACAGGCATATCTCCTTATATACGCCGCAGGTCTTATAAAGCTGAGCATGATCGCCTATGCCTGCGATCCTGCCGTCGTCAAGAACGATTATCCTGTCTGCGCCTCTTATGGAAGAAATACGCTGAGAAACGATAAACACCGTCATGCTGCCGGCAATTTCCCCAAGCGCCTTACGCAGTTTTGCATCGGTGGCAAGGTCAAGGGCTGAGGCGGAATCGTCAAGGATAAGTATTTCCGGACTGCCTACCAGCGCTCTGGCAATGGTGAGCCTTTGTCTTTGACCGCCTGAAAGATTTTTTCCGTCACGGAGTATCTCAAAGTCGAGCTGTCCGTCCTTTTGTCTTACAAACTCCGATGCCTGGGCTATATCAAGAGCCTTCCAGATCTGATCGTCACTTGCTGTCCTATCACGCCACTGCATATTTTCACGGACGGTGCCTTTAAAAAGCACGGCTTTTTGAGGAACGATGCCTATTTTCCCACGCAGCTGTCCGAAGGGGTAGTTTTTAACGTTTACTCCGTCCACAGCGACGCTGCCTGAAAAGGTATCATAAAAGCGTGGGATAAGGTTTACAAGCGAGCTTTTGCCCGAACCGGTACCTCCGATAATGCCTATGGTCTCACCGGCAGAGGCTTTAAAGCTTATGTTTTCAAGAATATGATCTGCGTCTGAGGAATATTTGAAGCAGACCTTATCAAATTCTACCTTTGGTGCTCCGCTGACAGGTGAAACGGTGCTGTTTCCCTCATCGGAAACGGAAGAGTGCACGTCAAAGACTTCGTTTATACGGCCTGCACAGGCATACATTTTTGTGATATTGGTGACCAGAAGGGCGACTGCCAGAAGGGCAAGAAGGATCTGGTTCATGTAATTCAAAAGGGCGATGACCTCTCCCTGGGTTATGCTGCCGGCATAGACGGTTTTCCCGCCGAACCAGAGTATCGCAGCTATTGCAAGATTGACAAGCACATATGTGGCAGGGTTCATTATGGCGGATATCCTGCCGGCGGTGAGCTGCATTCTGCGAAGCTCCTCGGAGTTTTTCTCAAACTCTGTCTTTTCGTCCTCCTGACGGGAAAATGCCCTTACCACTCTTGTGCCCAGCAGATTTTCCGAGGTGATAAGGCTGGTTTTGTCAAGTGTCTTTTGTACCCTTTTATAGCGTGGAATGGTAGATGACATTATTTTATAGATAACAAATGCCAGGGCAGGGGACATTATAAGGAAGATGAGCGTGAGCCTTACAGAGATCGTAAATGCCATTATGACAGAGCCCAGCACAATAAACGGAGAGCGCAGGAAAAGGCGCAGCACCATATTTACACCGGTTTGAGCCTGATTGATGTCAGAGGTCATTCTTGTGACCAGGGTATGGCTGCCCAGCTTATCTATCTCGGTATAGGACAGGGTGCCTATGTGCTTGAAAAGCGCAGTGCGAAGTTCCTGACCAAAGCCGACGGAGGCTTTTGCGGCAAAATACTGGGCGGTCAGGGAACAGCTAAGCCCCAGCACTCCCAGCAGCACCAGCAGACCTCCACGCCACAGGATATACGATGAGTCCTGATTTTTTATGCCTGTGTCTATTATATCCGCCATAATGATCGGGACGGCAAGCTCAAAGCAGGCTTCAATAAGTTTGAAAAGGGGACCGAAAATGCTTTGAAGCTTATAGTTTTTCAGGTATTTTGCCAGTTTGAACATTTACCGATCCCTCCTTTTGTGCAGTATTTTTGTCAGGAAAAAAGCGGAGAAAGCTCTCCGCTTCGTATCCTTATTATTTACGGCTGAATAAGCTTTTGATCTTTGCCCACAAGCCTTTTTTTCGTGGCTCCTGTACTTGCTGACCCAAGGCAGCCGCATTGGGCTGAGCGGGCTGAACGGTATGGGTCACAGGGGCTTGGGCAAGCGCAGGTGCGCTTTCGTACGCCATGGCTATGAATTTTTCCTGGGCACAGCAATGGGCGCTGCTGTCCACTGCCCGAACATAAGTGCCGTCGGGCTGCATTATCCTTGCTTTCACGTTGTCGTGCATCTGGATATCAAAGTAATCAAGCACACGCTTTTTGATATCCTGGTCAAGTATGGGTGCGGCGACCTCAACTCGCCGTGTGGTGTTTCTTGTCATATAGTCTGCGCTGGAGATATAGACCTGTTTTCTGACCCCTGCGCCGAATATGTAAATTCTTGAATGTTCAAGAAATCTTCCCACGATAGAGCGTATGGTTATATTATCCGAAACATCCTTTACCCCGGCAACCAGGCAGGAGATCCCTCGTATCACCAGATCAACCTTTACGCCTGCCTGTGAACATTCTATAAGCTTGTCGATGAGTACCTTATCCGTGAGAGAGTTAAGCTTTGCACCAACATATCCCTCGCCGCCTGCTTTTGCAATGGCGATCTCGTTGTCCATAAACTCGATGACCTTGTTTTGCAGGCACTTGGGAGCCACAAGAAGTGTCTTTGAATCCTCCACCAGTTCGCCCATGGAAAGCGCCCTGAACACCTCTGCGGCATCGGCTGCAATATCGCTGTTTGAGGTCATAAGACAAAAATCGGTATACAGCTTGGCGGTTTTTTCGTTATAGTTTCCTGTGCCTACCTGTACGGTATATTTTGCCTGACCGTTAACGTTTCTGGTGATAAGGCAGAGCTTGGAGTGGACCTTCATTTTCGGCGGTCCGTAGATCACATGGCAGCCGTATTCCTCCAGAGCTTTTGACCAGCCGATATTGTTCTCCTCGTCAAATCTTGCACGAAGCTCCACCAGCACAACAACTTCCTTGCCGTTTTCGCTCGCCTTGCAAAGCGATCTTACCACCTTTGAGTTTTTAGCCACTCTGTAAAGGGTCATTTTTATGGAAACGACCTGCGGATCATCGGCAGCTTCGCTGAGCAGTCTTATAAACGGGTCTATGGACTCGTAAGGATATGACAGCAAAAGGTCATGCTTATCGATCTGTGATATCATAGGTTCAAGCTGGTCGATAAAGGGTGAACGCTGGGGTTCAAACTCTTCAAAGAACAGCCCCTTTTTGCTTTGAGCTTTTCCGAAAAGATCGCCCACATATGACATATCAAGAGGTGCTTTTTCAACAAACACCTGTTTTTTGGAAAGCTCCAGCCTCTCACAAAGGGTATCTATCACATTATCCGACAGGTTCTTTGAGATCTGGAGCCTGACGGGACAGAGCCTTTTGCGCTTGCTTATGACAACGGACATATTTTGTCTGAAATCAAGCTCGGAATCGTAGCTTTCATCCACGTCGATGTCTGCATTTCGTGTCACACGCATAAGGGCTTTTTCTTCCACTTTATAATTTTCAAATATACTGTCTGCATAGTGGGAGATTATCTCCTCCACCAGCACATAGCTTATATCTTTGCTGTTTTCGTCGGGGATAAACACCACACGGTCAAACTTATCCGTACAGGATATCATGCCCAGAGATTTTGTACCCTTTGCACTCAGGCGGGTGATAACGTAGATACTTTTATTTGCAAGAAAAGGGAACGGGTGGCGTTTATCTATAATATTGGCGTTCAGAAAAGGCTTTATTTCATAGGAATAGTACCCTTCGATAAACTCTGCTTCCAGCCGGGAAAGGTTTTTGATGCTGCGGTGGTGGATACCCTTTGCCTTCAGCTCCTTCATCAGGATCTCAAAAGATTTGTCTCTGACGGCAACAAGCTCTCTGACTCTGGCAAATATGGCACTTAGCTGTTCAGAGGGGCGCATTTTGGTCTTATTATCCTTTTCGTCGTCGTCAACAAGTGAGGAATCATAAAGGGATCCGACTCTGACCATAAAGAACTCGTCAAGATTGCTCGAATATATAGATTCAAACAGCAAACGCTCCATAAGGGGCACACTTTCGTCTTGTGCTTCCTCAAGGACACGCTGGTTGAATTTAAGCCAGGAAAGCTCTCTATTGTCAAAGACCTTTTTACTCATGGTGGTTATCTCACTTTCATATGGGCTGAAAACGCCCGTAATGTTACATTGATATTTTAATATATACGCCTTGAAAAGTCAAGTTAGATCAGCTTTGATCCTCCCAGGCAAGGCTCCTTTTTACAGCCTTTTCCCAGCCGGCTCTGAGGCGGCTGCGCTTTTCGCTGTTCATTGATGGCAAAAACTCTTTGGAGTTTGAGCATATCTGGATTATTTCCTCCTTTGAGGACCAAACGCCGCAGGCAAGACCTGCAAGGAACGCAGCGCCGGTGGCGGTGGATTCTACATTTTCAGGTCTGATAATACTTCTTCCGAGTATGTCGGATTGGAACTCCATTATAAAATCGTTGGCTGATGCGCCTCCGTCCACACGGATCGTGTTGAGGCTGCCGGTATCCTCCGCCATAGCGTCGATAACGTCGGCGGTCTGGTAGCAGATAGCTTCAAGGCACGCACGCACGATATGGGCTCTGCCGGAGCCTCGTGTGAGTCCGAAGATACTGCCTCTGGCATTGGGGTCCCAGTAGGGTGTGCCCAGACCCACGAAGGCAGGCACCATATAGACTCCTGCGGAATCCTCAACGCTTCGTGCAAGCTCCTCGGTCTGGGCAGCAGAGTCGATAAGCTTGAGCTCATCTCTGAGCCATTTGACAACGGCGCCTGCAACAAACACAGAACCCTCAAGGGCATAGCTCACCTTTCCGTTTATGCCCCATGCGATGGTCGTAAGCAGACCGCTGCGGCTTTTAACAGCCTCCGAGCCTGTATTCATAAGCAGAAAGCCGCCGGTCCCGTAGGTGTTTTTCACATCGCCTTTATTAAAACAGCACTGTCCGAAAAGGGCTGCCTGCTGGTCGCCGGCACAGCCGCATATTTTTATCGGAGCGCCAAAAAGCGATTCGTCGGTAACGCCTATCTCACCGCTTGAATCCACTATTTTGGGGAGCATACACTTTGGTATGCCCAGAAGTCCCAGTATCTCATCGTCCCACTGAAGTGTATGTATATTGAACATCATTGTTCTTGATGCGTTGGTATAGTCTGTGGCATGGACTTTGCCGCAGGTCAGGTTCCATATGAGCCAGGTATCCACCGTGCCGAAAAGCAGCTGTCCGCTGCGGGCTTTTTCACGTGCGCCATCAACATTATCCAGTATCCATTTTACTTTTGTTGCGGAGAAATAGGGGTCGATGACAAGCCCTGTTTTATCGCTGAAAAACTTTTCAAGTCCCTGGTCGGCAAATCTGGCGCACGTATCGGCTGTACGCCTGCACTGCCAGACGATGGCGTTGTATACAGGCTCTCCTGTGGCTTTGTCCCATAAGATAGTGGTTTCACGCTGGTTGGTCACGCCTATACCGCTTATATCTTCGGGGGATATGCCTGCGTCCTTTATGGCTTGCCTTGCAACTTCAAGCTGGCTTTGCCATATATCCTTGGGGTCGTGCTCTACCCAGCCGCCTTTTACAAATATCTGTGGAAATTCCTTCTGACAGCAGGACAGCTTTTCGCCTTTTTCGTTAAAAACAAGTGCTCGGGATGATGTAGTGCCCTGGTCAAGTGCAAGTATGTAACCTTTCATAGCTTTATCCTTTCTGATTTACATAGGGTCGTCGGAATTGCGGTGAGTCATATATCTGACCTTATCGCCCTTATTGAGTTTTTCCCATTCTTCAAAGCTTCGTTCAAGCTTTTGTTCGTTGCCTTTATCGTCCTTTATTATCACCCAATATACCGCTTTGCGGCCGCCCTGACGTTTATCTCCGTATTTTGGCGACTCCACTTTTGTGGGCAGGTCTGTTTCTGCCCATTTCGGTTCGTGGTCGTCGCCCCTTGACACAAGGCTATCGGTCTCTTTCCATTTATCTATGTTGTAATAATACTTGGTGTCATATATCGGTTCCTGCCGGTATACAGGCTCCCTTACCTTTTGATTTTCATAAACAGTCTTGTATTTTGGCTTTCGCACCTCTTTGAACTGTCCGTTGCCAAGATCCTTATACTCAACGGAATACCCGTCCTGGACCCTTTTGGAGACTCGTTTTGTCTTGTATTCATAGTGATCGAGCACCTTGCGGTAAGAGCGTATCTCACGGTTTGAAGATACCACGCTGCCGCCGCCGGGCACGGTCCAGCCGCTTTCACGGAATGTATTATACTCCTCAACGGCGATCTCTCTTTGCCAGCCGAAGCCGACCACCTCACCCTCACGCTCGACGGGCTGATAGTACCACATGACTATAAGTGCGGTCAGCAGTATCGCCGGGAATATGAACCATTTTAATTTGCTCGATTTGCGCTTGTATGAATAATCTCTTTGCCGCCGCTGTCCTGGCTTTGGTTCGGGTCTTATCGGCTCGGAGTCGGGCTGATAAGTTCCGAGGGCGTCATGTTTCGCTGCACCGCAGTTTTCGCAGACTGTGTTTTTAGCAGGGTTCTGACAGCGGCAGTAGGAGCAAAGCCAGTTGGCTTCGTCGTTTTCATCTTCTTTATCGACATACTCGATGGGCTTGGATGTATTCATAAAGAACTTTACGTCATTGGGTATCGACGTTCCGCACTTTGTACAGTCCTTATGATCGGCACGGACCGTTTCGCCGCAGTACGGACATTTCCAGTAACCCCAGACATTCATTACATACGCTCCCTAACATTAACATAATACAACTATTATTATAATACTATGATTTAGCCGGCTTGTCAAACATTACCTCTGATTTGCTGAAAAGTCCCATATTATGTACATATCAGCCTTGCAAAAGATGTGCAAATGTGCTATAATCAAAGTGACATAACCGGGAAAGGGGAGTGGGATATGGCTAAGGTCAAAAACTCTTATGTATGCAGCCAATGCGGATACGAGACTGCAAAATGGAACGGAAGGTGTCCCGGCTGCGGTGAATGGAACACCCTTGAAGAGGTAGAGGTAACTGTAAGAGCAGGCTCGAAAGCCCGCAGTGTTTCAGCGGTAAAAGACGTTTCGGACAATATCGTTAATATAAACGGCATAGATGCCAGCTACAACGAGAGCCGCTATATGACCGGACTGAGCGAGCTGGACAGGGTGCTCGGAGGAGGACTGGTAAAGGGCTCGGTGGTGCTCCTGGGCGGCGAACCGGGAATAGGTAAGTCTACGATACTGCTTCAGATATGCAGCTTTATCGGCAGGGAGCATACCATTCTTTATGTGTCGGGAGAGGAATCGCTGCGGCAGATAAAACTCCGTGCGGACAGGCTCGGGGTGGACAGCGGCAATTTGTATCTGCTGGCTGAGACCGACTGTGAAAAGATATGCAATGTTATTGTCAAGCAGCAGCCCGAGGTGGTCATTATCGACTCTATACAGACCATGAGCATGGCGGAGCTTAACTCGGCACAGGGATCGGTGACACAGGTGCGTGAATGTACAAATGTGTTTACACGCACAGCTAAATCCGAGGAGATCCCCATGTTTATCGTGGGTCATGTGAACAAGGACGGCGCTATCGCAGGACCTAAGGTAATGGAGCATATCGTTGACTGTGTGCTTTATTTTGAAGGACAGCGAAATCTGACTTACCGCATACTTCGTGCGGCTAAGAACCGTTTTGGCTCCACAAACGAGATAGGCGTTTTTGAAATGGCGGATAAAGGGCTTTTACAGGTGGAGAACCCGTCGATGCTCCTGCTGGAGGGCAGACCGACAGATGTTTCGGGAACGTGCGTTGCCTGTATTGTTGAGGGTACAAGACCTCTTATGGCTGAGGTGCAGGCGCTGGTCTCAAAGTCGGCGCTTTCAACCCCAAGACGCACGGCAACAGGCATAGATTATTACCGTATGTCGATAATAATTGCGGTGCTGGAAAAGCGGCTGGGGTACTTTTTCGGCGGACTTGATGTGTATATCAACATTGTGGGCGGCTTGAAGCTGGACGATACGGCGGCAGACCTTTCGGTGGCTATGGCGCTTTATTCAAGCCTTACGGACAAGGTAATAGACAGCAAGACTATCGCTTTTGGCGAGATAGGTCTGGGCGGTGAGCTTCGCACGGTAACACATATTCCGCAGCGTATTGCCGAGGCGGAACGAATGGGCTTTGAAAAGGTGATAGTGCCTGCTCACGCTCTTAAATCGGTGGACACTAAAAAGCTTGGGATAAAGGTCGTCGGCGTGCGGTCTATAAAGGAAGCGTTTAAGGAGATCTGATATGGATGTTAGGGAATATCTTGAAATACTGCATACGGCGGAAAAGCTCAAAGATGCGACTCGCCATTGTACTACCTCCCAGGGCAGAACGGAGAGCGTTGCAGAGCACAGCTGGCGAATGTCATTGATGGCGCTGCTTTTGCACAGCGAGTTTGCGGATGTCAATATGGACAAGGTAGTGAAAATGTGCGTGATACACGACCTTGGGGAGTGCTTTACGGGGGATATTGCTGCATTTATAAAGACGGACGATGACAGAAAGACAGAGGACGAGCTTTTGCAGCGGTGGGTCGGCTCGATGCCCCGTGAAGTATCCGCAGACCTGTCTGCGCTTTTTGTGGAGATGCAGGCGCAGCAAACGGCTGAGGCAAAGATATATAAGGCGCTTGACAAGCTTGAGGCACTGATTCAGCACAACGAATCACCGCTTGAAACATGGTCGGAAAACGAATATGAGCTGAATAAAACATATGCGTTTGATACGGTGGCTTTTTCAAAGTGGCTGACAGAGCTGAGAAAAGCCGTACTTGATGATACGATAGAGAAGATCAATGCCGGCAGCGGCACAAAAGCATAATCAGCGCAAACTGATCTGCGGCAAAAGTAAAATTTGTGTAAACTTTTATGCAGGACTTGACTTTTTATTATGTATATGGTATCATATTTAAGCCGCATATTTACGGTAGTACAAGTCCGGAGTTGAGCTTCGGCACCGTACATAGCGAGATCAAATTAAAGGCAGGTGCATATTGAATGTACGCAGTAATCGAAACAGGCGGAAAGCAGTACCAGGTCAAGGCAGGCGATGAGGTATTCATCGAGAAGCTTGACGCTCAGGCTGATGACAAGGTGACTTTCGACAAGGTGATGATGGTCGGCGACGAGGGCAAGACAACTGTTGGTGCTCCTTATGTTGAGGGCGCAACTGTAAGCGCTAAGGTGCTCAAGAACGGTAAGGCCAAGAAGATCACAGTTTTCACTTACAAGCCTAAGAAGGGCGAAAAGAGAAAGATTGGTCACAGACAGCCATACACAAAGGTACAGATCGAGGCTATCAACGCATAAGCGATGATAAAGGCTGATTTTTACCGAAGCAGCGAGGGAAGACTGCTGGGATTCGAGGTTTCGGGTCATGCAGGACTTGCCGATGAGGGACAGGACGTTTGCTGTGCAAGCGTATCCTCTGCCGTTATGCTGGCGGCGAACACGATAACCGAGGCGTTTAAGATCGGCGCTAAGGTCAGTGTTGAAGAAAATGATATTATGCTGAAGCTGGGGAACGACCCAAAGGGCGAGGGAGATAAGGTCCTTTTAGGGCTTTTGACTCACTTGTATCTGATGCAGGACGAGTTCCCGGGCTATGTTATGGTCAAGGTCCACGACAGATGACCTTGGCGAAGGTCACACTAATGGAGGTGTATTTACAATGATAAGGATCTCAATGCAGTTTTTTGCTCATAAAAAGGGAATGGGTTCCACAAAGAACGGCCGTGATTCCGAGGCAAAGAGACTTGGCGTCAAGAGAGCTGACGGACAGTTCGTTCTCGCAGGAAATATCCTGGTAAGACAGAGAGGAACTCACATCCATCCGGGCGAAAATGTTAAGCGTGGTTCAGACGACACACTTTTTGCAACAAGTGACGGCGTTGTAAAGTTTGAAAGACTTGGCAAGGACCGCAAAAAAGTATCTGTTTATCCACAGGCTTGATTTAATGAAAACTACCGACCCCGAGCTTGAGGCTTGGGGTTGATTTTTTACGGCAGACGTGATTTTTATTTCCGCTAATGGCAAAGCCGTTAGCGGAACCCATTATCCAAAAGGGTTTCCCCCAATTATCCGACAAAGGAGGCAGGAAAGATGTTTGTTGACAGTGCCAGGATATACGTTAAGGCAGGCGACGGCGGCGACGGAGCGGTATCGTTCCACAGGGAAAAATATGTAGCCGCAGGCGGTCCGGACGGCGGTGACGGCGGAAAAGGCGGAGACATCGTCTTTAAGGTGGATAACAACCTTTCCAGCCTTATAGATTTCAGCTACAAGAGAAAATACGTTGCCCAAAAGGGCGAAAACGGATCGTCAAAGAACAGCTTTGGCAAAAGTGCCCCGGATGTTGTGATAAAAGTTCCAAGGGGTACGGTGGTCAAGGAGCTTAAAACAGGCAGGATCCTTGCGGATATGTCCGGTGATGAACCTGTGGTTATCGCAAAAGGCGGTAAAGGCGGCAGGGGAAACGCTCACTTTGCCACGTCCACAAGGCAGATACCTAAGTTTGCAAAGCCAGGATTCAGGGGCGATGAGTATGAGCTGCTGCTGGAGCTGAAGCTTATTGCAGATGTTGGACTTGTGGGATTTCCGAATGTGGGGAAATCCACGCTTATCTCGGTAGTTTCTGCGGCAAAACCGAAGATAGCCAACTACCACTTTACCACCCTGACGCCGGTGCTGGGGGTCGTAAAGATCGAGGAAGGAAGATCCTTCGTTATGGCGGATATTCCGGGTCTTATCCAGGGCGCAAGCGAGGGCGTGGGGCTTGGTCATGAGTTTTTGCGCCACGTTGAAAGGTGCAGGCTCATAGTTCACGTTGTGGACGTTTCCGGCAGCGAGGGCAGAGACCCCATAGAGGACTTTGAGGCGATAAATAAAGAGCTTGCAGGCTTTTCACAGGAGCTTGCAGATGCACCGCAGATAGTTGCGGCAAATAAATCGGATATGGCTTCGCCGGAACAGATACAGCGCTTTAAGGATTACATTCAAAATAAGGGATATAAGTTCTTTGAGATCTCGGCGGCAACGACCCGGGGTACCAAAGAGCTGGTATATGAAGTTTGGGAGGAGCTTGGTAAGCTGCCTCCGGTCAAGCAGTTTGAGGCTCAGCCCCTTACAAGAGAGGAGCTTGACGCTAAGCTGCTTTCCAAGAAAGAGTTTGAGATCACAGTTGAGGACGGAATCTATTTTGTTGAAGCCGACTGGCTGAGGGATATTATCAGAGTTGCGGATATGGAAGATTACTCGTCGCTGCAGTATTTCCAGAACGTGCTGCGTTCCACCGGCATTATCGACAAGCTGGAGGAAATGGGCATAAACGAGGGCGATACGGTGGCTATATTCGACTTTGAATTTGAGTATGTACGGTAAGGGGGAGTTCCTACGCAGATCAAGCTTACAGACCACGATGCGCTGCAGTATTCACCTCTTGCGCTGGCGTTTATAGGTGATTGTGTCTATGAACTGCTGGTAAGGGAAAGACTGATCCTAAAGGCAAATACTACGGCTAACGCTTTGCACATTATGGCTGTGGAGAGAGTTTGCGCCGAGTTTCAGTCGTCTGCGGTACACAAGCTTATAGACGACAATGTGCTCAGCGAGCAGGAAACAGAGGTCTATAAGCGTGGCAGGAACGCAAAGGGGATCAATCCGCCAAAGCATTCTTCGGTGGGAGAATACAGAAGCGCCACAGGGCTTGAAGCACTGTTTGGCTTTTTGAAACTCACCGACAGGACAGACAGGATAGAAGAGCTTTTCTCGCTTATATGGGACACAGCAGAAAAGGATAGCAAACAATAGCTTTACAGCATTGAGAATTTTTAAGGAGTGAAAACAATGTCAGGTCATTCAAAATGGGAAAACATTAAAAGAAAAAAAGGTGCAACAGACGCAGCAAGGGCAAAGATATTTACCAAGATAGGCAGAGAGATCGCCGTTTGCGTTAAAGAAGGGGGTGCAGACCCTGCGGGAAATGCAAGGCTGCGTGACCTTATCCAGAAGGCAAAGGCAAACAACGTTCCTAACGACAACATTGACAGATGTATCAAAAAGGCTGCCGGCGATGGGGACAAGAACAACTATGAGCCTATGGTTTATGAGGGATACGGCCCTTGCGGAGTTGCAGTTATAGTTGAGTGTCTGACAGACAACAAAAACCGAACAGCCGGAGATATTCGCCATTACTTTGACAAGTTCGGCGGAAACCTCGGCACATCCGGGTGTGTATCTTTCATGTTCTCTGACAAGGGCGAGATCGTTGTGGAAAACAACGGCGGCGATGAGGACAAGATAATGGAGGATTGCTTTGAGGCAGGTGCAGATGATTTCAACATTGAGGACGATGTTATCGAGATAGCCTGCGGTCCCAACGATGTCCATGCTGTAAGAGAGGCTCTTGCGGAAATGGGCTACAATGTGCTTTCCGCAGAGGCTGCAAAGGTGCCTTCAAATTACACAACCCTTACAGACGAAGATGCGATCAAGAAGATGAATCTTCTTCTTGACGCACTTGATGATAACGATGACGTTCAGAATGTTTATCACAACTGGGATATGCCTCAGGAGCCGGATGAGGATTGACACAAAACAAATAAGACCTGCACGTAAGGGCAGTGCTTATATAGAAGCTTTATAAGTGATTGTTGGGGAAAACCCTTTTGCAAAAGGGTTATTCCCCAAACCCCTTTCCTAAAACTCTTAATGATTTTTTAACCCCGATGGATATTCGAAATGCGGTTAAGAAACATTCCTTCACAAAAAAGAGCATTCCTAACAATTATTCATAAAACTTCTACATAAGTACAACTCTTACGTGCAGGTCTTTTTATATGTTGTGTGTTATTCCGGCTTGAAGGATTCCAGCCATTTATATATAGAGTCAGAGTATTTATCTTTATCGTCCTGGCCGCAGCAGCCTTCGATCTCATAAACAGAATCCTTGGTGACAAGTACGGCAGTTATTATCCATACATCTTTGGAGCTTGTAAGGTACTTTTCTCTTACCTCTGAATATTCACTTATAATCAGATCGCCGTGCTCTTTTACGGTTATCGACTGGTTACCCAGGTTCACGTTCTTTGAATTTTTGATCATGTTCTGGCGGATGCGCTCAACGCCGCTTTCTTTAACAAGCTTTTTCTCCGCCGGGTTAAGCTCTGATTTTGAAATATACACCGCAGCAGTATCGCAAACGAAAAATCCTATCTTTTCAAAGTCAGGGTCATCTTCATTGATATTGTCGTTTTCTTTCAGCGCCTCGGGCAGAGTGATAGAGTAGCCGTCTTTTTCAACCTTACGCCAGGTGCTTTCGTCCAGCGGGTCAGGGCCTTTGAGGGCAAAGTAAAGGATCACGCCGGCTATGCATACCACAGCAAGGATCACCGACAGCACGATCACCCTTTTTTTTGAAGGGGCAGGTTTCTTTTCAAGTGATGCAAGATCCCTTCCGTCAGGGGTCATCACCTTTTCGGTCGTATCATCATTTTTCTGTTTTTCATTTGAAGACTCACTGCATGGGCATTTTGTTTCTCCCGGGGGCAGCTCCCGTCCGCACTCTTTACATTTCACGTCCGTCACCTCACGTAGCCTTGATAAAAGAAAGTATACCATGCCCCGGCAGAATTGTCAACGCTCGCAGCCAAAAAAAGACCTGTACGCTCCTGTACAGGTCTTTTGATCTTATTTTGCTTTGAAAGAGTCAGCCCATTTATACATTGCGTCAATGTACTTATCCTTTTCGGATTCGGCACAGAAGAACTCGATCTCATAAGCGAATGTGTCGGTAACGAGAGTTGCATCCAGCATCCACAGCTTATCGGTATCCTTTATGTAGTTCTTTCTCTGAACGGGATACTCAACTGTGATAAGATCGCCTCTTGTCTTTGGCTCAAGCTGATGGTTGTTTATCTTTCTTCTTTTCAGATTTTCGATCAGATATGCCTTTGTGCCTTCAATGCCCTGTGATTTTATCATTGCAGTTACATTGGTGTTGTCATATTTTGCAAGATACGCAGCTGTTTTGTCCCCCTTATAAAAGGCCAGACGCTTATAGCCGCTTCCGATATCCACAATATTGTCGCTTTCCTTCATAGAACTTGGAAGAGTGATGGAAAACTCGGCTTTATCAATTTTTTCCCAGCTGCTCTCATCGAGAGGATCTCTTCCCTTAATGAACTTATAAGCTAAAAATCCGCCGCCGCCCAGAAGTGCAAGGACAAGGATCATTATAAGTATCTTTCCGCCAAGTCCCATCCCTGATTTTTTCTGCAATGAATAAAGATCTCTTCCGTCGGGTGTAAATCCCTGCTGGAAACCGCCCTGGGAAAAACCATCCTGCGGAAAGCCTCCGCCCTGCTGGAAACCTGTATTGCCGGAAAGGCTGATAGGATGTCCGCATTCGCAGTATACCTGACCGGGCTGCGCTTCACGCCCACAATATTGACACCTCATTATTTCTCCCCCTTTGATTTTATACCGAAATTATATCACGGGTGAAATAAAAAGTCAATAGTTATACCGGCTTATTGGCGTGGTCAAAAAAGAAAATAATATATCACAGCATAGACAACGCTTGCAAGGGTTCCGTACAGTATGACCGGGCCGCAGATGATAAAAATCTTTGCACCCACGCCGGTTATAAGCCCTTCGGTCTTGAACTCGACTGCCGGCGCTGCAACAGCATTTGCAAAGCCTGTTATGGGCACAAGGGCACCGGCTCCTGCCTGTTTGGCAAATTTTTCGTACCAGCCAAGAGAGGTCGTAAGGGCAGAAAGAAATATCAGTGTAAGTGAGACAGACATGGAAGCGGTCTTGCGGTCAAGTCCTGCATATTCGTAAAGGTCCAACATACCCTGTCCCAGTACACATATCAACCCTCCGAAAAAGTACGCCTTGGGAACGGTCATCCACCATTTTGTACCGTGAGATGCTTTTTTGCACATTTGTGCATACTGTTCGCTGGAAACGCCAACTTCCATGAAAAAAACCTCCGTAAAACTCATTTGATGTACCCTATAAAAGTTGGTACACTGCTTTTGAGTTTATTATGCGGAGGTTTTGTTTTTTTATTCTGTTTTTTTGCTTTCTTTTTCGCTCTTTTCTTCAGCCGCCTTATCGGCTTTTTCCTTTTCCTTGACACGGGCAAGGTCTTGTTTCATCTGTGAAAGGGAGGGGAGCTTGTCCATAGTCAGGGTGACGTTATTGTTATACATAAGCTGAATATCCTTTTGCGAGGTAAACTCCTGTGAAAAAGAACCGTCCTGCTTCATCAGGTAGTTCCCGCCCCATTGTCCTATGAATGACCAGTATGCTTTTTCATTCACCATGCTTCTGATCGTGGGCATAACGTCACATTCGGTCATTGCCGCAGGTTTTTTGCGGCTGATATTTTGCAGGAATATCAGGTTATTTATGCCGCTTCCGGGGCTGTCATTTTTATATATATCGCAGGATATCATGTCGCACATTGAGTCCCCGACGTACCACGAGGCATTCTGGGCGCTCCACACCCAGATAAGGTTGTTTAGTTTATGATAAGCGGTTTGTCTTTTGTACATAAGCTGCCACAGCCATTTATAGGACCCGGCATCTTTTCCCCACCAGAAATATCCGTTGCTCGCCTCGTGCAGGGGTCTCCAGATAACTGGGATACCTTTTCTTTGCAGCTTGCTCAGCTTTTGGGACACTGTGTCTATATCCCTCACGATCTCAAGGCATTCACCGGATATCTTACCCTGGTTTTTGAGCTTTTCCATATCTTCAAGGGAAAGCAGGGAAATATCTTCTTTGGTTACTGCCTTTGAAAGGTCAAAGTCTGTTTCCGAGGCATAGCAGCTTTTGTTGTTTACAGGGTCTTTCCAGTGCCACATATACCCAACGATACCGCCCAGGGACGAAAACTTTTCGGCACACTCAATATCGCTGTCGCAGTAGGCGGTGTTTTCGTCTGTTGCGTTTATAAGGTCGCCAAAACGTATTGCAGGACGTTTGCCTGTTGTTTTGTAGATCAGCTGGGATTCGTTCATAGTGCCGATGGTATCGTGCTGTGCAAGGATAATATTTTTGCCGTAAACGCTGCACATATAGTTATAAAGTGCTTTGGCGTTTTCGTCGGCATTTTTGTCTGAAAGCTCCGGCTTATCAAGGGCGAAAGACAGCTTAGAGATGTCCTCGCTTGCGGTAACGGTGCAGTAATCTATGTCCGCAGAGGGGTCGGGTATCTCGATGCTTATGGTATGTCTGCCTTTTTCAAGGTAGATGTTTTTCACACCTATTATCTCAAAGTGTCCGTTGCCTGTGAAGGTAAAGCTGCTCAGACGCTTTCCGTCGGCGGTAATGGCATTTTTATTTTTGCTGTCACAAGCCCCTGCCACGCTCACATTATAATACTGATCCTGGGGCAGGTCAAACTCCACCAGCCATTGCCCCTGGGCGGATATTCCCGTAACATAGCCATCGCCGCTGAATCCTTCACGCTGGCTTGCTTTTTTAGCGTCTCCGGTAAGCTTTCCGCTTTCTGCCTCGATAGTCTGTGTAAAGGGTGTATAACTAAGCTGGCTGCCGGTTATTTCCGCCTGCTGCAAACGGGGCGGCGCAGGCTCCGGGGCGGCGGTGGTGGTGACGGTGGTGGTCTGGGTCTGTGAAGATCCATCTGTATATAAAGGCGAGGGGATATCCTCGCTTTTTATTTCGCTGCCGCAGGCTGTCAGACAAGCGGCTGCAAAAGCCGTAAACAGGCAAAGTAATTTTTTGATATGCAACTGGTTTACATTCCTTTCAAGAAAACTGCAAAGGTCAGTATAACATATTTTTCACCGGCTTGCAAGTGCAGGCAGTCAAAAATGACAAAAAACGCACACAGTATATGCTAATATATGCTTGCAGATCGAAAATATGAAAGGACTGGTGAAAATGGGAGTGGAGCTGATAAGCCGTGGAAAGGTGCTTTGTGCAAAACTCAGCGGAGATATCGACCATCACGGAGCAAAAGAGCTCCGCAGAGATATCGACATTGCCATAGAGGAAAATTGTCCTTCGGAGCTTATCCTTGATTTTTCCGCTGTGACATTTATGGACAGCTCAGGGATAGGTCTTGTAATGGGCAGATACAAGCTGATGAATGAACGGGGAGGAACAGTGACGGTGGCAAAAACACCTGCATACATCGGCAAGGTGATGCGGGTGTCCGGAGTGGGAAAGCTTGCAAGGATAGTTAACGATTACACCCTTCCCCGGGAGGATGAACAGGAGGTGATGAAAATTGAAACGACCAATCAATGATATGAAAGTCGTTTTTCCCAGTTTGTCTGAAAATGAGCGCTTTGCTCGAATTGCAGTCAGCGGTATCGTTTCTCTTGCTGACCCGAAGATCGATGAGCTTGCAGACATCAAGACCGCAGTCAGCGAGGCGGTCACCAACAGCATCGTACACGGATACCCCGAAACGGTGGGAAAAATAGAGCTTACCGTGCGTTTATACGAGGACAGCACGGTGTACATAAAAGTCAGCGACAAGGGCTGCGGGATAGAGGATGTACAAAAGGCGATGCAGCCTCTTTTCACCACCCGTCCCGATGAGGACAGGGCAGGACTGGGTTTTGCGGTTATGGAAAGCTTTATGGACAAAATAAAGGTAACCAGCAAGGTGGGCAAGGGAACGACGGTCGTTATGCATAAAAGGATAACCCCGAGGGAGAGGAAATGAGCCGTCCGCTGGCAGAGGAGAACCTGGGTCTGGTGCATCTTTGTGCAGGCAGGTTCAAAAACCGTGGGATAGAGTACGACGAGCTGTTCTCAGCGGGCTGTATGGGGCTTTTAAAGGCGGCAAAAGCTTTTGATCCTCAAAGGGGAGTGCTTTTTTCCACCTATGCGGTGCCTGTTATTCTGGGTGAGATAAAAAGGCTTTTCCGTGACGGTGGAACGGTAAAGGTCTCACGCAGCACCAAGGAGCTTTCGCTGAAGCTGACACGCTCGGCACAGCAGTACACCTTGAAAAACGGCTGCGAGCCAACCATTTCCCAGCTTGCTCAGATCTGTGAGGAAAGTGAGGAGCGGGTGGTAGAGGCGCTCAACGCATCGGCAGCACCTTTGAGTCTTACGGCGGAAAATGAAGACGGTACAAGACAAACGGACATACCCGTTGAAACTCCTGAGGAGCGTATTGTTGAAAGACTGGCGTTAAAGCAGGCTTTATCGGGGCTTGAAAAAAAGGACAGGCAGCTTATATATCTGCGCTACTTCAAAGACCTTACCCAGACCCGGACTGCCCGGATACTGGGCATGACCCAGGTACAGGTGTCAAGGCGGGAGAAAAAGCTCCTTTGTGCCATAAGAGAACAAATGGATATGAAATAAAAAAAGGAGTTAACGCATAGTCTGCGATAACTCCTTTATAAGCTTACTGTTTATCCTGCCGGTCGTTTTGTCCGGGGGATATATTGTTATAGGTCTGCTGTGGATATGGATTATTGTAGCCGGTATAATTGTAATTATTATACTGCTGCTGAGGCTGGTAGACGTTCTGATAGGGATATTGGTACTGCTGGCGGAAGTAGGGGTAGTTCTGATTCTGATATGCGGGCCGGTAGTATTGGTTCTGAGCGGTGTAGCCATTTGTCTGGGTATAGCCGTTTGGTGTATAGTAGTAGTTCTGCTGTTGGTACGGCTGTGTGTACTGCGTCTGGTATTGCTGCGCCTGATACTGCTGAGCCTGATATTGCTGAGCTTGATATTGCTGCTGGGGATACGTGGTCTGCTGTGGATAATATCCGTAGAATCCGTAATTTGGCACAGGTACTCTGCCTACAAAGGTAGATTGTTTTGAGCATTTGCGAACATTGATTATTGCCAGCACCGTTGTCACCACAACAAATCCCAGGAATATGACTATTGCCCCTTCAAATGCGTTTAGAAGCGAAATGCTGAAATCGTATGTGCCGTGGATAAGCATGGGGACGAAAAAGGAAAGCAGCATATTCTTTGTCTTTCCGCTTTTATCTCCCACATACTGACAATATTTTGCTTTGCCAAAGAACAATCCCATAAACACCGCATCTATGGTATGTCCGGGGACGGACAGCAAAGCACGCATCAGCGCTACCTGGTATGTGCCGATCTTGAGGACATACATTATGTTTTCAAGTGTTGCAAAGCCAAGGGATATTATTACAGCGTAAACGATCGCATCAAAAGTATAGTCAAAGTTTTTATTGTTCCATGTGACAGTTCGCAGCACCAGGAACTTAAAGCCCTCTTCCCACAGTGCGACGACTAAGAAATACTGGACAAAGTTTTCGCCCACGGAAAGTTTGTCTTTGAACCCAAGGACCTCTATAAACAGGCTCTCTCCGATGGCTGCGCCCACAACGGTCAGCACACCTAAAAAGAAAAGCCCGATAAGCAGTCCGATAGGTTCCTTTTCCACCTTATCCTTGTAATAGATATAAGAAAAAAGGACTATGGTGGGCACTATGGCAAGAAAAATCAAAATAGCGTTGCTGGGCATATTTATCTTCCCCCCCTGATAATTATGTCTTACACAAGCAGATTATAGCATATTTTTTTCTGTTTTGCAACAGTCAGAAAACTATTTTTCCGGATATTCAAAAAGATAGCCTGCAATAAACCGTCTGTCCTGTAAAAGACAGGCAACATTGTCATACTCCCGTGGGGCTGTGTCATCGTTGTACCGGTTATATACGGTGAGCTTTGCGGACTTATCTTTTTTGAAGGCAACTGTATGCAGCCCTGAGCCGAAACGGTTGAACCTATGTTTTGAATAGGTATTTACCCAGAAGGAAACTATACCCAGCTCGCTGCTGTCTGATTGTCTGATAAAATCGTCTTTGTGTTTACAGTATTTGTATGCTATTTTATGTGCATCAAAATATCTTCCTATTTTTTTCGGTGAACTGCCAAAACAGGTGGAGAAAAAAAGAGCGGACATACGGTTGAGTTCAAATTCACTTATAACATCGGGCAAAGGTACGGGCTTTGAAAGAAGCTGCATTATATTATACACGGCGATTATCTCACAGCCGCAGTGGTTCATAAGATTTCTTCCGTAGCGCATCAAGCGCACAGGTTCGGTGTTCTGCCCGTTGACAAGAGCGGTGTTTGTGCCCTCAAGAACAGAGTGATTGTGCAGATTGTTGGCATTGACGCTCTTTTTTGATGTATTGTAAAGATCCTTCCATATTCTCCTCAACATTTTCACCGCCTTTTTTAGATTATAGCACGGCTGCGAATAATTGTAAAGATGTAAAAATACGCTTGCAATATGAACGGATATGTGATATAATATGAATGGGTATAATAAAAAATTATAAAGGAGTGTAAATTGTTATGAGTATTTTTGACAACCTGAAAAACAAGGCAGCCAGCGGTATCGCAGGTGCAGTTTCCAATATCGGTAAGGAAACGGGACCTAAAACCATAACTTTTGCCGCACTTCCCGAAAGTGTTGAGCAGATGAAAGCTCTTCCCCAGGGACAGCTCAAGTCGGTGTATGATACTGCGGCATTAACAGTATGTGCGTTGTGTGCATATGCTGCTGCACCTGAGGTGGGCATTGAGATGCTCAACTTCCTTAAAGGTCCTCAGCCGCTTTCAACTTATGAAAAGCAGTTTTTGAAAGAGCGCATAAGCGGAAAGGAATATATCCCGTTTTCGTTTTTCCAGGGCGCAACGCCCGATAACGATTACACACCGTCCCAGCCTTATACGATCACCATAGAAACAAATCCATACACTTATCAGAACGAAGGCTATGCAACAATGCACATCAGATCCGGCGGAGCAGACAGCCTGCGCCAGGTCCAGCTCAGACAGCAGGGTTCCACAGGTCAGTGGTTCCTCTGGGAGAACTTCCTGCTTTCAGACATTCGTCAGCCAAAGTCACAAAACCCTTGGGCATAAAACATATTATCATACAGACCGCTGAGATGATCGGCGGTCTTGTTTTTTTGCTTTGCCTCTTGATTTTTATACAAATTTAGTGTATATTATATATAGTTATAGTTTTTACGAGGTGCAAAATGATTAAAAGGATATTCAGGCAAATGCTGCTTACACAGATATTGTCGTCTATGACGGTAATGCTTTGTATGCTTATAGACAGCATTATGATAGGGCGATTTTTGGGTGTTGAGTCTATGACTGCTTATGGACTTGCAACGCCTGTGCTGCTTGTATTTGCGGCCATAGGAAGTATGCTTTCCGCCGGAGTTCAGGTCATGAGCGGAAAGACCATGGGAAGCGGCGACAAAGAAGGAACAGATGCTTGCTTTACGATCTCTGTTATACTGGTTGCGGCAGTTTCTGCGGTGGGACTTATAGCTGTACTTGGTTTCACCGACCCCATATGTCAGCTTCTCGGTGCTGCAAAGAACGGAACGGACAGCGAGGTATACAACCTTACAAAGGATTACCTCAGAGGTTTTATAATCGGTGCGCCCGCATTTCTTTCGGCTCAGGTAATGGTGCCTTATATGCAGATATCCGGAAGCAGGATACGTCTTGTTGTGGCGGTGGCTGCAATGACCGTGGGAGATATCGTATTTGACGCTCTGAATGTATTTGTATTCAAAAAGGGCACATTTGGCATGGGACTTGCTTCAAGTCTGAGCTACTATATCGCATTTGTTATAGGCATTGCTTATTTTTTCAAAAAAAGCTGTATTTTCAAGTTCAGGATAAAGCTTTTAAAGGCAAAACTTTGTGCAAGGTTATTAAAAGACGGTGTGCCTACCCTTATAAATCAGGTAAGTTTGGTGCTGCTCACATTTGTGCTTAACAGACTTCTTCTGAGTATTGAGGGAGCGCTTGCGGTTGCAGCGTATTCGGTAATAACCACTGCCGGGAACATTTGTTATGCATTCAGCTCCGGTATCGCCTCGGTGGCACTTATGCTTTCGTCTATATTCTATAGTGATGAGGACACCACTTCTTTGCACACACTGGTGAAGATCATGATAAGATACGCTGTTATGATCTGCGCTGTGGTGACGGTTATATCACTTATTGCGGCAACGCCTATGGTCACCTTGTTCCTTACGGACACCAGAGCTAAGGGCATGGCTGTGGTCGGATTCAGACTTTTTGTTCTTTCCCTTGTTCCCTGTGCGATAAACACATCGCTGAAGAATTATTACCAGGGTATTGACAACGTGCATCTGACAAGGTCGATATCTATACTTCAGAATTTTGTTCTCCCTGCGCTGAGCTCGTATCTTCTCAGTCTGGCTTTCGGTATAAAAGGCGTATGGCTGGGATTTTTGTGCGGTGAAACTCTGACGCTTCTGTTTATCGGAATCGTGGTATTCATCAAGAAGGGCAAGGGCATAAACGTAAGGAATTTTGCACTTCTGCCCGATAATTACGGTGTAAAAGAAGAGGACTGCTTTGAGATGTCGGTAAAGACATCCTCGGAGGTAGTGGTTGCGTCGGAAAAGGCTTTTGATTTTTGCAGGGAGCATGGCAGGACTTCAAAGTTCTGCTCCATGATAGCTCTTTGTATCGAAGAAATGGCAAACAATATTGTGGCATACGGCTTTGACGAGCAGGACACCACCCACAGCATCGACATCAGGGTCATGCTCAAGAGTGATGAATCGGTAATACGCATAAGGGACAACTGCAAGAACTTTGACCCTGTGGATTACCTTGAGCTTCACAAGGACGACGATAGGCTTGCCCACATCGGTATCAGAATGATAATGTCCATGGTCAAGGACGCAAACTACGTCAACTCTCTTGGACTTAACAACCTTACACTAAGGATTTGATCTTAATAAAAACAAACGGAGGGAACGCTCGTTTATTTATGAGCGCCCTCCGTTTTTTTATTCCGCAACAAGCTCTCTTGTTTCGACCTTTTTTATCTTTCTTGATGCCACAAGTGAGAATATGAAGAATCCGGATATGAGAAGTGCCATCGGTATCACTATGTCAAGCACGCCAATGTCCAGTTCAAGGTAGCAAAGCCCTATCACTCTCAGCAGCGTTTCCATCATCTTTTGTGTGAACAGCGCCGAAAGGGCAAAGCCTATCAGCGAGCCAAGGAAAGCTACAAAGGAAAATCTCAGCGCAAAGGACAGCCTCAGTCTTGCCGAGGTAAAGCCGATCGCCTTGTATATGCCTATATCACGGCGTTCGAGCACAAAAGCCTTTGTGCACAATAGTACCACAGCGACAAGCATAAACACACCTGAGAAGCCGTAAATAATAGTTTTGAGCAGGCTTATCTCGCTTTCGTACATCTCCTCGCCCTCGGTATGTATATCCCAATAGCTGCAGGAGCCTTTCTTTTCGCCCTTATCATTGACCAGGGCTTTGTCGATCTCCTCAGCTATCTGTTTTGCTTTTGATTCGTCTTTTATTACAAATCCCTCATAGTTTATCTTAAACGACGGGTTGAGTGTTTCAAATGCCTCATACGGTATGGCAAACACCATTCCTGCATCGTTCATCGACTGATAAATGCCCGTTACCATACATTCAAGCTCGCCGCCGCTGCTCGTAACGTTTACCTTGTCGCCGATCTTCCAGCCAAACTCGTCACTGATAAGCTGTGTGATAAGTATCTCGTTTTTCTGTCTCGGTCTTCTGCCTTTGAAAAGACCGCCGATGTCCTGCGGATACTTGTATGCACGGCAGAAAAGCTTGTATCCGTTGATAGCGCAGTAGCTGCCGTTGACCGCATATCTCTTCTCTATCGTTGTGTACTTTTCGATTATCTCTTCTGCTCGCTTTTCAGCCTCTTCGATCGTCAGCAGATCCTCACCTGCGTTGTTGATGTTCATATCTATCTGCGTTACTTCCATGCCCATCATCTCAAGAGAGTTGCTTGAGGTCACAAGCCCCGCAATAAGATTTATGGAAACCATAAAGTACATAAGCAGAGCCGAGATTATCAGCATACTGATGTAGCGCCTTTTTGCAGAGGTGAACTGTCTTATGCCAAGCGTCAGCGAAAGCAGCTTCTTGCTCAGTCCCATTTTAAGTCTGCTGTCAAAGTACACATCGCCCTTTTGCCCCGTGATAGCCTGTACAGGCGAGATCCTGGTGACCTTGTGGGTCTTTATCGCCATGACCAGCAGGGATATTCCGATGAGTGCGCTTATCACAAGCACAGCCTTTAAAAAACTGATCCTGATGCTCACGGGAGTGCCAACTACATTTGCGAACTCGCTTGCGATAAGTCCCGAAAGGAAGAATGAACCTGCAATACCGAGTATAATGCCTATCACCATGGCAAGTATATACTGTATCTGCATTATAAGCCTTATCTTGCGTGTGGTAAAGCCCTGTGATTTGAGTATGCCCAGCTTTTTGCGGTCTATCTCTATCTCGCTTGAAATGCTGTGCCCCATAATGACAAGTGCCACCACGAACAGCACCGCAATAAACGTCAGAACTATCTTTGAAAGCACATTAGGTGCCAGCGAAGAGTAGTTGACCGACTGAGCCCTTGTAAGTGTTCCGCTTGACAGATCACCCAGCCTGGTCGCCAGGTTCACATCTCTTTGGAACTGTGCATCGCTGCCCTCATAGCTTGGCGATTTGTAGGTATTAAAGACCTTGACCTCTATACCTTTTTGCACAGCCTTATCGTTTTTGTATTTCTCATCGGCTTTTGTTTCGGCAGAGATCTTCGTCAGCTCGTCAAAATCCTCGTCTGATATGAAAACCTGCTTCCAGCCTATCTGTGAAGAGCCGTTTTGCGGCTCCTGAACAAAGCCCTTAATTTTGAACTCGTATTTGGTGTAATAAAAGCAGGTCTCAAATGTGTCGCCAAGTTTGCATCTGAGCTTTTCCCTGCACCCCAGCGGCAGATATACCTCGCCCTTTTCAAGCGCAGGTATGCTGTCCTCAAAGCCCGAAACATCCGAGTTTATCAGCCTTATGCCGTCGTGTAGCTTCATATAAAAGTAGCTGTTGCCGTCATTTGAATTGCCGACTCTGTTTGATACACCGTCATTGTACCAGTTGTCAAGCGCATCGTATACCTCAAGCTTTTTTACTATGTCAAGACTGCGAACTTTGTCCTCAAGCTGTGGGGTGTAGAAGTTATTGTATACAAAGCATACCTCTGTCGGATCCCCCCGATCGCTGAACGAGCGTTCAAGCGCCTTGTCCATACTGTCAATGAAATTGAATATGGAAAGAGAAGATGAAACGATTATTGCCGTAAGGAGTATAACAGCGATAAATGCTCCCTTACGCCTTTTTATATTGGCTTTTACAAGTGTGAATACCTCCATGTCCTCACCTCACCATTCAAGGGAAGTGAGCCATGCGTTTATCTGGGTCTCACGGCTTTTTATCTCTTGGGGAACGTAAGGCGGCATATTAAGATCACCAAGGATCTTCCCATCGCTGAGATAAAGTATCCTGTCCGCTCTTGCCGCCGCACGCAGGTCGTGGGTCACCATAAGTATGCTTTGCCCTTCCTTGTTCAGTTCGGTCAGCAGATCCAGCACATCCTGAGAGTTCTTTCTGTTCAAAGCGCCTGTGGGCTCGTCTGCAAATATCAGCTTTGGCTTGTTTACCACCGCTCTTGCGATGGCGCATCTTTGCTGTTCACCGCCGGACACCTGCGACGGAAGATGGGACTTTATGTGAGAAATGTTCATCTTTTCAAGCAGCTCGCTGACTCTCTCGTCGGTCTGCTTTGCCGAAACGGTTTTGTTCAGATATCCTGCAACGGCAACATTTTCAAAAATAGTAAGATTGCTGACAAGGTGCATCTGCTGAAATACGAAACCGAAGTCCCTGTGGCGCAGCTCTGCAAGCTTTTTCTCATTCAGCCCGGTAATGTCTGTATCACCGTACATAACGCTGCCGCTGGTGGCTGAGTCCATTCCGCTGAGGGCATAAAGCAAAGTTGATTTACCGGAGCCCGAGGCTCCCATTATAACTGTGAAATCCCCTTCATAAAGCTGCATATCAACGTTTGAGATTATATGCAGCTGTCCGCCGTTGTGGGCAAAGCTTTTACAAAGGTCTTTTGTTTTAAGTATCACATTTTTCATTGTTTTTCCTCCCCCTGCATCTTCCCGTGGGTTTTGCTTTAACTAAAATATACAGCAAAAGTTATTAAGAAATCCTTAAGATGTGGAAGAAGGCGATATTTCTTTCAGCGTTACCGTGACCTCCAGCCCGTGAGATGTATTTCTCAGCGACAGCCCGGCATTCATTTTGCGGCAAAGGTAGCTGCATATGTACAGACCCAGTCCGCTTCCCGGCTCTCCATGGCAGTTGTGCCCACGGTAAAATTTATTGGTGACAAAAGCCATATCCTCGTCGGGGATACCGCTGCCGTAGTCGGTGAATATTATTGCAAGGGTGCTGTCTTCACGCCGGGTGGTGATGTCGATATGGGTCTTTGCATATTTGCGTGCGTTTGTAATTATATTTTCCACTATCTGTTTGAGCCGGTCAGGGTCAGAGCGGGTCATAAATTCATAACCGGGCTTTTCAAAGCATATCTCGCCGCCGTTGGGGTCAAGCTCGTCAACTGTCTCGGAAAGCAGGGAGCATACCTCTGTTTCCATATCTTTTATATCAAGCTTTTCAAGGTCGGAAAGGGAATGGATGAAAAGATCGTTGGTAAGCTTTGAAACCTCGTCGCATTTACGCATTATTACCTCAAGGTACTTGCGCCGCTTTTCGGGGGAGATGTCAAGATACGCCTCAAGTCCCTCACAGTATGCCCTTATGGAGGCAACGGGGGTCTTTATGTCGTGGGAGAGGGTGGCGATAACGGTCTTATTGTTTTCTATCGCCTGCTTCTCGCCTGCTCTTGCTGCGGCTATCTCACGGCGCATACTGTCAAAAGCCCATGTGAATTTGCCAAAATAGTTTTTACGTTCATAGTCAAGGGGTATGTCAAAGTTGCCCGCTGCAAGCTGCGAGGCGTATTTTTCAAGCTTGGAAAAGGGGCGCAGGATAGCAAAATAGGTATAGGCAGCATTCATAAAGATAAAGCCTGCGGCGATAAGGCAGATCCATGCGATGCTGTAATTCGTGCTTGTTTCAACATCCAGGTTGCGAAGCTGGGAGTCAAGCTCATCAAGTCTCTGCAAAGCAGTCTGAGTGTTGCCGCTGCCTATGAGCGTTTTTATTTCGTTTACGGCGACCAGATCGTCACCACGGTTTGATTCCAGATTTGCCGTTGAATTAGTGATATAGAACAAAGCTCCTGCAAGTCCGATAAGAATGGAAAACACAAGCGCCTGTATAAATAGTTTACTTTTCATCCTTTGCCTCCAGAATATATCCTACACCCCATACAGTCTTTATATAGACCGGTGATGCAGGGTCTTGTTCAAGTTTTTCACGCAGCCAGCGTATATGAACCGTAAGGGTAGATGGCTCAACTGTTGAAAATGCACCCCAGACTTCATTTATCAGCTTGTTCTTGGAGATCGCTTCGTTTTTATGCTCGCACAGATAAGCCAGAAGGTCAAATTCACGCAGGGAGAGATTTACCGCTTTGCCCTTGCGGGTAACGGTGCGGGAGGTGATATTTACGCTGACCTCCCCGAAGGTAACTATCCTTTCCTTATCCGTGCTGCCGTAGGAGCGCCGCAGGAGCGCATTGATACGGGACAGAAGCTCTTTCATCGAATAGGGCTTTGGAAGATAGTCGTCGCCGCCTATATCAAATCCGGTTATCCTGTCTGTTTCGCTCGTTCTTGCGCTTGCAAAAATAACCGGTACATTGGACACCTCACGAAGCTGTTTGCACACCTCAAAGCCTGAGTTGTCGGGCAGGTTGATATCAAGCAGTATCAGCTCAAAGCTTGCCTCACCCAGAATATTAAAAGCCTCTTCGCTGTTTTGAGCGCAGCTTACAAAAAAGCCCTTGCTTTCAAGCATATCCGTGATTATCATGGAAAGGTCGGCATCGTCGTCTATAATAAGGATACGTCTGTTGTTCATTTTATTCACCTCATAAACCAAGCTAAACTTATACTATCACAAATCTCCTGTGAAATCAACAACACAAGCATAAAAAAGCCTGCACCTTTTGCGGTGCAGGCGCAGATCGCTGCAAAACTCTATTATGGGTGATACGCTCATCTGAAGGTTTAACTATACACAACGCCGAATGCACCGATCACGGGATCATCCGATTGCCCCATGTGACTCCTTAGGTCGCATAATTATCAATATCATAGTTTATAGGCATACATAGCCGGTGCCTTTTGCGGTGCAGCGTTCATCATCACTCAGCCTGCAAGCTGTCTGTGAGCGCTTTTCCAAATAACTCTTCTGCCTTTTTGGCATTGTCGTCCTCAACTATTCTCTGGTTGTCTCCGTAAGAATACAGCATTATTGCCTTTCCGTCAACAACTGCATAAGAGGTCTTTTGTCCGTAGTCACACATCTTATGTGTTACAGTCACCTTGGCATCGGGGTCTGTCTTTGCGGCGTATGCAAGCGCTTGCTTTATGTATCTCGTCTGCAAACTGACTTGTTTCATGTCATATGGCGACTGCTCGCATATCTCGTTTATCAGCCATTGTTCGTGGGTTTCACTTGCCTGTTTATTCTCTTTCGGGTCTATCTTGGAATAGTCAAATGTGTGGTATTCGCCGTTGACTGTCAGGTAAAAACCCTTTTCAACACGACCCTCTGCGTAGTTTGAATACACCCTGATATACGCTATATCTTGCGGAATGAGCTTTTTTTGTTCAGGCTCGGTGTCATTCAGCGATGTTGTCTTAACAAGGTTCTTGCTTGTCATAACTCCGTCCCGTATCGCATTTTTAAGATCCTGCATAGCTTCATATCCTGCACCAAGGTAAATAGTAGAGTGCGGCATACGGAAAATAAAGATCGCATCTCCGCCCTCTTCATCCGGATGCTGTATCAGCAGTCCCTCACACAGTTTGTATTCTTCACCGTTTTTTTCCGTAAATGTTATCAAAGCGTTTGCGCCGCCTGTGACTGTCTGTTCGCCTTTCGGCTGTATCTCGCTGCTGTTTATGATCCTTGCGAGTCCGTGGAATATAGTGCGCTTTACCCCGTCGTCTGCTATCTCTCCCTTGTAGTAATATCGCTTTTTTTCAGCGCTGTCATACTTCTCGGCGGACGATGTGAACTTGTAGTATGAATGATCGCCGCTGGCAAAATCCTGCGCCTCAGTTGTGGCAGGGGTGAGCTTGTCGGGTATAACAACACTGCTGTCCCTTTTCGTTTCGGGCGGAGTAAGCTTATCCGGCACGCTGCTGTCAGGGTCCGGTTTGCTTTCCACCTTTTGAGAAGCGACAGGAAGATATTTGTCGGAGCTGCTCTGTGTACAGCCTGAAACGGCAAGGGTCATTGATAATGCTAATATAAGAACCATAAACTTTTTCATTTTGGTTATCTCCTTTCATTTAGCCGGTGTTATAGATACGTATGGGATAAAGAATATTTATGGGGATAATTTGCACAAATAATGAGCGATTTTATTGTGGATAATTACCGACAAAAAAGGATATCCGTGAGGCGGTAAAAAAATTTAAATGAGAAAATCTGCGTAAATACGCATGATCTGGCGGATAAGCTCAAAAAAGATAAAAAAAGGGGTTGACAAAAATATCTTTATGTGATATGGTTAGTTACAGAAGTAATTAACCCACTAACAAACTAACCAACACAAAAAAAGAAACGGGGGATAAAAATGCTGATAGGGTTTGTACCGCTTATAGGTCTTATGATGAGACACATCTATTTTGCACTTAAAGAGAAAAAACAAATACAGCAGCGCTGAACAAAACACAAAAAACAAAGATAGGAACAAAAGAGATGCAGACAACACAAAGGAGGACAGATAATGCAGATAAACTTTGAAAGTGAAAAGCCCATATTTGTACAGCTTGCCGATTGGCTGAGCGACAGCATAATCTCAGGGGCAATAAAAGAGGGGGAGCAGATCCCTTCGACTACGGAAATGTCGGTGCAGCTGAAAATAAATCCTGCGACAGCGCTCAAGGGAGTAAATATGCTGGTAGACAAAGGAATAATCTATAAGAAAAGGGGACTGGGTATGTTTGTGGCACAGGGTGCTGTGGAGTCTTTAAAGAAGGAAAGACAGTCGGATTTTTTCGGTGAGTATATAAAAAAGATGCTTGACGAGGCAGCAAAGCTGGGGCTGACCAAGCAGGACGTTATAGATATGATAGAGAGGGGATAATAAAAATGAGAGGGATAGAACTTAAAAATCTTACAAAACACTATAAGGATACCAAGGCGCTTGAGGACGTTTCACTAACAATAGAGTACGGCAAGATCTACGGTCTTCTGGGAAGGAACGGCGCAGGAAAATCCACGATGGTAAACCTTATCTCAAACCGGATATTTCCAACGTCCGGCGAGATATTCGTTGACGGCGAGATGTCAATAGAGAACGATGAGGCACTTCGCAAGATATTTACCATGAGCGAGCATAATCTTCTGCCTGTGGATAAGAAGTTCAAGGAAGCGGTGAAGATCGTAAAAATGTTTTACCCTGACTTTGACGAGGACTATGCATTTGCGCTGGCTGAGAAATTCGAGCTTGATGTGAAGAAAAAGCTGATGTCGCTTTCCACGGGATATTCCAGCATCGCAAAGCTTATTATGGCGCTTGCCTCCGGCGCAGACTACATATTCTTTGACGAGCCTGTACTTGGGCTTGACGCAAACCACAGAGAGCTTTTTTATAAAGAACTTATTGACAGATATGCAAACACGGGCAGCACCTATATTATTTCCACACATCTCATAGATGAGTGTGCAAATCTTATTGAAAAGGCAATAATCATCGACAAGGGCAGACTTGTTACCGCAGAGGATACAGATAAGATAATGGAGAATTCCTATACCGTAACGGGACCTGCCGAGCTGGTGGATAAGTACACCGCAGACAAGACCGTTGTGGGCAGCGATACAGTCGGCGGGATCAAATCCGCATATGTTAAGGGTAAGGCACAAAACGTACCCCAGGGACTTGAAATATCAAAGGCAAGTCTGCAAAGCCTGTTTATACAGATGACAAACGATTGAGAACAAAAGGGGATAGCTTAAAATGTATACAAAAAAACTACTTCGCAGTACCTGGAATATAAAAGAAGTTCTGTCGCTTGTGGCGGTTTTCGCTGTGATAGTTGTGATCTTCTCGTTTTTGGAGTTTCAGGACGCAAGGGGAGATGTGGATGATCTGCTCAAAAAAAGCGGCACTCTTTCTCAGGAGCAGATCGACAAATTGAGTGTAGTATCACCGGTGGGGATCATGGCGATGGTAGGAGCGCTGGGCTTTGGAGTTGCATACACAGCACAGATGTTCAGCCTCTCACTTCAGGTCAATGTAACAAGAAAACACCTGCACAAGGCGATACTTTTTTCTGAGCTGATGAGTGCCGGACTTATCAGCGCAACGGTTTACCCGGTCAGAATGGGCATCAATCTGCTTTTTTCAAAGCTTTGCACCGGGCAGTATGCTGTGCTGTCAGATAAGTTCAGAGATGCTGCCTTCAACACCTCGCCCTTTTCAAAGAATATGATCGTTTCACAAGGTATTCTCAGCGGCATACTGCTTATGCTGTTTGGCTCGCTGCTGTTTGCACTTATTGGTTCGCTGCTTATGAATTTTCTTTCAAGATTCAAGGGTGCGGGAGCGGTCTTTGCAAGCATACTTTGCTTTTTATCCGCAGCGGGAATTCTCATCGCACTTATCCTGATCTCGTCAAAATGGATCTCCATAGCTGTTCTTGGCTCGCTGCTCGTAATAATGCTGGTGGCACAATGGAGACTTGTAAAGACACAGACTATTGATAACACAAACACAAGAAAAAAAGTATAAGGGGAGAGAGAAAGATGAAAAACGACCTTACAAAATATATGATGAAAAAGAACTTCAAAACAAATGTTATCTGGTCTGCCATAATATCCGCCACAGTAAGTCTGGTGTTTATCATACTTGCTGTTTGTATAAGAGGTACAGCGGGCGGCGATGAAGAGCTTAACAACTTTGCAACGTTTATCATTTTGTTCTTCAGCTCATTTATCTGCTCGGCAGGGGTTTGCGTAGTGGGCATCAATATGAGCATAAATATGAACCGTTCAAGAAAAACTGCTATCAAAGCCATGTTCACGACCGTTATTGCAGCGGTAGTGGTATGCAGCGGATTAGCTCTGGCAGCAGAGGTAGCTATCGCACTTGTTTCAAACTCAACCGGCTTTGTCTATAAGTTCAAGCCGTTGTTCCTGTCCGGGAATGCGGAGTTTGGAATTGACACGGTGCTTATTTCGTACTGCGTTAATGTGCTTTTGTATTACGCTGTTTCAGTAGCCACGATATTTATTGTCTGCTCTACGATGAAGTTCGGAAAGTGGGTATGGATAGGCTGGTGGGTCATTTATATGCTTTTGATCTCAGCCGGAAAGACTATCTTTCGTTCGGTGGGCGGCTTTGCAAAAGATATTTTCGGAAGCGCCGGCGGAGCAGCCTTAGCGGCTTTGATAATTACTGCGGTGGCATTCACCGTGGCGGATATAATGATAATAAAAAAGACAGAGCTGAAAAAAAGCGCATTGATGTGGTCAAGCAAAGCGGCTTAAATAACCGGATACAGGTACCGATGTAGAGTCGGTGCCTGTTTGTTTTTACCCGATGGCAGCCGGAGCAAACGGGAATTATCTGCATACAGCGCTGCACAGAGCGTTGTTGTTGACTTTTGTCGTAGGAAATGCTATACTTACAGGTAAGAAAAATATGAATGGGAAGATGCACAATGCTCCTTGCATCTAATTTTTTTGAAGACCTGGCTATGATGCTTATCGGCGGATGCTGTGCGGCAGCGTGGCTCTCATCATTCATATTCACCAGACTGCTGGGTATCGGCGAATGTCCCGTTATCTCGGGCATTATCGGCGCAGCTATCGGCACAGGTACGCTGTTCATACTGCCTACCGATGTTATGTGGCTGTCAATGGTAATTGCTGCTGTGGTAACGCTTGCTGCGGCAATAGTAATAGACAGGCTGTTTTATGTGCAAACAAAGGATCTGCCTAAGGCAGGCAGCATCCCTCAGCAGACCTCAGCACGACCCGCCCCGGAAGATAATGCAGACTGGAAATGCAGCAGCTGCGGCAACACAAATACATCTGACGCTAAATTCTGCCGGTCCTGCGGCGCAAAAAAACCGCAAGTTAAGACATCTGTTCTGCCAAGTCCTGCTGCTTTACAGGCACAGAACGGGTGGGTGTGTAAAAAATGCGGCAATGAAAATACGCCCGATGCTAAATTCTGCCGTAAGTGCGGTGAAAAGAATGTATCTGCACAGCCTGTGCAGGTTGCTGTACCAAAAGAGAAAACCCCCGGCGGTAACGGTTCCGTTTTGTTCATAGCAGCTATTATTACCGCTGTGATCGGTATTATCGTAAATCTCGCAGGTATGCCCGATCTTTTCAAAAGGCGTCGGGATCTTGAAGCCAGCATGAGATTGCATAGAAAAGATATATCATGGTTTGAGATGGATAAGCTGGAGTACGATTTTATTGGCTACACTTTTGTGCTGGTAGGTGCGGCGGTGCTGGCTTATGTTCTTATGATACTTCTTCGCAAGCGGTTTTTGTCGCTGGTTTGCTGCGTCCCTTCAACGGTATTGCTGATCGTATTTACAAGTCAGGCTAACTACAAAAGCCACTATTCAGATTATGTTTTGGCAGCTATGGCAGGGCTCTCGGTGCTGGCAATTCTGTATTCTTTCAAAGACCATATCGTTATCTGGATATTGCAGCTTGCAGCATCTGGCGCAGCGGCATATTTCATATATGTGTGGTGTCATAATTGTAAACTTACGGAAGAGATGCTGGTGTGGTGCGGCAACCCTGTCGGGTGCACGATACTTGTGCTGCTGCTCAACATTGCCGTAAAGCGCTCAAAAGCTTTCACAGCAGCGCATACACAGGAAAAAGTTGAAAACACCGAGTCGGTGTAATAATAAACTATGGAGGATAAAACTATGGCAAATAAGTACAGCGGAACACAGACCGAAAAAAATCTTCAGGCTGCTTTCGCAGGTGAATCACAGGCAAGGAACAAGTATACATACTTCGCTTCCAAGGCTAAAAAAGAGGGATATGAGCAGATAGCTGCAATGTTCCTCAAAACCGCCGATAACGAGAAGGAGCACGCAAAAATGTGGTTCAAGGAGCTTGAAGGCATAGGCTCAACAGCCGACAACCTTAAAGCAGCTGCCGACGGGGAGAACTTTGAGTGGACGGATATGTATGAGGACTTTGCAAAAACGGCCGAGGCTGAGGGCTTTGCAGAGCTTGCAGAAAAGTTCAGAGGCGTAGCTGCAATTGAAAAGCATCATGAGGAGAGATACAGAGCGCTGCTGAAAAATGTTGAGGCACAGGAAGTGTTTAAAAAGAGCGAGGTCAAGGTGTGGGAATGCCGCAACTGCGGACATATCGTGGTCGGCACACAGGCACCGGATGTTTGCCCCGTTTGTGCACATCCACAGTCTTACTTTGAGATCAACGCAGAAAACTATTGATAGAAAAAACAAAAAAGCCTTCCGGTTTCAAGTATGGTACTCATACAGAAGTATTATAAACGCTTTTTGGGGAAAACCCTTTTGCAAAAGGGTTATTCCCCAAACCCCTTTCCTAAAACTCTTAATGAGTTATGGTCAAGAAATGCAGTTAGGAAACAGTCCTTCGCAATAAATGATGTTCCGCAAAACGTTTTATAAATCTTCTATATAGGTACCTACCTTAAAGCCGGGAGGCTTGATTTTTATCTTAAATTGTAAAGCTGGTTTATAAGACATATTTTCCCCGTGGATAAGCTCAGCGGCAAGTCAATAAGCCGCTGGTTTTCAGAGCCTCTGAAATTAAGGGAGATGTTTTTCTTTTCCTCAACGAACTCTCCGTCCACAAGCACGTCAATACAGGACAATATCTCGTCGGTAACATCACACCTTGCACGGCTGGGCTTTAAAAGCTCCTCATCAAGAAGATAGCCTGTGTAGCACCAGATGTTTTTCTTTGGAAATCTGCTTTTGACCTCTTTGAGAAACGGAAGCAGCGCACGCTGGTTGTCAGGCTCCATAGGCTCGCCCCCAAGGAGGGTAAGCCCGTCTATGTAGTCAGGGGAAAGCATTTCCAGCAGCCGGTCGATGGTTTCCCGGGTGAAGGGCTTTCCGTAGGAAAAATCCCATGTCTGTGGATTGAAGCATCCCTTGCAGTGGTGGGTACAGCCCGAAACGAACAGGCTCACCCGCACCCCCAAGCCGTTAGCAATGTCATAGTTTTTTATCTCACCGTAGTTCATAGGGTATCTCCTTGTTAAAAATAGCTGCCGCACAAAAGCAGCAGCTATTTGTTTTTTAATAGGTCGTCAATCTCTGATAGCGTTTTTTGGGGCTTTCTCCGCCTTGCAGTACAAGGCTGCTGCCCACCAAACTCCTTCGGGTGCAATTCTTGCAAATAGCGGGTTTATAGGTTTACTCTAATATAATTGTATTATTTTATATTATTGTATTATATCTTGTATTATTAACGTAGGTGCTGGTATTTAATTGTATTATGATTTGAAACAGATTCTTTAATTGTGTTTCAAAATCCAGTTTGCTAGGAGTACGTTATTACGCAATCAACAAAAATCTATTTATTTGTTTATTGGATTTATTATACTATTAGAAAGGAACTGTTGTACAATTTTATGCAACAGTCCCTTGCAATCCTTTAGCTATGCCATTAAGCTCAACCGTTCTACCAAGATTACACCTTTCAGTTACCTACTCTTCAATTTCTCTTGTCATCGGGATGTTGAATTCGTATCCAAACATCTGCTTTATCTTTTCACTTTTCTTGCATAAGATCATTATATACCTTTTTCATCTCACGGTAACGAAGAAGAAAAGTGATCAGCATTTCTTTTCTGCCTACGAACTTGTCAAAAGCTTTTTCTTCCTCAGTCCTGTCGTCCGTAATGCCCAACTCTTTTCTTACGTCTTCGAGTGTATAAAAATGCTTTTCACGCTCCTCCGGCGGCAAGGAATCTAACTGTTCCATTTCAACAAGGCTTTCTTTCAGCTTTTTGCGCTCCTGCTCTGCCTGCTTTTCATCAAAACCGAAAAAAGTCATTTCAAAAATAATATACGCAAGCAGCCTATACTGTTCGTCCGTTCCGATGATGTGCGCAGGAACTTTGTAGCTAATGATTTTATCGTGCGGACTGAACATATACCCGTAACGCTCTATGTATCCGGGGTAGCTGCCCGAGGGTTCATTTCCGATATACTCAACGCTTTTATCGAAAATCTCCTGACACTTTGCAAGCAATGGCTCGACCATATCGTCCGTGATGTCCTCTGGCGCAAGTGAGTCAAGCTCATCAAAGAAGTCAAGCGGACGGAAGTATTCTCTCACATCATTTGTGCTTACAGCAACGCTACCATAGCGTATTATTCCGTCTTTATACGTCGGCTCGCTGCAAACAACATCAACACCGTCCACGGTAATTATTGTTTTAGCCAGCAGCTCGTCTATGAGAGCGTTGAACTTTGCAAACATCTCGTTTTTTTTCTCCTGTGGAAAATCGCTGTGCAGCTTTATTAATTCCTCGAAAATTCTGTGTCTGTCACATTTTAAAATCAGTTCCTGTATGTTCATTTCTCAGTTCCTCTTTTCATACGGTTTGACCGTCTTTTCCCCTTTGGGCGTAACTGTATAATACAGTTGCTTAATCGTATCGACTTTAAGAATATTAATCTTTTTGCTTTTCAGCGTATCGGCATCTATGT